>NZ_JBVJSQ010000020.1:0-99744 GCF_055606485.1 Streptomyces sp. NPDC037083 | reverse complement strand
GTCACCGGCGACGTCGGCGGCCAGGTCCTGCCCTTCCTCTTCGGCTCCGGCAAAAACGGCAAATCCGTCCTGCTGGACGTGCTCATGAAGCTCCTGGGCGACTACGCGGACGCCAGCCCGCCCGGTTTCCTTATGTCTCGTCCCTACGAAGGCCACCCCACCGACCTCGCCGAACTTCACGGACGGCGCGTCATCGTCTGCTCCGAGGTCAAACCAGGGGACAAGTTCGACGAAGCCCGCGTGAAGCTCCTGACCGGCGGCGACCGCATCAAGGCCCGCCGCATGCGGCAGGACTTCTTCAGCTTCGAACCCACCCACAAACTCTGGCTGCTGGCCAACCATCGCCCGGAGGTCGGCACCGGTGGCTTCGCGTTCTGGCGCCGCATGCGCCTGATCCCGTTCGATCGGGTCGTTCCCGACCACCGCAAGATTGACAACCTGGCGGACATCCTCGTCACCGAGGAAGGCCCCGGCATCCTGGGCTGGCTCATCGACGGAGCCCGCCGCTACCTCGCCGGCGACCGGGACTTGACCGGCCCCGAGCGAGTCCGGATCGCCACCAGCACGTACGCCGAGACCGAGGACCACACCGGGCGCTTCTACGAGGAGTGCTGCACCCTCGGCGCCGAACTGCGCGCGCCGCAGACGGCGCTCTACGCCGCCTACAAACTCTGGTGCCAGAGCGAGGGTGCACCGGCCATGTCCTCTCGTGCGTTCGCCTCCCGCACCCGGGAACTCGTAGGACTGGCCTCGCCCAAACAGATGATCCTGTCCAACCAGCGCAAGCACTACCCCGGCATCGGCCTGCTCACCGACCAGGAGAGGGACCCCAGCACATGAGTTCCCTGATCACCGAGGACGAGATCAGCCACGAAGCCGACATCGTCTGGCTGGAAGACGTAGACCACCTCGGCTACGTCCGCCAAAGCCTGGACCGCCTGCCCACCCGCAAAGGCCGCCCGGCCTACCACCGCGACGGCCGCATGGTCGGCTACGCCCTCCTGGCGCCCACCGCCAAACCGTCCCGCGCCTCCGGCACCTTCCGCCGCCGCGTCTTCTGGCTCCTGCCCCACGACCGCGACAGCCAGCCCGAAGGCCTCTACGCCAAGAGCGCCCCCGCTGAAGCAGTCGACCCCCGTACGCTCGAACCCCGGATCAAGGGATACAAGACGGAACGCTCTGAAGGCGGGCCCCCATCTACCGCCATGCAGGAACTTGGCATAACGCTGCCTCTGTGAACAGCAGAGTCGGGAAGCCGCGCCCAGGGAATGACGTTATTCCGAATGCCGTGTGCGGATTCCGCTGGTCAGGCATGAGATTGCGGCTGTGGCGGGAGTCTCGACTCGCTGCTGATCGAGTCGGTGGGGGTGGCGGATGCCGTCGATGCGGGCGGTCCTGGAAACGCGGCGGAAGGCCGCTGCCGTGCGGGTGGATGAGCTCGAATCCGAACTGAAGCGGGTGCGGGCAGCCTTGGCGGATGCCGAGGAGGTTCTCAAGCTTCGGACGATCGGCCTCGAGCAGTATCTGGAAGCGCTCGCCAAGGAGGAAAAGCCGGCCGAGACAGTCGTTGGCCCGTCGTCGAGGAGGCCGGTGGGCCCGCGCCGTGCGGTGCCGCATCGACAGAATGCGGCCGGGGTCGAAGACCTGTCGGTGGACTACCAGGCGGTGATGGCAGCCGCGGCCGAGGCTGGGAACGACAGGCTGGGTGCCCGGCGGGCGGCCGTTGGTGCTTGGCTGGGACAGTGCCTCGGCCTCACGCGTCGAGGGTGCGAGAGCACGGCTGAAGAGGCTGGTGGAGCGGGGCTGGCTGGTGGAGACGAAGCCCGGGAGGTTCACCCTGCCGTCAGGGGTGCAGGCCGACGAGATCGTGCGGCCAGGCGGCGGCTCATCAGGGCGGTCAGCGACCGGCGGATGACGGCTTCGCTCGTGTCGGGGCGGCGTTCGTAGTCCCTGACCAGGCGGCGGCTGCGCAGAAACCACGCAAAGGACCGTTCGACGACCCAGCGGCGGGGAGGGCCTGGGAGCCTCGGACGTCCTCACTGCGGCGGACGATGTCGAGGACGAGGCCGAGGTGCTGGCTGGTCCAGTCGGTGAGGTGGCCGGTGTAGCCGCCGTCGGCCCAGACCCGGGCCAGCCGCCGAGAGCGGCCGGCCGCCGCTGGCAGAAGGGACCGGGCGCCGTCCCGGTCGGTCACGGACGCGCGTGTGACCAGCACCGCCAGGAGAAGTCCGAGTGTGTCGGTGAGCAGGTGCCGCTTGCGACCGTTGATCTTCTTGCCCGCGTCGAAGCCCCGTGAGCCGAAGGTGACGGTGGCGTCTGCCTTCACCGACTGCGAGTCCACGCCCCCCGCGCTCGGCTCGGTGCTGCGGCCTTCGCCGGCGCGGACGGCTTCCCGCAGCCGGTCGTGCAGCTCGGTGACCAGTCCCGTGTCCCGCCAGCGGGCGAAGAAGGCGTAGACGCGCGGCCAGGGCGGGAAGTCCGCGGGCATTGCCCGCCACTTGATGCCGTTGTCGACGAGGTAGCGCACTGCGTCGATCATCTGCCGGTGGCAGTAGCCCTCCGGACGCCCGCCGCGGCCCGAAAGCCAGCCCGGCACCGGCAGCAGGTCCCTCACCACGGCCCACTCGGCATCGCTCATGTCCGAGCCGTATCGGGGCCGGCGCTGCGGCCGGTCGACCACGTTCCCGAACCTGTGGGCGAGGCAGTCACACCCACGAGTGGACGAACTGGACTCGGCGACCACGACCACGCGACACTTCGACAACAGGGCCTCTTGCTTCTCGCTGGACTCGACATCCGCGAGCTACCAAGAGGCCCTTCCTTCATGCACCCGCCCCGGACAACTCACCCGAACCAGGCCCCCGTTCGAACCTGCCCGACCGCACGAGCGGATAGAGAACAGGCAGTTACGCTCCCGCTTTGCCGGCCGTGCGCATGCGCCCGGCCGGCAAAGCAGTCGAGCGCCCCATCAAAGCCGCGGCGTCGGCCGAACAGGGCTGGTGGGACAGTGTCCTGCCCGACTGCTGGCTGCTGGTCGAATGGCCCGCGGAAGGGGCCGGATTCGCCCAATCTGTCAACGCTGCGAAGGCGCTTGGCTGGACCATATGTCTGCTGCGATTTGAGTAGCCGCCGCTTGCGGGTGTCTGCCGGTGAGTGAGGTGAGGAGGGCGGGGGCGGCGGGGTGGTTACCCTCGGCGGGATGTTCGGCGAACAGGGCAACGCTGAGGGCGAGTCGGGAGCTGTAGGTGGCGGACCAGGCGGTACGGTCAGCGGCTCCACCAGTGTGACGTGCGGCGCGGTAGTCCGGGGTGAACAGGCCGCTGGCTGCTACTTCGGTCGTGGCTCCGGTGATTGCTGGGTGGGTGGTCGGGCGCGCTATGTAGACGATTTTTCCACCGCGGGTGATCTTGGTGATGGTGTAGGGGGTGGCGTAACGGCCGTGGGCAGCCAGAGCAGTGTAGGCGGCGGTCACCTGGACGGGGGTGGCGGTGGCATCGTGCCGGAGTTGGTCCAACGGGGGTTTGAGCTGGGCGGTGCGCAGGGGATCCAGCGCAGTGCCGGTTTCGATGTCGCCATGGAGGGCGTCGTTGAAGGGCTGGCGGGCGTAGTCGGCGCCGCCATATAGCAGCCTGATCGCCCCGTCTCCCGGGACTATGGCGACGATCGCGGCGTGCAGCCGAGTCTTGCCTGGTTTGCGATGAGTACGGTCGATGATATCGGTTTGGTCTTGGATGCTCTGAGTTGCCTGGTCTTGGAGGGTGAGGTCGAAGGTGGTGTGCACGGTGTAGCCGCCGCGGGCCAGCTCATCTGGGCTGATGTGCAGCCGGTTGGTAGCTTCGGCGGTGGCCGCGTCGAGCAGGTACTGGCGCTGTCCCTCGGTCTGGCCTGGCGGGTAGAAGCGCAAGGCCGGGAACACCGCGCGGGCTCGCTGACCGGAGGTGATGGCACCCGCTTGGGCCATGCCGTTGAGTACCCATTCCCAGCGACCCTGCAGGGTGGCGGTGACGTTCGGGTTGGCCCCGGCCCGTTCGTAGTACGAGGGCAGGTTGATGATGGCCGCGAGGGTGGCGCCCTGCGCCAGACTGAGCTGGTCGGCGTCGATTCCGAAGTAGTTGCGGGCAGCGGCCTGGATACCGGCCGCGCCGCGGCCGAAGTACACGGTGTTCAGGTAACCCTGCATGATCTCGTTCTTGGGGCGGGTGCGGTCCAGCTTGACCGCGATCAAGGCCTCTTTGGCCTTGCGGGAGAGCGACTGCTCCGGGGACAGCAGAGCGTTCTTGATGTACTGCTGGGTGATGGTGGAACCGCCCTGGCGGGCGCCGCCAGTCACTGTGGCCCATGCAGCGCGGGCGATGGCGGTGGGTGCGATGCCGGAGTCGGTACGAAACGACCGGTTCTCCGCGGCAATCACCGCGTCCTGTACGTGCCGGGGTACCCGGGTCAGCGGCACGTCCTGCCGGTCCACCGGGCCCCTCCGCCCCAGGTAGTCGCCGTCCGCATCAAGAAACACGGTGCTCTGCACCACCGCCTCCGGATGTGGGGCGGGGATATCCACCATGACGTATGCCGCAATCACCGCCCCGCTCAAGCCCACGGCCAGCACCAACAGCAGCATGGCTAGTCGTCTGAGCCATCGCCTGTGAGGCCGTCTTGGCGCTACTGCGGGGTTGCGAGAGGTACGGCGTGGTCGACGATGCTGTGGCTGTCGCGTGAACTGACTCAAGAAGCGGGGCATACGGAAGCCTCGGGTGTGAGTGGGCCAGTCGGCCGGGAATGGGCAGGGCACTTCGCTGCCAGTGCTCAATGAATCCGGCAGGGTGAGCAGCGGCCCATGGGTGACAGACGCGCGACGCGGGCTTGCCGGTTAGGGGAGGGTGAGGGTGGCGATGGTGTGGCCTGCGGTGTCCTGGACGGTGACGCTGTGGACGAAGTTGTGCTTGAAGTCCTTCTTCTTGGGCCCGGTGGGCAGCGGGCTGGTGGCGTACCAGGCGCCCCAGCCGGGCTGGCCGGCCAGGTGGACCACGCGGCCGGTCACCGTGCCCTTGTCGGTGACGACCTGCACGCTGGCCGCGTCGCCCTTGCCGTGGTAAATACCGGACAGGAAGTAACGGCCTTCGACCGGCTCGAACTGCAGGCTCACCCCGGGCTGGCTCATGTCCAGGTTGCCGTCGACGACGCTGCGGAACTGGTTGGCCTGGGTGGGGGTGGACCAGTGCTTGCCGTCCTTGGTCAGCCACAGCTGCACCTTCGGCGCGGCCTGCACCCGCTCACCCGGCGCCACCACCCGCACCGACGACGCGGTAGCGGCTGGTTGCCCGACGGTCTGGGAAGAAGGGGTGGCGATGTGGACGGCGGTGGCGGCCAATGGGATCAGCAGCAGTCCGCAGGCGGTGGCCAGCCCTGTGGTGAGACGTCGCTGCCGGGTGCGGCCTGCCTTCTCGATGGCGGCCAGCGGCACTGGGGAGGGGGTGATGTCGTAGGCGGCGTCCGTGAACAGCTGCCGCAGCCGCTCGGTATCGGGGCGGGAACTCATCAGTGGGCTCCGGAAGGGAAGGCGTCGGAGGCGAGGGCAGGGTGGCTGCGCAGGGCGGCAAGGCCACGCCGCGCATGGGTCTTGATCGTGCCCAGTGAGCAGTTCAGCACTGCCGCGATCTCTTGATCGCTCAGGTCCTCGAAGTAGCGCAGCACCATCACGGTCCGCTGTCGGGTCGGCAGGGTCGCCAGTGCCTGGGTGAGGGCTGCGCGGTGCTCGGTGATCTCGGCGTGTCCGTCGTGCGCCCGGTGCACCGTCTCGGGGAGGAACGGCATGAGCAGATGAGCCACACGCTTCTTGCGGATCCGGCTGAGATTGTTATTGACCAGGGCCCGGCGTAGGTAGGCATGGACCTCGTCGCGGGGGATGCGCCGCCAGCGGGCATACATCTTGGTCAGCGTGGTCTGTACCAGATCTTCTGCCTCGTGGAAGTCGCCGGTGAGCATGTGCGCGGTACGTACCAAACGAGGCCAGGCCGCCGCGGCGAAATCGGCGAACTCGCCATGACTCTCGTCCGTCACAATTGCTCGTTCCTCAAGGTGATGGGTAAAGGCGTGTCGTGCGGTGGGGCCCGGTGTGTCCGGGCCCCACCAGAGTCGCACGCGGTTAGGGGAGGGTGAGGGTGGCGATGGTGTGGCCTGCGGTGTCCTGGACGGTGACGCTGTGGACGAAGTTGTGCTTGAAGTCCTTCTTCTTGGGCCCGGTGGGCAGCGGGCTGGTGGCGTACCAGGCGCCCCAGCCGGGCTGGCCGGCCAGGTGGACCACGCGGCCGGTCACCGTGCCCTTGTCGGTGACGACCTGCACGCTGGCCGCGTCGCCCTTGCCGTGGTAAACGCCGGACAGGAAGTAACGGCCTTCGACCGGCTCGAACTGCAGGCTCACCCCGGGCTGGCTCATGTCCAGGTTGCCGTCGACGACGCTGCGGAACTGGTTGGCCTGGGTGGGGGTGGACCAGTGCATGCCGTCCTTGGTCAGCCACAGCTGCACCTTCGGCGCGGCCTGCACCCGCTCACCCGGCGCCACCACCCGCACCGACGACACCGCCTTGGCAGCCCTTGCGGACGAAACTGCCCCGGTCTTGCTGGCGGCCGCAACTGTGGCCTTAGCGGGAGACGCGAAGGCTTGGGCCATCGTGGGCGCCCCTACGACCGCGGCCGCGATTGCCGTGGCCGCCACATACTTCTTGATCCGTGTCATGGACGGAACTCCTTGCGGATGGGAATGAACAGGGTGGAGGGCGCCTCTCCATCCTCTTAAACCCACCCACCACGAACCTGGATGACACGGGCCGCTGTTTTTTTGCGCTGCCTCCTATGTCTCGCACGGTCTCCAGTCGGCCGCCCGGTATGGGTTCCGGCGGGCGCTGCGCCCGGCCGGCGGCTGGTGGTTGCGCGATCGAGTGGAGGGCATCGTGCCGGTCCGTAGAGGGCCCTTGGCTCTGCTCACGCCGCGCAGGCCGTCGGCACGCATGAGCCGTTCCACGGTGCAGCGGGCCACCGTCCACTCCTTGCGCAGCAGCGCGGCATGGACCTTGCGGGCGCTGTAGACACCGTAGTTGTCGGCATGGATCACGCGTATCTCCTCGGTGAGCTCCGCGTCACGCAGGCTGCGGGCAGAGGGCGGCCGGGCAGCGGCGGAGTAGTAGGTGCTCGGCGCGATCTCGGCGTCCGTCCCCTTCAGAGCGGCACAGATCGGCTGGACGCCGAACTCCCCTTTGTACTGGTCGATGTAGGCGACCCTCAGCGCAGTGGACGGTCCAGCTCCGCGGCGAAGAAAGCCGAGGCGGACTTCAAGATGGCGTTGGTCCGGCGTAGTTCCTTCACCTCGCGCTCCAGCTCCGCGATCCGGGCGGCGTCGGCGCTGGTGGTGCCCTCACGCAGGCCCTCGTCGGCTCTGCCCGCTTCACCCAGGTTCACAGGGCCTCGGGATGGACGTCGAGCTGCTCGGCGATCCGCCGGATCGCACCGGTCCGGCCGGCGGGGTCCTTGCGGGCCTCCATCACCATCCGCGTCGCACGCTCACGCAACTCGTCGGAGTACTTCTTGGGCGCTGCCATGATCGGCATCCTTCCGGGTCTTCGATGTCTCCATCAAACCCGGGGCGATTCACCCACCCGGGCTTGAGTGATACAGCGCGACGGCATCGGCCCGGAACTCAGGCGAGTACTTCGACGTCCCCAACGGGAACTCCTGTCCTATGGATCATCGTGATCCAATGATCAGGGTGTCCACGCTCAAGGGGAAACGCCCCGCAGGCTCGTCGGTGTCCAGGCCGCGGGCGACCATCCCGGTCTCGCACCGCTGCCGCAGCAGCCGCATTGCTGAACCGCGCTCGGGGCCGGCGCCGACGACGGCGGGTTCGGGGAAGTGGGGGCGCCCGAGCCCGAGGTCGGCCGGGGTGAGGGTGCAGGACTGGCCGGTGGCCTCGGTCTCGGCCAGCAGACGCATGGCCCGGGCGGGGTCGTTGCCGACGGCCCGGGCGAGGCGGTCGGCGGCCGCCGTCATGGCGGCCGGGCCCTTCAGCCAGCGTTCGTCGCCGTCCAGATGCCGACGGTCGACGGGCCGCAGCAGCCGGGCCGCGTCGAGCACGTCGGCCAGCCGGTGCTGTGCGGGGTCGGCGTAGCGGACCGCGTTCGTCAGCACCGCCCGCACCCCGAGCTGATCGGCCAGGCCCACGGTGCGCGCGGCCAGCCGCAAAGAGCCCGCACCGGTGCCCTGCCGTCCCAGGTACACCGCTTCCAGCCGCAGCTGCTGTCCAACCAGATCGCGCCACGGCGCGAGCAGTTGCTCGGCGACGTCGGGGCGGCCGGCGGACAGGGCCCGCACCGGCTCGGAGGCCGGGCCGAGCAGCACCACCAGGTCCTGGTCGGCGTACGCGCGCAAGGTCGACCAGGACACTGTCGGCGGCGCACTGCTGGCCTCGGCGTGCGCGGCGGACACCAGACGGCACAGCCGCGCCCACCCGGCCGCGTTCTGCGCGAGCAGGGTGATCCGCAACGGCGGCTCCATCACGTGCGCGCCGCCGCGCACGGGAGTACGCGGCCGGCCGGCGGCCGGGTCGGGCGAGGTGAGCGGGGCGACGGCGACGTCGACACCGAAGACGGGGCGGATGCCGGCGGCCGCGGCGGCGGTGGCGAAGCGGACCGTGCCCGCGACGGTGTCCCGGTCGGTCAGCGCGAGCGTCGTCATCCCGCGCTCGACGGCCCGCTGCACGAGAGCGCCGGGGAGGGAGGCGCCGTAGCGGGCGGAGTAACCGGAGGCCACTCGCAGATGAGTAAATCCACGGCCCGAGCCTCCCGTCTCTCCTTCGCCCCTCCCTGACCTGCGTCCTCTTCAGGCATCCACCATAACTCGAAATCGCACAGACGTGCGAACAGGTGGAGGGGCGGATCGATCGCCAGGGATGCAGCGGGGTCTGGCTGGTGAAGGCCGGATGGGCACTGGGCTGTCGGTGGTCACTGCCAGGATGGCCCGCATGACGATCAACGAAGTGACCCGTCACGCCGTGACGCAACAGCGCATCGAGCAGGCCCTCGACGATATGGACGGCCGGGCCTTCGACCGGTGGCACGACATGGTGTGGAGCGCGATGCCGCTACGGCAAGGGCTCAGGGAACTCGGTGAGGAACTGGCCGACCACCTCGGCGCACGCACCGTGTCCGACCCCGCCCTGCAGCGGCCCGACTCGCGCGCCGCCCTGCTCACCGCCGCCGAGTGCGCCATGGGCGTGCTGAGCCTCGCCTGCTTCCCCGACGGCGACTTCGAGATCCCCCTCCCACTGACGACGAAGACCCTCAGCAACCAAGGGCTGCACTACGAGGAGAGGTACGAGCCGACCCACCCAGCCACCACGGCGCGGACGTGGACCGACGCGTTCGAGTGGTCCGTCATCAGCGGACTGATAGGACACAAAGACCGGTTCATCGGCCCCACACTGCTCCGGGACTACGCGCCGGCCATCCGGGACGGCGTTCCCTACTCGGAGCGCGAGTCGGTCTCCGAACCCGCCGATCTCGCCGAGATGGACGCACTGTGCGGCTACCTCGACGTCCCCGAGGGGGCCTACCCCGGCCCGGCGCCGCTGGCCAAGCCGGACGCAGGCCACCGCACGCGCGCGGCACAGCAGCTCGACGCGGCTGGCACGCTCACGCCCGACCAGCGACTCCTGCGCGTCCTGCTCGACGACGATCAGGCCACCTTCGAGCACGCCCTCCACAATCGGCTCGTCGCGCACCGCGAAAGCGTCGACGCCGATCCGGCCGCCAGGAGCCTGCTGCCGGTGGGAGCCGTCAACATGGCCGCCCTCGCCCACACCGCACACGGCTGGCAGCTCAGCATCCGCTCCGCCTACCTACCCGAAGCGCTGGTGAGCGTCCCAGCGCAGTGAACGGCGTCGAGCACGCCGGTGAGCCGCCGCGCTCAGCACGACCTGGTCCCCACGGTTGGTCCTGACCGCCTTCCTGACGGCCTTTGCAGATGCGGCGGCCCGCTGTGCGGGTCGCCGCGGCCGCTCCTAGGCTGGTGGTGCTCGGGGCCGTCGCGGAGATCAGCCATGCCCCGAACCATTTGGAGCAGTGCCATCTCGTTTGGCCTGGTCACGGTGCCTATCCACGTCCAGTCCGCTACCGAGAACCACAGCATCCAGTTCCACCAGTACCACCTGGAGGACATGGGGCGAATCCGCACCCGCAAGGTGTGTGAGGTCGAGGACCGCGAGGTGTCGAACGCGGAGATCGGCAAGGGCTACGAGCTCACCAAGACCCAGGTCATCCCCATCTCCGATCAGGAGCTGCGCGACCTGCCGCTGCCCACGGCGAAGGCCATCGAGATCGAGGCGTTCGTGCCGTTGGACTCCGTGGACCCGATCCGCATCGCGGAGGGCTACTACCTCGCACCCGACGGGCAGGTCGCGGCGAAGTCCTACAAGCTTCTGCGGCAGGCGCTGGAGCGCTCGTCGAAGGTGGCCGTGGCCAAGTACGCGTGGTCGGGCCGCGAGCGCCTGGGCCTGCTCCGGGTGCGGGACGACGTGATCGTGCTGCACGCCATGCGCTGGCCCGACGAGATCCGCGACCCCGCCGAGCTGCTCCCGCCGCCGGTGGAGGTGTCCGACGACGAGATCGAGGGCGCGCTCGCCCTGATGGAGACCATGGCCCGCGACGACCTCGAGGGCGAGGACTTCAAGGACACCTACACCGAGGCCATGGCGAAGATCATCGAGTCGAAGCGGCAGGACAAGCCGCTCCCGCAGGCGCCGGAGCCCGAACAGCCGGGTCAGGTCCTCGACCTGATGGCGGCCCTGACCGAGTCCGTGGCCAAGGTGAAGGCGTCCCGCGGCGAGGACACAGACGTGCACGAGCTGCCGAAGCCGAAGAAGAAGACGGCCGCGAAGAAGACCGCCGCGAAGCAGCCAACGCAGAAGACCGCGGCCAAGAAGACGTCGGCGCGCAGGCCACGCTCGGCCTGAAAACAGCAGCCGGCTCCAAACCGGCCCGAGGGCGCACTGATCCGGGCATGTGGCCGCGCCGGGTCATCGTCGCCGACGCCCGCCGCCACGGCATCGCCGTGCTGCCCGTCGACGTCAACCGCTCCCGCAAACAGCACAGCGTGGAGCAGACCGGGCACGGCTGGGGAGTGCGTCTGTCGTTCTCCACGGTCAAGGGCATCAGCGAGGCGGAGACCGCCCGCCTTGCGACCGGCCAGCCCTACACCGGACTGCAGGATCTGTGGCTGCGCGCCCGCTCATCCCTGCCGCTCGCACAGCGCCTGATCCGTATCGGCGCCCTCGACGCCCTCTGCAGCTGACGGAGGCGGATCGCCGTGTAGGCGGGGAAGCTCACGGGGCTTCCCTTCCGGCGCCGGCCGTCTCGATCTCACCGCGCTGGCCGCATCGGCTCGGTGGGGCCGTCACGACGCGATGAGCCTCCACGACCACTCCCCAGGTCTGCGCGGGAACCCTGCTCGCCGGACCCCGCGGGATCGGAGCAGTAGAAGCACAATCAGCCGCCCTCTGGTGTAATCCTCTCCGCGGCCACCGTGGGCCAGGGTAGGCGCGGCGTAGGCCAGGCCGGCTCCCACGCCCAGGACGCCCACCACTCCGCGTGCGCGAAGACACCTGCACGGTCGGCGAGCATCGCCAGCACCTGGGCACGGGCGTCGTCGACGGCCTCGTGCTCGGTGTCGGAGATGATGCCAAGGCGGCGCACGTGCGCGTACTCGTCTTCGTCCTTCCACTCCCAGCCGGTGAGGTCGGGGTGGATGACCAGGTCCACGGTGAGATCGAAGGTGTCGAACCCAGCCTCAGTACGGCGCGTCGGGTGCTCGAAGTTGACGTACCAGTTTCGCAGTCGCCGCCCGGCGCCGTCGGGGACGAAGAAGGCGTTGACGCTGAACCAGGCCGCCGGAGGCTTCCACAGAAGTAGGTCGGTCTCCTGCCACACCGCGTCCGCGAGTTCCCACCGGCCGGTCGCCATCGCCTCGAACGCCTCCGTGCGCACCGAGCGGTCCCTGTCCTCGCGGGCCTTCGCGTACAGGGCGGGCCAGCGGGCCTCTGCCCCGGGCGCGCAGGCGGTCACCAGCGCCTCGTCGGTGTCCGTGAGAACCCGCAGCGCCTGCTCACTCCATACCCGGCCCGAGCGGTGCACGTCGCGCCGTACGACCGTCTCGCCCGTCTCGAAACCTCGCACCACGTCCTCCTCCACCGGCCACGGTCGGGATATCCGCCCAGGCTTGCCCGCCTCAGCGCGCACCGACCGGAGTGGGCAGGCCGCCGTCGGGGGCAGCTTGCCCAGGGTTGCCTTGGGCTTTCCCGCTCTCAGATCGCCAGGGCCAGCCCATGCGGTCGTCACTGATATCCGTGCCGGGCTTGTTGTCATGAGTGCCAACGCTGAAGATCACGCCGTTCCGCGTCGGAGCAGCCTACGGGGCTCTGCCTGCACGATCAGTGCTGCTTGACGCCGAGGCTAGGCAGTGTCTCGAACGCAACACGGTCGAGCGGTGTATCAACCAGCTGAAGCAGTGGCGCGGCATCGCGACCCGCTACGAGAAGACCGCCACGGTCCACCACGCCGGGCTCCTCATCGCAGGCATCTTCCTCTGGTCCGCCCGCTGAACGAACCAGCAGATCACGGCCGGAGGCATTCTCCTTGCGGATCGAAGCAGACGAGTCCGTGCTCGCGAGCCAGCGTAGCGGCGCACTCGGACACTTCCTCCGCCTTGCCATAGGACATGAGCAGGTACACGATCGGGCCCGATGCCTCCTCGATGACCGGCTGGGACGCCCAGACGACACTGTGATCGACGTCGTCCGGATATCGCGCGACGAGCGCTTCCACATACGCCACGATGCGCGGCGCCGGAGGCACGACGACATCGTCCGACTCCAGGTAGCGCTCGTAGAGCTCGTCGTAGGTCAAGCCCGCTTGGCGGTCGTTGAGTGGACGGTCGCCGTCCCACACCGCAAGGTCATAACTCACAAGCGCATCGTCGCAGGCTGCGGTCCCGTTGGCGCCAGCAGGCCCTGAGATCGAACTGCCACCAAGTGATCCGTAAGAGAGCTGGCGAGCCGGGAGGCGGTGAGCCTTGCCGACCGCCGGGACGCGGCCGACATGATGGCGGTTGGCCTGGCGAGTGCTCTCGAGCCCCCGGTGGTCGCCCCGGCCCGGATCGGGACGGTTTCGGTGTATCAGCCGGAGAACCGGGCTTCGTGCGCAGGTTCCAGCCCCGGACACGGGCGGAGGTGGGCCTGGCACGACATGCGGTTACAGGAGTATCCGTGCGTAACGGTCGACGAGGGGTTCGAGGTAGTCGGCGTGCGGGCCGGCGAGGGTCGTGAGGTCGGCCGGGCTGCGGAGGAACGTGATCTGTTCGAGTTCGGGGGCCTGGCCGACGGCGGTGGTGGCGGAGATGACCGCGGCGAACCGTTCGTTGAGGACCGCCTTGGGCTGGGGCGGGGCGGCGAAGTGGATGCCGATGTTGCCGTAGTTGCCGCGGGTGACGGCCCACAGCGTCAGGTCGTCGGGGGCGGCGTCGACGCCGAGTTCCTCGAGAAGTTCGCGCGCTGCGTTGTGGCGCAGTGACGCGGTGTCCAGGAGCTCGCCGGCGTCGGGGGGCTCGACCGATCCGCCAGGCAGATGCCAGCGGCCGGGGTGGGCGGTGGCGGTCGACATCTGGGCGACCAGCAGGGCTCCGTCGTCGGTGGGCTGGAGGACGTCGACGAACAGGGACGGCAGGGCGGTGGCGCGGGGCACCCGGCGCAGGGCGAAGTTGCGGTAGGTCACGCGGGCCCAGCCGAGGAGGAGTTCGTGCGGGTGGGGCCGGGTGAGGCTGGTGCAGGCGACGACGGGACCGTCGAAGAGGGCGCGGTTGTGGCTGGCCAGTTCGTCCCAGACGCGGTCTCGTGCCGCTCGGTGTTCGGCGGACAGCTGCGGCGGTGTCTCTTCGACGAGGCGGAGCTCGGTGGCCTCGATGACGTCAACGGGCGGGGGCGTTGAAGGCTGGGTCACCGCCGCAGGCTGTCACACAGGACACCCCGTTCACACGGGGTTGTCAGTTTCGTTTAGAGAAGTCGAACCCTGGGTGGTGCTTCCTGACCGGGTGGCGGGTCAGAAGTGCTCGGCACACCAAAGTTCGTGTTCCGTGGTGCTTCGGATGAGGGTGGCCAGGCTCTGTTCGTCGGTGGCGCGGACCCCGGCCATGGCGGCGGCGACGGTGCTGCGGTAGCCGCCGGCGTACCAGAGAGTGGCCTGGCGACGGTTGAGCGTGACCCGGGGTTCGGTGGTGGTGGGCTGGAGTTCGGCTGCGCCGTGCGCGATCTGCAGGAGGTAGCGGTCGGTATGGCCGTTGCCCTGTTCGACGCCGATGGGGAGGGTGGTGTTCAGGTCGGTGGGCCAGCCGCGCAGCCGTATGGCTTCGGGCAGGTCGAGGATGCGCAGCATCCAGGGGTGCCAGGCCTCGGCGGTGGCGTCGCCGTAGCGGTGGAGGCCGTGGAGGAGCAGTGGGTGGGGTGGGAGGCTGGTGCGGTGGAAGGTGATGGTGGGGATCCGGCTGTTGTGGCGGCCGAGGAAGGCGAGCATCGCGGAGGCGACGGTGTCGTCGGCGGCCCAGAAGTCGTGGACGTCCAGGTGTGCACCGTGCCTGTCGTGTCGGCGGGTGGCCAGTGACAGGTAGCCGGCCGTGGGCTGGCCGGGGCGGTTGAACCGGTAGTAGGTCAGGTCGTGCTGGCGCTGTTTGTGGGCAGTCCACCATGGGGGTCGCAGGAGCGTGCCGTTCCAGCGCGGGGCGAGGCGCCGCTGGAGTTCCTCGCTGCCCGGGGTGATGCCGTGCTCGATGGTGAGGTCGCCGGGGGCGAAGTCGCGTTTGAGGGCGTCGGCGTGCACGGACCAGGAGAACACCGGGACGGGTGCTTCCCAGCCCATGCGGCGGGCGTAGCCGTTGGAGGAGGTCCACAGGGTGGCGAGGACTGCGCCACGCTCCTGGAGGGGGCGGATGCGGTCGTTGAGCATGCGGACGGTCAGGCGGTCGCCGCGGTGTTCGGGGGCGACGCATCCTGAGCCGAGGCAGGCGCTGGGGACCGGGCGGCCGCCGAAGTGCTGTGCGATGAGCATGCTCAGCCCGCCGGCGATGACGCGGCCGTCGTGGAGGGCGACGCGGATGTCGGCGTGCTGGGCCAGCTGGGTGACGTCGTCGACGCGGCGTCCGAAGGCTCGGGTGGCGAGGGCGTCGTACTCGGTCAGGAGGGTCTCGTCGGCGGGGACGACGGTGATGGTCTCACCCATGAGCTGCTCCTAGTAGTTGGTGGCGTCGCGGACGGCGGGGGCGTCGGCGGGGACGAAGAAGGTCCGCTGGAAGACGATGACCCGCTGGTGGTCCTGGTTGAAGCCGCTGATGTTGCAGGTGACGACGCCGTATTCGGGGCGGCTGCGGGACTGCCGGGCTTCGGTGATCTCGGTCTGGGCGTAGAGGGTGTCGCCGACGAACACGGGGTGTTCCAGGCGCAGTGCGTCGAGCGCGAGGTTGGCGGTGGTCAGGCCGCTGGTGCTGCGGACGCTGGCGCCCATGACGATCCCGAGGGTGACCATGCCGCAGACCAGCACCCGGTCCCTGCCGAGGTGCTCGCAGAACTCGATGTCGGAGTGGATCGGTGCCACGTTGCCGGTCAGGGCGAGGTTGAGGACGTGGTCGGTCTCGGTGACGGTCCGTCCGGGCCGGTGCTCGAAGATCTGGCCGACGACGAAGTCGGTGAGCCCGGCTCCGACGTTCTCCCTGAAGCGGGACTTGCCGACCTCCCGGTAGCCCTGCGGGGTCGTGGTGGCGGTGCTCGTGTTCATGGGTAGCTCCTTCAGCTGCGGGAGGCGGGTGACGCGGACGCGGCGGCCTGGTCGACGACGGCTTGGGCGGCGGCGACCAGGGGCGGGCCGACCATCTGGCCGCCGACGGTGGTCACGGCCGCGGAGGCTTGGTGGCCGGCGGCGACGACGGCCTGGGCTGCGGCGATCTCGTCTTCGGACGGGGTGAACGCCTGTGTGATGACGGGGATCTGCCGGGGGTGGACGGCTCCCTTGCCCTGGAAGCCGAGGGCCCGAGCGCGTTCGGCCTCCCGGCGCAGACCCTCGAGGTCGCGGACGTCGAAGTAAGGGCTGTCGATCGCCGGGATGCAGGCCCCGCTGGCGGTGTTGGCCACGGCGGACCGCGCGTACAGCAGGGCCTCCCAGGTGCGGGCGCAGCCGGTGAGGGCGGCGTAGTCGGCCGCCCCGAACAGCAGGCCGCCGAGCCGGTCGGCGGTCACGATCGCGGGCAGCCGGTCGATGGCGCGCGGTGTTTCGATCAGTGCGTAGATGACGGGTGCGTGCTGGTCGGTGTCCAGGGCGCCGGCGACGACCTCGATGTCACGGGCGGACTCCACCTTCGGGACCAGGACGATGCCCGGCTGGTGGGTGTAGCCGGTGATGGCGGCGAGGTCTCGTATGCCGTCGGCGGTGACGGGCGTGTTCACGCGCAGTCCCAGCACTGGCCTGCTGGTCGCCGCCGGGTGCAGGAAGCGGGCGGCGGTCGCCCGGGCGGTCGCCTTGTCGGCGGGGGCGACGGAGTCCTCCAGGTCCGCCAGGGCGACGTCGGCACCGTACGACTTGGCCTTCTCGAACCGGTCGGCGTTCAGCGCGGGTGTGATCAGCCAGGCCCTCAGCGGCTGCGGTGCGGGCCGGTTCACTGCTGCTCCTGCGTGGCGAGCTGCTGCTCGATGAGCGTGTTCAGGGCTGCGACGGTGGAGGCCTTGTTCAGGACGTCGTCGCCGAGGTGGACGCCGAGCCGCTCGGGCAGCAGCTCGGCGAGTTCGGCGAGCGCGAGCGAGTCAAGGCCGGCGTCGTTGAGGCTGGCGTCCGGGCGCAGGTCGTCCTCGCTGATGCCCAGGTCCTCGACAAGGATCCGGACCAGCTTCGGGTTCGCCTTGTAGGTGGTCATGTGCGCTCCATGGCGGTGTCGTGGTGCGGGTGGGCGGCCGGTTTGAGGTCGGGCCAGGTGACGGTGGTGGCGCCCCAGGTCAGTCCGGCGCCGAACGCGGTCAGGCAGACGCGGTGCCCGGGCTGGAGGGTGCCGTCCGCGGACGCCTGGGCCAGGGCGAGGGGGATGGATGCGGCACCGGTGTTACCGACGTACTCGATGTTCTGCACCCGCCGGTCGGCGTCGATCGTGAGGTGGCGGCCGACGGCGGCGGTGATGCGGGCGTTGGCCTGGTGGGGGACGATCCGGTCGACGTCCGCGAGGCGCCAGCCCGCGAGCTGGACCGCTTGCCGGGTGACGGCGGACATCCGGTCGACGGCGTGCCGGAACAGAGTCGGGCCCTGCATCGTCATGTGTCCGCCGTGCGGGACGACGAGGAGGTCGCGGCGGGCGCCGTCGCTGCCGAGCACCATCGGTCCGAGTGCGCCGGGCTCGGTGGCGGTGCCGGAGCGCAGCACGACGGCCCCGGCGCCGTCGGCGAACAAGGGGCGGGTGGTGCGGTCGTCGGCGGCCGGCAGTCGGGACATACGGTCCGCTCCGATGACCAGGACCCTGCGGGCCGTTTGGGTGGTGATGAGGCCGGCGGCGGTGGCCAGGGCGTACACGAAGCCGGTGCACACGGCGGCGACGTCGAAGGCGGCTACACCCCTCAGGGCGAGTCGGGCGGCCACCGACGGGGCGGTGGCCGGCATCAGGTGGTCGGGGGTGGTGGTGGCGAGCACCACGGCGTGGACGTCGCTGGTGCCGCAGGACTGCAGTGCCCGGGTGGCGGCGGCGACCGCCAGGTCCTCGGTGGACACCCCACGGTCCGCGATGCGCCGCTCCCTAATCCCGGTCCGGGTGCGGATCCACTCGTCACTCGTGTCCAGTACGGCGCACAGTTCTTCGTTCGGCACCGCCCGGGGTGGGAGTACGGCGCCGAGCCCGCAGATCACGGCGGCCCGGCCCGTCTGGGGGCTGGTCATGCTCCCGCCCGGGTCTTCAGATGGAGGGCGGTCTTGGCGATGAGGTCTTCCTGTCCGGCGACGACACCGCGCTGCCCGAGCGCGAAGAACAAGTCGACCGGATTGACCTGCTCGCGTTCGGCGACCTGAAGGACCGGCTTCTTGAAGCCGGAGAACACCCCGGCCAGTCCGCTGACCAGGCTCACCGAGTCGATGATCGGAGGGGCGGGCATCAGCTGCTCGTGGGCGATATCCGCCGCGTGCAACAGTGCCTTGAGGTCGATGCCGGTGGCGTAGCCGAGACGCTCCAAGACCGCCACGACGACTTCCAGCTGGGTGTTGCCGGCCCCGGCGCCGAAGCCGCGTGCGCAGCCGTCGATGACGGTGGCGCCCGCGGTGACCGCGGCGACCGAGTTGGCGACGGCCATGCCGAGGTTGTTGTGCCCGTGGAAGATGACGGGCACGTCGACCGCCGCGGCGATCGCGCTGATCCGCTCGCTCACGTCGGCTGGGAGGTAGTAGCCGGCGGAGTCCATGATGCCGACCGCCTGCGCTCCCCACCCGGCCATCAGGGCGCACTGCGCGGCGAGTTGGGCGGGGCTGGCCATGTGGCTCATGAGCAGCACGGCCTGCGCCTGAACGCCCATGTCCCGCAGTTCGCCCAGGTGCCGTTCGGTGATGTCTGCCTCGGTGCAGTGCGCGCCGATCCGGGCGACGTCCACGCCGTGCGCGACGGCGTTGCGCAGGTCGTCGGAGGTTCCCCAGCCCGGGACCATGAAGACGCCCATCTTGCTGTGGGTGAGGGCGTCGCGGACGGTGCTGAGCATCTCGTCGTCGCTGAGGCGGGCCCGGCCGATCTGGAGCGACGACGCCCCTAAGCCGTTGCCGTGGCCGACCTCCACCACGGGGACGCCGGCCGCGTCGGCGGCCGCCGCGTAGGCGCGCAGCTGTCCGGCGTCGAGCTGGTGGCGTACGGCGTGGTGGCCGTCGCGCAGGGTCGGGTCGTAGATCAGGATCCGGGTGGGTGCGATGGGTGTGCTGGTCATGGTCACAGGGCCTTTCCGGTGGCGCGCTGCTCGGCGAGGAGGACGGCGGCGGCGTTGATGATGTGGAGGTTCCCGGCGTGTGCGGGCAGCCGGCCGACGGTGGCGGTCACCTCGGCGGCCACGGTGGCCTGCCCGTCGGTGACGTGGCAGGAGGTGATCGTGAAGCCGGGGGTGCACCACGCCTGTGCCTGCCGTTCGGCGTTCTTCAGCGCGGCATGGACGCGCGCCGGTTGAAGGCCGGGCGCTTGGACGGTCATCGCGACCCGGAACGGCGGCGGCGGGACGGCGGGGCTGATGTTGACGAGGACCTTGGCCTGCTCGGCACCGGTGAACGTGCGGATCGCGGCCTGGGTGGTGGCGATGTACTCGTCCAGGTTGAGACGGGTCGCACGTCCCACCGTGGGGCTGGCGACGGTGGTGACCACCTCGATGTAGGTGGCCGCGATGTCGCGGGTGATGGCGTGCAGGACAGGGATGGAGGCCTGCCCGCCGCAGCTGATCAGGTTGATGTGGCCGTAGTCCGCGGCGTCCAAGCCGTTGACGGCGGGCACCACCGCGATGCCCAGGCTGCTCGGGGTGAGGTCGACCAGCAGTGGCGCCGCGCCCGACAGGGCAGCCGCGTGGGCGGTGTGCGCGGCCGCGGACGTCGCGTCGAAGACGACGTCGAAGGGGCCGGCATCGACCAGCGCGGTCACCCCTCCCGCCGAGGTCGCGCATCCCACGTCTGCCGCGCGGCGCAGGCCCAGCGTCTTGGGGTCGCGTCCGACGACCAGGCGGCAGTCCAGGTACGGCGAGGCCTGGAGCTTCTCGACCAGGTCGAGGCCGATCAGCCCCGCCCCCAGGACCGCGACGTTCAGTGACTTGGTGGTCATGATCACGTTCCTCGAAAGGTGAAGAGGACGAACATGTGGGTGTGCAGAGGTGTCCGGGTCACACGGCCCGGACACTGACGGGCGGCAGGTGGGGCGAACTGGCCTCGATCACGGTGCCCGGGCGCAGCGGGAGGCTGGCGTGCACGGCCCCCGCCAGGACCAGGTCGCCACGGCGCAGGCCGGCGCCGTAGCGGTCGAGCTGCCGGACCAGCCACACCACGGAGTTGAGCGGGCCGCCGAGAACAGCGGAGCCGGGCGCGCTCACCACGACCTCGCCGTCCACACGCACGGTGATCATCTCGGAGTCGAGATCGAGACCGGCGCGCAGCGCAATCTCCGGTCCTGGCACGGCCCGGGCCGCGGCGGCGTTGTCCGCGACGCTGTCCTGGAGCGTCATCCGCCAGTCGCCGTAACGGGTGTCGATCACTTCCAGTGCGAGGAGCACCTCGCTGACCGCCGCCCGCACCGCGTGCGCGTCGATGTCGGGGCCGTGCAGGTCCGAGCCGACACGGAAGGCGATCTCCGCCTCCACCCGAGGCATCACGAGCTGGCTCAGAGGCAGGGTGCTGCCGTGGGGCAGGAGCATGTCGTCGAGCAGAACACCGGAATCGGGCTGGTCCACCCCGATCTGCTGCTGCATGGCCAGCGAGGTCAGCCCCACCTTGTGCCCGGCGATCCGCGCGCCGTGGACCAGCCGCTGCTGGACGTTGGTCCACTGGATCCGGTAGGCGTCCTCGATGGTCAACCCAGGACGGCGGCGGGTGAGGTGCTCAATCGTCTGGCGGGACCGTTCCGCCGCCAGCAGGTCGCTCGCGGCTGCGGCCAGCCCGGCGTCCTGGAGCCGGCCGGGAGAGGTGAAGACCGCCAGGGCCCCGAGTACCGGAGGCCACGAGCCATCGCGTTCCCCAGCGCCACCGGGCAGGCGGAGCTCCGATAAGGGTGACGCGGCGGTGGGAGGGTGAGGCGTCGTCATGCGTGCTCCTCTGCGGAGTTCGGGGAGGGCCGAGGGTGGCGGCGGCCGCTTGCCGGGGCCGGCGACCGGAGGGATCACTCCGGGGGCTGGTCGCACGAGGGCGGCCAGGGCAGGGCGCCGAGCCGCAGGACGGCGAAGGCTTCGCGGTGGCTGCCGGTGGTCATCGCGCCGCGGAACCGGGCGAGCGCCAGTCCACCCGGCCCGGCGTAGTCCGCCTCCCCTTCCCCCTTGACCTGGGTGGCGTAGCAGGCGAGCGCGGACAGCTTGGCCTCGACGTCCGATGGCTGCAGGCTCTGGAAGAACGCGGGCACGCAGATCGGCGACCAGACTTCGTATCCGAGGACGGTGGCGACCCAGTGCCGTGGTCCGGCGTCCGGGTAGCTGCGGCTCGCGCCCTTCTCCAGCGCGCGCCACACCAGCAGGTGGGCCTGCTGGTGATCGTGGGCGGCGTCGGCCGCATGAGGGATGTAGACGACCTCCGGGCGGATCTGACGCAGGATGCCCAGCACGCTCAGGAACTGGTTCCGCTCCCCCGGGTCGAGACCGCCGTCCGGGAGACGAAGGAAGTGGACGTTGCCGGCGGCCACGCCCAACTTGCCCGCCGCTGACTCGGCTTCACGCTCGCGCACCGCTCCCGCCTGCTGCGGAGTGGCGCCGCGAACGCCCTGCTCCCCCGACGTCAGGAATACGATGTGCACGGTGCGGCCCATCGCGGTGAGATGGGCGATGCTTCCCCCGCACCCGAGCGTCTCGTCATCTGGGTGGGGTGCGAAGACCAGGGCATCTGTCACTTGTGACCTCGCCGAAAAAGGAGTGGTGACGGCTGGCTCCTGCCGGGCGCGCACGGGCCCGGGCGGGCAGGGCCGCCGCTGGGCCTTGTCACCCGGCGGCGATTCGTTCCACATCCAAGATGGGCTCAACTGTTCGATGCCGTCGACAGTTTGAGGGGGGTCCCGCAGGGGGTCCCGTTATGCCGAGCAGTAACCGCTCACGAGCGCTGAGTGCTTGACTGCTGTCGTGGCAGCATCCTCCCCGCACCCGCTCGCAGTTGCCCGCCATGCGGCTGGCAAGACGATGGACGAGTTCGTGGCCGGCATCCATGCCGCGGCTGGTCGCCGTGGCCTGCAATCAGGAACGGACGAAGCACGGGTGCGTAAATGGCAGCGCGGGGTCAAACCGAACGCGGAATCCCAGATGTACATCGCCGAGGCCCTGGACTGGCCCGCAAGCATCGTCCGGGCCGATGACTGGCCGCACTGGCTGCCGCTCACCGCCAACGGGGTCACCCCCTTCGGCCCCCACAGCTCCGTGCCCGCCCTCAGAGAGGCCCTGCTGACCGCAATGGAACGCCGAAACTTCCTGACGATCACCGGCACCGCGTTGTCCGCCCTGGCAGCAGACTGGGCCAGCGGCTCCCACGACACGCTCGCTCAGACCCAGGACGGTAAACCGGTCGGCGAGGACCTCGTCGCCTTCCTGGAGACCTCCACACGGCACCTGGCCGCTCTCCCCACCGAACAACGGCAGCACACCCCGGCCCTGCTGGACGCCCACCTGGCCACCGTCACCGACCTCCTCGAAGGCGGCCGCTGCACGCCGGGCATCAAGCGGCGCCTGCACACCCTCGCGGCCTCCCTGGCCCAAACGGTCGCCTGGCACCGCTTCGACCTGGGCCACCACACACACGCCAGCCAGCACTGGATCGCCGGCCTGCACAACGCCCATGCCGTCGGCGACCGGGACATGGGCGCCGGCCTCCTGAGCGACCTCGCCTACCAGGCCGCCTGGCGCAGCCAGCACGCCACGGCAGCCCACATCCTCCAACACGCCCTCACCCGCGCCCAGAACCCCGCCGCCCGTAGCCTCCTCCAGCTACGCCTCGCCCGCACTCTCGCCGCCCAGGGCGAACGACGTGCCGCGCTGCGCGCCCTTGCCGCGGCGGAGAAACACCTGGGCGACGCCGGCACCGACCGGCCCGCCTGGTGCGCTTGGGTATCAGACGCCGACCTCGCCGTGGACTCCGGCCAAACCCTCCTCGACCTCGGCGACATCGGTCGCGCCCACCAGCTCATCACCGAAGGCGAAGGCCTGCTGCCCCCAGCCCGCGATAAAACCCGTGGTGTATTCCTTGCCTACCGTGCCGCGAGCTACCTCGATCTGAAGGAACCCGAACCCGCCGCGGCCGCCGCCACCGAATCCCTGATCCTGGCACGTCGCATCGGAGCACCCCGCTGCGTGCAGCTCGTCGACGACCTTCTCCCCCGCTTCCAGCCCTACCGGGCCGCCCAGGGGGTGCCGGAACTCCTCCAGCTCACCGCCGCATAGCTGGAACGGGCGGGCACCCGATCCAGCGGCCCTTGTGCTCCGGGAACCCTGGGTTCAGCAGGCACGTGACCCCAGAAGTACGCCGGCCAACGTCCCGGCGAGCAGGAACGGGCCGAGCGGGATCCTGCTCGTACGGTCGGCGCGGCCCGCAAGCATCAGGCTGGTGCCGTACAGCGCGCCGAGCAGGTACCCCACGAAGGTTCCGATCAGGACGATGGCCCAGCCGTACCAGCCCAGGACAGTGCCCAGTACGAGGGCGAGTTTCACGTCGCCGAACCCGAAGCCCTTGCTGATGAGGAAGAGCAGGAAGTAGCAGGCCCCCAGAATGAGGGAGCCGAGCGTCGCAGACGTCCAGCTGCCGCCAGCGTCGGGCAGCACCGCGGCAACACCGAGGAGCACGAGCGCTGCCGCGGCAAGTGGCAGGGTGAGTACGTCGGGCAGCCGGTGTGACGCGAAGTCGACGACGGCGAGCAGTACGCAGGCCGGGGCGAGCAGCAGCCAGACCACCAGCTCGGGACGGGCCCCGGTGGCCGCCGCCAGAACAGCGCAGACGACGGCGGAGACGGCGGCGACGGGGGAAGTGCCCGGGCCGTAGGAGTCGCCACCGGTGCACCGGGCCCGCCCCAGCCAACCGCCGGTGATCCCGGTGAGGGGGTGTCCGTCAGGACACATTGCCCGCCACGGCTCCTCGGGCGGCACGGAGAGCCGGTACGCGGCGCGGGGTATGAGCAGGCCCGCGCCAGCACCCCACAGGACGGCTATCACGGTGATCCAGAACGTCTCCACCGGACGGAGCCTAAGCTCCGCTTCGTGTGCGCGTGGGTCTGGCCGGCCTCGCTTGGGGCAAAGCGTGGAGGCCGATAGGTAAGTGCCGGACGTTGCGCCGAGTTCAGGCCCCACAATCGGCATGGAAGAGAGCGCGAGCGGGGCGTTGTCAGTGCCGACGGCGATGATGACCGCATGACGATCACGATGCAGAACTTCACGCTCACCTGGATCGACCCGGACGGCACCCCGCACTCCTCCGCCGTCGCCTATGACCAGCCGAGCGCCGGGAGACGTAAGCGAGGACTCGAAGACGCTGGATGCAGTGACGTGCAGATCGTGGAGACCAAGCCGGGCCAGCTGCGCGAAGCGGTGGCATGACTCCTGCCCCGGGCGGAGATCCCATGGTCTCTCCCGTACCGAGCCTGGGTTCAGGCCCGCTCGGTCCACTCCCTGAGCGTGTCGGCGAGGGCCCGTATGTCAACGTCCCCGGCCGTCACCTGCTCGGCCAGGTCAGCTGCCTCCTTGGCCGCAAACCGGGCCGGCCGGCCGCTGGCGTGCAGGTAGCCAGCCGCGACGGTGATGCCGAACAGGGCGTTGCTGTGCTGCAGCGCCGGGACGCGGCACAGCGAGTGGAACAGCGCGGCGGCGCGATGGTGGGGCTGGTCGTAGACAAGGCCGTCCATCACACGGAAACAGTGCCGGGCGCGGGCAGCCTCGAGGGCTCCCCAATCCGTCACGTCCGGGTCGCCCAGCTGAGTACGGGCAAGCTCCAGCAGCCATGGAAGATCAATGGTCAGGTCCACTGCGGCAGGTCCATCCTCACGCAGCGGTAGCGCTGGGCCCGGGCTGCGGGCCGAACCGGCTGGCGAACTCCTCGCGCATTCCCGGCGTGGCCAGGAACTCGGCGCAGCCCTGAAGGAACCGCGCCTTGTTCAGGCCGTCGGCCAGGACGCGGCTGGCGTACACATCCGGATCCTCGTGCCGCTGGTGCGCCTCGCGCTTCAGCTGCTCGTACTGCTCTTCATCGATCTCGATGCGGATTTCCCTGGCCATGCCCACCAAGGTAGCCGTCCCCAGGCTCCGACGGGGAGGGATGAGCGGAGTGGGGCGTTCGGCAAGAAGCGACAGCGTTGTGGCCCCAACATCGGCACGGGGCCAGATTCCTCACGGACGGTTGCTAGGCGCTGATCTTGCTCTTCGACGCGAGCGGGCTGGAGTGATGCCCTTTCGGGCGTGCGGAGAGTGCACCGAGCAGGCCCGATGGGTGCAAGCCTTCCATCGCCAGGTATCTCAGTCCGCGGCGATACGCGTCTTGGTTGAGCCAAGCGCTGAAGTGGTCGCTCGACCACTAGAGCGTGACTGGCCACCCCGCGGCACGTGTCAAGGAGTCTCTGCAGCTCGTGGGGGGATGGGATCTGTTCGCCCGAGGGGACCGCGAGCAGGCAGGAGCTACGCTCCATGCGTGGCGAACCGGCACGCCGGAGTAGGTCCCGCAGTCGCTTCGGCCGGAAGTGGATACCTCCCTCGTGCATGATCGTCATTGGGGTGCATGTACCGCATGGCGAGCAGGCTGGTGCGGTGGCCGGCGTGGTGGACCGGGCGCGACAGATCGTGAAGAGGTACGCGCCGCTCAAAATCGCCCGGCGGCAGGTCAGGTACCAGCTCGCCTCCGAGGGCGTCCTGCCGCGCGCGCCGCCGTGTACCGCCGCCTGTCGTCGCATGCCCCGGCCTGATCAGCGGGCAGGCCGTAGGGGCCATGCCTGCTTAGTTCAGGTCGTCCCGCCGCCGCGTCCTGCCTCGCACACGCCCCGGACGGCGTCGCGAATGTCGAGGACCGTCACCCCGTCGATCTTCTCGATCCCGCCGGATCCGAAGCGGACCCAGAGCGGGTGGGCGCCGGCGTCGCGGGCGAAGGCGAGCTTCTGTGCGGAGGCCGCGTTCGGGGCGGAGTCGATCTCCAAGACGATGTCCGGGATGCCGGGCATCCAGATCACCACGTCGAGCCGCCCATACCGGCTCTTGCCAGCCGGCACTACGGGCACCCTCAGCTCTCGGTAGGTGCGCGTGTATGGGGCGATCGGCGCGAACACCTCGTCGTCGGTCATGGACAGCACGGCCCGGGTGAGGCTGCGGGTGATCTCGGCGGTCGTGGGGGCCGGGTGGCCGTTGCCCCGGTTCTCGGCCACTGCCTGCGCGGTGCCTTGGGCCCAGTCGGCGAGGACCTCTCCCAGCAGGAACGCGATGTTCTCCAGGTCGTCGGCGGGCACGGGTCGGGGGAGGCGTCCGGTGAGCTGGTGGAGCCAGCCCTCGGCCCAGTGCGCCTGGTCGACCAGCCGCAGCACGCCCTCGGCCGCCGCTGCGCGGCCGGCGGTCTCCTTCGTCGGCAGCAGTGTCGCGGCGGCGGCCGTCACCATTGCGAGCACCCGGTCAGGTTCACCGTCCTTTCCCATGATCTCCTCGGCGGCGATGGCGCCTTGGAGGTACTTGGCTGCCCACCACCGCCACTCGGTCAGCAGCGGCGCTGGGACGTCGGCGGCGACGGGTACGGCGTCCAGCAGCTCGGCCGCGCGGCCGGCGGCGGCCTTCGCCGCGGCGGACAGCTCAACCGGCCCGCCGATGTGCTGCCGTCACCAGCCGGGCATCGGTGCCGGGCCCCTCGGGCATACACGGCCGAGGCGCACCGCTGGCAGCGTTTGTAGTTGCGGCCGCCCTTCGGCCCGGTCCTCTCGGCGATCCAGGCCAGGGGCCGGTGGGTGCCTAGCAGGCACCCACCGGCCCCTGTGCTGCACCAGTGGCGAGGCGGCAGCGACCGGGACGTCGCCGGCTGAGCCACCATAGTTACGCCGCCGCATCCACCAGCACCGCGCCCGCGGGGGAAGGTGCCACGGCCACGTGCTGGCGGGCAGCGTGCAGTTGGCCCAGGCGCTGGCGGAGGAGGAATTCGGCGGTGCGGCGGCCCGCCGCGTCCGCGGCCTCCTCGGCAGCAGCCTCGGCGCCTCGGCCTCGGCCTCGGCCCTGGCGCCGAAGGCACGCCTCGTACGCCGCGTCGGCCTCCGTCACCGCCTCCTGCGAACCGAGCAGTCGACGCAGCGCGGCCGCGCGCCGCTCGTCCAGGATCTGCTGCGCCACCTGCGGCGACGTGAACGCTGCCCAAGCCGGATCGGCGTCCGGGCCGCAGGCTCGCTCGCACGCCAAGGTCAGGAGCCTACGGGTGTCCGTCTCGCACTGCTGGGTGAGCTCGTCGACCGCGGCCGCGTCCAGGAGGTCAGCCCGCACGGCGACTGCGAGGTCGACCGCCTCCCGCACTAGTTCCTCGGTGCGCCGCCGGTAGGAGCACATCGGGCACAGGCCTGCGGATTCGGGCAGCCCGCAGTCCGCGCACGGCGCTTGCCTCCGGGCCAGTTCCGCGTCTTCCTCGAGGGCACGGCGCCGCGCGATCGCCTGCTGACGTTGCTCAACCTCGCGCTCGGCCCGGGCCCGGCGAATCTGCGCCCGCTGTTCCTCGAGGGCGGTTTCCTCGCGCAGGCGCCGCTCGGTCTCGGCACGGCGCGAGGCCGGATCACTGCACGGCATCTCGGCCTCGACCGCGGCTGCAACCCGGGCCCGCAGCGCGCGCCGTGTGTGGACGATGTTTCCACAGGTCGGGCAGTCGGTGCCGGTGTCCAGGCGGATGCCGTCGTCGCACCTCAGGTCTGGGCAGGCAGGGCGCTGGACCAGGCCCCGACCGAGCAGCCAGCCCATCGGATCGCGTACCAGGGCCTCTCCCCCGGCTTCCTCCAGCCGGTCGGTGAGCCGGGCCGCGAGCACGCGCGGTGCTGCCATCGGGTCCACGATCCCGGACAGGGCCCCAAGGGCCTGCTCAGCAGCGCGAACGGCAACGGTCTGCTGGCCGCGACGGAGCTGCCTCCACAGGTGGGCCACCGGAGCCAAAGCAACCTGCAAACGAAGATCGCCAAGGTCGTCAACCCGCTGTTGCTGCTGTCCATGAGCACCACCCACGACCGTCAGCCGCGAACGGCTCCCGGAACCCGCCGTCGGCAATCCCCCACCTGGGCACTCTCCCTGGTTTTCCCCGCGCAGCGGGCCATCCCCACCGATCGCGCGCTGGGACGAGGCATCCGCAGCCATCGCAGCCTGGCCCTCGTGCGCGTACGCGCTCTCCGGCTGACCACAGAACCCCGGATCGGCGTAGCCGGAAAACCCAAGACCATCAGCTACCTCAGAAGACACATCAGCCACAGAAGAGTGATCAGTGTGAAGGGATGCTGAATTCGCGAGGTCTCCCTCGTCAGCCCCGTACCGCTCACGCGCACCGCTGATCTGCGGTTTTGTCGGCGGAAGGAGGTCCTCACTAGGCCATGCCGTACCTGCGAGGTCTCCAACGAGGCCATCAGCAGCACCCGCGCTTCCCTGGCGTCCGCCGTGCGCGGCCGCAACCGCCGGCACCACCAGGCGCGCCGCCTGCCGCATGCCGGACACAGTCTGCCGCCGCGGGCGCTTCACCAGCCCGGCGCCCTCCAGCCTCTCCAACACCCGCTCCGCCTGCGACAACGAGCGCCCCAGCAGCCGGGCCAAAGTCGCTACCGGTCGGCCGTAGCGCTTATCGACCCGGCCACCGCACAGCCGCACCCGCCCCGTCTCCCCCGCCTCCAGCACCAGCAGCAGCAAAGCGAGCCGGTCCGTCGCAGCACCATGCCCCGTACGGGCACCCAGCAGCCCGGCCGGTGTCACCCGCCCATCCCGGTGCGCCCATCCCGGTGCCATCAGGGCCTCCATCAGCCGCAGCAGGGTGGCGAGCTCCGGCTTCGTCAACCGCAACGGATGCCCGACCTTGGTCTGGGCCTCCCACATCGGAAGGACACGGCAAGTCAGACCCCAGTCCTCGCCGAACTCGCCCGGCAGCGTGTCGACATCCACCACACCGGAACGGCGCAGGCCCGGCACGACCGCATGCCGAACCCTGGACACCGACAGCCCCAGCCACCGGCCCAGCTCACGAGCCCGGATCTCCACCACACCGGTCTCGGACGGCGTACGGGAAGCCAGCACCACCACCGCCAGCCGCACCGGGTCCGACGCTTCCTCAAGGCCCGGACTGTCCAGCAGCGTCCGCACGGCGGTCACCAAGCGGGAACGAGCCTCTTGGCCGAGCGCCATGGAATGCCCTGGACCGCGCTTCGCAGCCGGCTCTGCCATCTCCGGTACCGAGTGCAGCCAACGACGTCGCGGTGATCGTTGGCGGGTGGCGGGTACAGCCGTGGCGCTCACTTGGACGCCCCGGCGAACCGCGCACAGGTGGCGGCACTAGTCCGCTGGAACGGCGAAGTGGCCGGCCGAAGGGGCAACTGTGATCGGATAGACGGCACAAAGTGCGCCAACCGGGCATGGGTGGGCTGACAAAGGGCAGCAGCATGCTGCAACATAGGTCGTGCCTTCCTGGATGGTTCTGGAGGCATGAAAAAGGCGCCTTTGGCGCTGGTTCTGGGGAGAACCGAGTTCGACCCGACCGGACAGCTGCTAACTGCCTGGTCGACTCCTTCGGGAGGGCCTGCTAAGCCCACCCGGTGGCAGATGGGACGCCATCAGCCGAGGTGACTGCTAATCACCGAGGTGGCCGAGGCGTCCCGACGGCTCGAAGACCCGTTCAACGGGCGCCGCCGCAAACGACTACGACATCTCGCCCCCTTCCGGGGCAGAGGTGCACCCGCAGCCGGATCGGCGCGGGAAGACATCGAAGGCACCCAGCCGGAGCGACGTACGAGTCATCGCTGCCACGGCGAGTGCCTTGATGTGTGCCTGTTGGAGGGTACGGGTACCCTGCTTCATGTCGAGACCTTCCCTAGACAGGTCTGCGGCCGTGCCCCGGAGCTCCACCTCGCGGGGCTTAACCATGTTCATATGGATCTTATTCAGGGGACACGGTACCCCTCTGAGATCCCCCAGCGACACCCCGGAACCCCTCGTGTCGCCAGTGATCGAGAGCCTCTTGACGGAGCGCCAGAGCCTTCGGTCAGCTGCCCCGTTCCGCATCCCAGGCACCGCCCGGGCATGATGAGGGTATGCACGCGAAGCAGAAGCCCAGGCATGACGATCCCCTCGATGTGGAGACCTTCGCCCGCCCTGAGCAGCAGCGCCGCTACGTCGCGGCCATGTACCGCCTCGCCGCACAGCGTCGCAGCGGCGATCCGGTCCGCGTCTATGTCAGCGCCGCACCCAAGACCGTTAACGACGCTAACTGGCAGCGCTGGCTCAAGCGCATCACCGAGGACCTGCCCGACGGCGTTGAGCTCCTTCACTACGGTTCCAGCTTCGAGGGACGGCCTTACGCCTGGGACACGCTCGTCGACCAGCTCGACGGACTCGTCGTCATCGGAAGGCCCAAGCGGCTCGGCAGCCGTGTCCACGTCCTCGGACCCGTTGCTCGCCTCGAACTCCGCTCGCTGGTCGCGCAAAAGCCCGTTCTGCTCTTCACCCACAATCTCGGCCTCGTCCCCGTCGTCGACTGCAAGAGCCAGGTCTTGGCGCCGCCAGAGGCACCGCGGCTGAAGCTGATCGCCCCCAAGCGCTGGAGCCGCGACTCGGCCACGCTCCTGGCCGCCCTGGACGCTCTCAGGCCGGCCGACCACAACGGCCACGGACCGGAAGCGCACCGAGACAGAGCGGATCACCTGGCGGCTCCGTTCGTCGTCCGTAGCGCCATCTCGTAGTAGTAACCGAGTACGGCCTCGGCCCCTGACCCCTGGGCGGTTGCAATGCGCTGGAAGCGCGCAGACCGCAGGTCCCCCGCGACTCGGATTCGCCGGTGCTGCGGATTGGGCGGGCAGTATCCGTCCTCACCACAGACCAGCCCGGCCAAACCAGCTGGCTTGCTCCCGAGGTTGTTGAGCACCGCCGTAGCGGCGTAGACGGTCTTGATCCCGTCGTGGCCCTTGACCTCGATCGTCCAGCCATCGCCGTACGGGGGCCGGGAGATCGCTGCGTGCGACACAGGGACCAGTCGTACACGACCGTCGTTCTCGACCTCGGCTGCCTTGTATCCGTCGGCCGGTGGGCACAGCACATGCAGCGTCGGCGTCGAATCCGGGTGCGCTCGCAGCCAGGTCCCGAGTGGACGATCTGCACCGAGGACGTACGTACGACCCGTGAGCTCCTGCGGAGAGACTCGCCAGAGGGGGGAAGTCGAGAAGTCGGCGGGAGCGCTTATCCACTGCAGGTCGGACGGAGCCAACTCGGTCACACCAGTGGCTACCACGATGCACGCTGAAGTGAGGACGCGTCCGTCGGCAAGGGCGAGTTCGGCTCGGTCGTCATGCCCGCTGGCTTTCACCGCGTGCCCCTGCACGACCCTGCATCGGCCGGCCTTCTGTAGGCGCTGAAGATCTGCGGCCAGGGCCTCAGCCAGCTGAGGGCCGGTCGACCAGTTGCCCGATACGTTCTCCAAGGCGCTAACCCTGTGCAGCTTGCCGCCCACTGGGCCGGATTCCACCACAAGGGCCCGCAGGTTCAGGCTGGCCGCCATGAGCGCGGCTGCCACCCCGGCCGGCCCGGCGCCGACCACAAGTATGTCCGCGTCGTACGGCGATGCGTTCACGTCTGTGCCCCCTGGGCTCCACTGATTCGAGATAGGACGATTTCGCTAGTGATGAGCTGGGAGGTTCCAATGTTCCGCGCCGCGAGTAGCAGCGCGGCGTCGTGGTACTGAGCTCCGCCGCTGGAGGCGCAGGCGTCGATCACGATCCACGGTCGATAGCCGCTCTGGTAAGCAGCCACCGCGGAGTCGTACACGCATGCATCCGTGTCGATGCCGCACAGCACGAGATCGGTCCACCCTGAATTCCGGATGATCTCGGCACCCTCGGATGTGAAGACGGAGGACTGGGCCTTTTCGATGACTGCGGCGGCGTCATTGATGAAGGGAGCGAGCTCAGCGACGAGCGCCTGCTCCTCGGCCGTGCGCAGCCTCGTCCAGCCAGTGATCGTCTCGTACGGCGAGCCAAGTTCGTTGTGGAACCGCGTCAACACCACGGGAGCGCCAGCAGCCCGCCAACCCTCAGCGAGCCGCACGATCGCAGGGAGAACGCCACTACTGTGCCGGTTGACGAAGCCCTGCTGCACGTCGATGACCAGCAGCGCCGTCGAACGAGGTTCCACCCAGTCCGCCTTCCCATGACCGTCATTGAATGCTGTCCCGAAGGGCATCCTGGGCGGCACGCAGCCGATCAGGAAGTTCGCTAGTGGCGAGGATCGCCTCCCGCATCACCCGGTGCTGGGCCGTCTCGGTCGGCCGGGCCGTAGTAAGCCGGACGTACGCGCCGCGCAGGAAGCGCCACCCGTACTCCGCAGGCATTACCGGGTCCTTGCCTTCCTCGATCATGTGCAGGATGTGCGAGGACAAGGCCCACAGCGCTTGAACGTCCAGCTCTAGGGCAACGATCTGGCTCGTTGTCAGAGCACGCTCGTCCGGCTGCGGGTGGTAGGCCACCCCAGACCAGCCAGACACTCCGCGCGACGCGCCGCCGTCGAACGCTACAGCTTCTGGGTGCGCCCAGCCGTCGCGGAATTTGGCGTCCTCAACGCCTGCGCCTAGGGGCGTGATGTTCTCTGGGTCCTGGCGATTGACGAGCACGGAGGGCGTGGTCAGCAACTGCAACGCCGTGTCGAGCCCGGCCCCCGTCCAGGAGTGTTCACGTAGCTCGTAGACGGACAGCACGTACTGCGGGTCCGACGACGGCAAGTTGGGCTGTCCGTTGGCCCGGTGCTGTTCCAGCAAGTGAGCCAAGCGTTGCCCCACCCAAGATCGGTCCGTCAAGTAAGACCGGTAGCGCCAAACGGCCAACTCGGTGAGGGAAGCAACGGGTTGGTGTTCCTCCAAGTGCACGAGGGCGATTCCGCAGGCGTAGACGTGGACCGTCGACGTTCGCGCAGACGGGTGAGCAGCTGGCAAAACGCGCTGGTCAAGCCCCCCGGGTCCTGTCGGGCGGGGGGTTCCTGCTGCGTACAGTGAACTGAGTGGCTCCCCTAAGTACACGGGCAGGAACTTGTGTGAAATCACCGTGCAAGGCGCCGGCCGCGCGTCCGTCGCTGCGCCAATATGGTCCCCTCGCAGTGCCGCAAGCCGGACACGGAACGCTTCCTTCTCCTCCGGGGTGCACTGGGAGAGAGCCGTGTCCAGGATCTGAGCCATGCTCGGCCGGCAAACGCCAGACGGGTTCTCTGTCCAGTGCGAGACCGTGCGAGGGCTGATCCCAAGTCGCTGAGCGAACGCGCGGACGGACAGGCGCATCACCGACCGTAGGAGGAGCGCTTCCTCACCTGTCCACTGTTCCACGGCGATCACTACACACCTCCCGAACGGTTCCTGACCAGGCGACCTGGCGCGTATTGCGACGGTGAGTCGACACCGCTTCCACACAGGGGCATCTCACTCAACGGCATAGACCCGGAAGCTGGTGTTCGTTGATCCCGCCACCCAACTCGCTGGTCGGAGAAGCTCATGCGGAACGCCATACGGCTGTCAGATCGGCTCACGGTCGTCCTCGCTCAGTTCGGCGCTGGGGCTGCGGCTGATGGAGTAGCCGATCTCGAACTCTTCAGCGGACATGGCGGTGTCGTTGACTTCGACTACCCGCCCCCGGGGGGAGGTGGTCACTCTTACAACGCGAAGCAGGGGAACACCCACATCCGCGGGCAGGCCGAGCAGCTGGACCTCTTCCGGAGAGGGCATGCGCGCGCTCACCGACTCTGCCCACTGCAAAGGGCCGTGGCCCATTTCCTCCAGCCGGTCGTAGATGCCACCAGGACCTGTGTCGCGCTCGGCCAGTTGGGTTCCCCGGGCGATGTCTGCCGGGAGGTAGCTAGTGGCCAACTGCTTGGCCCTCTTCGTCTCCGGGTCGCCCATGACGCGGTTGCGGATAAGGACTTCGGCGCCCACGTCCACCCCCAGGACCGGGGCCAGGTCGACAGGAACCGTTCCCCAACGAACGGTTGGGGTCTGGACAGCAGCCCAGCTCTGGGCCGTGGGATCGAAGTAGTAGCCCAGCTGGTCGCGGTAGACCTGCCGCGACCTGGTAATCCTTCGTCTCTCGGGGCGCTCCCGCACGATCGTCCCGCGTCGGCGGATCGCGACGACCAGGCCTTCCTGCTCCAACAGCGCGATCGCGCTACGCACAGTCTGGTAGCCAGCGCCGTACTGCTCTTGAAGCTCCGTCAACATCGGCAGTTTCTCGCCCGGCTGGTACCGCCCCTCGATGATCTGTTGCCGCAGTTCAGCGGCGATATCGCGGTACGAGACGGGCATCGAGGTCACCTTTCCCCTGAGTTGACGTGGCCAAGTCTAGAGCTAGCCATATCAACCGGCCCTCGTGCGACATCAAGCATGTGCACCGAGTTATAGCTATCGCTATTGACATCGCACAAGAGGGCGGGGTCAAATAGCGATAGCCATAACGCTCTGTCGATGCGATGTGGCGTTGAGCTGCCCGGACCGCCGGGCTCACATCTGAATAGCTCGCTCGTGTCCGAGGTGACGAACCACGAGATCCCTCACCGAGCGGGAGCACCACCCCAACGCACGCGATGCGGTGTCCACGTGCTCAGGACTGGATATGCGCCCTGAGCTGCGGAGACTGCACCCGCTTCCCCTCATTCCGAAGCCGTTGCCCGTGGGAGTCTGCGTGAAGCCCGATACGTCCCGCCCTGCCCTGAAAATCAGCACGATCCCCGTGTTCAACGTCCAGTTACGCGAAGGCGAGCGCCGCTCCATCGTCTGCCCGGACTGCAACGAGTGGCACCCGCTGCGCCGCAACGTCATCTGGCCCCACCATCTGGAGCGCACCGAGCGCGGCAAGAACGGACGTCGCTGCCCGGGCAGCGCCCGCCGAGTCGAGATCGACGTGGACCTCGCTGAATGGGGCCGCAAGGTTGCGGAAGCGGACGCCACTGTGACCGGGCGCCGCTCGAACCGGGTCAACCGGAAGCCGCGGACCGCGACCCCGCCGGCCGTCAGCCGTCTGGCGACGGCTCCCAAGGAACCGACGCTGCGAATGCCCGCCGTACTGGAACGGGCCCGCACCGCCGTTGCGCTTCACCGCGATGCCTGCGCGAAGTGCCAGAGCGGCGGCCGGTGCGAGACGGGTCGCGAACTGGAGGTTTGGCTTGGTGAGACGCAGGCCTCCTCCCGCTTTGAACTGGAGCAGAGGCAGCAGAAGGAGCAGCAGGCGGAGCGACTTGAGGCCCGCCAGCGTGCTGCGCAGTGGCGCCAGGTGCAGCGGGCTGTGACCCGTACGGACACCCAGCGCAGGGCGCAGGTCCCGCAGACCTGAACCCGATCCTGCGTTACCCGTGATCGCCGCCCGTGTGACGAGCGGCGATGGCGGAGGGCAGCAGGATCGCCCGCAAAACGATGACGGCCCCGGGATTGCGCCCCGGGGCCGTTGTCGGTCGCTGAGTTCATCGCGTGAGAGGAACACGACCTTGCTGAGGAACATGATGACATCCCGCGCGCCGCTTGGTGCGCAGGGGGACGAGCACCCGAGCCAGGAAGACGAGGCGCTGCGCCGGGCCAGGGAGCACGACCAGAGGGGTGGGACCCGGTGACGGTCACGGTCTTCGGTACCGGCACTCTGCACGCCGCGGCCGTGGACGAACGACTCGTGGTTCCCGACCCGGTGCCGGGTCTGATGTTGACCGAGCAGCGGCGCGGCTTCTGCGCTGAGATGACGGCCTCCCCGGAGGCCTTCAGCGCTGTTCGCGTGCTGACCCGCGCGGTGGCGACGACGTACGGCGCTGACCCGGGCCTCGCTGATTCCGCCGAACTCGTGGTGTCCGAGCTGATGGGCAACGTGCTGCGGGCCAGTTCGGAGAACGAGCCCGTCCTGCTGATCGCCGAGGTGTACGCCGTCCCGTCCGGCGTCGAGGTGATCGTTCACGACGCCGTGCCGGGTCAGCCGGACCGCCGCGACGTCGCCTTAGACAGCGCCGAGGCGATGTCCGGACGCGGTCTGCACCTGCTCGACCTGCTGACCGATCACTGGACGGTCGAGCCGTCGCCGTTCGGCAAGCAGATCAGGTGCCGCCTCCGGGCTGAGTAACACCAGCTGTCTTACGGGGCGGACGGTCGGAAGGTCAGCTTCTGCCACTGCAGCACCACCGCCCCAGGCGGAGCCGGAGATCACCGCGCCCAGCCGCCCCCATCCCCCCGCAGCCCCAGGGACTCCGCGTTCCTGGGGCTGCCCGCATCTGCGATCTCAACGGAGGACCCCATGCAGGACATTCAGGACCTCGTCAGCCTCTCCGCTGCCCACATGGCCGCCTCCGAGGCCGGCGTCGACTGGCGGCACCGCGCCGTTTGCCGGGAGGAAGACCCCGAGTTGTTCTTCCCGATCGGCAACACCGGTCCGGCGCTGCTGCAGATCGAGGAGGCCAAGGCGGTCTGCCGACGCTGCCCGGTCATGGAGCAGTGCCTGCAGTGGGCGCTGGAGTCCGGGGAGAGCGAGGGCGTCTGGGGCGGACTGTCCGAGGACGAACGGCGCTCGATGAAGCGCCGCGCCGCCCGTAGCCGGCTCCAGGCCAGTAAGGCGGCGACGGCATGACGGACGCCGACCAGAAGCGGCTGGAGGGCCCGGTCCGCCGGACCAACGAGCAGCACGACTTCGGCCGCGGCACCCATGGCTGAATCCCTGTACGACCGCTACATGAAGGCCGCGGCCGCCAACCGCGCGCACGGCGACACCTGCACCGGGTGCTCGCCGGACGCGCGATGCGGCACCGGCCAGCGCCTGTCCGAGTCGCTCGAACGGCTCCAGGACGCCTACCTCGCTCAGCAGAAGAAGACGCGAGGCTGACCCGCAGCGCGGGACCTGAATCCAACTTCGCGCTACACCGCGCTGTTCGACCAGGCCGCCCGCACGACGGGCGGCTGGCCTTTCGCACGCCTCCGGCCCGGGAAAGTCCCGGGCCCCGCTTCACCCGCCAGGAGAGCTCATGCAGCGCAGCACCCAGCTCAACACCGCGACGACCGCCACCGGCTCCACCCGGCTGCCGGACTCGCTGTGCAAGCACACCCCGAAGTGCCCGTCGGCCACCAGCTCGGACCGCGAGGCCGCGCACGTCGTGGCCAGCCACCCGGAGCAGGGCTGGAGCCTGCTGTGCAACGGCCTCCTGCTCTTCGAGGACACCGGCGAGCTGCTCCCCGACGGCCGGGATATCGCCCCGCGCCGGCCTCTCATGGCCACGGCCTGACGGCTGCCTGATCCGCCCGCACCGACCGCCCACCACCGTGGCGGCCGGTCGGGCGGTGACGGGGAGCCGGACAGTCCGGCCCACGTGAGCCGCCAAGGAGTTGCCGTGCGCTACAGCGCCCAGAGCACCACCCCCGCGATCAAGTTCCAACGGGGCCAGTTCGTCCTGTACCGCGACCCGGAGCTGTTCTGGACCGGGCAGGCCGGCCACACCAACACCGCTGGCGCGGCCGACGACATGACCGCGGCCGCCCTTGCCTGGCTCACCCAGCAGCATGCGACCGCCAACTAGCGGCCGGAGCTGCTCGCCCAGCGCGACTGACCGAACCACCCGTGAACCGCCGCCCACCCGGGCGGCACCCGATCTGGAAGGAGGCGGCGTGGCCGCCACACGAACCGCCCGCAAGAGGAGCCCCGCCCGCAAGAAGCCGGCGGCGACCCGTCCAGCTTCGCAGCCCACCGCCTCTCCCACCCCCGACGCCTCCCCGGCCCCGGCCGGGACCACGAAGACGGAGACGGAGGCCGTCGACTTCGAGGCGCTGGCCCGCGTCGCGGACGCCCGGGACCGGGCCGCCGACGTCATCGACACCGCGCGCGAGCAGGCCGCCGCCCTCCAGGCGGAAGCCGAGAGGGCGGCCGCGCGCACCGTCGCCGACACCCACGAGCAGGTCACCGTGCTGATGACCGCGGCGCAGACCCGCGCCGCGGGCATCACCGCCGACGCCGACCAGGCGGCCACCGCCCAGCGCGCGGTGGCATCGAGCGACCTGGAGGCGGCGCGCGGCGAGGCCGACCGGCTCCTGGCGGAAGCCCGCGACCATGCCGAGAGGCTGGTGACGGAGGCCCGCGCGCAGGTCGCCGACCTGACCGAACTGGCCGCCACCGACCGCGAAGCGACCGGCAAGGCGGTTGCCGAGCTGCGCCGTCTGGCGGAGGCCGACCTCGCCGAGATCGGCGCCCTGGTCGACCAGCGCCGCATCGAGGCCGGCCAGATCCTGACCCGCGCCCAGGAGCAGGCCGACGAACTGGTCGCCGCGGCGCAGCGGGAGGTCGACCAGGCCCGCGAGCGGTTCGCCCAGCTCGCAGCGAAGGCGGCTGAGCAGTACGACGGCCGCCGGGCGGAGGCGGAGGCGCTGTACGCGGACGCGGTCGAGGCCGCCGCCGAACGGCGCCGCGAGGCCGATGCTCACGTCGCTGCCGCGCACACCGAGGCGGAGCAGACCCGCACCGAGCTTCGCGAGAAGCTGCGCGAGCTCACCGACCAGTTCGACACGGAGGCCGCCGCCAAGCGCAAGGCCCTCGCCGACGAACTCGCCGGGCTCAAGGCCGCTTGCGACAAGCAGCGCGAGCGGCTGCGGGAGGAAGCCAAGACCGTCGCGGCGCAGCTGCGCGAGGCCGCCCAGAAGGAAGCGAGCCGCATCACCACCGAGGCGGAGCGCAAGGCGAAGGGCATCACCGACCGGGCGCAGGCCGATGAGGCCCGCGCCCGCCGGCTGCTCGATGAGGCCCGCGAGGCCAAGCGGGCCAACTCCCGCTGGCGCGGCTGGCAGCAGAACCTCAGCCGCAAGGCGTGGAAGACCGCCCCGTGGATCGCGCTCGCCGCCGGCGTCGGGCTCGCCGCCTCCGGCGAGTACGAGCTGGCCCGCATGGTCGGCATCAACCAGTACGTCGCCCCGCTGCTGCCGGTCAGCATCGATGTCTACTGCGTCACCGCGTTCCGCGCCAAGAAGGACATCCCCTACGCGCTGCTGCTGATGGCGTCGGCGAACGTGACCTACCACCTGTCCGAGCAGGCCCACATCGTCAAGGAGGGCCAGTCGGCCCCGTGGCAGCTGACGACGTTCGTCGTGCTGATCTTCGTGGCCGTCATCTGGCGCGTCCACACCCTCATGCACAACGACGGTACGGACAGCCACGGCGGTACGGCCGCTGCGGGCGGCCGTACCGGTACGGACAGCGGAAACGGAACGCCCGCCCGTACAGGTACACACCGGCGTACAGACGGTACGGACACCGTGCCGTCCAGCCGTACAGGGGCAGCCAGTCGCGACCCGTACGCCGCTCACGGCTCTGTACGGCCGGACGCTGCGGGCCCCGGACGGGACGGTACGGACCCTGTACACACCGTGGCCCACACGCCGCACGATGACGGAACCAAAGCGGTGCTGAACAGGGCGTACAGCCACCGTACAGACGGCGTACACACCACCCTGGAGGGGGCGGCGCGTACAGGTACGGCGGTGGCCGGGCGTACCGGTACGGCCAGCGCGGCCGTACAGGGACGCACCGGCACGGTCAGCGTCCGTACACAGCCCGACGACGGCGTACCAGCTGCCCGTACAGGTACGGCCACAGCGTCCTCTCCTGCAACCGGAACCACCACAACGGCCGGAGCGGACCGTACCGGTACGCCTGTACGGACGGACGCTGAACTCCTGCCGCTCGTACAGAACCTGCCGCGTGACGCGGACGGCTTCGTCACCCTCTACCAGGCCCGCACCAAGCTCTCCGTCAATCAGGCCCGCGCGGTACGGCTGCTCTCCCAGGCCGGCCTGCTGCGTCCCGAGGACGCCGACAAGTACCTGAAGTGATCCGCCGTCCGGCACACACCAGTGAGGGCCAGCCCGCGCTAATCGGGCTGGCCCTCGCCGCGACTGCCGGAAGCAGTCGACAGCCCCACCAGTACACCAGGAGGGAACCCCGCCGTGAACAGCACCAACGACCCGAACCACTCCCCTCTGCGCGACGTCGCGCAGAACCCGGAGGCAACCGCCCGGTACCTGGCCGACGTTCAGCGGGTCCTGCTGGACATCGGCAAGAACCTGGAGACCCTCGCGATCGAGACCCGCGTGCACCTGCGTGGCACGAATGTGGAGGGCGACCGCTGGTACCACGCCCGACTGCGTGCGATGCCCGTCGAAAAAGCCCTCGGAAACGTGCTCAAGAACCTGCACAACCTCACCGAGGGACTGGAAAAGAGCGCCTATAAGCGCCGCGCCCACGACGAAGCCGTCGTGAATACGCTCAAGGGAAGGAAGGAAAAGGAGATCGAAAGGCAGCGGAAGAAGAATCCGCCGACGCTCCAGGCCGCACCCCACCCGCCGCAGCAGGGTGCGCAGAGCGCAAATTCCGGCTATGGTGGTCCTACGTCGATTTACGACCTCAGTAAGGGGGAGTCGGCGTGAACCGCCCCCTCAGCAGCGTCGAACGATCCGCTCAGCGGCGTCAGAACTGGCTGAAGGAAGAGGCGACGAAAGCCCGCGAATCTCGCGGCGAGGCAGGGCTGATGGAATTCTGGCTCCGCCTGGCACGATCCCGGATCGCAAAAGACGTCAAAGCTGGTCGCGGTGACGTCTACTCCGGATTCGCTTTGATCTGCCGCCTGTTCATCACGGCGCTGGACCAGCGCGTAGAGGGCGACGGACGGATCTGGAACGACCTGCTGCAGTACGCGGAGCAGGTCGTGGCGAAGCACCCCCCGCGTCACTGAACGTCACCCACGAAGGCCCCGCCGGGCTCCGGCGGGGCCTCGCGCGCGTAAAGCGTGCACACGTGCACGTGCACACGCGTGCACACAAAACCCCACGCTCTGTCAAGTCCCAGGAGGGAGGCGCACCGTGTCCGATGAGGACGGCACCGGGACCCTGGTCCAGGGCCCCTGGAGCGGTGATTCCACGTACGTGCCACCGCCGATCCCGGATTACGGCGACACCATTCCGCCACCGGAAGACATTCCCCCAGCGCCGCCGGAGTGGCCGGAAGAGACGGCGATGCAGCTGCCGACGATTCCGGCTGCCCCTAACCCGTCGGCGGCGCTGCGGTCGGAAGGAATCGCTGCGCCGGAATCCGGTGAAGACGACGGCGAATATGAAGAGAGTGAGTACGAGCAGCCTCGTTCGCTCGCAGACCGTCTCGGTGACTGGCTCGAATTCCGACTGGAAAGAGCGCGGGCCAATCACGAAAGTGAAGCGCCTTTCCGTGAGGCGGAAATAGCGCGGAAGGCCGCGCTGCTGGAGGGTCGCACCGCGCAGGAAGTCGCGATGATGGAGCAGAACGGAAAATTCCACGCGGCGATGATGAAAGCGAAGGGTGACAAGGCGGCGGCGCACGGAAAAGCCGGAGCCGACCACACGAAAGCGTCCGGCTCCGGCCTGGGCGCCGACAAGGGCGGTCGCTCGAAGGCCGGCGGTGGGGGCGGCTCTCGCGGAGGCGGCGGCAGTTCCGGCGACTCAGGCCGCGGCACCGGCGGCGGCCGGGGCCCGGGACCGAGTGGATCCGGGGGCACCCGGCGCGGTGGCGGGGGCGGCAACTCCCCCAAGAGCGCCGGGAAGGGTCCTGATCGGGCTGCTAACCGCCGTGGGGGCGGGGCTAAGGGCAACGAGTCGCCGGGGGGCGGAAAAGGCCGCCAGAACGGTGCTGGAAGCCCCGGGTCAGGCAAGGGCAACTCAGGCGGTTCCGGCAAGGACAACGCGGGCTCCGGGGGCGGATCGAAGGGGGACGGCCGCAAGCCGAAGGATCCGGCCGCCACTCCCCGAGCAGAACGGGTCCGCGGCCGGCAAGAGCGTGCCGCCGCCCGCCAGACCGCGCGCCAGCAACGGCGCGGCGCCGACCAAGCCGCCCGCCTCGCCGACCGCAGCAAGGACCGCGACCAAGACCGCGCCAACCGACAGACGGAGCGGGAGGAACACCGCAAGGCGAAAGCCGACCGCAGGGCCACGAGAAAGGCGAAGCGGGGAGCCGCCAAGGCCGCTGAGGACCACACCACCCTGGGCGCGGCCCTGGGAGAGGAAGCGCAGCGCCGCTGGGACAAGCGCCGCACCGAGAAGGACGAGGCCGCGAAGCGTGACAAGAGCGGCACAGAGAAAGAAGAACCGACCAAGGACAAAGACGCCGAGAACAAGGACGCCAACGACAAGGGGGCCGAGCCGAAGGGTGCCGAGGGCAAGGGCTCCCCTGGCGCCTCTGGTGCTGGAAAGGATGATCCGGCTGACGGACGCGGCAAGGCGGAAGACGTCGGTGAGGGTCCGCATGGCGGCTCCAAGGACGACTCGAAGGGCCGCCGCTGGTTCCGGCGCGGGCAGCCTTCTGGTGCTGCCGGCACCGGGAACGGCGGCACCTGGGGCACCGACCGAGCAGGGCAGCGTGCGCGTGCGCGCGCGGCGGGCAGTCGGTTCGGCGCGCCGGACGCCCCGACGGTGGAGTGGGTCGACGGCCGCTCGAACCGACGCAACCCGCACCCGCCGGCGCAGCCGGGCACCAGCAAGAACATCCCGGACGCCGTGATCGTCGACGACGAAGCCGACCCGTTCGGCTGGTATGCCGCCCGCCGTGCCAGCCTGCCTCGCGCGCCCAGGCAACCCCGCGTCAGGCGGGGGGTCATCAAACGCCCTGGCACCAGTCGGCCGGACGCGACCGACGCACCCGATCAGAGCGATCAGGCCGTCGGCCGACCGGCTGCCACTAGCCGACCCACCAGCACCGAAGGGAGCAGCGTGAGCAGTTCGCAGGTCAGTAGGCCGTCCGGCGGGGGCAATTTGGCCACCCGGCACCGTACGGACATCACGTTCGACCAGTACCTGATGGAGATGGCGACCATCGCCATCCAGGCGGCCTTCGACCAGGAGCGGGCCGAAGCTCTCGCAGAGGCCCTGGACAAGGTGGCCGATGCCCTGCGGGACATGGCCGCCGACTTGATCGGCGACCACAACGTCAGCACCGAGGTCACCGAGCTGATCTCGGACTTGGCCGACTCCGCGGCCAGGCTGAAGCAGCTGGCCGAACGGTGCGCGTCCGAGTGCGGTCTGGCCCTGGAGGCAGCCAAGCTCGCGGCCGCGATGGTCGCCCGCGTGTACGGCCAGGACATGGCCGCGAAGGAAGACGCGGGCCTGAAGTACACGTCGGCCGCCGCCCACCACGACTAAGAGAAGGGCTCACTGATGAGCGACCTCGTGCCTCCCGGCTACTGGATCGACTCCCCCCAGGGCGGCGATGACAAGGCTCTCGCGGCCACTGACGGCGACAACCGCTACAAGGCCGTCCAGGCCAAGCTCGACGCCCTCGGGCGCGCGCTCGATGACGCCGGGCTCGGCCTGGAGGAGCTCGTGCGCAGCATCGCGAAGAACGCCAAGCGCGCCGAGGACGCGGCCCGCGACGTCGAGGCGGCCGAACTCGACCCGAAGTTCGTGGAGCTGACCAGCAACGTCGGTGTCGCCCTCGGGGGCGCCGGCGTACAGGTCAAGAAGCTGTACGAGACCGCGCAGGAGACAGCCGACCTCACCCACGAGACCAAGCGCACCCACTCCAAGCTCTACGGCGCGCTGGACGACATCCGCTCGGGCCGGCGCGAGAAGACCCCCAAGCCCGGGTTCTTCAACCGCTGACCCCACTCCCCCACCCCGCCGCGGGCGGCCCCGCACACCTCGCGAGGCCGCCCGCGGCTGTTCCCGAAGGAGACGCCGGTGACCACGCCGCGCAGTGTCGCGCTCGAACGCCTCGCCTACACCCTCGCCGCGCCTGTGCTGGCCGTGGCCCCCAACGTCTACCCCGACAGCCCCGTCAACCAGGTCGTGCAGCTGGCCGGCGCGGCCGGGATCGGCGGCTGGTTCCTGGCCGCCAAGAGCGATGAGCCCGGTGCCGGACGCAAGATCCTGCGCTGGTCCCCGCTGGTCCTGGCCGCCGCCGTCGACGTCGCCGCCGGGCACACCACAGGTTTCGGCTTGTACTGGCTGGACGGGCTGCTCGCCGCCGGATGGGCGGCGGCCGGCTGCCTGGTGATGCCGTTCTCCCGGCACACCCGCCGCCGCCACCGCCCCGCGCTGGCCGCCCCGGCCCCGCAGCCGGCGCCCGCCGAAGTCCTCGAGGAATCGGTGGCGCGGCCGGACGACGGAGCCGACCTGCTCACCCGCGATGCCCGGCTCCTGTGGGAGCGGGCCGGGATGCCCGCCCGCACGCACATCGTCAAGGCCACCCGGCATGCCGGTCAGCGGCACGACATGACGATCCTGCTGCGTGCCTCGGAGACCGGGCGGCCGATCACCGGTCTCACGGAGGCGGCGGTCGCCGCGCCGTTCGGCGTGCACTCCAGCGACGTCGTCCTGGCGGAGGTCGCCATTCAGCCCGGCCGCCAGGGCGGGCCCGGCTGGATGGAGGCCCGCATCACCCCCGACGCCAACCAGCGCCGCCGCACCAAGCCGACCGCGCAGGAGCGCTGGACGGACAAGGTCGGCGGGCCCAAGGGCGGCGCCCCCGGCTCCGAGCTGGTCCACACGACCCGCGACGATGAACGCGGGGTGACCTTCTACCGGGCGAAGATGGCCGACTCCACCGAGACCCCGCGCATCGACCTGGCCAAGGTCTGCCGTGCGCTGAACCTGCCCGAGGACGACTCCTGCGTGTTCGTCCTCATCGACGGCAGTGAGTTCCTGATCAGCGCGTTCGACACCCCGCCGCTCAGCGCGATCTTTCCCGCCACCCGCGAGCTGCTCACCCCGGACGCCAAGGGGATGTACGTGTGCGGGTTCACCATCACCGGCCAGCCGGTGAAGACGATGGTGTACCAGCACGACAAGAACGCCCCGGCTCACGGCCTTACCCTCGGGGTGTCCCGGTCGGGCAAGACGCAGTTCTTCGCGATCCACATGGCCGCCCAGTCCCTGGACGGACAGGTGGTGTGGCTGGGCACCGTCCGCAAAGACGAGAAGACCACCGTGCTCGGCCGCTACATCGACCGGCAGGGCTCGAACGCGCTGTGGATGGCCCGCTCACTGCGGGCGGCGAAGGCGCTGTGCGAGATCCGCGCCGATATGCCCTGGCCGCACGACGGCCAGCCGCACGACTACAAGCCCGGCGACCCGCGCTGCCCCTACCGGCAGCTCAACGTCTACGGCGATGAGTTCATGACCGCGGCGCAGGACGCGGACTTCGGCGAGTTCATCCAGAAGGACGGCGAGGACCTCACGGTCACCGGTCTCAAGTACGGCATCGGCTTCAACCCGGCCGGACAGAGCCCGTTCGCGCACAACGGGTTCTCCACCGAGATGAAGGACAACCTGCGGCAGAACAGCCGCCCGGTCATCTTCAACATGGGTTCGCCCGGCGCCACCCGCAAGGCGGCGGAGGGCACCATGGAGAACGCCTACGAGGTGCCGACTATCCCGGCCCGCTACTCCCGCACCGAGGGCTCCGCGATCGAGCGGGCCATGCGCGGCGAGGCCGACCCGGAGAACGGCGTCTCCACGGGCGGCGTCGCGGTCATCGTCCTCGACAACGGCCGCGCCGTCCTGATGCGGTCGCTGTACGCGGACTTCGACACCGACCTGTCCAACCTGTTCCCCGGCGAGGTCAACCGGCTCACCGACCACGAGATCGCGGAGCTGGAGAAGCGCGGCCTGTGGTTCGACTGGAACGAGCCTGTGCGGCCCGGCGAGTTCTGGCCCGAGCCCGACGAGGACGACGGTGACGACGGCGGCCGCCGTCGCCGCGGCGGTGGTGGAGGCGGCAAGGGCGGCGGCGGCAAGCGCAGCTCCGGCTCCGGCAGCCGCTCCGAGCAGGTCACCTCACCCCGCCAGGCGCTGGAGGCCATCAAGAGCCTCAACAACGCCTGACCGCTCGCCACCCATCCATCCCGGGGCCGGCCTGCCCGAGCACGGCTGGCCCCACCCTGATCCCGAAGGAGCATCACCCGCCGTGGCCCTTTCGATCTCCGTCGCCGCGCTGCTGGGCATCATCGTGTTCGTCCTGGTCAAGGGCGGCTACGTCCGGATCGGCTCCGCGCTGCTCTGCACGCTGTTCGGCTTCACCCTCGCCGCGACCGGCCTGGCCCCGGTCATCAACCGCGGCCTCGCCTCGCTCGCGGGACTGATCTCCAGCTTCTGAACTACGCCTCGGTCCACGGCGGGTCGGGCGTGTAGTTGAGCCCTTCGCAGAAGCGGCAGTCCCACTCCGAGGGGATCTCCCACTTGTCGACCCAGAAGCCGACCTGCCTGCCCACGAAGTAGTTGTCCCCGCCGCACCATCCGCAATCGAAGACGAACTCCACCAGATCCCCTTCCCGCGCCTGTCAGTTCGAGGATGCCCGGGGCGCAGGTGCGGTGACTACCCACCCGTCAGCCCCAACTCATCTGCTGCGCAACGCCGAAGGGCACCGCCGGACACGACGCCGGCGACGCCCTTCGCCGTTGCGCGCGGCCACTCCCCCACGCGCCCTCCCGGCCACCACGGCCGGGAGGGCGCTCCCCTTCCCGCGTGATCGGAGAACCCCGATGGACCCCCTGAACACCACCCAGTCCGGCATGCCCGAGTCCGAGGCCGCGGCCGAAGCCCGCCGTCTGCTCGACGAATGGGCGGGCAAGCCCGTACGCCACCACCCCACCTCGTTCCGCGACGACACGGAGACGCCGGCCTTCGGCACCGCTCCGCCGGTGAAGCAGGAGGACCACCGGATCGTCCCGGCCTGGGCGGCCGGGATCGCGGTGGCCTCCATCGGCGTGGGCGCCGGCGTCACCGGGATCGGCTGCGGTGCCTGGCTCGTGCTCCAGGGCCTGGCCTCCGTCACGTTGAACGGCGTCCTCATGGTCACCCTGCCCTTCGCGGGCATCGCGATGGTCGCCACCGCCATCAGCGGCGTAATCAGCAAGGCCCGCGCGGCCGTCACCATGAACGTCTACGAGGGCCCGGTCACCCACCACACCGAGATCCACAACAACAGCACCACGCGCGGCGCGTTCTTCGCCCGCACCCGCAACGAGATCCGCTGACCGGCTCCGGCCAGCCCGCACCACCCACACCGAACCCCTTCGCCGAAGGAGCAGCTACGCCATGCCCAGCAACGACAAGCCGGTCAACGGCCAGGACAACCCGTCCTTCCTCGACCTGCTCAACGAGTTGCCGCCCGTGCCGCCGGCCCCCGAACTGGACGGCAAGCCCGGCACCCGGCGGCTCGCCCGACTGCGCGCCGCATGGAAGGAGTCATGGGAGGAGGGCGGCTTCCTCTACCAGCGGTGGGAAGAGATCTTCCAGGCCCGGCACGCCAGCTGGCACGAGGTCGCCAACTGGCTCAAGGGCGCCGCACTGTTCGGCGGGCTCAGCCTCATCGTGCTGATGGTCGACGCCGCCGGCGACATCGCCTCCGCCACGCTCAAGGGCCTGTCCGACGTCCCGGCCACCGGCGCCGGTGACGGCAGCGGACTGTGGGGCACAGTCGACCACCCCGTCCGTGTGTTCTTCGCCGACCAGGCCGCGCACCTGTCCGTCGCCCCGGCCGCCCTGTACGTGTTCTGGCAGATGACCGGGCTGGTCGGCCTGGTCGGCGGGTTCTTCGGCAACGCCGGAGCCCGCATCGCCTGGCTGCTGTTCGGCCTCGGCAGCCTCGCAATGATCTGGTCCACCGCCCCGGCCGGAGGCCGCGCCACCGCCACCGGGCTCGCCGCCCTGATGTGGGCGCTGGCCAGCATGTTCGCCCTGCGCGGGCTGACGCTTCGGCCCGTCGTCCACAATCACCCGCCGCAGTACCAGTTCAACCCCGCGCTCCACCTGCACGCCACCATCCCCGCCCCCAGCCCGGCGGGCGACGACCTCGGTCCCGACAACATCCACCAGCTCCAGCGTTGACCTGACGCTCTGCCTGGTCCTCGCCGCCCCGACCCGGGGTCCGGCGAGGACCGGACAGGCCGCCCGGCCGCACGCACCACCCAGCCGCACCACCCGCTGCGCCCCGCCGACACCAGCACGACGTCGGTGGGGCGCAGCGCTGTCCACCGACGACTGGAGGAACTGCTCGTGCTCATTCCCCGCCCGCGCCGCCGGATCGGCCGGCCCCGCCCGCAGCGTCCCGGCCCCCGCTACCCGCACCGCCCCTACCGGCTGCCCGGCGCCTGGAGCAGGTGATGCCGCGCCCGAGGAAGAAGCGCCGCCGCCGCGAGGTGACCCGGGTGCCGCGCAGCGACGCGGCGCTGCCCGAGTACGACCGCAGCACGGTGCCCGAAGGCTTGGTCACCAGGCGGCAGTTACGGGACATGGGCCTGAGCCCTGGCGGCAACGAGGGCCCGGTCGCGATCCTGCGCTGCAGGTTGTGCGCGACCCGTCCGCAGTGGTCCTGCCGTCACCCCACCCGCGGCTTTCTGCTCCGCGTCGACCTGGCCGTGCCCAAGCGCGTGCCGACGCTCGCTCAGGAGTGGGCCCTCGATCAGGCGATGGCAGCGAGACAGACCTGTGGCCAGTGCGGGAGGCGTTTCTACATCTGCCTCTCGAAGAGACTCGGCTGCTGCCTGGAGTGCTACGACGGCACGCCCGCAGACCCCAGCAGCCTCATGACCCTCCCGGCCCCATTCGCTCACCGGCTGGCCGCGTGAGCCAGCCCCGTCCCGACCGTCCAGGCCGGGACGGGGCCCGCACAACCCGGGCGGCCGCAGCACCGGCAAAGGCCGGCCGCCCGCTCCCTCACCCCTTCGAGATCAGGAGAGAACCAGCATGCAGCATCGTCCCGCCGTCTTCGCCGCCCTGCTCGGACTCACCCGCGCCGGAAGCGCGATCGGAGACTTCTGGGTTAACGCGGCAAATGCCGTGTCCGCCTTCCTCGACGTCTCGCTTTTGAGGGGCAGTAGCCGACAGTGGTATGGCTAGGATTCCGCTCAGGTGTCTCGGTTGGAAGGCGTCGACGTCGCGCCTCGGAATGCGCTCCTGAGGGTGACGGCATCACGGCTGACGCACACCTGGTGATCCGCTGCGACGCCGGAAATCCTGCCGAGACCGAAGGTCGCTACGGCTCCGAGGGCAGTTGGCCGGTCCGTGTCGAGAACCGCTGACCTGGGCGTCCGGCTGCTGAGGCCGGCAAGCAAGGGCAAACCCGAACGGGCCGGCGCGGCGCTGTTCAAGCCGCTACGGCAGCCGATCGAGTCCGTCAACCAGACCCTGCCGGGGTAGCCGTCCGCGTCGCGCAACGACTCCTCGCTCTGACCGCTGCGATCTGGCACAACCACCACACCGACCAACCAGTCATCCGGTCACTGATCGGCTACGACCACTGACCTTGGAATCGATCATCTACTAGGCGCCCCCGCCCGGGGCGATCAGCCCCGTCTCGTAAGCGAAGACGACGGCCTGGACGCGGTCGCGCAGGTCCAGCTTCGACAGGATGCGGCCGACGTGGCTCTTGACCGTGGTCGGGCTGAGGAACAGCCGGGAGGCGAGTTCGGCATTACTGAGGCCCGTCGCGAGCAGGCAGAGCACCTCGAGCTCGCGCGGGGTCAGGCCGGACAGATCGCGGTGCGGGGCGATGGTCTGCGGTTCGTCGTGACAGGCGAAGCGCTCGATCAGCCGACGAGTGATCGTGGGCGCGAGGAGAGCGTCGCCGGTCTGCACCAGGCGCAAGGCGGAGACCAGATGTTCGGGGGTGACGTCCTTGAGCAGGAAGCCGCTGGCGCCGGCCGTGAGCGCGGCGTAGACGTAGTGGTCGAGGTCGTATGTGGTGAGGATGATGACCCGCGTTCTGTCCGGGCCAGGGTCGCCGATGATGCGCCTGGTGGCCTCGATGCCGTCCATCTCCGGCATCCGGATGTCCATGAGGACCACGTCGGGCCGCGTACGGCGGACCGCTGCGACAGCCTCGGCCCCGTCGGCAGCCTCGGCCGTCACTTCGATGCCGTCCGCGGCCAGGATCATCTTGAAACCGGTGCGTACGAGAGCTTGGTCGTCGGCGATGACGGCACGCAGCGGTGGCTGGTCCTTGTTCATACGGTGCTCCGCGGGATACGGGCCGTGACCCGGTAGCCGCCGGCGTTTGTCGGACCGGCCGTCAGCTCGCCCTTGTAGACGGCCAGCCGCTCGCGCAGCCCCATGTGGCCACGGCCGTTGCTCTGTACCGGCGGGGACTCCTTGGCGCCGCCGGTGTCCGTGATCTCGATCTCCAGACAGGCGTCGGTGTAACCAATGGCGACGGACGCCTGCGCGCCGCGCGCATGTTTGATCGTGTTGGTCAGCGCCTCCTGTACGACGCGGTACGCCGCGAGTTCCACCCCCGGTGGCAGCGGATCCGGCGGCAGCGACACCCCGAGGCTCACGGGCGTACCGGCGGCGCGTACTCGTGCGACGAGCGCGTCGAGCTGTGCGAGCCCGGGCTGGGGCTCCAGGCTGTCGGGCCTCTCGTGGTCCGGGGCGGCCAGCAGGCCCATCACGTGGCGGAGTTCGGCCATGGCGGCCCGACCGCCCGCCTCGACGGCCAGCAGTGCCTCCTTCGACTGCTCGGGCGCCATGTCCATCACTTTGCGGGCCGCGCCAGCCTGGATCACCATCACGCTCACATTGTGGGTCACAACGTCGTGCAGTTCGGAGGCAATGCGGGCACGCTCCTCCTCGACGGCGCGGCGCGTGGCCTCCTCCTGAGCGGCCTGCAGTTCTGTCACCCGGTCCCGGCTGGACGCCAGCCGAAGTTGCAGAAAGCGGACGAGGCTGGCCAGCATCCCTGCCACCAGGAGCACGAATCCCGGGCTGGACCATCCGGGGAGCACAGGTTCCGCGTTGCGGAAAGCGAAACCGGACAGCGCGGCGGCGATCACCAGGAGGGCGATTGCCGTTATCCGGTAACGGCTGTATACGACGGCGCTGTAGGCGCCGATGACACAGGCCAGGACGGTGATCCAGGAGGCGGAGCTGCCGATGGCCAGTGCTGCGCCCAGCACCACCATGAACAAGGTCAGTGGATACCGGCGCCGGGCTGCCAGCGGCAGCGTCGACAGGACGACCAGGGCCCAGGGTACGGAGGAGGGTTCTTCCTCCACGGGCACCTGGCCAGGGTCGGGCGGCGAGGGCGGGGCCGGGACCCCTGTCCCGACGTCTACCGCAGGGGGGCTGCTGTTCACCGGCCCGTCGCCGGGATAGCGCACCGCCACGGCCAGGGCCATGACGGTCAGTACGAACGCCAGCACCACATCGGCGCGCACCGCTCGCCGGGACAGCGGGGCGGCCTTCGCCTCCGGGCGTAGCGCGTCGATGAGTTGCTGATGCCGGCTGCGCCGGTCTTCCGTCTCCATCCGTGCATTGTGCTGCGCTCTCCGCTGGGCCCGCGTCCGCCTGTCTGGCCAGGGCATTGCCCCAGAGGCCTACTTCTCAGGTATGACTCCGCGGCCGAATCCTCCGCAGGAAGGGCCTGATGTTGGTTCCGCGGCCGACGCGCCCCATACGCGGCACCTCTAGGTTCGCAGGACCGGCAACGGCGTGTGCCTCTCGCGACCGCAAGGACGGACGACTCATATGCATCAAGTGATCGAACTGGAGGGTGTGGCGAAGCGCTACGACAGCGCCGGTGCGCTGGCGCTCGGACCGCTCACGCTCAGCGTCGCCAAGGGCGAGGCCCTTGCCGTGACGGGTCCTTCCGGCAGCGGCAAGTCCACGCTGCTGAACCTCGTCGCCGGCCTGGACAAGCCGACCGACGGCGCCGTGATCGTGGCCGGGCGACGGATCGACCAGTTGAGCGAGCACGCCCTCGCCAAGTTCCGTCGCGAACACGTCGGCATGGCCTTCCAGTTCTTCAACCTTCTCGACGACCTCACCGTCACCGACAACATCCAACTCCCGGCCCAGCTGACCGGGACCAGTCGGCGCAAGGCCGCGGCCCGCGCGGGTGAGCTCATGGAGATGCTGGGCATCCAGAACCATGCCCGCGCATACCCTGGCCGACTGTCTGGAGGTGAACGCCAGCGGGTCGGTGTCGCCAGGGCGTTGGTCAACCGGCCCGCGCTGCTGCTCGCCGACGAGCCGACCGGTGCGCTCGACACCGCCTCGGGCCACGACGTCCGCAACCTGCTCCTTGATCTGCACCGCGCAGGACAGACGATCGTCCTGGTGACGCACGACCTGTCCCTCGCGGAGGCGTGCGCGAGCCGCACGATCCACCTGGTCGATGGTCACCTCGCCCTCGACACGTACGCGCAGGCCGTCCGATGAGCCTGTTCGGTACTGGCGCGCTGGGCCGGATCGTACGCTCCGGCGTCGGCAGGCGGCGGGTGCAGACCGTGGTGATCGCCGTGGCCACGATGATGGCCGTGGCCTCGGCCGTGGTCGCAGGGTCGCTGATGGTCGCTGCGGCCGCTCCCTTCGACAACGCCTTCAAGAAGCAGCGGGGTTCGCACATCACCGCGCAGTTCGATCCGGCCAAGGCGAGTGCGGCGGAGCTGGCGAAGAGCGGGAAGCTGCCCGGCGTCGCCGCGAGCGCGGGACCGTACCCGTCCACGTCGGTCCGTCCGGTGGACCGGGCGGGCTTCCAACTGCCGACACTGACCCTGGTCGGGCGGTCCGGCCCTGACGGCGCCGTGGACCGGGTGGATCTGAAGTCGGGCCGGTGGACGCAGAAGCCGGGCGAGATCGTGCTCGACGCGTCGTTCGAGGGGCCCGCCATCGGGATCGGCACCCCCATGAAGACGTCGGACGCCAAGGACGCCCCGACCCTTTCAATCGTCGGCTTCGCCGTCTCCGCCAGCAAGACCGCCGACGCCTGGGCGGCCCCCGCGCAGGTCGACGCGCTGGCGTCGAAGGGCAACCCGGTCGCGAGTCAGATGCTCTACCGCTTCGACTCCGCGAGCACGAAGCAGCAGATCCTCGCCGACCGGAAGAAGCTCGCCGCCTCCGTGGGGCCCGGGGCGCTGCTGGGTACCCAATCCTGGCTGGACACCAAGCGCGCCGCTGATCAGGGTGCGGCGGCGACCGTCCCGTTCGTGATGGCTTTCGGCGCGCTCGGCATCGTGATGTCGGTGATCATCGTCAGCAGTGTGATCAGTGGCGCGGTCGGCACCAGCCTGCGCAGGATCGGCATCCTAAAGGCCATCGGCTTCACTCCGCGCGAGGTCGTACGCGCCTACGTAGCCCAGGCGCTGATCCCGGCCGTCGCCGGCATCGCCCTGGGTGTCGCCCTGGGCAACCTCCTGGCAGCGCCACTGCTGTCCGACACCGAGTCGGTGTACGGCGGCGTCTCGCTCTCGGTGGCCTGGTGGGTGGATGTCGCCGTGCCGGCCGTAGCCCTGGGCGTCGTGGGGCTCGCGGCGCTGATTCCCGCGCTGCGGGCCGGAAGACTGCGGACGGTCGAGGCCATCGCGGTCGGCCGGGCGCCGCGCACGGGGCGCGGCCAGTGGGCGCACCGGGCGATGGGGATGCTGCCGCTGCCGCGACCGGTGACCTACGGTCTCGCCACCCCCTTCACGCATCCGGTACGTACCCTCGCGATGCTGCTCGCGGTGGCGTTCGGCACGGTCGCGGCGACGTTCGCGGTGGGTCTTACCTCGTCCCTGAACGCGATCGGCACCTCGCAGGACCCCGAGAACCGTGCTGCGGTCACGGTCACGACGACCAAGGCGATCGAAGTCGCTCCCCCGCCGCCTCCTCCTGTGGGGGGCGACGCGGGAGATCCGCCTCCCCCCGGCGGCAGCGAGTCGGGCCCGCCTCCCGTGGAGAACAGCGCGGCGAGCACGTCCAAGAAGCCCAAGGTCGCCGACCCGGCGAAGGTGCGGTCCGCCGTCACGTCGCAGCCGGGCACAGAGTCGTACTACGGCAAGGCCCAGACCGAGGTCGCCGTGGCCGGGATCTCAGGATCGATCCAGGCCAGCCTCTACGAGGGCGATTCGCGCGCCGGCAGCTACGAGATGCTCTCCGGGCACTGGATCACCGGCAAGGGACAGGTCGTAGTGCCCTCGCGCTTCCTGGAAAGGACCAGCACCAAGCTCGGTGACACGGTGCGGGTGACCTACGAGAAGGAGACCGTGAACCTGCGGATCGTGGGCGAGTCCTTCGACACGTCGGGCAGCCAGCTGGAGATCCACGCGGACATGGCCGACTTCAAGTCGGCCGAGCCCAGTACCTTCCTCGTCGAAACGAAGTCCGGCGTCTCCGCCGACGAGTACGCCCAGAAGGTCGCCGCGGTCGTACAGCCGCTGGGAGGTGACGCCACGACCGGCTCCGAGTCCGGGCAGGACGGCGTCATCCTCATCATGGCCGCGATGGCGGTGCTGCTCACCCTCATGCTGATCATCGTGGCCGGTCTCGCCGTGCTCAACTCCGTGGTCCTCGACACCCAGGAACGCATCCACGACCTGGGTGTCTGCAAGGCGATCGGCATGTCGCCGCGGCAGACCCTGAGCCTCGTGCTCGCCTCGGTGACCGTGATCGGCGTGTTCGGCGGGCTAATCGGCGTGCCCGCGGGGTACGCGCTGCACCACGTCGTCATGCCGGTGATGGGGAGTGCTGTGGGCACCAGCCTGCCGTCGCTTGTCCTCGATGTGTACGGACCATACCGGCTGCTCCTGCTGGGGCTCGGCGGCGTCGTGATCGCGATGCTGGGCGCGCTGATCCCGGCGGGCTGGGCCGCCAGGGCACGTACGGCCACGGTGCTGCGCACCGAGTAGCGCCCGGTGGAGCGCGAGCTGCTCGGGCGGATCCGCCAGGCTCGTGGGCTCGGGCTGCCCGCACAGGCACAGGCGACGATGCCCCGTCCAGGCAGGTCCTCTTGAGAGGACTCGGAAGGCACGGACGGGGGCTGGCAGCGGGAAGCGGTGCGGGGTAATCGGCGGCGAGAAGGGGTGTGGGGCAGCAGCTCCGACCCGGTCTCGCCGCCGCACAGATCCGGCCCCTGCTCATCCGCAGAAGTCGCCGAGACCCGTTCCCCGAACCGCGGTAGGGCACCTCACAGACGCACGGCTACCCCGCATCCGTGAAACGTCGCACCACGACTCACTCGTCCTCCTGCCTCCGCATACGCCGCAGCACAGGTCTGGCCCTCGGCTGGTGGCGCTCCTGATCGGCGAGCCGGCTCACGAGTAAGGCCGACGTGGGCGCTATGAAAACCATACCGATCAGCAGTTCCGCCTCTACCCAACGCTTGGGACATCGGCGTCTCCGTCGGTCCGTACGCGTTGACCATCCGCTGCCCCGGCGCCCACACTCCACCAGTTCCCTTCCCAGCGCCTCACCTGCCGATACCACAGCCGATACCGGCGTCAGGTCCTATATAGCTAGTCCAGATACTCAGCGGCGAGGCAGGGGAACGACGCTCCTGGCGCCGTCTCTCTGCCCTTCGCCAGGGATCAGCGCCAAGGACTCGCGGCTGAGCGTGCTCAGCTCGCGGCGGAGGCGCTGGAGCTCGTCGTCTTTGGCTGCCGGGATGGACAGCAGCACCTGGTGACGCTCCTGGAGCTGTTTGAATTCGGTTTGCGTGCGGGCGAGTTTGCTGGTGAGCTGCTGGTTGAGGTCCCGTAGCCGCGCGATCCGTGCTTCGCGGGGATCGGGCTGATGTCCGGCGGCCCAGGCAGCGGCTCGGCGTTGCTCGAACTCGTCCTTGAGGTGGCCCCAGGTCCGGTAGAGGGATGCGCGGGAGATGCCCGCCTCGCGGGCGAGCGTCTAGACGTTACAGGCGCCGCCGGGCGGGATCTGCCCGGCCAGTAACCGGTCGATGGCCGCGCGGATGCGCCACTCGATCTGGGCGCGCTGCTGGTGGCTCAGTGCCAGACGGGCGGCCGCCCCGCCTTCATCCCCTTCGGCAACAACGGCTCCAACACCGCCCACTGTTCATCCGTGAGATCTCCCCGCCCCATGAACCGTGATCATCCACAACTCGAGATCCACTTTCGATACACGGCCTAGCTAGCTGGCAGTCCGCGCAACAGTTCGACGAGGGTTAGCTCTCTGGCAGGGGCCGGTCATCGATGACGTTCTTCATGACGAGGGTGGAAGTTAGGCGCTGGACCCCGGGCAGCCGGGCGAGCCGCTGGTCATACAGCTCCTGGAATGCGGCCAGGTCGGCCGTTGCGACCCGCAGGAGGTAGTCGGGTTCGCCAAAGAGACGCTGCGCCTGGAGCACGTGGGGAATGGCGGCCACGGCCTCTTCGAAGGCGGTGACGGTGTCGGGGCTCGCGCAGGAATCATCGAGCTGGGGGTTCGCCGGACCCGGCGGGCTGGTCCGACGCCCATGGTTCAGCCGCATTGCTCCAGGCGATTGAAGTTGATCTGAGCTCCGAAATCGGCTTTGACATCTCTTTTCTGGTTGGGCTCAGAGACCTGACTCCTGAGTCCGGCGCCCGTGATCGTCCAACGTCCCGGTGGATCCTGGGCATCAGTGAAGTCGAGCCGGATTGGTCTTTGGAGCGTGACGGTCTCACCGTCCGAATTCGTCACACTGAGTGGCGACACCCACCAGATGGTGCAAGCTGCCACGGCTTCTACGTCGATGTAAGAGCCATCCGCGGAGGTGAGGGAGACGTTCTGGATGAGGGAGGGCGAGCGGTTGGCAATGCTTAGCACCTCCCCGTCCCTCTTCTGTTCCAGGATGAAGTCGACCTTGAGCGCCTGTTCCCTTTTCACCAGCCGCTGCGTCTCGATGTTTGCCTTCTGCGTCTCCCTGTTTGCCTTCTGCGCCTCGTGATTGGCGCCGCGCGACTCGTTCCAGCTCAGCCACGACACGAGTAGTGCAATCGCGGCAACCACCAAACTGATCCAATCGGTCACAGTTCCACGGCGCGGAGGAGATGTGTCGTCTGCCATGTATCCACCATGGCTCCTCCTCCGACGCGCATCTCGATCGGCTACACCATCCGGGCTATGACCGAGCTACTAACCCTCGACGGCGCGAGATCAGCACGCGGTGGCGGCGATACCGCGATCGAACACCGGCGTGACGCTCCGCGACCGCTCCCCAAGATCTGTGCCAGAACCCATTTCTCACCGAGTCTTCTGCGCTCACAGCGGGTCGGGGAAGCGTGGCTTACGCGTCCGCTCTTCGTGAAGGAGGAGTGGCTGGAATCGGAGTACTACCGAGACCACCTTCCGCTGGAGGGTGTCGCAGACTGAGCGCTTGATCTGGCGAGCGGCGCCAACTGAAGTGCTCAGTGACACCGGCGTCGATCGCTACGGACAAGTGTTCGGCGTGGGTGTCGAGCGTGTTTCTGAGGGCCGCGTAGCCCGTACTGCACCCGCGTGTGAGGTAGTGCCGCCCGGGGTCGCTTCGCGCTCCGGGTGGGCAGGGGGCGTATCGCTGCTCGCCTTTGGTGACCTGCGCCCAGACGTAGATGGAGCAGGACAGCCGTACTACGAGTTCGTCATCGACGCCGGGGATGGGCCACTGGCCAACCCGGTGCGCCGGGACCGTGGCCGTCGCGGTCGGGCGAACGTCCATCACAACCCGCTGGATTCGTTCCGGCCGGAGGGCTCACTCCGCTACAACCCCAAAGTGCCCAGGCAGCGGCCACGGGCCATGCCGGATGAACGCTGGGTCGACCTCTTCGCGGCGATGCGGTCCAACCGGGACCGGGCGATCCTGGCGCTCGCCGTGAGTACGGCGGCCCGGGCCAGCGAACTGCTCGGCATCCGAGCCGCTGACGTCGACTGGGGCGACCAGCTGGTCCAGGTCCGGCGCAAGGGCACGGGCGCCCAGCAGTGGCTGCCTGCCAGTGCGGAGTCGTTCATCTGGCTGCGCCTCTACCTTGTCGAACTCAAGGACCTTAGTCCGAATGATCCGGTCTGGTGGACCCTGCGGCGCCGGACGAAACCGGGTGAGGACCTGACGCGGCGGCCGCTGAACTACGACGCTCTGCGGGCGGTGCTGCGCCGGGCGAACGACATGCTCGGCACGAACTGGACCATGCACGACCTGCGACACACCAGTGCCCTGCGCATGGTCCGGTCGCAGAAGCTGTCCCTGAGGGACGTGCAGGTCATCCTCGGACACGCCCACCTGGCCACCACTCAGGTCTACCTCGTTGAGGACGACGAGGAGGTCCTGCGGCGCGTCCATCGGTATCTGGCGGACCGCAAGGAGGCTGCCGCGGTGCCGAAGCCGGTGGCCGTCGGCTACGACGCAGACGATCTGGCCGTCCTGCTGGGAGGTGTCGCGCTGTGACGCCGGACCTCACGACCGTCGCGGCTGTCCCGCCGCCGCGGACGTCGTCAGTGGGAGGAGCGTTCGCAGCGCCTGAGTCGCGGGTGGGCCTGCTGGATCAGAGTCCGCCCAGGGAGGTGCTGGCCGCAGCTGTCCAGCATGCGGAGCGGATGGGCTACACCGACAAGCGCAAGCGTGATCTGCGGCGCGGGGTTCCCATCATCCTCGACTGGCTGGCGTCTCATCCGGGCCAGGGATGGCAGGAACGCTGGCTGGCCTCCCACGCGGACGCCGACCTGGGCTGGCTCAGCACGGTCCCCGCCGACTCCACCGCCGGAGTGGTGCATCGACGGGCTACGAACGTCGCCGGCATCGCCAGCCTGCTGCTGAACCAGGTGATCCTGCCCAGCCACGGCTTCCTCGCCGCATATAGCTCGCTCACCTTGTTCCGGGATGTGTGGCGCTCGATCCATCCCGAGGTCTTCAACCGCATCCTGAAGCAGGCCCAGAACGACGGCATGGTCGAACGGCGCCTCATCGAGGGCATGAACGTGCTGTCGAAACTGGTGCTGCACACCGGCCGCGGACCGGATCAGCTCACTCCCGAGGACTTCGAGGACTTCCGACACTGGGGCTTGGCGAAGAACGGACTCCTCCCGCACGGCATCTACCCGGCATGGGACCTGCTGCGCGGCATCGGCATCCTGCCCAAAACCGTCTCCTTCAAGGCCTTTCAGCACCAGGGACAACGGCCCACCGCTGAGCTGGTCGACCGCTATCAGCTGCGCTGCAAGCCTGTCCGGGACGCGCTGGTCCGCTATCTCGAAGAGCGCCGGCCAAGCCTGGACTACGTGACCTTCCAGCACCTGATCATCCACCTCGTCTCCACCTTCTGGGCCGACATCGAAGCCCATCACCCCGAGGTCGACAGCCTCCACTTGCCGGAGGAGGTGGCCATGGCCTGGAAGGAGCGGATGAAGTACGTCACCAAACGGACGGACCAGCCCGCCCGCGCAAGAACTACCTCAACCTCCTGGTCCAGGTCCGCAGCTTCTATCTCGACATCCAGGAATGGGCTCTGGAGGACCCGAGCTGGGCACCTCATGCCGTTCCCAGCCCGGTGCGGCACGGTGACACCGATGGGATGCAGAAACACCGGCGCCGCACCCGGGCCAACATGCACCAACGCGTCCGGGAACGGCTCCGCACCTGCCCGTGCTGGTCGACGCGGCTGAACGGCACCGCGCCGGCCAGGAAGCACTGTTGGCCACGGCGCGAGCCGTCCCTATCGGGGAGCGGTTCGAGCACGACGGTGTCCCCTACCTGCGGTTCATCTACAAGACGTGGGCAAGGAACACGAGCCGCTCCCGGCCGGAGGCGGTGATGGTCGAGAACCTGGCCACCGGCGAGAAGAGCGATCTGTCCCAGACCGAAGACGACGCGTTCTGGTCCTGGGCGGTGATCGAGACACTCCGGCACACCGGGATCCGCCGCGAGGAACTGTTGGAGATCACCCACCTTGCTCTCGTGTCCTATCGGCTTGCCGACACCGGTGAACTCGTTCCCCTGCTGCAGATCGTGCCGTCGAAGAGCAACGAGGAAAGGCTGCTGCTGATCAGCCCAGAGCTGGCAAGCGTCCTGGCCACGATCATCACCCGTCTGCGCAAGGCCAACGGCGGGACGATCCCTCTCACCAGCCAATACGACCCTCATGAACGGACCTTCGGCCCGATACTGCCGCACCTGTTCCAGCGCCGGACGCGAGGCCACCGCAACGAGGTGATGTCCCACACGACGGTCCAGAACCTGTTGGACGCCACCTTGGCCCGGACCGGCCTGCGGGACGTCGCGGGCGAGCCGCTGAAGTTCACCCCTCACGACTTCCGCCGGATGTTCGCCACCGAAGCGGTCACCGGCGGCCTTCCGGTCCACATCGCCGCCCGGCTGCTGGGGCACGAGGACCTGTCCACCACCCAGGCCTACCTGGCGGTCTTCCAGGAAGACCTGATCCGTTCCTACCGCTCGTTCCTCGACCAGCGGCGGTCCCTGCGGCCCGCCGCGGAATACCGCGACCCGACGGACGACGAATGGCGCGAGTTCCAGCAGCACTTCGCGTTGCGGAAGCTCGAACTCGGCACCTGCGGACGGCCCTACGGGACACCCTGCAAGCACGAACACGCCTGCATCCGCTGCCCCATGCTGCGAGTCGACCCCGCTCAACGGGCCCGGCTGATCGAGATCATCCGCAGCCTGACCGAGCGCATCGCGGAAGCCAAGCTCAACGGCTGGCTCGGAGAGGAAGAAGGCCTCCGGGTCAGCCTCGAAGCCGCCCGCAACAAGCTCACTGCCATGGACCGGACCCGAAACCAGTCCACAACCCGAATCGCTGATCTCGGAATCCCGCAGATCAGAAAAGCCTGACAGCACGCGGGGCGCGGCCCACCTTCCACAGCACGCCGCACCCCGCCCTCCACCGGAATGGAGAGCACCATCATGCCCGCACCCACCTACCCCTGCTCAACCTCCGCCATCGTCGAGCCGAATGCTCAACTGGGCCCCTACCTCCTGAAACCCGAGCGCGTGAGCAACCCGTCGGGACGATTCCGGCCGAGCTCTCCATTGCGGCATGAGGCCCGCGTCGAGAGCGTGCGCCACTGCTGCGGAGGCCACCGTCTTGGCCAACCCACGACTGCGATGCTCCGGCTCTGTCAGGACGGACAGATGCGCTGTCCGTCCTGGCCAAGCCTGATATCCCGCTGCGGCCACGACCTCGACACCTTCAAGGACGAGGAAGGCAGGCGAGGAGATCTCATCCAGACCGCTTTCGCCAGCGTCTTCTTGCCCCACCTTCGTCAGCAAAGCCAGCAGGCCCGGGTGCCCCGCAGGCACACGCGTCACCGTCCGGTCTGTGGACATGGGACGGAAATGCGCGCCGGACAAATACGCGAGGGCGGCCGGACCCAGTACATCGGCGACGGGCAGTTGGGCCCGGAGTACATCCGTCTCGACAAGGGCCGCAGGGGGCACCTCAGCAACGACTTTGCGCAGCTGGACGGCAACCTCGGCCGTCGGCACCGTGACGATCCCTGCTCCGCCCAGGACCACGACCCCACACCACGCGGGCGGACACAGTTGCGATCTTGGCGAGACGATCACGCTGGCGGCGGAGCGTCCGAACTCCACGGGCGCGTCGGCCAAGTCCTGCCACAGCGCATGAGCACGAGCTATCAGCGGATCCAGCGTCATGCCTGGATCCTGCCATTCGAAGATCACACGGGAAACGGCTTTTCCCGGCTGCCGACCCGGCGCAGTCGAACGTGGACAGGCACGAACTCGCTGGATGCCGCCGCTAGCGGTAGTTCGGGAAAACCACTTCAAGGCTGTGAACGACGACTTCGGGCAACCGGCCGGGGACGCCGTCCTGACCGCGACCGCCGCGCGGCTCGCTGCGTGGGCGGGCCCGCGCGCCTCCGTCGGCCGCCTCGGCGGCGATGAGTTCGCCGTCGTCCTGGAGCTGCCCGCCGCCCGCCTGGAGCAGCGCCTCGCGCAACTGGTCCGCATGCTGCACACCCCGGTCGTCCTCGAGGACGACCGCATCGTCGACGTGGCCGCCTCGGTCGGCGCCGCGACCCCACCCACGGTCGGCTCCCGCGACCTGACCGTTCTGCAGCGGGCCGCGGACGCGGCCCTGTACGACGGCAAGGACTCGGGCCGCGCCACTGTCGCCTCGCCCGCGCACACCACGGTGCCGTCCATCAACGGCCGCCGCGCCGGACGCCCGGGAACGGCCGCATGGAGGCGGGCGGCATGAGCATCACGACCCTGCCCGAGGGCGACTGGGTCCGCGGCATCAGCGTCCAGCAGCCCCACGCCACCTGCATCCTGACCGGCGCCAAGGGCATCGAGAACCGCCCACAGCCCTGGAGCTGGCGTGGCTGGATGCTCCTGCACGCGAGCCAGCGGATCGACCGGGCCGCCCTGCGCGTCCCGCTGATCGCCCGCACGATCCGCGGCCGCGAGCTGGCCACCGGAGCCGTGATCGGCATTGCGTGCCTGGTCGACTGCCATCAGGACCCCGAGGGCTCCGAGCCCTGCACGCCGTGGGCGCAGGCCGGCATGTGGCACCTGGTCCTCCAGGACGTCCAGGAGCTGCCGCTGCCCGTCCCCGCCACCGGCCAACTCGGGTCATGGAAGCCGACCGAGGGTCTGCTGGACTGCGTGTTCCAGCAGTTGCTCGCCTTCCGGCCGTGACCCGCAAGGGACGCACGAAGAAGGAGAAGCCGCCGTTCGAGCCGGGCCTGATCCCGGCTCCCGGTGAGCTGCTGGTCTGGCGCGACGGCCAGCACTTCGACCGCTGGCAGGACCTCGCCTGCACGCTGTGCGACCAGCCCACGCCCATGCGCTCGCACTCCGGTGAGCCCGTGCACAAGGCATGCGATGAGCACTGGATCACCGCCAACCCCGCTGAGGCCTGCCGCGGGCGGTACGCCTCCGACCCCACGCCGAAGCCCCAGACCAAGGGCCAAGGCGACCACGCCTGAACCTCCACCTGGAGGACCTCAATGAGCAGCACCGACCGCGACGTCGACCACGCCCTCGCCTACCCCGAGCCGCCGGCCTCTCCGCTCTGGCACCGCCACGGCGCGAAGGCCCGCCCGCTCACGCCCGCACAGCAGCGGCGCAACCGCGAGCTGCTGGACATCGCCCAGCGCACCACCCGACCCCGCTCCCTTCGCCCCACCGAAACCCTGACGGAGGCCAACTGATGGACACCACGTACTGCGCCGTCGACGGCTGGGTCGACGCGATACCCGCCCCCGGCCCGCGCCTTGGGGCTGCCACCTTCGACCTGATTGTCCGCCCCGCCGACATCGACGCGCTCGCCGACGACGCCCCCGACACGGTCGTCACCTGCACCAGCGGCGAACCCCGGATCACCCACGAGGTGCTGAACGGCATCCAGCCCGGCGACCTGCTGCGCGTCACCGGAACCCTCGTCCAGCCGCCCACCCCCGGCTAGCCCGCCCGGCTCACCGTCGACGCCCTGAAGGTCCTGGACACCTCACTCATCCCGGTACTGAGGGACATGGTGATCGACCGCTACGGCGACTACTGCGTCATCTTCGACGCCGACCGCAACGAGATCCCCGTCTTCACCGCGCTCGGGCAGTGGGTCGGCGAGGCGGACAGCCTCGACGCCATCGCCACCCTCATCGACATCCACCAGCGCGTAAACGGCAGTGACGCCTGATGGTTGCGACAATCCCGCATGCCCGCACGGTACGAATGCAGTTCCCCGCCGTAGGTCCGTGTAGCTCCTGGCCGGCCGAGGAGTACGCCGCCCACCAGCGCCCCCCGAGCACTGACGCTCAGGCAGCCCCGAACGCCGCCAACCAACAGCACCTCCCCGTAACGTCCCCAGCTCGTCGACCTCGGCATGCCCGTCCTCACCGACGCCGCACCACTGCCGATGGACTGTCCCGAAAGGCCTGACAGCCCTCTGATCGCGAGCCGCAACCAGGCGATACGGCCCGCCCGCCCCTCCCCCACGGTCACCAGCCGCCGGCCCGGCATCCGATTCCACCGACCTGTCCCCCGCCCGTCCACGTCCACCAGCCCGGCCCACGCAGCCAGCAGGTCACCGACACGAGACGAGGTAACACCGTGACACTCATCAGCCCGAACACTGTCCTCGCGAACGCCCTGACGGACGTCGAGGACGTCCTGGCCCCGCGCATCCGCGCCAGTAAGCCGCAGCGAATCGCCCTGGTCGTCGGCACGCAGATCAACGGCGCACCCCACGCCGGTACCTCACTGGTGCAGTCGATGGCGTTCGCCACGGCCGCGCGGCTTCATGAGCGCCACGGCCTGCCCGTGGAGGTCCGGTTCTCGGCACTGGACAACGCGCCGCTCGAGCTGGTCACCGACCCTGCATCGGGTCACCGCTACCAGCGGGCTTACGCCCAGGCGCTCGGCGCGGACGGCATCGCCCATCTGGTCGGCGACCTCTACCGCCCCTTATTCGACGCACTGTCGCAGCGACTGGGCGTGCCGTACGGCGTGCAGACCTACTCGCAGCAGCAGGCAACCGGCCAGTTCCGGGAGACGTGGCTGCGGGTTCTGCCCCATCTGAAGGCTGCCGGCCTGTGGTTGGCACCCTCCACCGGGGTGCCGCATCTGCGGGTGCCCTGCCCGCACTCCTGCGTGAGCGGAGAAGTACGCGCAGCGCACCCGCGTCGAGTTAGCCGGCCCAGGCGTCGCCCATGTGTCGGCGGTCTGCCTGCATCACGGCCCTTACACGGCCACGATCACGCCCACGGGCGGCGGCTATCTCGACCTCGCCACCCTGTACCGGAACATGGTCAAGGAGCTCGCCTCGCTCGCGGAGCCCGGCGTCCTGCACGTGATGGTCAAGGGCACCGACTGGATGCCCGGGAGCCTTCTGGTCGACGGCGCCCACCAAGCCGTGGGCCTCACCCCGGGCCAGCTGCCCGCGCGGCTGTTCTGCCCGATGATCGTCGCCGAGACGGGCGCAAAACTCTCCAAGAGCCTCATCCGCTCCGGGGAGGCGTCGTTGCCCGCAGGCGCCGAACCCTGGATGCTCGACACCCGGAAGTGGCCAGGCACCGTGGAGCAGTTCGCTGACCGCCTGCTGAACCTGACGGAACTGCTGCTCTCCCATCCCCGACACTTCTTCCGCTCGTACTAGGCTGCGGAGCTGTCGCGGCTGATGTCCGTACCCACAGGGAGTCCGACTACATGAGCGCCACCTCAGCCCGCGTCATCGAGCTGAACCTGTACCCCCAGTACTTCGACCTCGTGGCCGCAGGCCGCAAGACCCGGGAAGTACGGGTGAAGTACCCGAAGTTCGACGGCCTGGCGGCCGGTGACCTGATCAGGTTCGCCGTGAAGAACACCGACCGGTCATGCCTGACCCAGGTGACACGGGTCGCCGAATACGCCTCGTTCGAGGAACTCCTGGACGCCGAAGGGCCCTCCCAGGTGAACCCCGAGGCGACCCGTGAGGAGCAACTGGCCAGCATCCGGAGCATCTACCCCGCCGGAGAAGGAACGCCTGGGGTGCTTGGCCATCGGTATCAAGCTGGTCGCGCCTGACCCCAGACAACGACACTCCTGGCCGCTCCGTCCACGCGAGGTAGCCGCCAGGGGCCTTTCCCTGTGTCCTGGTCTGTGTTTTCGTGCGGTGACGGACTCGCCTGTTGACTCCGGGCGGCAGGTGCGCGGGGCTGCCGGGGCCCTCGGAGTGATGGTCCCGGCGGTGTCCGTCAGGAAGGGACGCTTTGCTTTCACCGGCCTACGGGTTCGTCCCGAAGCACAGGAGAACGTCAGCGTCTTCCTATGCCGGCGGTCGAGTCTGTGCTCGGACGCGTGCGCGGTGCGCTGCGACCGTGGTTCTGCTAGCGCAGGTGGGCGAACAGTAGCGGCGGGAACGGTTCTTGGTCGTGTCGACCAGGATCCGCCCACATCCGCTCGCCGCACAGATGCGTAGCCTTTGCCAGCCCTGCTCGCAGACCAACTGTGCGATTCCCATGGCGACGTGTGCTGATAGCCAGTCCAGCACACTGGTCCCGTCGGCCGCGTAGCGCAACTGAAACGTTTTTTTGACCCGCACCACCTGTGGCGAGGGCGTGCAGCATGCCAGGAGCCGGTTGAGGCGTTCAGCCACCTCCTCGGGGTCGCGTGAGGCGGCCACTGCCCGGATGCGCTGGGCGGTGTCGAGCAGGTCGAGTTCTGCCTCCTCGGTGAGAGGCCCGTCCACCTGATGAGTTTTGAGCAGGGGGGTGCAGGCAGCGAAGAAATCCGCCATCCCTGAAGGCCCTGCCACCTCAGGGATGGCGTTGGCCAGAGCCAGAGCCACTTCGACCGGCGTCTCAATGTAGGCGCCTTCCGTGGCTTGACTTGCTACATGCCGCTGGCTAAGTTCGCTCATGTTGCAACCATAAGACACTATGGCACCTACCCACTGAAGAGGAATCGATGTTCGCCGATGTGCTGCGCACTCGAGGCGTGGCTGCCGTCCTGACGGCATCCTTGGCAGCTCGCACAGGGCTGGGGATGAGCGTCCTGGCCATCCTTATGGTGCAGTCGCACGGCACGTCGTTCGCATGGGCTGGCGCCACGGCCACCGCCTACGGGGTGTGCGGAGCGCTCGCGGGGCCAGCGCTGGCCCGCCGCGCGGACAGGGGCAGCGCACACCTCGTGCTGCTGACGTCCGGACTGCTGCACGCGGTGCTCCTGGTCGCCGTCATGTCGGCCGCCTCCGCACAAGCCCCCCTCCTGGCCGCAGTCCTTGCGGCGGTGGCCGGCGCGAGTCTGCCGCCCGTCAGCGGAGTGACGCGCGCAGCGCTGGGTCGCCGGATTGCTGAACCCTCCCGTCAGCGGGCCGTCTTCGCCCTGGACGTGGCCGTCGTGGATCTGGCGTTCGCCGCGGGGCCCGCGCTCGTCGGAGTGATCGCTGCCGCCAATTCCGCCTCCATGGCCCTGGCAGTCGCAGCTGGTGTGCTGGCAACGGGAGTGGCCTGGACCGCATGGGCACTGACACGCACCGAGAAGCCGCGCGGAAAACGGCCACCGGCAGCCAGTGCACCCGGGAGACCACTCCTGCCCTGGCGTCTCCTGCGGCCCCTGTACGCCCTCCAAGGGTTGGGTGCGTTGCTGATCGGCGCAGTCGAACTCGCCGTGATTGGTCTCTCCACCGCCAGCGGGCACGCGGGCCGAGCAGGGACACTGCTGGGAATCTGGTCCCTCGCCAGTGCCTGCGGCGGGATCCTGTACGGCCGAAGCGCCACCCGCAGGCCAACTGCTCTCCTGCCGCACATTGCCCTCGGACTCGGACTGTCACTGGCGACAGCGGCCGCAGCTACCCACACATGGGTGTTGGCGATAGCACTCGTGTGCAACGGCGGTCTGATCGGAGCCTGGCTGACCATCCAGTCCGAACTGCTGGGGCGACGCGCCCCTGAACAGTCGGCCGGGGAGGCGTTCACCTGGAACACCAGCATCCTGTTCGCGGGCGGCACTCTCGGAACCCTCCTGGGCGGCGTCATTGTCGACCACACTTCACCAGCCCACCTGTTCGCCCTCACCGCCGCAGGTACGACCGCACTGGCGGGTGTCGGCTACACAGCACGGTGGGTTACAACCCGCTCCCACCGCGAACCGCCAGTTCGCGATCAATCACCGACACGGGTTTGATGTGCAGGCGAAGCGGTGTGGACGGCCAACGAGCGGTTCTGTCAAACGAACGGCCCTGAGTTTGTTTCTTTGTGCCTTCCTGGCGCTTCTCGTGGTGCTCCTCATGGAGTTTCGACCGGGCCGCTGGCGTTCGGACATGCGGCTGACCAGGGCGACAAGGGGCGCATCCGTGCTGGTTTGGTGGCCGACGGCTTGGCTACGGAGGGGCTGTGGGCGAAGCGGAGTACAGACCCTGCCGTCGTCTGTGGGCGGCCGCGCGTGATGTCTGCCGAAGCCAGGCACGGTTTTGTGGACTCGCTGGTCGGGGTCGCCAGGGCGCCACACGGGTGCGAAGGGGCCGTGCTGGGCCAGCTCGGCCAGTGGCGCCCCGAGGACGGGGACGTCCCGCCGGTTCCCCAGGGTGGCAAGCCCTGCAGGGAGCTGGAGGGGGAAAAGGCCTGTACGCGCCCCTGGCGGCCTGTCGTGGTGCCCAAGGTCGAATCATGCCGACTCTCTGGAGTTGGCCCCTCCAAGGGGCCATTCTGTGAGTCGCTTTTTGTGTGGCATGTCCACTATTTGGCTTTTCGGGGCTCAGGTTGCTCACAACAAGCATTTACAAGCCGATGGCTACCCAGGTACTGAGCTGCCCCAGCCGGGACATCCGCCCGCGATCCATCCTCATCAGGCGCCGAGTCTGCGTGCCGCAGTCCCGACCAATCTCGCAAACCCGGACCAGCTGGTGCGCCATAGCGCCCGAGCAGTTCTGCTCACTGCCCGACAGGCAACGGTCGGGTCCGCTGCAGAACTCCGGACGGAGGAGAAGGCCTTCCGCAGGCATGCCTTCACGGCTCTAGCGGGCATCGACTCCTAAAGCGCAGCGGATTGGATGACGACGAGGACGTGATGTTCTGGCTCGACCAAATACGGCAGTACTCCCCCACTTCGAGCCCCACGCCCTGTGCGACCATCAGGAACTGGAGTGATTACGTCGTAATCACTCCAGCAGAAGGCCCCACTGCTCCGCTCCCCCGGCCTATGGCTACTGTCCCGTCCAGCTGCCCCGAGCCGCCTTGTCAACGACTGGCCGCTAGCGGGGCAGGTGCCGACCATGTCCTCGGTGCCCTGTTTGCATATGGATGTCGCCTACCGTGGCATTAACGGTCTGAACTGGAGTCCGGCACAAATTCCGCGACCCGGTTACGCCTTGTAGTTGTTGGTCTCTGTGAGCGGGTTGGTGAGATCGCCCGGAATCGCTCCTCGGACGGGTGACGGCGGAGATTCGGCCGTCATGAGCGAGATCGCCTGCGAGCTGCCGTCTGACACCTTCAAAGCGCTGGTCGCGGGCCGGAAGGGGCTTGTTACTCGCTGCCAGGAATACGCGGATGATCCATGCGGGAGAGCCAGCTGGTGAGCAGCGTTTCGAGTGACTTGGCCTCGGCGGGGCTCAGCAGATCCAACAGGTGACGTTCGTTGCGCATGTGGTCGGTGAACGCCTGGTCGATCAGTTCACGTCCGGGGCTGGTGAGGGCGACGATCCGGCTGCGCTGGTCGTCGTCGGAGCGGCGGCGGGTGACGAGTCCGGCTCGCTCCAGGCGGTCGATTCTCTTCGTCATCGCGCCCGTGGTGACCATGGTGTGCGCGGCGAGCTCGCCCGGTGCCCGCTCGTAGGGCTCCCCGGCCCGGCGCAGGGCGCACAGGACGTCGAACTCTCCCTCACCGAGGCCGTAGCGGCCATAGACGAGGCAGAGTTCCTCGGTGAGCCGGTCGGCCAGGCGGTGCAGTCGGCCGATCACTCCCTGCGGGCTGACATCGAGGTCGGGCCGCTCGCGGCGCCAGTCGGCCTGGATGCGGGCCACGCGGTCCAGCGGTTCACTGTGCTCCATGCGCACCAGGATAGCTTCCTGGGAAGTTATATTGTCTTCCATGGAAGCCAATATGCGTTGGGCGGCACTGACCGCAGTCGCGCCGGTGGCCTGGGGGACCAACTACTTCGTCACCCACGAGTTCCTGCCGGCCGACCGCCCGCTCTACGGGGCCGCCCTGCGGGCGCTGCCCGCCGGTCTCGCCCTGCTCGCCTTGCGCAGGCAGCGGCCGCGCGGCGCGTGGTGGTGGCGATCCGCGGTGCTCGGGCTGCTCAACATGAGCGTGTTCTTCGTCCTCGTCTACGCCGCCTCCCAGCTGCTTCCGACGAGCGTCGCCTCGACCGTCATGGCCGTGTCCCCTCTGACAATGATGCTCATCGCCTGGCCCCTGGTGTCAGAGCGGCCCGGCATCGCTCACCTGACCGGCGCCGCGATCGGACTCGGCGGGGTCTGTCTCATGCTGCTCACCGGTGTGGAAGGGGTGAGCGTGCCGGGAGTCCTCGCCTCGGCCGCCGCCATGATGGTGTCGTCCTTCGGCCACATCCTGACCAAACGGTGGGGCGCAGGCGCCGATGTGCTCGCCTCGACCGCCTGGCAACTCACCGCCGGAGGTCTGTTCCTGCTCCCGGTCGCGGCAGTCCTGGAGGGCCCTCCGCCCGCGTTCTCAACGCCGACGCTCCTCGCGTTCGGCTACGTTGCCCTGATCGCCACCGCGCTGGCCTTCGCGGCCTGGTTCACCGGGCTGCAACACCTGCCCGCGGGGACAGTCGGACTGATCGGGCTGCTCAACCCCGTTACCGGCGTGCTGCTCGGCACAGCGGTCGCCGGAGAAGTGGTGACTGTGCAGCAACTGTGCGGACTGGCCCTGGTCCTGGCCGGAGTCGTCCTCGGCCGATCCAAGCGCGCGGGCCGACGCGACAACAGCCAAGCACCTCCCCATCCGGTATCCGGCGAGTGGCCCGTGCGAGGCGCCTTCTACGCGCAATCCCCCGTGGGGATCAGGGATGGGAACAGGGCTCCGGAGGGGGACGATTGAAGTCCCGCCATCTCACCACACGCCTCCGATATCACGGACAGTGATCGCGTCACGGAACTTGTGCCAGATGCCTGAACTGGCCCCACTTTTCCGGTTCCAAGGGGCCATCGGGTAGTGCAGACAGCCAGTGGTCCGGGTTGAGGTGGCCCGGACTTCCGGTCGAGTGTGGCCCAGCCGACCCTGATCAACCGAACATCATGAGTCGGCCTCTGACGCCCATTCCTCGCGCGGCCGCAGACTCGCCATGATCTGCTGGGCTTCGTCGCGGACGCCTGTGTTCCTCGTCCGTCGCCAGCTCGCGCAACTGTTTGATCAGCCGGTCCGCCCCTTCCGTCGTCATCCACTCAGGATCACCGTTCAGGGCCGCACCGAGATGATCCACCGCGTCGTAGGTCGCCGCGTGACTGTAGACGAGCAGGACATACCGCATGCCGACGACGTCTTGCGTTGAGCAAGGCCCCGGCCGTTTTCTGCCCAGGTGTCCTGGGCGTCCAAGAAGAAGACGGTGGATGACGTTCGCCAATTCTTCAATCTTGTCCGAACTCGCGAGCTGCCGCCCAGCGAACGGACCAGGCCGGCGAGTCGGCATGCTGAATCGCGTCCTCAGTTCTCCGGTGTGGTGCGGGCCGGTCATCGCAGGTCCCTTCGGGTTCGGGTGCAGGAGCTGGTCCCAGCGCTCGAGCGCTGGCATCACGATCACTCTCACGCCAGCCGTCCCAGACAGGCCAAGGCAAGGTGGTCTGCGGCGTGAGTGATTACGCCGTAATCACTCACGCCGAACCTGAATGCCTTCACTGCGAAGAGATCACCGAGACGAAGCACACCTTCGCCGACACAGAGATTCGCAGGCTCCTCACCACTGATGTCGTCAAGGTAACCCGCCGAGCCACGTCGGTGCGGCCTGTCATTCGCCTGCTCATGAGGTGCCAGGTCGGGGTGATCGGTGACATCAGTGATTACGCCGTAATCACTGCACGCGGAAGCGGGGAGCTTCGGCGACTACAGCACCGACCAGTTCCACATACCCGCACCCGCCTACAACCCCATCCTCCGCGCCGCGGCACCACCAGCGTCATGACGGCGGCTGGCTCTTGGCCCACCCGTCGTTTGTCAGTACCAAACTCGAACAGATCATGTTGGGGGCGGTGGCCTGATGAGAGGTGCCAGCCTCGCGGGCGGTGTTGCAGGGCAGCTCATCGTGAAGGGATCTTCCCGTGAGTCAGCCCCTGTCGCAGTTGCCGAAGCCCGAGCTCTTCTTGATCGCTGCAGCAGCGTCACCCTAGGTGCCTGCTCATATCGCTGTTGATCTCAGGGAGAGCGGTATTTCAGGCGGGTTAATCGGATATAGGTACCGGCCATTGAGCGAGCCGGTGTACTTCGGCGGGATCGGTGAACGACGGCTGGTCGCCATCGAGACGAGTGGGCTGTTCTGACGTATCGCCGTCGACGTGGCCCCTGGTCAGGTGGTGCACCTCCGCTGTCGAGCCATCGCGGATCCATCACGTGAACCGCAACCTCGACTCCTTCAGCCGATGCATCGCGGCCGTCATCGCACGCTTCCCGTTCTATGCGGACACCGACGAGGAGGGGTTTGACAAGGTGGCGGAAGAACTGCGCGAGCTCGCCGCAAGCATCGACGGGACCGCTCTCGCGGGCAGCGGGTTCTGGGAGACCTTCTGCGACGACGTTGCACTCGGGGACTATGCGGACTGTTGTGCGTCATCCAGAAAAGTCCCCCGACATTGCTCAATCATCCAGACCCAGGCCAGGGGCGGCAGTGCGGCTGCTGACGAAGTCGGGCGATACCGGTTATGAGCCGGCCCGTCTCCCCCGCGATTCCCTTACCCCCGGCCAGATCTCCTTCTCACACACCTCGGCCGAATCGTCGCCCCACTCGACGGCACGCCTGACTGGCCCGTCTCAGCTGCAGCCAGGCCACGTCAGCAAACGCCACACGGCCTCGACTACACAGGAGAACTGCGACATCCGGCTACTCAACATCTCGACCCGCGCCAACGTCCACCACTGAGATCCAGCCGTCCGCCAGCGGCCGCGCTCCAGCCGGGTCACCAGCGTCTCGCTCAGACAGGGCCCCTGCCTGGTCCCGCCTGCTCCAGGCCCTCGCCACGCCTCCACCGGCCGCTCGCTCACCAGCGCAACGGCGATCTCTCGGTTCCTCTCCCCCGCCTTGACGAAGGCCTACATCCGGGCCGATCCCACGCGGCCCTCTCGGTGTCGATCGGCCCACCACCCTGCGCAGTCACTCCCAGGACCAACCAGGGCCAGTAGCCGATGGAAGGCGAATCCGTTCGACATCGCTTGATCGCGTTCAGTGGCGAGCGAAAGCGCGGTCGCATTGGGCTACTCCCCCGGCGCCCCCACCTTCGGCCAGGTTGAGTGAGGATGTCTCCGACAAGCTCCGCGCTTCGACGGTGTCTCCTGCGGGCCCCTCGTGGCAGCCCTGGCAGGCCGCTTCCGCGCCGCTCATTCGCCTGCTCATGAGACGCTCGGCCGGCCTGATCGGTGACAGGAGTGATTACGCCGTAATCACTCCATGGAGAAGCAACGGATGAAGCTGCATAGAGAGGTAGCAGCTGTCCCGTCTCACTCGATCGAGCCGTTTTCTCAATGAACCGAGTCGTTCGGGCTTCTGTCTCAGCGAACCTGGTCGCGCGCTGAGGGCGCTGGGTGCTGGATTGCTGTACCAGACGGGGTGGATCAGGCGGAGCGCCGTGCATCGAGTTGTCGTACGTGGACGCGGTACACGGGCGTCGTCGGCGTCCGCTGCGGGACTGCGTGACGGACCGGTTCGAGGATGTACGTTCTGGCGGTCGCGCGGTCAGCTTCACTTCCCGAGGTGGTACTGGGCGGTGACGACCGGGCGGCACGTCGGCTTCGAGTCGTGGCTGGAGCGGGACCGACTGCTGCTGATGGACTTCGATCCCAACCTGGTGGGGATCGGCTCGCAGTCGTTCTGGCTGCACTGGCATGACGGTGAGCGGGAGCGGCGTCGGCACTCCCCGGATTACTTCGTGCGCCCGCAGACGGAGCCTGTTCCACCCCTACTACCGTTACTGATCCCCACCGAGCCCCGCCACACCGATCCTCTTAAGCGATCTCGATGCTGAGTTGGGTGCCCAATTCCTCGAAGCCCAATGCGGCCGCAACACGGCGGGAGGCGGGAGGGGGGCGCGCCACTGCGGGAGCAGGCTGGCGGCAAGGGCATGAGCGACCGCAGCTGAGCCCGTCACTCGTGCCAGTCCTCGCCCTCGCACTTCTGGCGCCGTCAGTACGCTGATATGGGCCGTCCGCCTCGGCCAGATCAGATATCCCGCAGCAGCAACCACCTGGCTATGTTCGCGAACCACGAACGCGGGCGATGTGATGTCGTCCAGAGCAGCCTCACCAGCGTCCTCATGACCAGCCACTTGTGCCAGGATCCGCAAATCCGGGTGAGTAGCTGACAGTTGCTCCACCGTCAACGCGCCAGCCTCCACCGACCGGAAACTGGCTGGGGACACATAGGACAGCGCCGCTGGCCCGAGCACCCGAGCCACCGGAAGAGCCTCCCGGACCGAAGCGCTATCCACGACGGCCTCAACCGGCAGTCTCCCGAGTGCGCCACGAACGATCACGGCGGCACTTTCACTCGGCGCGGTCACGATCGCTGATCCGCCCAGAGCTACCACTCCGACCCAGCCCACCGCGCACAGCCCGGACCGGGGGGAGACCACGACGTTCACACCGCCCGACGGGGCGAACGACAGCGGCACTTGGGCCAGGTCTTCCCAGGGCTCACGGGCTCGGACCACTAACGCATCCATCGACGTGGCACTGAGCCTGTCAGTCGAAGCAAGCTGCTGACCTGGGAATTAACCAGCGGCGTCGGCGGATAGCACGGCCACACTGCATCGACGTCGTCTCAGGCGAACTTGATCAACTGAGGTCAATGAGATGGACAGACGCAGTCTGTCTCAACGAACCGAGTCCGCGCGTCTCACGCAATCCAGTCCACGCAGGTCAGCGCCATGCAGACGACTAACTTCAATGAGACAGGACAGCAGCTGCGGGTGCGCATGCCCACCGGTCGGGATGACGTACGCGTCCTTACGGGCAGAGGGAACACCGCGTGTCGATGACGGGTAGGCGATCTCCTTGCGCTTGTCCGGGCGTTGCTCGAGCCAGCTGGCACACGCACCAGTGGAGGACTTGCCCATCGCTGCCGGGTGCAGTGATTACGACGTAATCACCCCGCCACGGCACCCCAACATCTAATGATCACGGCACGGCACAGCCGTACATGCGAACTCAGGTGTAGTGGCGCAGACGCGGCCGACTGGCACCTCTTGCTTCCGGACCGGTCGCCTGGGCTGGAAACCCTTGCTTAGCTCCCTCATGGGCGACACCCCGTGCAGCCGACGCTCGTGTCCGGGATGCTCCGGAGGTGCGTCCTCGAGCTGCTCCAGGAGGAAGGCGGTTGCGGCCTGTCCGATGGCCCCTGGGTGGCGATGAGCTGCTTTGGTCTTGAACCTGGCATCCTCCCCAACTGCAGAGCGCGGAAGCGATAAACACATACTGGCCACCATGACGTCGACGATCCCGATCGAACCGAAGAGAGCGGCCACGATGGTGGCTGGGCGTCACCTCTCCTTCCTTGGTTTCGGTGGTCCGGGCCGCCCTCTGTTGGCTCTGCACGGACACTTCGGAGAGGGCCGCACCTTCACACGTCTAGCTCAGGAACTGGGGGGAATCCTGGCGGGTCATCGCCCTCGATCAGCGTGGGCACGGACACTCCGAGCGGCCCGCCGACTTCTCCCGCGCCGGCTATGTCGAGGACGCTGCGACCGTGCTCAGAGATCTGAAGATCGATAGTGCTGCCGCATTGGGCCACTCCCTCGGAGGCGTGAACGCCTACCAACTCGCCGCCCGGCACCCTGGTCTGGTCGGAACACTGATCATCGAAGACATTGGCGCCGAGGTTGATGGCGACCTCTCCTTCAGCCTGTCCTGGCCGCACCGAGCACCCACTCGGAGCGAGCTGCTGGACATGCTCGGCCCATCAGCGCGCTACGTTACGGACGCCGTACGCGAGTACCCCGACGGCTGGGGCCTTGCCTTCGACCCGAAGGACATGAACGACTCACAAGAGAATCTCAACGGGGACCACTGGGACGACTGGCTCACCAGCGACTGCCCGGTCTTGCTCATCCGCGGCAGCCGCAGCACGGTCCTCAGCGCCGAGCATGCGAAGGACATGGCGACACGGCGCCGCCGTGTACAGCTAGTTGAACTCCCGGCCGGACATACCGTCCACGAGACCGTCCCTGCGGAGTTCGCCGCCGCTGTCAGACGATTCCTCGGCTCATAGTGAGCCTGTCTGCACAAGGAGCCGAGCACAGCTCACAGCGTCCAGGTTGGTCGGCAGAATCTGCGCCCTACGCAGCCCAGCCCGACCGATTGAGGTGAGGGTGACGATGTCGTGAGGTCTCAGATTTCGTCCGGCAGATCGGGTGATTACTTAAGATAACTAAATATCCTGTCCCGGTCGACCAGCGTTGACGGACTGGGGGAGGGCCGTGACGAGCGACGCCTCCGCTGCTTTCGAAAGAGGACGGGGGAGGGGGTTCTATGGCGAGTCGTCGGCTGCATGGGGTGTCTGGGGGCAGCGGCGGGGCTGGCTCTCGCGGTGCCTACAGCCATGCTCCTGGGCAGGTTGTGGAACGCCTGCGATGTGGGGGTGAACACCGCGGCCAACGGCGGTTTCCTGCTTTGGCTGTTCATCCCGACCTCTGGGCGGTCTTGCTGCTGGTCTGGGGCGCGATGGGCGCCGTTTGTGGGAGCCGTCCCCTTCTCCACGCTTTGGCCCTGACGGTCGCGCTCCTGGGCGTTGTCTGGTGCGTCATCTCCGTCTTCTGGGAAGGTGCCGCCACTCCTTGATGCCCCGCGGGCGTGCCCCAGTGGTGGCCGAGCTTCGTTCCTCGCCCAGGATTCTGAGAGGGCGCTGCCAGCAGGTCACCGGCCTGAGCCGTAGGCGAACCGGTGTCGCGGTGAGGAACCGGGAAGGCGGTGGGGGAGTGATGGCGAACCCGCGCAGGCCGGCTGGGAGGGGACGGCGCCGGTGGGGGAGTTGATTACGGCGTAATCGCTTGTCGGCCGTGCTCTCACTGCATCAAGTTGGTCTAGGTAACGTGTCGATGCTGCTATTGATCATGGGCGTTAGTATGGTGTCTCCATGAGTTCGCCAGCCACCTCCAGCGACCGCGAGAAGGTCGTCTCCAAACTGCCGGGATGGCTCCGGCAGAACCTCAAGATCAGAACGGCCCAACACGGCGTAGACATCCAAATCGCCGTGGAACAGGGCATCAACGACTGGTGCAGCCTTGCCTCGGCCACCGCACCGGTCGACACCGCCGGAGCCGACTCCTTCTCCACCTTCCTGCCGCCCGGTCACTGGGAAGAGTTCCGACGGGTTGCCGCCGACCGTGGCGTCTCCCTCATCCAAGGCCTCGCCCAGTCCGTCCAACTCTGGCTCGACACCAACCCGGCACCCGACATCGAACGTCCCACCGTCACCCGCCGCATCATCGTCTGCAATCAGAAGGGCGGCGTCGGCAAGACAGCGATCACCGCTGGCGTTGGCGAAGCCCTCGCCGAAGACTCCAACGTCCTGCACTCCGTTCGAGTCGCCAAAGCCCTCGCCAAGGCCCTGCAGGAGAGCGACGCCCACCCGGACGTCGAACCGGCCAGCGACCCGCTCGACATCGAGAACCTGCCCGGACTCGGACTGCGCGTCCTGCTCGTCGACTTCGACCCCCAGTGCCACCTCAGCAACCAACTGGGCGCCGCACCCCTGCCGATGAACGGCGACAGCCTCACCAACCACATGGCAGGCGACCCCAAGGGCGACCTCCGCGACCTCATCGTCTCCATCGATGACAACACCTTCGGCGGACGCCTCCACCTTCTGCCCGCCTGCAACGACGCCTTCCTGCTCGACGTGCGCCTCTCAGCCGTACGGGCCCGCGAAGCCGCCTTGGAACGCGCGCTCGCGCCCCTCGAAGCCGACTACGACGTGATCCTCGTCGACTGCCCGCCCAGTCTCGGCCTCAGCATGGACGCCGCCGCCTACTACGGCCGCCGCCGCGACGGCGAAAAGCCGGGCCAGTCCGGTGCCCTGATCGTGGTGCAGGCAGAGGACAGCTCAGCCGACGCCTACGAACTCCTCACCACACAGATCGACGACCTGCGCGGTGACCTTCAGGTCGACATCGACTACCTCGGCATCGTCGTCAACCTCTACGACTCCCGCCGCGGCTACATCGCCACATCCTCACTGCAGGGATGGGTCGACATAAAGGATCCACGGGTCGTCGGGCTCATCGGCGATCTCAAAGAGCAGAAGGAAGCAGTCCGCATGAAGCAGCCACTGCTGTCGTACGCCCCCAAATCGCAGCAGGCGATCGGCATGCGCGCACTGGCCAGGGAGATCGCATGAGCAAGGCCGACCAGCTCGGCGCCGGCCGATTCGGCGGAGCTGTGCGTCCCGTGAGCGCGCGCCGACAGGCCGTTGCCGCAGCCACAGGAGTGCCCACCGAAGGCATCGCGCCTCCCACGGAACTTCCAGTCGACCGCATCAGCGTCAACCCCGACAACCCACGCTCCTCGCTGGGTGATCTCACCGACCTCGCCGGCAGCCTGGCAACCCACGGGCAGAAGGTGGCCATCACGGTCATGAACCGTGACGCCTACGTCAAGGCCAACCCGGACAAGGAAGCCGACCTCGAGCCGGACACCACCCACATCGTCGTCGACGGCAGCAGCCGCCTCGCTGCGGCTCGCGAAGCAGGCCTCCCCACCATCAAGGTCATGGTCAGCGACGACCAAGGCACCACATCCGAAGAACTCCTGGAGTCCGCCCTCGTCGCCAACATCCACCGCCAAGACCTCAACGAGGTCGACGAAGCCCGCGCCCTCCAACGTCTCCTTGCCATCCACGGAAGCCAAAGAGCACTCGCCAAGCGCCTCCACCGCTCCCAAGGATGGGTCTCTCAACGCCTGGCCCTTCTCAATCTCACCCCCGAGCTGCGAGAACGCATCGGTGATGAACCCATCGACCTGCTGCGTGCGGTCGGTAACAAGCCTGCTGAGGAGCAGGAAGCAGCACTGGAAGAGCTGAAGGCGGATCGTGCCCGCAAGGAAGAAGCGAAGGCGCGCACGCTCAGGCCTCAAAGCCAGCAAGCTGTAACAAGTTCGGAGGCTGGCCCCAGAAACGATCAGGACGGTGATTACGGCGTAATCACTGACACCTCACCGCCCGAGGCCCAGAGCGAGTCCGAGACAGAGCCAGCCACTGGTGGTCGGCCCGTGGTGGTCACACCGACGGCCACAGAAGATGAGCCGCCTGGCCGACCGGGGGAGCCCACGCCATCTGTCCCCGCACAGGCCTCCACGGGTGAAGTGATGACGGCTAGTGCAGGGGAGCAGAAGCCGAAGCGGTTCCCCTACGAGGACGGTGTGTACGCCGCGCAGCACCTGATCTACAAGATGCCACCCGACGAGTTCAACAAGATGCTCGATCTACTGATCAAGCACAGGGACAGCCAGGCCGCCCCCGCCACCTGATCCGAGATCACCGTCACCACAGGGGCAGCCGCCAGGAGTTGCTGGCAGCGCGCGAGGGCCGGGCCCGCATCATGGGGCTCCGGCCCTTCGTTGTGTGCCTACCGTTCAGTGGGGCCTCAATCCCGCGTGGGCAGCCTCGTCCGTGCAGGGTGATTACGCCGTAATCACCAGCAGGGCCGATGCGACGGCCGGACACAAGATGTCGGCGGTGGGGGAGTGGTTCATCGCAAGTGGGCCCTCGCGTATGCACGACAAAGCTAGAAGCGCCGGCAGTTGGCGGGCTTGATGGGTGCGCTGATGGCTTGCAGGACGGGTCGCACACGCCTCGCGGAGCTAGAAGAGGCCGGTGCGTACGTGCTGCGTGAAGTTCTCGAGGGATCGGCAAGGCACGGCTGCCGGAACACACGGCGGCCCAGGGCTGCGACAGGGCGCTGACGAAGCCGGCGGGCGTCGAAGCCCAGCAAGGCACACGCTCCCACCCCGATGAACCGGCTCGGCCACAGCGCTGGCCGGCTGAACCGGAGCGGGAGCGGCCGGTGGGGAACATCTGCCGGAGGGGGGCACTGGTACAGCGGGCGCGGATGGCTTGCGCTGGAGGGCCGATGAGTTCTGGGGCGACGCCTGGTCTACAGCTGTGACTGCAGCACGTACGGCTCATGACCCCGCAGCACAGGAGAACCAAATGTCCGAGACCACCGCCCCCGTCGCCTCCGGCGCTTCCTCCCTCGCCTCCGCCGTCCGCGGTCGCCGTGCTCGGTTCGCCCTGCGCACCGTGCAGGTGCTGCTCGCCCTCTTCTACGGCATCGCCAGCGCCCTGCCCAAGCTGATCGCGAACTCCTACGCCGTCGACTCCTTCGAGCGGATCGGCTGGGGCAGCACCGGCATGTACGTCATCGGCGCGCTCGAACTCGTCGGCGGGGTGGCCCTGTTGATCCCAGCGCTGCAGTCAGTGGCCGCGGTCGCGCTGAGCGCGCTGATGGTCGGCGCGTTCGTCGTCCAGATGACCGTCTTCGGCGGCGAGAACGCGGCGACCCCGCTGATCCTCATCGTGCCGCTCGTCTTGATCGCCTGGGCGCGCAGGGACTCCATCAAGGATCTGCTGAAGCTTGTACGACGACGGGTCTGAGTTCCCACGGAAGAGGTGGCATCCGCAGGGTGATTACGGCGTAGGGCCTTGACCCCGGATCCTGGACACGGGGTTATGCGGCTGGGGTCAGCGTAGTTGGTGTTGTTCGGGACGCTGCTTCGTAGGCGATCGGGTTGCGGTGTCCGAGGTGGGAGTGACGGCGTCGGGTGTTGTAGCGGTGCAACCAGCCGAACGCATCGAGGCGGGCCTCGCGCTCGCTGGACAGTGCTTGCGGCCCTGGAGCGTCTCGCGTTTGAACGTCGCGTTGAAGGACTCGGCGGGTGCGTTGTCCGCGCTGGAGCCGATCACGCTCATCGACTGGCGGACGCCGGCCTGGCGGCAGGCTTCGGCGAAGGCCCGGCTGGTGTACTGGGCTCCGTGGTCGGTGTGCATGACCGCTCCGGCGAGGCTGCCGCCGGTGCGTTCGGCGGCGGCCAGGGCGTCGGTGACAAGGTCGGTGCGCATGTGGTCCTCGATCGCCCAGCCGGCCAGACGGCGCGAGGCGAGGTCGATGACGGTGGCCAGGTAGAGGAACTTCCCGCCCTCCAGCGGGAGATAAGTGATGTCGCCGACGTACTTCGTGTTCGGCTCACTCGCGGTGAAGTCGCGGCCGATCAGGTCCGGAGCCTTCGCCGCGGCCGGGTCCGCGATCGTGGTGCGGTGCCTGCGCCGCAGCCGCACCCCGGCCAGGCCGATGCTCCGCATCACCCGGGCGATCCGCTTGTGATTGATGCGCTCGCCCGTCTCGCGGAGTTCCGCGGTGATCCTCGGGACGCCGTAGGTGCCGCCCGACTCGAGGTGCACGGCCCGTATCCGGGCGGCGAGGCGGCCGTCGGCCGCCCGTCGGGCAGTCCGATCTTCGGCGGTCCGGCGGCAGTAGTAGAAGCTGGAGCGGGCGATGCCCAGGATGCTGCACAGCCGCTTCACGCCGTGGCGGCGCTGGTGGTCGGCAACGAACTGGAAGCGGTTCACCAGCGTGTCTCCCCGGCGAAATACTTGGCCGCCTTGCGCAGGATCTCGCGTTCCTCCTCCAGCTCACGGACCTTCTTGCGCAGAGCGGCGTTCTCCGCCTCCAGCGGCGTGGGCGGCTCGGTGGGTGCCTCTGCCCGGCGGCCCCGCGGCCGGCTCGCGCCAACTGCCCGGACCCAGTTGCGCAGGGTCTCGGGATTGATCCCCAGATCTGCGGCAACCTGCCGGATCGTCGCCTCGGGCCGCGACCGGTACAGCGCGACCGCGTCCGCCTTGAACTCCGGCGGATAGTTCTTCATGACCACGAGATGTCCGTTCTCAGATCCTCAGGATCCAGTGTCTCGTGTGTCCAAAATCAGGGGTCAAGGCCCCCATGCCTCGCCTTGCGGAAGGACGTAGCGGACCGCGCCTCGACGCGGGGGTTGAGCCAAGGGCCTACGACCGCCGTCCCAGGGAGAGTCGGGGCGGCCGGCGAGCCTGCTGAAGTGCTTTGTCGGTGAAGACGCGTTACATCGCCGGCTTGCGGACATGCGGTGATGATCTTGGCGCTCATGAACGATCGTTTTCGTCCGCTCTTTGAAGATAGCGGCGAAAGGAGCGAGACAGAGAGCTGGCGCTCTGGCGGACTTGGCCCAACCAGGAGGCTGAATTGTTGGGGCGCTCGGGGGGTCGGGATGTCGGGGTGCTGGGGTGGTCCGCGCTGAGTTGCCGCTCACGGTGAGCGAACAGTTCTGCGAGCGCGAAGGCGTACAGCTCGTCGGCAGTTTCGGCCGCATCCCCCACCCCCTGCAGGTGAGATCGGACGTACACGGTGTTGGGGTGGTTCGATCCCAGCACCCGCACCAGATCGGGCAGTAGTTCAGCAAAGGCGACCGCTGCTCCGGCCGCATCGCCCGTTCTTTCTTGCCAGATGGCGATATCAGCCCGGGTGGTGAGGGTGTCGGGGTGATCCGCGCCCAGAACTAGCTGGCGCAGCGGCAGCAGTTTAGTCAGTGCGGCCGCGGCGCCGGCCGCGTCCCCGGCCATGCCTTGCCAGTGGGCGAGGTTATGCCGGGTGGTGAGGGTGTCAGGGTGCACTGCGCCCAGTACCCGCTCCCGCAGGGGGATCAGTTCTGCGAAGGCAGCCGCAGCAGCAGCCGCATCACCAGACTCTCCGATCGCGGCAGCCAGGTTGTTGCGGCTGGTGAGAACGTCGGGATGCTCTGGGCTTAGAAGCTGCTGCTGGAGCGCCAGGAGTTCTTCGGCGGCGGCCGCGGCACCGATTGCATCGCCCGCCTGCCCTTGCCAGTGGACGAGGTTGTTTCGGGTGATGAGGGTCTCGGGGTCGTTTGGGCCCCGTACCCGTTGCTGGTCGGTTACCAGTTCGCTGAAGAGGCGGGCCGCTTCGGCTGGGTGTCCTGCATAACCCACCCAGGCACTGAGGTTGTTGCGGGCCGTGAGGGTGTCGGGATGGTCTGGGCCCAGCCGTTGAAGGGCGAGTTCGGTCAGGTGAGCGAAGTGGTTCATGGCGGCACTGGCCTGGCCCATTTTCCCGAGACTGTTGCCGGTGCAGAACAGGACGCTGTGGATGCCGGGCTCGTACAAGGCGTCTTCGGCGTAGTGGGTGAGAGTGCCGGTGTTGGCACGCAGGGCTTGGACCAGGAGGATGTCGGATTCGACGCCGGGCCAGGCGGCAACGAGAGCATCTGCGGCGGCGCGCGCGACGTCGTCGTACTCGTCGGGGGCGAGCGGGTCGCGCATGGCGCGTTGGATGAGTTGGTGGACGCGTACGGCCTGGTGCGGGGTATCCGGGGTGTGGTCGATGAGGCTCAGACGATGCAGGGCTCCTAGCGCGTCGGTTGCGTCCTCGGCGGTGATAGAGGGGGGTTTCTGGGCGTGGGCGTCAGCGTCTGGTTCCCTCCGGCGGGCCGTGAGGTGGGCGAGGACGGGATTGCTGGTCAGGGCCTGGTGGGGGATGCCGTTGGGATCGAGCATCGCGGCGAGCTGAAGCATGGGCTTGGCCAGGCCGACGGGGCGGAGCTGATCGGCGCGGTCCAGGGACAGGGACCAGGCGGCGGCCACGGCGGCGGCCTGGTCGTCGGGCAGAGCACTGGGCTCGGGCAGGAGCTGGGCCAGTTTCCTTTTTCGGTCGGTCACGTGGCGGCGATAAGTGACGCAGGCAAGGCGGGTGTCGACGATGTAGGCGGCGGCCTGGGAGAGGGCCAGGGGGAGGTGCCCGAAGTCAGATGCCAGGGCGGTGAGCTGGTCGGCGGGCTCCTGGCGGCCGTGCGCGGCGAGGAAGGCGGTGAGGTAGGAGGCGGCTTCGGCCTCGGTGAACAAGCCGACGTCGATCAGACGGCGGCTTTCTCCGGTGAGGGCGGCGTCGCGGCGGCGCGTGGTTGCCAGGGTGCGGCCATGCGGGCCGGCAGGTGGCCACAGCAGGCGAAGATCGGCGGGATCGGCGACGTCGTCCAGGACGATCAGCCACCGGCACGGCTCGGCTTGAGGCTTGGGCGTAAGCCATGCGAGGAAGGACTCTGCAGCTTGCTCCGGGTCAGCAGGGTCGGCCCGGCACAGCTCGACGCCGGCTTGGGCGTATGCGGTCACGATGGCGGTGCGGGTGCTCGACGTGATCCACACCAGTACGTCCAGCTCGCCGGACTCCCAGGCGGTGTGTGCGTAGTCGGCGGCGAGCTGCGTCTTGCCCACCCCTCCCATCCCGGTCAGGACCTGGCACGGCACCGCCGTACCCCCGCTCTCCACCGCGGTCCGCAGCCGCTTCACCTCGGCACGGTTCCGGAAGGACTGTGCCCGGGGTGGGATGACGCCGACCTGGTGTGGCCACGGGGCCGGTTCCTGGGGAGCGCGCTGCTGCAACGTCACTGTGTGGACGTAGCCAGTGATGGCCGTTGCGCCGTTGGTGGCGATCGCGGGCGCGGTGTCGGACACGCACACCGAGCCTCCGGGTGTGTCGCCGGTTCCCGGGTCAGGCCCGCGGTAGCCGGTCACGGCCGTCCCGTTGTCGGAGGCCGCGGCGTTGCCAGTGCCCGTCACGGTTACGGACGGCTCGGGATCCTCGTCCCGTGCCTTGCGTGATGGTGCTTTCGCCACGGGCGCGGGTCCCTAGCTCGTGTAGTCGATGCCGGAAACGGAGTTCTCGCCGCTGGCCTCTCCGGTGTTCTTGACGGTGGCTGAGCCTCGCCCCCTACCGCCGGGCCGCCTGATGCCGGTAACGCCGCCGCCGATGGCCTTCCCGGTCCGGGTGGCCCGGTCCGCGGGACCGACACTGGAGGGCTGCTGGAACAGGGCGCAGACCAGGGCCGCAATGCCGACGGCGGCCTGAATGGAGGCCCCGGCCAGTTCACCCGAATCGGGACTATGCAGCAGCCAGATCAGCGGCGTGGAGAGGATTCCAACCGCCGCTAGCACAATGACCGCGGTCTTCCACCCCTGCGTCATGCCCGTTTTCCTCCTGCTTGCGTCTTGACGGGCCACCCGACCGGGGTCCCGTCCGCTTCACACGCCTCTACCACCCGACGTTTGGGACACAGAACGCACCCAGCGTCACAGTGGTTGCGCTGTACCTCACGCGGGAGCAGCATCGCCGACAGTGCGCAAGGCCAGCAGCCGTCCTTGTCCGAGCTGGAAGGCTCCGGAACTCCCGGCTGGAACTGGCACTGCTCCTTGATCTTCCTTGCGTGCTCGTACGGCATCCTGCGCCGCTCCGAGTACCACTTCACACAGGAGGCATCCTCGAGGCCGAGCTGCCCAGCCAGGTCATCTACGACCTTCCACGGCGTCGCCAACGGATTATCGAGGAACCTGCCGATATAGCGGACCTTGCCGATCTGCACCGCCGTACTCAAGCGGTGCCCGCCCGACCGAAACAGCGTAATCACGTCCCGGTCCGCGTCATCCAGGAAGAACCCTTCCAGCTCGGGACGCGTGGCCACCTGAGTGAAAATCCCATGCGCCTCCGCCTGTTCGTCAGAAGAAAAGTCCACCGGCACAGGCCAACCGTAGCCAGCTCCGGGAGCTTCCCGGCATGTCTTCCTCGAACTCCTGCGGAGACCTCAGTCAACGTGCTACTGACCTTGAATGCGTGATGTCGTCATGGTGGCTGGCGTCGGAGGCCGGTGCCGGTGAGGCAGCCGTCGAGGACGTCGGGGCGGTACTGGAGCTGGCGTAGGCCGCGTCGGACGGCGGTGATCAGGTCGGCGGGGTCGGTGAAAGCGCGGTTGGCTGTGGTGGTGCGTCGCAGGACGGACCAGATGCCTTCGACTGGGTTGAGGTCGGGTGCGTAGGGCGGCAGTTGGAAGACGGTGAGCCAGTCGCGGTCGGTGATGTAGCGGCGCATGCCGGCAGTCAGGTGGGTGTTGAGATTGTCCCAGACCAGCACGATCGGGCCGCCGAGCTGCTGGTGGGCGGACTGGATCAGGTCGCGGTAGTCCTTCCAGGAGAAGCTCTTGCGCCCGCCGGGCCGGGCGTCTGGGCAGGGCCGGTAGATCAGCCGCGAGGACTCGCCGGCCTTGTAGCAGGCCAGGGCGGCCACCGATAAGCGGCGGCGGGAGCGGCCCCGCACGCGGATCACCGGGGTGTGGCCGCGGCGGGACCAGGTGCGGGTGGTCGGCGGCGTCATCGAGAATCCGGCCTCGTCCTCGAAGACGAGCCAGGCGCCGAGCGCCGCCACGGTCCTTCCACGTGGGGCCAGGTCTCCTTCATCCAGCCGGCCACCGCCGCCTCGTCTCGCTCGATGGCACGGCGGGCGGGAACCTGGCAGGTCCAGCCGTGCCGTCTGAGCAGTGCGGCGACACCCTGGACTGTGTAGCTCTTGTGGAACCGTCGCCCGATCACGGTCTTGATCCGCGACAGCGTCCAGGTCTGGTCCGGCCAGCCAGGCGCGACCGGGCCCTTGAGTAGTTCCCGCTCGAGGGCGGCGAAGAGTTCATCGCTGAGCAGTGGCAGCGACGCCGGCCCTTTCGAGGCCAGGGCTTTCGGCCCGTTCTGAGACCAAGCCTTGCGCCACCGCTGTACCGACCGGACGCTGACCCGCAGGTCGTGAGCGATGACCGCGTTCTCGTCACCCTGCCGGAACCGCTCGGCCGCCTCCAACCGCAACTTCTCGCGGAAGGCCCGCCGTTCGTCGGTCAGCCCGCCCCCTTGCGCATACCTCATGCACTTGGCGTACCGCAGGGATCATGGACCGTCAGCCCTACCGACACCACGCTTTGAAGGTCAGTAACCGACCCGGCCACCTGCGAACACACAGTGTGGCCGGAGCGGTCCGAAAACCACTCCGTCCTCCGGCTACCATCGGGCATGCCGACGCTCGGCTGAAGGAGTAGTCCGTGGGCCCCTCGTCCTCGCGCTGGACCGTTCTCTTGCGTCCCAGCAGGTCTGGTGCCAGTGCCATCGATCATCCCCGCCGGAGTGCTTGAGCCCTACCACCACGTGCGCAACGCCGGCGAGGATCGCTTGGGTGCAGCCGGGGCAGCGGTACGTCTTTTTGGCCTCACTTCCCGCCACTTGCCGTACGGTCCAGTCCCTGCCCTGCCAGACAACCAACGATTCCTCGGGACCCGGCTCGGTGCTTGGCTCGGGACCCGGCTCGGTGCTTGGCTCGGGACCCGGCTTGGTGCCTGGCTCGGCGGCTCGCCTGCCGCGAAGCCGACTCATCAGCCGCAAGTACTGCCGATTCAGCAACGTGTACGCCAACCACGTCAGCGATCCGCCGACCAGGACGACCACGACGGTCTCCGGCCACCCCCAGCGAGCCACCCAGCGTTCCATTGGCTCCGCCATGTGACCGGTCGCGGCGGGGTCAATGGGCAGGGTGCCAGTCCGCACCCATACCGCGGTGAAGGCGGCGAACACCACTGCCAGAACAGCCCCCAAAGTCGCCCGCAGTGCTTTGACACCGCGGTAGACGTGGGTGGCAACGGTCCCGGGCGTCGTCTCCAACACTTCGGCCGTCTCCGCCTGGGTCAGTCCCAGCGCCTTGTTGCACCACACTGACCTGCGCTGCTGGGGAGGCAGAGCAGTAAGCGCCTCGTCGAGGTCCAGGCGTAGGTCGGCCGCGGCACAGGGGTCGGTGGCGACAGCGGCCGTCTCCAACTGCACGTCCGCGTCCAGAGATGCGTACCCCTGGCCGCTGCGGTATCGCCGCGCCGCGTGCCCCGCCTCATGCTGAATGGCCTTGAAGACGTAGGGGCGCAGCCGCTCGATTGGCTTGGAATGGGCCAACACGCTCATGAGGGCGTTGTGCACGACGTCCTCGGGATCCGCCCACGAGGGCGGAACCCCTAAGGTGCGCAGCCGGTTGCTGGCGCGGCCAACCATCTGCCCGCGCCACTCGGCGACCAGCAGCCCGAGCTTCTCGGCACGCTGAACCCCTTGCTGTTCATCCACGCCGCCCCCGCTTCCTTGTGCGCCCCCGGCGCGTGTGCACGTCCGACTCCCGTTCTGCGCGCACGAGGTCTGCCTTCGCCGCGGCTCGGATGCGGAAGGCGATGCTCTCGAGCACGCTGCTCAGCCCTGGCGCGAACAACAGCACTAGATACACGGCGACGCCCACGCCAGTCATCTCCACCGAATGACACCCCAATCCGCGGCCTCAAGCGCCTCACCGTGAAGCAACGGCCGTTCACATCCCCACAGCCATCCGAACCCCGGATTCTTGACACGACGGCCAAGATTCCTTGGCGCGGGAGTCGAGGCTCCTGCGAGCAGCCTGCTCAGTACGGACAGAAGGCGATTTCGCTGACCGTGACCGTGACCCAGCACGAGTTTGGTTCGCCGCAATCCGGAGATCGCCGAGAAGTCGTACTGCACCCTCGGACTGCGGAGGTGGAAGGCGATCGGGGCTTCGGGACGCCGTTCCACCGGGTCGACGTCGTTCGTCGACCGAGCTCTCATACCCCTCTGATCGATGGGGAGCCCGAAGGAGCGGTCAGGCCTGCGTGCAAAGGAGGCCCAGGCATCGCACGCCCATCTGGTCCGGAGACGTGCACCTCAGCTGGGCAAATTCCGACCGTTAGGGTGCGACAGCAGATCATCTATGCATGAAACAGAGCAAAACGCTGTGCGCTCTTTGTGCTTCCTGTGGTTCGATGACGTCAACGCGCGGCGGGGGCAAGCGAGTTGACCATCGGTGTCCCTGTCGTATGTGACCAACACCGGGGGTACAACTTGAAACTGAGAAACCTGTTCGCTACGGGGGCTGCAGGCCTGGGACTGCTGGTGACGGCGGCTGCGCCGTCCGCCATAGCAGACCCACAGAGCACCCAGGAACTGCGCGTCACCGTCAGCTCACCGACCGCCAGCGCAGCCAGGGCTCAGACGGGCGCGCAAGTCAGCCCGGCCGCAGCCGCGACCTGCACGATCAACCGCATCACGATCAACCGCTTCAGCGAATGCGAGTGGGTCACCGTCCACGTCGACGTCATCCAGGTCGTCAATGGGCGCCCGGTCCTCAAGGGCACCGCGGACTTCAACGTCAAGCACCAGATGACCCTGAAGACCAACTCCGCGAACTGGAGCGAGAAGTTGGCGGTCTCCAAGGCGACGACCACCGGCCAGGGCCGCGGCGTCCACGTCAACGTCGCCGCCAAGTCCGGCGGCGGCACGAAGGCGACCGTGAGCTTCCCGCAGGGCCACACCCTCGACAGCGCCGCGAGCGGCACCGTCGGCTACAAGACCACCATTGCCCCGAAGAAGATCCTCGCCAAGGCGAAGACCACCTACACGTACACCTTCACGAAGCCCGGCTACAGCCCCGGCAAGGTCTCCTACGCCTCGGCCGTCTACCGCTGCGACAACTACTACGGCAGCACCCGCACCAACCGCTCCGGCTGCGCCATCCCCGAGGTTCCCACCGGGGTGAGCATGGTCGGACTGGCCCGCATCGACGAGGGCATCCGCAACCTGCGAGCCCGCGGCGGCCACTACGGTGACCCCAATGGCGGCAAGCCCCTGCACTGGATGATCAACAAGACCGTTGAGGGCCAGCACAGGGCCGCGGTCTGCCCGCGCACTGCGCCGGCGGACATGCAGCGCGCCGGCCGCACCTCGTGCGACGAATACCCCTTCGCCTCCACCTACGAAGGCGGCACCACCCTGCCCGCCGCCCAGCGGGAGATCACCTGGGTCAAGGTCCAGGAGAACAAGTCCCAGGGCGGACGCATCACCGCCTGGCGCGGCCAGATGCACGTCATGGACCACGACCCGTTCTACGTCATCGCCTGAGCCCCGTTACACTCCCGCCAGCCAGCGCGCCCCTTTCCCACGTCACCCGGGAGAGGGGCGCCCGGCCGTTTCCAAGGAGGCAAACGCATGCTGGTACGCACGTCCTCGTTCACCGTCGAACTCGGCGAAAACGGCTACCTCATCGGCTTCACCGACGACTACGAATACCCGGCCGAAATGCCCTTCGGATGGCGCTGCGGCCCGGCCACCGACGCAGGCGCCGTCGTCATGACCACCACCGACACCGGCCCCCTCCAGCTGACCGTCGAGGTCCACGACGCTCCGCCGCCCCCGGAAACCGGCGGCGCCTGGGAACCGGCAGAGGAAATGAGCCTGCACACCGACCTGCCCACCCTGTGCCTGGCAACCTTGGAACAGGGCGACATCCTCGACGCCTGGCCACCAGACGAGACCCCCCTCGCCATCCCGCCTTCCCCGCACAGCGGCGAATGGGTGCGCATGCGCCTGTACTGCCACGCCGACGACCCCGAACCCGGCATCGGCGACCACGGCGAACACCACCTCATCCAGCTCTGGCGCGCACCCCGGACACCCCCCGAGCACCCAGAGATCACCGACGCAGACCGGCAGGCCCGCGCCGAATACGCCGCCGACCGGGCCACGCCGGTAGACGACTTCACCATCACCTATCCCGACCTGACATAAAGGGAGAGGGACGAACAGCGAGTGGCCTTGGGAAAGTGATCGTGGCCCGTCACGAACGACCTTGCAGCCGTCGATGAGGGCTGGCACGAATGCGCCCCGAGTCGTTCACTGAGACTTCCTAGCGTCAGCAGTACAGCGACGTGCGGCGTGACGACCGGGTGCTGCTCGACTCCAGGCAGGACGCCCACGCTGTGCGAGAGGCAGGCCGACCGCCGTGCCCAGCGCCAAGCGGTGGCGGCCGCCATCGACGCAGCGGGTTGTGCCTACTCTGCGCGCCCCGCAGGAGCGTCCCCGCGCCCGTCCAGGTCACCACGCGGTTTCGCCGTGGTCGGGCCGCTGACATCCCCGTTGTGACCATGCGGCAACATCGCCTGCTGATGCACGGCCCAGCAGCCAATTCAGCTCCGGGCCGGTAGCAGACGCTTCCCTGATCACGGCCTCAGCCCTCCGCGATGACCTCGTCCGCCTGCATGCCCTTCTGGCCCTGCACGGCGATGAAGGACACCTTCTGGCCTTCCTTGAGCCCCTTGAAACCGCTCCCCTGGATCGCCCTGAAGTGAACGAAGAGGTCCGGACCGCTTTCGGGGGTGATGAAGCCGAACCCCTTCTCGTCGTTGAACCACTTCACGGTGCCGGACTGCCGCTCCGCCATATCCACTCCTCGAATCACATGCTCGGGCTGGACGTGCAGGACGCCCAATGAGGCTGATCATTCCCGATGGCGGGGACGATCCTGAACATCCTCGGCCTTGTCGCGAGAAGTCATCGGCCAGGCGATCAAACTCACCTGGCAAACGGTCAAGATCCCCTGTCGAAGGTCAACCCGGGTGGTGTCACGCTGACAGAGCGTGAGCGTGACACCACCCGTCACGCTCCCCAGAAAAGCGTCACGCCGCCTCGAATATGTTCCTTTTATGTCCGCTTCCCGGGGTCTGTGAGCCCCTCCAAGGCGGGATTCGAGGGCAGAGCGTGACATTTTTGATCACGCCTCCCGCGCACTCGTGAGCAGTACGAAACGTAGTCATGCCCGCGGACACCGCCGCTTCTGGCGACCGCACCAAGATCCCCTCTGGGCGTTCATGTGGTGAGCAAGCGCAACGTCAAGCCCGCCGGGCTCAAGCGGCGGGTGCTCTCGGTGGACTCCAGCGAAGGATCGAGATAAACAAAGCGTCCCGGATCGCGGCCACCACGATCCTCACCCCCGGTGCCCTGGGCGGATCGGCGTACAGCGCCTCAGCCCTCGCCCCCAGCGCGGGCCCTGTCCCGATTCTCGGCGGCCTGGTCGGCTCGCAGTTTCCGCCTTCCCTGCCGGGCGTAAACCCTGACGGCTCGCCCACCGGCGGCGCGCTGTACCAACTCACTGAACCGGTCAAGCTCGGGGTGGCGCCCGTGTTCGGCGCGCTCCAGGGCATGAACATCGATGTCGGAAGACTCCTCGGGTAAATCCTGGCCGCACGCCTCCAGGTCGGGCCCGGCGTCCCGGCCTGAACAGTCCGGCCGACCTGTTTCATCTGTGTCATCGACCCCCCGTTTCCCCAGGTGGGCACACTCATCTGTGTCACTGGTCAGCTGATCTGTGTCATCGCGCGGGCGGACCAGGGCCCCAGCAACCGCCCCGAAACCTGGGTCCCTGGGTCCCGCACCTTCGTACGGCCGGGTTCGTCCGGAGTGGTCCCCACGGGCCGGGGCGGCCGATACCGTTGAAGCAGACGCCAGTTCCGCCCTCCTGGAGCCCTCGATGAGCGAACAGCCGGCCCCCGCCGACCACGCCCGCCAGCAGCTGGAGCCCGCGGCCGCCGACGCGGTCCGCGCGTACGCGGCCAGGACCCGTGAGAACGCCGACCAGTTCGCCGCCGTCCTCGAGGACATCGCCGCCAACGGGCTGCCCTCGGTGGAGGACTGCACGCCATGGGAGGAGCTGCGCGAGGCCCACCTCGCCCGCCTCGCCGCACAGCGCCCGGCCGTCGCCTGATGCCCCCGCAGCAGGGCCCACGCCGCGCCCGTATCGCCTTCTCCGACTCCGCCGCCAAGCAGCTGGAGAACATCACCAGCGAGGCGGACATCCACGCCCTCGACCGCGCCCTGGTCGTCATCTCCGTCGACCCAGAGGCCGGCGAGCGGCTCCCCGGCGAAACCGCCGGCCCCCAGCTGCGCCAGTACACCGACGAAGTCGAAGCCGTCCGCGTCCTGTACTTCGTCACCGCGCTGCGCACCGTGGTGGTCGTCGCGTACATCGAGGTCTAGCCGCCGAAAGAGCCCAATGTGCCGTCCGACCAGCTCACTGCCGGCCGACAGCTCACCGGTGTCCGCCGGGTGCTGGACTGCCCCGCCACGGCGACCCCGCTCCGGCAGGGCTCCGCCGCCGCGCCGGCGGAGCCGCCCGACTGGCTCGCGCTCCTGTGTCCCACCCACTCCGGTGCCATGCCCAGGGGGCCGGGCACCGCCGCCGACACTGACGGACTACGCCGGCCCTGCGGATCCGTCCTGACTACCGGTCGGCCGAGCAGCTGCTCCAGTCGCACGCCGCCCTGTGGCCTACGCCTCTGACCGGGGGATCCGAAGACGTACGCCAGGGCCTGGCCCGACGTCCTGGATCAGGCCGACCTCGTACTGCGCGCCCGTCTGGACGACCGTCGGAGACGAGACTCTGCACAGCCTCGCGATGATGCTCGAGATGGCCTCCCGGAACGCAGCCGAGGGCAACCTGTACCAAGCGACCGTTCCTGACAGCCCTATCTCCGGTGCGGGGGCTGCTGCGGATGGTGCCGACGCAGCCGAGTGGTGTGTGGGCTGCAGAGGTCGTAAGCGGCAGCGGTTGCAGTGTCCGCGCCACGCCTTGCGGGGCTCCGGAGGAGATACGCGCGAAACGGGCCACTTGGACACTCTCTGCCACCTCAGACTGCGGAGTGTATTCACCGCAGGGTGACGATCCGTAATGATCGTAGGTGCGGGGCTCGGGTAGTGTGCTGTCGATCATGTGATTGGCCGGTGTGGTTGTGGCGTCGGTGGAGCGGACGGCGTATCCGCGGTTTAAGCGGATCATCTCCGAACGCGAGCTGGCGCAGTTCTTCACCCCTGACGAGGTTGAGATCGCGTGGGCGGCGAAGCGGACCCATGACCGTCCGGAATCGCTCCTCACACTGCTGGTGTTGCTGAAGTCCTGTGCCAGGCTGGGCTACTTCCCGGGCTTGGATGAGGTTCCGGCGCCGGTCATCGCCCGTGTCTGTGCCGCGGCCGCTCTGCCGGAGGACGTCACCCCGGTGGTCGAAGAGCGGACCGCGAAACGCTACCGCTCCTGGATCCGGGAGTACCTGGGCCTGGTGCACGACCCGGTCCGTGCCCGTGGGATCGCCGCTGCCGCGATGGAAGAGGCGGCGTCGGTTCGTGCCTCGGTGGTGGACCTGGTGAACGTCGCGCTGGAGGAGATCGTCCGCGCGGGTCTGGAGCTGCCGGGCTTCTCGACATTGGACCGGATGGCGGCCTCGGTCAAGACACGGGTGGAGGGCGAGATCTGCACCCGGATCGCCGAGCGGGTGGGCGTGGCCAGGCCCCGGCTGGCAGGGCTGCTGGTCGTGCCGGACGGTGAGCGCCGCAGTCCGTTCGATGTGATCAAGGAGCCCGGGCGGCGGGCGACGTGGTCGAGGTATCGGCTGCACGGCGAGCGTGTCGACCTCGTCGATGGCTTCGGCGATGCTGCGAGCTGGGTGGAGGGTGTCGCTGCAGCCAAGGTCAGCGCGTTCGCGGAGCAGGCCCGGGTCTTATCGGTCGGCGAGATGCTGGACGTCTCCGAGCCGCGGCGGACCGCGTTGCTCGCCTGCACGGTGGCCAAGGCCAGGGCGCGGGTGCGCGATGAGTTCGTGGTGATGCTGTCCAAGCGCATGGCCCGGCACGCCAAGCGGGCCCAGGAAGAGCTAGCGGATCTGGAGCAGCGTCACAAGGCCTCCACAGAGCAGCTCCTGATCGCCTACAGGGACGTGCTGACGGCGCTCAAGGAGCACATCGTCGACGAGGATGCCAGCCAGAGCGGTCAAGGCAGTCTGGGTGATGTTCTGGTGGTAAAGCGCGTCCGTGAGGTGGTGGAGGGCAGTGGCGGCTTCGAGGCTCAGCTTGCGGAGATCGAGGCGTTGGCGGCGTATCGGGGTGGGAACTGGACACCGCTGGTGGAGCGCTTCTTCCGCCCTGATCGGCCGACGATGTTCAAGCTCGCCCGGACCCTCACCTTCGTGCCCACATCTCGGGACCGCAGTGTGCTGGACGCCCTGGAGCACGCCGTCGCCCACCGGCATCTGACCCGTGAGCTGATCCCCGACGCCGTCCTTGCCGCCGTGCCGTCGGCCGACGGTGGGGATCCTGCGCGGTCGCGGGTGCTGGACTTGTCGTTCGCCTCACAGCAGTGGCGCACGACGGTGTATGCGAAGGACCAGCCAGGGATGCTGGTGCGCCGGCACTTCGAGGCCATGGTCTTTACCTACCTGGTCGAAGAGCTCCGCTGCGGGGACATCGCGGTGGCCGGTGCCGAGGACTTCGGCGACTGGACGACGATGCTCCTGCCGTGGGACCGGGTGGAGGCGCAGATATCGCAGTTCTGCGAGCAGGCCGGCATCCCCCACACCGCCGACGGCTTCGTAGAGAACCTCAGACAGCAGCTCACAAGAGTCGCGGAAGAGGTGGACGCCGGGTATCCGGACAATGCCGACCTGACGATCGACCCGGTGACAGGGGTGCCCTCGCTGAAGCAGCGCGCCGGCCGCGAGCGCACGGCCTCCGCCGAGGCGCTGGAGGCGGAGCTGGATCAGCGGCTTCCGGTGCGCGGTATTCTGGAGCACCTCGCCCGGGCGGCGCACTGGGCCGGCTGGTGGCACCGCCTTGGCCCCCTGTCGGGGTCGGACCCGAAGCTGAAGAACCCGCTGGCGCGCTACGTGGTTACCGCGTTCACCTATGGCTCCGGCCTCGGGGCAGCGCAAGCCGCCCGGCACATCCGCACGGTCTCCGCGCACGAGCTGGCCGCGATCGCCAAACGTCACTGCACACCGAAGAACCTGGCCCGGGCCGGCGCTGACGTGGTGGATGCCCATCTCGACCTGGACCTGGTTCGGGCGTGGGGTGACGGGTCAGTGGCCGCGGTGGACGGCACGATGATGGACGCGGCCATCGACAACCTGCTCGCCGAGACCTCGATCCGGTACGGAGGATACGGCGGCATCGCCCACCATTTGGTCGCCGATACCTACGTCGCGCTCTTCTCACGATTCGTGCCCTGCGGCGTCTGGGAAGCCGTCTACCTCATCGACTCCCTCCTGCAGAACCAGTCGTCTGCCCGCCCGGAGCAGGTCCACGCCGATACGCAGGGCCAGTCGTTCCCTGTCTTCGGGCTCGCACACCTGCTGGGGATCGATCTTCTGCCCAGGATCCGCAACTTCCAGGACCTCACCTTCCATCGTCCCGACCCGACGGTGCGCTACCGGCACATCGACCAGCTGTTCTCCATCGACCCTCGTACCGCGATCGACTGGGACCTTCTGCGCCGCCACTGGCCCGACCTCATGCAGGTCCCGCTCTCAGTTAAACAGGGCACCGTCTCCTCGGTGACCCTGCTGCGCAGGCTGAACAACCGGTCCCGGAAGAACCAGATCTACCAGGCATTCCGTGAGGTCGGGCGCGCTGTCCGTACGGCCGTGCTGCTGCGCTACCTGTCCGACCCGGCGCTGCGCGAGCAGATCCAGCGGGCCACGAACAAGGCCGAGGCCTACAACGGGTTCACCAAGTGGCTCCACTTCGGCAACGCTGGCTGGCTCAACAGCCGCGACCCCGAACTGCAGGACAAGGCAGTGAAATTCCTCGACCTTGTCGCCGCCAGCGTGATCTTCTCCACCACCATCGACATGACCTGGGCCCTGCGACAGATGGGCCGCGAGGGCTGGACCCTGAATGCGAGCGATCTGGCGGTACTCAGTCCCTACCGGCGCGAGAACGTGCTCCGCTTCGGCGACTACACCACCGACCAACTCCACGTACCCCCGCCTGCCTACAACCCCACCCTCCAAACCACCGGTTGAGGCAAGCTTCCGCTGGCTGCCCCAAACCGGGATATTGCAGATGTTCCTGAAACCGGCGTATTGCGTCGTTAGTCTTCGACAGTGGGGGCGTTTGCTGCGAGCATCGACGCGAGGGTCGTTCAATCCTCGCAAGGGATCCGAGCCGCCTGACGACTCGGCCGTGCCGCCCTGGGCCAGTGCTCCTGCAGGGTGCGGACGGTCTCAGCGATCGCGGGGCGCTGGGCTGCCGTGGTGCGCCACAGCGCGTACAGCCGCCGTACCGGCGTCGGGTCGAGCGCAACCTCCACCACGTCGGCGGGCAGTGGGCCGCGCCCGAGGCGTGGGATGAGGCAGATGCCGAGACCGGCGGCAACGAGCGCCACCAAGGTCGGATTCTCGTCCGCCTGGTGAACGATCTCCGGCTCCTGCCCGGCCGTCCGCAGGGTCCGCACCAGCCATTCGTGACACACCCGGCCCGGCGGCTGGCACACCCACCGCTCACCGCCGAGGTCCTCGCGCCGCACCGAATCCCGCTCTGCAAACCGATGCTCCTGCGGCACCAGCAGCGTGCACTGGTCATCCCCGATCACCGCCTGCTCCACCCCCGGCGGCAGCGGCAGCGGCGCGATGTCCCAGTCATGAACCACGCTCATGTCGACCGCGCCCTTGGCGACCATGCCGACAGACAGATGCGGGTCAACCTCGCTGAGCCGTACTTCCATCGCCGGATGCCGTGCGGCCAGGTCAGCGAGGGCCTCGGGCAGCAGTCCGCGCGCCGCCGACGCGAAGGCGGCGATGGTGAGCCGCCCGGCCGGTTTCCCGCGCCGCTGCTCCAACTCGGTCTCCGCCCGCTCCACGATGGCCAGCAATTTCTCTGCGACGGCGACGAGCTGATGCGCCTCGGGGGTCAGCCGGACGCCGCGCCCCTCACGCTCGAGCAGCACAGTCCCGGTCTCCCGCTCCAGCTTGGCGATCTGCTGGGACACCGCAGAGGGCGTGAAGCCCAAGGCGGAGGCGGCGGCACCGACGCTGCCGTGCACGGAGACGGCGTGCAGAGCGCGCAGCCGCTGAAGGTCAAGCATGAAAGTCTCCCGTCACGAACGGAGCAATCGATTAGCGTCGCTTCATTCAACCATGCAGCAATCATCGCTGGTGCTTCATGGTCTGTGGGTGTGATCCTCGGCCCATGCGCCCTGCACACCTCGCCCTCGCCGTCCTCGTCGCCGCCGTCTGGGGTATCAACTTCACCGTCATCGAGATCGGCCTCGACCACTTCCCGCCCCTGCTCTTCTCCGCCCTGCGGTTCCTCGCAGTTGCGTTTCCTGTGGTGTTTTTGGTGGGCCGCCCTAAGGTCGCGTGGAAGTGGATCGTGGCCGTGGGGCTGATCCTGGGCGTGGCCATGTTCGGGCTGCTGTTCGTGGCAATGGACACCGGGATGCCGGCTGGTCTGTCCTCCTTGGTCCTGCAGACACAGGCGGTGTTCACGGCCATGATCGCCTTTGCCGTCCTGGGGGAACGCCCCTCGTGGCTGAGCGCGCTGGGTATGGCGGTTGCCCTGGCCGGGATCGCCGTTGCGGCGGTGGACGAGGGTGCGTCCGGCCCGCTCGGGGCGTTTGCCTTGTGCATCGCAGCGGCTGCCTGCTGGGGCGCCTCCAACGTCCTGACCCGCAAGGCGGCCCCGCCGGACGCGCTGAACTTCATGGTCTGGGTAAGCACGGTCCCGGTACTGCCGCTGCTGGCCCTGTCCCTCTTGATTGAGGGTCCATCGCGCGACCTGGCGGCGCTGCGCACCCTCGACTGGCAAGGCGCGAGCACGGTCCTATACGTCGCCTGGATCACGACCGTCTTCGGCTTCGGCGCCTGGGGCTGGCTGCTGCGCCGCCACCCGGCATCCACGGTGGCCCCCTTCTCCCTCCTCGTCCCGGTCTTCGGAATGTCATCGGCGGCACTCTTCCTGGGCGAACCGGTGAGCGGGCTGCGCTGGTGCGCGGCGGTCCTGCTGGTCGGCGGCGTGGCCCTGACCTCGCTCGCTCCCCGGCCCCCGGCACCCGTGACCCACCCCGGGGATGCCACAGCAGCGGAGGCGGCCGTTGGCCGATCGTGAGAGGCGAAGGGCGGAACCGAATCCCTCGAAGCAAGGATCGAAAGCGGAGCGACATCGCCCGTCCTGCAGAACCCCCAGAAGGCATCACTATAAGTAACCGCCGGTCGAGCCGAGTCCCCTTGACTACAGGCCAAGGGTCTTGGGAGGAGATACGCGCGGTAGCGCCGTATCTCCTCCCAAGACCTTGCGGACTGGCCAGCATGGGACCGTGGCGGTAGCGCAGGCCAGCACCCTCCAGTAGCTGCACGGCGTTTGCTTCTGTCTTTTGGTGCTTGTGACGGTGTGCAGTGGATGGGGCCGGCCGGTGATCCTCGTGGTCACTGGGGTGGTGTCGGGTGTAACGAACCGCGTCTGGCGAACCGCCGACCGGGGCGCTGCTCAGGAGGAGCGACCGAAGCGACTCACTGGCGGAGTCGCCTTGCCGGCGTGCGAAGGCGGGCTTGTTGTCGGAGGCTCAGTCGCTTCAGTCGCTTGGGTCGCTGCTGGACGCAGCGAGCAGCGACTGAAGCCCAGCTACTCAGCGGGCTTTCGGTCGCTGCTCTGGAACGGCCCAAAAAGTGCAGGTCACAGGCTTGATCGAGAGTTCTTTAGCGACTGAAGCGACTCAAGTTCGGGTATATGAAGACATTCATGTGTGCGCGTGTGCGTCATATATAGGAAGCTTCAGTCGCTTCAGTCGCTGTTCTGAGTTCTACCGGCTTTTGACCTGGTGGTTTCGCGCTCAGACTGGCAGCGACTGAGGGGTGCTCGGTCGCTGCCCTCCCCGTTTGGTCGCTGCATGAGCCAGCGGATGGCCCCATCGACGCGGCACCTGTGTTCCTTTTTGCATGTGCTCCATGACCTCACCGGCAACGTTCGCTACGCTGTGTCCGTCGTTGAGTCGCTTCGGTCGCTGATGGGGGGTGCGAATGCCCGCTGAGCTGCGTTTTCCTAACAGCGACTCACGGCAGCCGGCCCCTGAGCCTTCAGTCGCTGCCTCCCTCGCCACAGCCAACTGGTGCGCACGCCGCGGCTGGCCCGTCCACCCCCTCGCCGCCGGCCGCAAGACCCCGGCTGCCAACTGCCAGGACTGCCGCACGGCTCCGCACCCGCCTGCCGAATGCCCCTGCCTTCCCGCAGAACGCTGGTGCCACGGCTTTCACGCCGCCACCCTCGACCAGCGCCGCATCGCCAAGTGGTGGGGCACCCACCCGGAATTCGGCGTCGGCGTCGCGTGCGGCCCCGCCAGTCTGGTCGTCATCGACATCGACGCCCATCCCACCCGCCCTCCCGGCCGGGACCGGATTCTGCCCGGCATCCCGATCGCCGACCACGTCGATCTCACTGGCCTGGCCAACGGCTTCCACACACTCGCCGTACTGGCCGCACTGCGCGGTCAGCCCAGCCCCGCCGACGACAACACCACCCTGCGCGTCCGTACCCCTTCAGGCGGCTTGCACGTTTGGTACCGAGCCGCAGACAACCGCCGCTGGCACTGCTCGGCCGGCTCCAGCCAAGGCCGCGCCCTTGCCTGGCAGGTCGACGTACGGGCCCACGGCGGCTACATCGTCGCCCCCGGCACCACGACCCGCGACGGCACATACACCCCCGTGGATGCCGTTCGCGAGCCGGCCGTCCTGCCGACCTGGCTCGCACAGGAACTCGAACGTACCGGTCACCTGCCGGCCCCCAGCGTTCCCGCTCCCCGACCCGTCCCGCCGCGCGCCCAGCAGGCCGTCCTCGCCGCGGGAGGCGACCGCGACCGTACTCAGCGCATGCTCGCCTCCGTCCTGGCCCCGATTGAGGCCTGCGGCCAGGTCTCCGAGGGCGCCGGATTCTCCGACACTCTCAACCGTGCGGCCTACACCCTCGGCGGCCTCGTTGCAGC
>NZ_JBVJSQ010000019.1:0-125533 GCF_055606485.1 Streptomyces sp. NPDC037083 | reverse complement strand
TTTCCCTTTCCGGCGGTTCCGACTCTATCAGATCCTTTCGGGCCTGATTCCCAGTCAGAGGGGGTTGTCCTCGCGGCCGTTGGGCCGTTCCGACGAGTGAGACTTTAGCGGATTCCCGGCCCCCGAAGCCAATCGGGGTCCTGCGTCCTTTCGAACACGGATTCCTCATTTCGCGAATACGCACGCCATTCGACGCGACGGCAGACGGAACGACTGCACGTCGAGAAGTGGTTGGTACCTGCGGAATGGCTGTCCGGGGACCGACCGGAGTCGGCGCTCACGTCGGACAACTCGGAGAACACTACGTATGCGGTCGGGGTGTGTCAACTCATGCCCTGACGGCACTCCTGAGGCGTACTCTGGCGGACATGACTACGCGTACGTGCACCCAGCTGTGGTGGGCCGCCTGACGGCGGCCGTGCTCACGTATGCACTCAACGGCCGCCGCTTCGGCGGCCGTTCTCGTTTCTCCCTCCAGAGTCACAGGGGGTCGGCCGGCCGGGGCGGCGGTCTCGACCAGGAGGTGGAGAGATGAAGCGCGTCTTCAGCGGGATCAAGCCGACCGGGCACCTGACGCTGGGGAACTACCTGGGAGCGCTGCGGCAGTGGGCTGCGGTGGACCAGCATCAGGCGGACTCCCTGTTCTGCGTCGTGGATCTGCACGCACTGACCGTGGAGCACGATCCGGCGCGGGTGCGCCGGCTGAGTCGTCAGGCGGCGACGCTGTTGCTGGCGGCGGGACTGGATCCCCGGTTGTGCACCGTGTTCGTACAGAGTCATGTGGACGAGCACGCGCGGTTGTCGTATCTGCTGGAGTGCGTGGCCACGGACGGCGAGATGCGGCGGATGATCCAGTACAGGGAGAAGGCCGGACGGGAACGGGCGCGCGGGGGCAGCGTACGGCTGTCGTTGCTGACGTATCCCGTGCTGATGGCGGCCGACATCCTGGCCTACGCGACCGACGAGGTGCCGGTCGGCGACGACCAGGCGCAGCACGTGGAACTGGCGCGGGATCTCGCGGTGCGGTTCAACCAGCGGTACGGGCACACCTTCGTGGTGCCGAAGGCGACGCTTCCGGCGGTGGCGGCGCGGGTGATGAACCTGCAGGAGCCGGCGTCGAAGATGGGCAAGAGCGACGACTTCGGGCCGGGGATCGTCTATCTGCTGGACGAGCCCGACGTGGTGCGCAAGAAGGTCATGCGGGCCGTCACCGACAGTGGGCGCGAGGTCGTGTACGACAGGGCGGGGCGGCCCGGGGTCGCCAATCTCCTGGAGATCCTCGCCGCGTGTACGGGTGGGGATCCGGAGGCGCTGAGCGGTGGGTACACGTCGTACGGGGATCTGAAGAAGGACACGGCCGACGCCGTGGTGGAGGTGTTGAGGCCGCTGCGGGCCCGGCACAAGGAGCTGTGCGCCGACCCGGTGTACGTGGAGACGGTGCTGCGGGACGGGGCCGAGAAGGCCCGGGCCATGGCCAGGCCGGTCGTGGACAGCGCCTACCGCGCGATCGGGCTGCTTCCGCCGCCGGCGGAGTCGGGGGCGGCGTCCGGGACTGAGTCCGGGCGGGGGTCCGGGGCGGAGGTGGAGCTGAACGCGGCTCGGTAGGCGCGCGGGCTGGTGGCGAGGCGCGACGCGAAGTGCTGGCGCATCGTGACCTCGCTGCCGAAGCCGGCGCGGCGGGCGACCTCCGGCATGGGGAGGTCGGTGCGCTCGAGGAGTTTCTGGGCCGCGGCGATGCGCTGGTCGAGGAGCCAGCGCAGCGGGGTGGCGCCCGTCGCCGCGGTGAAGTGGCGGGCGAAGCTGCGCGGGGACATGCCCGCGTGCGCGGCCAGGCCGGCGACGGTGAGCGGTTCGTGCAGGTGGCGCAGGGCGTGTTCGCGTACGGCGGCCAGGGTGTCGGCGTCCCGGTCCGCGCGGGGGGTGGGGTGTTCGATGAACTGGGCCTGGGTGCCGGTGCGGAAGGGCGCGGTGACCATCGAGCGGGCGATGGTGGCGGCCGTCTCCGCGCCGTGGGAGCGGCGGACCAGGTGGAGGCAGAGGTCGATGCCGGCTGCCGTGCCGGCGGCGGTCCAGATGTTGTCGTCCTCGATGAAGAGGGCGTCGGGGACGACGGTGACCTGCGGGTGGTGGGTGCGCAGGAGGTCGACGAGGTTCCAGTGGGTGATGGCCCGGCGGCCGTCGAGGAGGCCGGCCTGGGCCAGGGTGAAGGCTCCCCCGCAGAGGGCGGCGAGGGTGGTGCCGCGGGCGTGGGCGCGGCGCAGGGCGTCCAGGACGGGGGCGGGTGCGGGCGTGAGGTGGTCGTCCAGGCCGGGGACCAGGACGAGGTCGGCTCGGGCGAGCCAGGCGAGGGTGCGGTCGGGGAGGAGTGCCAGGCCGCCGCGCATCGGGACGGGCGTGCTGTCGGCGGCGACTCGGCGCAGGTCGAAGGCGGGGACGCCGCGGTCGGTCCGGTCGGCCCCCCAGACCTCGGTGATGACGGAGACGTCGAAGGCGCGGATGCCGGGGAAGGCGACGAGGGCGACCCGGTAGGCGGACTTCATGGGTGGCAGTAAACCATCGATCGATGGCTTTGCGGACTCTGGGGAGTGGGCCGGCCCGGCGGCAGGATCGTGGGCATGGACATCGCAGAGAACGCAGCGCTGGTGGTCGTCGACGTGCAGAAGGGCTTCGAGGAGCTGGACTACTGGGGGGCGCGGAACAATCCCGGGGCCGATGACAACATCGCCGCCCTCGTCGACGTGTGGCAGGGGACGGGGCGGCCGGTCGTGTTCGTGCGGCACGACTCATCGGGGCCTCGGTCGCCGTTGCGGCCGGGGTACGTGGGCAACGAGTTCAAGGAGTACGTGCAGGAGCGCAGGGGGAAGGGAGCCGGGGCCGAGCTGTTCGTGACGAAGACCGTCAACTCGGCCTTCCTGGGGACGCCGGATCTGGGTGCCTGGCTCACCGGTCAGGGGATCTCGCAGATCGTGGTGGCCGGGATCCAGACGAACATGTGCGCCGAGACGACGGCGCGGATGGGTGGGAACCTCGGGTACGACGTGCTGTTCGCGTACGACGCGACGTACACGTTCGATCTGGAGGGGCCGTTCGGATGGCGGCGTTCCGCGGACGAGATCGCGCAGGCCTCGGCGGTCTCGCTGCACGGGGGCGGGTTCGCGCGGGTGGTGACGACGAAGGAGATCGTGGGGGCGGCCGGCGGCTGAACCGCCCCTTCGGGGACGTCAGTCCTTCTTGCCGGCGGCCAGCTCGCGGCTGCGGTCGCGGGCCGCCTCGAGTGCGGCGATGAGGGCGGCCCTGACCCCGTGGTTCTCGAGTTCGCGGATGGCGTTGATGGTCGTGCCCGCGGGGGACGTGACGTTCTCGCGGAGCTTGACCGGGTGTTCGCCGCTGTCGCGGAGCATCGTGGCGGCCCCGATCGCGGACTGGACGATCAGGTCGTGGGCCTTGTCGCGGGGCAGGCCGAGCAGGATGCCGGCGTCCGTCATGGCTTCGACCAGGTAGAAGAAGTACGCCGGGCCGGAGCCGGAGAGGGCGGTGCAGGCGTCCTGCTGGGACTCGGGGACGCGGAGCGTCTTGCCGACGGAGCCGAAGATCTCCTCGGTGTGGGCGAGGTGGTCGGCGGTGGCGTGGGTCCCGGCGGAGATGACGGACATGGCCTCGTCGACGAGGGCGGGGGTGTTCGTCATGACGCGGACGACCGGGGTGCCGGCGGCGAGGCGCTCCTCGATGGAGGCGGTGGTGATGCCGGCCGCGCCGCTGATGACCAGACGGTCGGCGGGGACGTGCGGGGCGAGTTCGTCGAGGAGTGCCCCCATGTCCTGCGGCTTGACCGTGAGGATCAGGGTGTCGGCGGTCTTCGCGGCCTCGGCGTTGGTGACCGGGGCGACTCCGTAGCGGGTGCGGAGTTCCTCGGCCCGCTCGGGGCGGCGGGCGGTGACGAGGAGGTCGGCCGGGGGCCAGCCGCCTCGGATCATGCCGCTGAGGAGGGCTTCGCCGATCTTGCCGGTGCCGAGGACTGCGACTTTCTGCGTCATGGCTGGGGGGTCCTCCGGAGGGTGTGCGTCGTCCGTCGTCCGAGGCTCATCCTCGCATCGGGGGGTGGGGGCCGGTGCGGGTGTCCGGTGGGCGGACGTCCGGTCTCGCCCCCCGACGGGCCGGCGGACGGATGGGGTCACGCGGTCCTGCGTCGCAGTGTCGCCGCCCCCAGGCCGAGTACGAGCAGGGCGCAGCCCGCCACGATCAGGACGTCCCGGACGAAGGTCGCCGTCATGTCCGTGTGCTTGAGGACCTCGTTCATGCCGTCGACGGCGTAGGACATGGGCAGGACGTCGGACACGGCTTCCAGGGCGGGGTGCATGGTGTCGCGGGAGGCGAAGAGGCCGCAGAGCAGGAGCTGGGGGAAGATCACCGCCGGCATGAACTGCACCGCCTGGAACTCCGAGGCCGCGAAGGCGGAGACGAAGAGGCCGAGAGCCGTGCCGAGCAGCGCGTCGAGCAGGGCCACCAGGAGGAGGAGCCAGGGGCTGCCCGTGACGTCGAGGTCGAGGAACCAGACGGCCAGGGCTGTGGCCAGGGCCGACTGGATGATCGCGAGGGCTCCGAAGGCGAGGGCGTAGCCGGCGATCAGGTCGCCTTTGCCGAGGGGCAGGGCGAGGAGGCGTTCGAGGGTGCCCGAGGTGCGTTCGCGCAGGGTGGCGATGGAGGTCACCAGGAACATCGTGATCAGGGGGAAGATCCCGAGCAGGGACGCGCCGATGCTGTCGAAGGTGCGGGGGCTGCCGTCGAACACGAAGCGGAGCAGGAACAGCATCAGGCAGGGGATCAGGACCATCAGCGCGATCGTGCGGGGGTCGTGACGCAGTTGACGCAGGACGCGGGCCGCGGTGGCGGTGGTGCGGGAGACGTTCAGCGCGCCGGTGGGGATCGAGGCGGGGGGTGTCTGCGTGGTCATCGGGTGCTCTCCTTCGTTCGGGCCGCCTCCGTGGCGGCGTCCACCAGGTGCAGGAAGGCCGCCTCGACCGTGTCCGTGCCGGTGCGGGTGCGCAGGGCGTCGGGGGTGGCGTCGGCGAGGATCTCGCCGTCGCGCATGAGGAGGAGGCGGTGGCAGCGCTCGGCCTCGTCCATGACGTGGGAGGAGATCAGGAGGGTCGCGCCGCGGGTCTTGGCGATGTCGTGGAAGAGGTTCCACAGGTCGCGGCGCAGGACCGGGTCCAGGCCGACGGTGGGTTCGTCGAGGACGAGGAGTTCCGGTGTGCCGAGGAGGGCCACGGCCAGTGAGACGCGGTTGCGCTGGCCGCCGGAGAGGTTGCCGGCCAGGGCGTCCGCGTGGGTGGTCAGGTCGACGTCGGCGATCGCGCGGGTGACGTTCTCCGCGCGCCGGTCCGCCGCCGCCCGGCCGGGGTCGAGAATCGCGGCGAAGTAGTCCAGGTTCTGGCGGATCGTCAGGTCGTCGTAGACGGAAGGGGCCTGGGTGACGTAGCCGATGCGGGTGCGGAGTGTGGGGTGACCGGCGGGGCGGCCGAGGACGTCGAGGGTGCCGGTGACCTTTGCCTGGGTGCCGACGACGGAGCGCATGAGGGTCGACTTGCCGCAGCCGGAGGGGCCCAGGAGGCCGGTGATCTGACCGCGGGGGACGGCGAAGTCGAGGCCGCGCAGGACGGTGCGGGGGCCGCGGACCACGGTCAGGTTCTCGGCCCGTACGGCGGGCGCGGCTGCTTCGCCGAGGTCGGTCCGGCGCGGGCTCTGCGACTCGGTGCGCGTCGCTTCCTGGTCGGGTGGACGGGAGCCGGGCTTAAAATTCATCATGCGATGAATAATGCTCGCGGTGAGGGGAGGCGTCAAGTGGGGTGGGGGCGGAGGTGAGTCGGGAGCCGGTGCTGTGGGGCTTGGGTTGGGGGCTGCTCGGGTCGAGGGGGTGACGCGGTGCCGGGGGGCGGCTTGGTGCGGTGCTGTTCCGGCGGGGCTTGATGCGGCGCGGCTCGGCCGGGATCGAAGCGGTGGGGTCCCGGTGCGGGGCCGTCATGCACGGGACGCGCTGGACGGCGGGCGGCAGGCGGCAGGCGGCAGGCGGCAGGCGGCAGGCGGTGCTCGACGTCGGGCGGGGCTGTGCCCGCAAGGGGAGCGTCCGCGGCGACGGGACCTGGCTCGGCTTGCCCGCCGGGGCGGTGGAAGCCGGGGCGTTGGTGCAGCCGAAGCGGTGGTGCAGCAGGGGCGTGGCGGAGCCGGGCGGTGGTGCAGCCGGGGCGTGGTGCAGCCCAGGGTGGAGACGGGGGTGGTGTCAGTGGGGGGTGCCACGATGGTGGGGACGAGGCGTGCGCGGCGGCCCTGGAGGGGTGGGCCGCCGCGCGCAGTCAGCGCTTGGTCGCGAGCAGCAGGACCACGTCGTAGACCTCGTCGACGAGTCCGTCGGGGAAGGCCCGCATCAGGTGCGCGCGTTCCTCGGCGAGGAAGGCTGCGGCCGTCTCCTCGCCGTGGACCAGGAAGATCGAGTGGCTGCCGATGTTGGCCAGGTGAGTGTCGACGGGCACCCGGCGGTTCCAGCGGACCTCGCGTCGGACCAGGTCGAGGCGGCCGGACGGGTCGACGACACGGGGGTCCACGTTCCTGTTGGCGGCGGGGACGTCTTCGCCGAAGTGCCTTGCGATGCGCCGGGCGGCCTCGGCGCGCCAGGGCACGTCCAGGGCGTCGGTGTTCCACCACAACGCCAGCGCGCCGTCCGGCCGCAGCACGCGCAGGGCCTCCGGGACCGCGCGGACCGGGTCGGTCCAGTGCCAGGACTGGGCGTAGGTGAGGAAGTCGAGTGATGCGTCGGCCAGCGGGAGGTGGTTGCCGTCGCCTCGGACGATCGGCACCTCGGGAAGGACGCTGCGGAACTGAGCGGCCATGCCCTCCCCCGGTTCGACGGCGATGACGTCAGCGCCGCGAGCGTGCAGGAGAGCGGTCGAGATGCCGGTGCCGGCCCCGATGTCCGCGACCCGCGCGCCGGCGAGGGGGCAGCCGGCGAGCTCCTCGATCGTGTCGAGGAGGGCGGTCGGGTAGGAGGGGCGGTTGGCGGCGTACTGCGCGGCGGCGGAGTTGAAGGAGTGGGCCCGGGCGGTGTGGGAGGAGACCGTCATGGGGCCATGGTCGCCGGGGGCCATGAGGAGGGGAACGGGTTTTCGGGCCTGCGAATTCACGGGGGTGGCGGGCCGCCGGGGAGACGGGTGCCGGGTACTGGCACCGGCTGGCGGGTTCCCGAGGGCGTCGGCTTCCGCGTTGGGGGGCGAGGCCGCCGAGTTACCGGGGTTGAGACGCCAGTCCCCCGAGGTCGTCGAGCCTTGGGGGTTGGGGTGCTCGTTCCCGAGGGGCTTGGGTTTTCCGGGAGGGGACGGTCGTCGGACCGGCCAGAGAAATGCGGGCCGGCGGCGCTGATCGGAGCCCGGGAGGCCGGAATCCGCCGGTCCCGGAAGGGACCGGACGGACGAGGTACTGGCCCGGAAAGGCGGGAACCGGACGGGCCCGGCTCCTTCACCCGGAGGCGGGAACCGGAGGAGCCGGGGACCCGGCGCGGAAAACGGAAACCGGAGAGCCGGGGCCCTCGCCCAGAATGCGGGGACCGGAGCAGCGCGGCCACGGCCCGGAAGGCCCGGACCGGACGAGCGAGGCCACGGCCCGGAAGGCCCGGACCGGACGAGCGCGGCCACGGCCCGGAAGGCATGGACCGAAGGCTCGCGTTGGGTCAGGGGCGGCGGGGTTTTTTCGACGGGTTGCCCGTGCGGCGGGTTGAGCGGCGTTCGTGACGGCGGCGAGCCGTCTCGTACTCCTCGCGGTGGAGCCTCTCGCCGGGCGCCTCGGTGAAGGTGCGGAAGAAGTAGGCGAGCAGCGAGCCGACGAAGCCGATGGCCAGCAGGCCGCGCAGGGAGGCCTGGCGGTCGGGGTCGGGGCGCTTGGCGAAGGCGTCCCAGGTGTGGCGGAAGGCGAGGGCGCTGCAGACCGCGAACATCACGACGACCATGAGCGTGACGAAGCCGCCGAGGTCGGCGATGGCGATGCCCTCGTAGGCGAAGCGCAGGACGAGGCAGGAGACGACGACGGCGACCAGGGAGCCGATGGCCGCGGCGACGCGGCGGGCCGCATAGCCCCGGTGGCCGGGGTCGTGGTTCACCCAGGTGGTGCCGAAGAAGCGCAGGGGCTCCGGGCGCGGGCCGGCGTCGGCGGGGCTTCCCGCCGCCTGGCCGCTGCGGGTGCTCCGGGAACCCGCCGAAGTGTCCGGGGTGCCGTTTTCGTCGCTCACGGGACGATTATGGCTCCGGACGCGGACCGGCTCCCCGGCGGCCTCCCCCGAGGCCGCCGGGAGCCGCTTCGAGCAGCCCGGGGCGTGCTGCCGCCCCGGGCTGTTCGATCAGGAGCAGCGCGGGGCGACGTAGCCGTCGCTGCCCGTCCTCACATACGCGTCCGAGACGAACTGGCCGTCGGCGATGCTGTCCCAGATGTTGGTCGTGCCGTACGGGCCGGAGACCGTGGTGCCCGGGCACTGGCAGACGATCGGGACCTTCGTGCCCTCGGGCAGGGCCCGGACGACCGAATATCCCGTGCCGGGACCGCTGCGCACGTTCAGCCGGACCCCCGGCGCGACCGGGTAATAGGTGAGGGCCGCCGTCGTGACGGCCTCCGCCACGCCGCCGCTCCCGACCTCTTCCACACGCTCGACAGACATGAAAAAACCTCCCCCGTCGGACCCCATGACTGCCATGGGGTCCCGTTGATTCCCCCGAAACCCACAATGAAACACACGTACAGGATTCGCACACGGAGGCTAGCAAGCCGCCTCTGTCCTGCTCGAGTCATCGACTAGGCTCCGTGCGTCGCGCGCGCGGTTGAACAGCACGGGGGTGGTCCATGTCGCCACAGCGCAACACCGGGGCGGGCGCGGAAGCGGAACTTCCGGAGTACGCCGGTCACTACCGCCTGGAAGACCGTCTGGGCTCCGGTGGCATGGGCGTGGTGCATCTGGCCCGCAGCACCTCCGGGATGAAGGTCGCGGTGAAGGTCGTCCACGCCCAGTTCGCGCGGGATCCCGAGTTCAGGGGCCGTTTCCGGCAGGAGGTGGCGGCCGCCCGGCGGGTGAGCGGGGCGTTCACCGCACCCGTCGTCGACGCCGATCCGGAGGCCGAGCGGCCTTGGATGGCCACGCTGTTCATTCCCGGCTCGACGCTCGCCGAGCAGGTGAAGCGGAACGGCCCCATGAGGTCCGGGGAGTTGCGGCGGCTGATGGCCGGGCTCGCCGAGGCGCTGCGGGACATCCACCGGGTGGGGGTCGTCCACCGGGATCTGAAGCCGAGCAACGTGCTGCTCGCCGAGGACGGTCCGAAGGTGATCGACTTCGGCATCTCCCGCCCGAAGGACAGTGAACTGCGCACCGAGACCGGCAAGTTGATCGGCACGCCGCCGTTCATGGCTCCGGAGCAGTTCCGTCGCCCCCGGGAGGTCGGGCCGGCCGCCGACGTGTTCGCGCTCGGGTCGGTGATGGTGCACGCGGCGACGGGCCGTGGGCCGTTCGACTCCGACAGCCCCTATGTCGTCGCCTACCAGGTCGTGCACGACGAACCGGATCTGGCCGGCGTGCCGGAGAGCCTCGCGTCGCTGGTGTCGCGCTGCCTCGCCAAGGAGCCCGAGGACCGGCCCACGCCGGACGAGTTGATGCGGGAACTGCGGTCGGTGGCGGCCTCGTACGACACGCAGACGTTCATACCGTCGCAGCGGACGCTCGGGGAGAACCAGACCGAGCCCCACCCGCGGGCCCGCACCGGGACCGGTCCCGGGACCTGGACGGGTATCGGGACCGAGGTCGACTCGGCGGGCCCGGCGGCCTTGGCAGACCGGGCGGACCTCCTGGACCCGGCGAAGCCGTCGGCACCGGAGTCCCAGCGGGAGTTCGAGGCCGTGCCGGGGCCGGACGCCGGGCACGGCCGGGACGCGGGCGCGCGGGCCGGGCTCGGGCGCTGGGGCCGGGGCCGGTCGGCCGCCCTCGCGGCCGGGGCGCTGGTCGTCGTCCTCGCGGGCGGCGCGCTCGGCGCCACGCGGCTGCTCGGCGACGGCGACGCCGGACGCGACGCGCGGGGCGCCACGGGCGGCTCGCACTCCGCGTCGCCCGCCTTCGGCCCCTGGAGCACCCGGCCGACGCAGGGCAGTACCGGAGCGGGCGCCGACGCGGGCGGTATGCCGCAGTGCGTGTACGGCGCGGAGCGGTTGCTCTGCGTGCAGCCGGGGCTGGTGTCCGCGCTGGACGCGGCCGGCGGGCGGGTGCTGTGGCGGCACCCCCTCGCCGACGGCGACCGGCCGAGCGAGGCGCCCGTGCTGGCGGGCGGTCTGGCGCTGGTGGTCACGCACTCGGGCAGGCGCATCGAGGCGCTGGACCCGGCGTCGGGGGCCATGCGCTGGCAGCGGGACCTGTCGGCGTACCAGAGTCATCGCGCCGTCGGCGGCCACCTGTTGCTGACCGCGGCCGACGCCACGGTGACCGGTGTGGACGCGGCGACGGGCAGGGCGGTCTGGAGCAGGCGGATCCCGGAGCTGAGCGAGCCGTACTTCATGTCGTTCCCCCGGGATCCGCTGGCGTACGCGTCGAGCACGTCGGCCGACGGGCGCACCCGGATCACGGCCGTCGATCCCGTCACCGGGAAGGTGCGATGGGACGAACGCTTCAGCGGCACGTTCAGTCTCGTGGGCACCACCGGCGGCAGCCTCGTCCTGCTGTCCCAGGGGCGCGAGTACGGCACGGTCGACGCCGTGGTCCGCTACCGCCCGGCGGACAAGGTGTCGCTGCGGGTGCGGCTCGACGTCGCGCTCCAGGAGGCGCAGGCCTCCGTGCGGGGCGACCGGGTCTACCTGCTGGCCTTCGACGGGACGCTGGCGGCCGTCGACACGGCCGCGGGAAAGCAGGTGTGGTCGCTGCAGACGGCCGTGAGCCGGGGTTCGGCGCCGGCCGCCGACGCCGAACACGTCTACTTCAGCGCCGCGGACGGCCGTCTCCTGGCCGTGAACGCGCGCAACGGCAGGCTCGTCGGGCAGACCGCGCTGCGGCTCGGCTCCCACTCGGACAGGGTGGTGGCCACGCTGCCCGCACCCGAGGCGGTCGGCGGCCGCGTCTACGCGGGCGCTCCCGACGGAACCGTCTTCGCGGTGGACGGAGAGGATCCGGCGGGCTGGTGAGACGCGCCGAGGGCCGCCCCCGCGGTGCGGAGACGGCCCTCGTGACGGCTCGGGCGTCAGCCCAGCTTCGACACGTCCCGCACCGCGCCCTTGTCGGCGCTCGTCGCCATCGCCGCGTAGGCGCGCAGCGCGGCGGACACCTTGCGCTCGCGGTTCTTCGGGGCGTACACGCCGCCGAGGGCCGCCTCGCGCCGGGCCAGCTCGGCGTCGTCGACGAGGAGCTCGATCGTGCGGTTGGGGATGTCGATGCGGATGCGGTCGCCGTCCTCGACGAGGGCGATGGTGCCGCCGGAGGCCGCCTCGGGGGACGCGTGGCCGATGGACAGGCCCGAGGTGCCTCCGGAGAAGCGGCCGTCGGTGATCAGCGCGCAGGTCTTGCCGAGGCCGCGGCCCTTGAGGAAGGACGTCGGGTAGAGCATCTCCTGCATGCCCGGGCCGCCCTTGGGACCCTCGTAGCGGATGACGACGACGTCGCCGTGCGTCACCTTCTTGTTGAGGATCTTCTCGACGGCCTCCTCCTGCGATTCGCAGACGACGGCCGGACCCTCGAAGGTCCAGATCGACTCGTCGACGCCGGCCGTCTTGACCACGCAGCCGTCCACGGCGAGGTTGCCGCGCAGGACCGCGAGGCCGCCGTCCTTGCTGTAGGCGTGTTCGGCGGAGCGGATGCAGCCGCCCTCGGCGTCCTCGTCCAGCGCCTCCCAGCGCTCGGACTGGGAGAAGGCCTCGGCGGAGCGGACGCAGCCGGGGGCCGCGTGCCAGAGTTCGATCGCCTCGGGCGAGGGGGAGCCGCCGCGCACGTCCCACGTCTTCAGCCAGTCCCCCAGGGACGGGCTGTGGACGGCGTGCACGTCCTCGTTGAGCAGGCCCGCGCGGTGCAGCTCGCCGAGGAGGGCGGGGATGCCGCCGGCGCGGTGCACGTCCTCCATGTAGTACGTCCGGTTCTTCGCGACGTTCGGCGCGACCTTCGCCAGGCAGGGCACGCGGCGCGAGACCTCGTTGATCTCCTCCAGGCCGAACGGGACGCCCGCCTCCTGGGCGGCGGCGAGGAGGTGCAGGATCGTGTTGGTCGAGCCACCCATCGCGATGTCGAGGGCCATCGCGTTCTCGAAGGCCGCGGTGGTGGCGATGTGGCGGGGCAGGACCGTCTCGTCGTCCTGCTCGTAGTAGCGGCGGGTGATGTCCATCACCGTGCGCCCCGCGTTCTCGTACAGCGCCCTGCGGGCCGTGTGGGTGGCCAGGACCGAGCCGTTGCCGGGGAGGGAGAGGCCGATGGCCTCGGTCAGGCAGTTCATCGAGTTGGCGGTGAACATGCCGGAACAGCTGCCGCAGGTCGGACAGGCGTTCTCCTCGATGCGGAGGATGTCCTCGTCCGAGATCTTGTCGTTGACGGCGTCGGAGATCGCGTCGACCAGGTCGAGCGTGCGGACCGTGCCGTCGACCAGCGTGGCGCGGCCGGACTCCATCGGGCCGCCGGAGACGAAGACCGTCGGGATGTTCAGGCGCAGGGCCGCGTTCAGCATGCCCGGGGTGATCTTGTCGCAGTTGGAGATGCAGATCAGGGCGTCGGCGCAGTGGGCCTCGACCATGTACTCGACCGAGTCCGCGATGAGGTCGCGGGAGGGCAGCGAGTAGAGCATTCCGCCGTGGCCCATCGCGATGCCGTCGTCGACGGCGATCGTGTTGAACTCGCGCGGGATGCCGCCGGCCTCCCGGATGGCCTCGCTGACGATCCGGCCGACGGGCTGCAGGTGGGTATGGCCGGGCACGAACTCGGTGAAGCTGTTCGCCACCGCGATGATCGGCTTCCGGCCGATGTCCGCACCGGGTACACCGGAGGCGCGCATAAGGGCGCGGGCGCCCGCCATATTGCGGCCGTGGGTGACTGTGCGGGACCTCAGCTCGGGCATCGTCGCTCGCTCCTTCAGACAGTTGTGGCTCTTATCGAGCGTACGCCGGTCATCCAGGGGGCGGGACGAGGTGTCCGGAATGCGGGATGCGTGTCTCGGCCGGACCGGCTCTCACGGCCCGGTCAGGTGCCCCTGCACGACCGGCGCCACGCGCGCGATGATCTGCTCGAGGTCCGCCGAGGCCAGCGGCTCCACCTTGATCACGTACCGCAGCATCGCGCAGCCCACCAGCTGGGCCGCGGCCAGTTCGGCGCGCAGTTCGGCGTCCGGCAGGTCGAGCTGGGCGGCGATGCGGCGCAGCAGCTGCGTGGCGACCAGGCGGCGGAAGACGGCGGCCGCGGTGTCGTTGTTCACGGCGGAGCGGACGATCGCCAGCAGCGGCTTGCGGGTCGTGGGGTTCTCCCAGACGCCGAAGATGAAGCGGGCGAGCCGCTCGCCGACCTGGTCCAGCGGCCCGTCGGCGACCGCTTCCGGCGCGTTGAGCGCGGGCGCGAAGGCGACCTCGACGGCCGCCTCGAAGACCTGTTCCTTGGTGCCGAAGTAGTGGTGCACCAGCGCCGGGTCCACGCCGGCCGCCTTCGCGATGCCGCGCACGGACGTCTTGTCGTAGCCCCGCTCGGCGAACTCCTCGCGGGCGGCGGTCAGGATGCGGTCGCGGGTGTCGGCCGACTCGGTGCGCGGGGGGCGGCCGCGCCTGCGGGCGGTGACGCCGGTCATCGGCGGGGCGCCTTCGCCGAGGAGGGGGGCGACGACGGGGACGACGAGGGCGAGGAGACCGCGGACGACGACGAGGCCGAGGCGAGGTGGAGACGGGTGAAGGCCAGGGCCTCCGCCAGGTCGGCTTCGCGTTCGGCGCCGGACATCGCGCGCCGGGTGTTGACCTCGATGACGACATGCCCGTCGAAGCCGGTCAGCGCGAGCCGTTCCAGCAGCTCGGCGCAGGGCTGGGAGCCACGGCCGGGGACCAGGTGCTCGTCCTTCGCCGAACCGTTTCCGTCGGCGAGATGGACGTGGCCCAGACGGTCGCCCATGCGGTCGATCATCTGCATCGCGTCGGTGCGGGCCGTCGAGGCGTGGCTCAGGTCGATGGTGAAGTGCCGGTAGTCGTCCTTCGTGACGTCCCAGTCCGGCGCGTACGCGAGCATCTCGCGGTCGCGGTAGCGCCACGGGTACATGTTCTCGACGGCGAAGCGGACGTCCGTCTCGCCCGCCATCCGCCAGATGCCGGTGACGAAGTCCCGCGCGTACTGGCGCTGCCAGCGAAACGGCGGGTGGACGACGACGGTGCTCGCGCCGAGCTTCTCCGCGGCCGCGCGGGCCCGCTGGAGCTTGGTCCACGGGTCGGTCGACCAGACCCGCTGCGTGATGAGCAGGCACGGGGCGTGCACGGCGAGGATCGGGATCCGGTGGTAGTCGCTGAGCCTGCGCAGCGCGTCGATGTCCTGGCTGACGGGGTCGTTCCAGACCATGACCTCGACGCCGTCGTACCCGAGGCGTGCGGCGATCTCGAAGGCCGTCGCCGTCGACTCCGGATAGACCGAGGCAGTCGACAGGGCGACCTTCGCATCCGGGATCCGCACGACTGGCTCTGCCATGGGGGACAGGTTACGGGGTGGGATCGAGTGGGTGCGGGGCACCCGCGCCCCGGGCGCCCGCGCGCAGTTGTGCCGTCACGCCGTCGCGCGGGCCTTTCCGCAGTGCCGCCCCCCGCACTGTCACGTCCGTCACGTAGACACCATGTGATCGAGCTTGCGCAGGATGACACCCTCTCTGAGCGCCCATGGACAGATCTCGACCGATTCGATGCCGAAGAGGTCCATCGCCCCTTCGGCCACGAGGGCGCCGGCGAGGAGCTGGTTGGCGCGACCCTCGGACACGCCCGGAAGCTCCGCCCGCTGCGCCGTCGTCATGCCCGCCAGCCGCGGCACCCAGGCCTCCAGGGACTCGCGCTTGAGCTCGCGCTGGATGTACTGGCCCTCGGTGGAGCGGGCCGCACCGGCTATGCGGGCGAGCTGCTTGAAGGTCTTCGACGTGGCGACGACGTGGTCCGGGGCGCCGAAGCGGGCGAACTCGCCGACCGTGCGGGCGATCTGCGCGCGGACGTGGCGGCGCAGGGCCCGCACGTCCTCCGGGTCGGGGGGATCGCCGGGCAGCCAGCCCGACGTGAGCCGGCCGGCGCCCAGCGGCAGGGACACCGCCGCGTCGGGCTGCTCGTCCATGCCGTACGCGATCTCCAGGGAGCCGCCGCCGATGTCCAGGACCAGCAGCTTTCCCGCCGACCAGCCGAACCAGCGGCGGGCGGCGAGGAAGGTGAGCCGGGCCTCCTCGGCGCCGGAGAGGACCTGGAGCTCGACTCCGGTCTCGGCCTGCACGCGCGCGAGCACGTCGTCGGCGTTGCTGGCCTCGCGCACGGCGGAGGTCGCGAACGGCAGCACGTCCTCGACGCCCTTGTCCTCGGCGGCCTGGAGTGCCTCCTGGACCACGGCGATCAGTTTGTCGACGCCCTCGGGACCTATGGCCCCGTCCCCGTCGAGGAGCTGGGCAAGGCGCAGTTCCGCCTTGTGCGAGTGTGCGGGCAGCGGGCACGCGCCCGGATGTGCGTCCACCACCAGCAGATGCACCGTGTTCGATCCCACGTCGAGGACACCGAGTCTCATGAGGGGAACGCTACTGCCCGCAGTGCCCGGGGCCCGTCCCCGAAGCGGGTCCTGGCGACTTACCCTGGACAAGTGCCAAAGACGAACAAGGCGAAGACCGACAAATCCACCAGCGGTTCTTCGCGGGCGAAGCCGGTGAAGCCGTCGAAGAAGTCGAAGAAGGACCTGGCGGCAGAGGCTGCGGCCGCCGACGAGAAGGGTCTCGACTTCGCACGCGCGTGGGTGGAGTTCCCTGATCCGGCGGACGACGAGCAGATCTTCCGCTGCGATCTGACGTGGCTGACCTCCCGCTGGAACTGCATCTTCGGCAGCGGCTGCCAGGGCATCCAGGCGGGCCGCGCGGACGACGGGTGTTGCTCGCTGGGCGCCCACTTCTCCGACGAGGACGACGAGAAGCGCGTCGCCGAGCATGTGGCGAGGCTCACCCCCGACATCTGGCAGCACCACGACGAGGGCACGCGGGACGGCTGGGTCTCGCAGGACGAGGAGGGCTCCCGCCAGACCCGCCCGTTCAACGGCTCGTGCATCTTCCAGAACCGTCCGGGCTTCGCGGGCGGCGCGGGCTGCTCGCTGCACATCCTGGCCCTGCGCGAGGGCCGCGAGCCGCTGGAGACCAAGCCGGACGTCTGCTGGCAGCTTCCGGTGCGGCGGACGTACGACTGGATCGACCGGCCCGACGACACGCGGGTGCTGCAGGTGTCGATCGGCGAGTACGACCGGCGCGGCTGGGGACCGGGCGGCCACGACCTGCACTGGTGGTGCACGTCGGCGACCTCGGCGCACGGCGCGGGAGACCCGGTGTACGTGTCCTACCGCCCGGAGCTGACCGAGCTGATGGGCAAGGCCGGGTACGAACGCCTGGTCGAACTCTGCGAGGAACGCCTCGCCTCCCAGCTCCCCCTGCTGGCCCCGCACCCGGCGGACCCGGTGGGCTGAGGCCGATCCGGCCGGCTGAGCCGCCGACGGCGGTGCCCCGAACATGACGTCCCGCGCCGGCTACGACGTGGCCGGGCTCGGGGGGTCGTCGTCGGCGGGCGGCGGGGGCGGGCTGTCAGGAGTGGACGGGGACGGGTCCGCGGGAGTGGGCTCGGGGTCCGACGAGGGCGGTGGGGCGGTCGGCGTGGGGTCGGGTGGGGCCGGGTTCGTCGGGGCCGGTTCCGGGCCGGACGACGGGGGCTGGGCTCCCGGGCCGGGGCCGTGGCCCGGGTTCGACGGGCCGGGCGCGGTGCCGTAGCCGTCGATGGAGACGACGGCGCCCGCGGGGGCGATCGCCACGCGCGCGTGCCAGTGTCCGGCGGGTTCGCGGAGAGGATCGACGTACACCTTGACCGTCACCGACTCGCCGGGCTTCAGGGTGCCCGTGGAGCGGCTCAGGTAGAGCCAGTGGGCCGCGGTGGTGGCCGACCAGCGGATCGGCTTCTCCCCCTCCGGCGACGCCGTGAGGGTGACGAGGGTGGTGTCGCCGCTGTTGGCGGCCGTCACGGAGAGCATGCCGGAGGCGCTGCGGCCGAGTCCGGTGACGCCGATGACCTCCACGGAGACGTCCGGTTCGTAGCCCTTGGGCGCGTCGGCGCCCGGGCGCGTGCTGTTGCCGGCGTTCTCGTAGCCTCCGGCCGTCTCGCCGTCGAGACTGTCGGCCCCGTGGGCCTCGCTGGCGCTGGCCGAGCGGCCGCCGACCCCCTCCCCCGTCGGCGTGCCGCGGTAGGCCGCCCACAGGGCGAGCACGGGCGCGGCGACGACGGTGGCCACGACGGTCGTCGTGACGGCACGCGCGCGCAGGCGCTCCCGGCGGGCGGCGCGGTCCTTGGGGTCCATCGGGAAGCCGCGCCGGTCGTAGCGGGGCACGGCGGCTCCCCGCGCGCGGGTGACGCGGGCCATGGCGACGTGCAGCTGCGCGCGGGGCGCTTCCAGCACGGGCAGCTCGGCGGGGGTGACGCCGGCGCCGGGCCAGCGGCCGGGGACGGCGCGTTCGGCGGCCCGGCGGCAGCGCGGGCAGTCGTCGACGTGGCGGACGAGCTCCTGGCGCAGAGCGGCGCTGAGGACGAGCTGGTTCTCGCCGGTGAGACGGTTCACCCCCGGACAGCCGCCGCTCTCGACGACGGCGAGGGCCGCGCGCGTGCGCTCGACCTCGCAGGCGGCGGAGGCGAGCAGCTCGCGGGCGGCCGCGAGATCCCTGCCGAGGACGGCGGCGACCTCGTGCACGGCCAGGTGGTGGCGTACGGCGAGTTCGAGCGCCTCGCGCTGTTCCGGCGTGGTGCCGGCGGCCTCGGGCCACGCGAGCAGAGCGAGTTCCCGCCGCCGCTGCTGCTGGACCGCGTCGGAGACGGCAGGCGGAGCGACCGAAGCGGACGAGGGAGATGAGAGGGACGACAGGGACGAGGGCGAAGGGGCTGGTGTGAGGGAAGGGGCTGATGAGGAGGAAGAGGAGGAGGGGGACGGGGTGGCCTGCGGGGGCTTCACCGGCTTCCCGGTCGCCTGTCGGTGGGCGCCGTTGCGTCGCGCGGCGTGCGTGCTCTGACGTTTCTGCCTGGCCTCGGTGAGCTTGCGCAGGCAGGCCCAGCGGGCCAGCGCGTACAGCCAGGCCCGGCGGTCGCCCGCGGCGTCCGGCATCCGCTGGCCGCGCCGCTCGGCGAACGCGAGGGCGTCCCCGAGGGCGGCGGTGGCGGCGTCGTGGTCGCACAGGACGGACAGGCAGTAGGTGAACAGGCCGTCCAGGTAGGGCTCGTAGCGCGCGGGCGGCTGCTGCGCGAGCGTGCGCGCCGCAGCGCCGTCGCGCGCCACCCGGTGCGCCCGGTGCGCGCCGGTCGTGCGGGTCGAGGTTTCCGGGCTGCTGCTCATCACCCGTGCGACCGTAGGCGGCGCGGAACTAGGTCCACTTGTCCCTTGAGTCCTTTTAATCCGTACGGGTGAAACGATCCCTCATAAGGGGACAGCGGAGGGGGGTCCCATGGCTCGTTCGTGACAGGGCGTGGCCGATTCACAAGGGGTGCCACCCTCCTCGCCCCGGGGGAGCACGCCCGCGGGGCGCGGCGGCGGGACAGGGTGAGGGCGGCGCGGGCGCGGCGTCGTCGGGGTTCCGGGGAGGCCGGTCGTCCACAGGCACGTCCGGGTGTCGGTGGCGGCGGTTACGGTTTCCCCCATGGCTGCCCGTACGAAGACCACCAAGGACCGCCCGTCCTACCGCTGCACGGAGTGCGGCTGGCAGACGGCCAAGTGGCTCGGCCGCTGCCCCGAGTGCCAGGCGTGGGGGACGGTCGAGGAGTACGGCGCGCCCGCGGTCCGCACGACGTCGCCGGGGCGGGTCACCACCTCCGCCCTGCCCATCGGCCAGGTCGACGGACGTCAGGCCACCGCCCGCCCCAGCGGCGTGCCCGAGCTGGACCGCGTCCTCGGCGGCGGGCTCGTGCCCGGCGCGGTCGTGCTCCTGGCCGGCGAGCCCGGCGTCGGCAAGTCGACGCTGCTGCTGGACGTGGCGGCCAAGTCGGCGAGCGACGAACACCGCACGCTCTACGTCACGGGCGAGGAGTCCGCGTCCCAGGTCCGGATGCGCGCCGACCGCATCGGGGCCCTCGACGACCACCTGTATCTCGCGGCGGAGACCGATCTGGCCGCCGTCCTCGGCCACTTGGACGCCGTGAAGCCGTCCCTGCTGATCGTGGACTCCGTGCAGACCGTGGCCTCTCCGGAGATCGACGGAGCACCCGGCGGCATGGCCCAGGTCCGCGAGGTCGCGGGCGCCCTGATCCGCGCCTCCAAGGAACGCGGCATGGCCACGCTCCTGGTGGGCCATGTCACGAAGGACGGCGCGATCGCCGGCCCCCGCCTCCTCGAACACCTCGTGGACGTCGTCCTGAGTTTCGAAGGCGACCGGCACGCCCGCCTGCGCCTGGTGCGCGGCGTCAAGAACCGTTACGGCGCCACCGACGAGGTCGGCTGCTTCGAACTGCACGACGAGGGCATTACGGGCCTTGCCGACCCAAGCGGACTTTTCCTGACTCGACGTGACGAACCGGTCCCCGGCACCTGCCTGACGGTCACCCTGGAGGGCCGCCGCCCGCTGGTCGCCGAGGTGCAGGCCCTCACCGTGGACTCCCAGATCCCCTCCCCCCGGCGCACGACGTCCGGGCTGGAGACCTCCCGGGTCTCGATGATGCTGGCCGTCCTGGAGCAGCGCGGCCGGATCAGCGCACTGGGCAAGCGGGACATCTACTCGGCGACGGTCGGCGGGGTGAAGCTCTCCGAGCCCGCGGCCGACCTGGCGATCGCCCTCGCCCTGGCCTCCGCCGCGAGCGACACCCCCCTGCCCAAGAACCTCGTCGCGATCGGCGAAGTGGGCCTCGCGGGCGAGGTCAGACGGGTCACGGGTGTCCAGCGCAGGCTCGCCGAGGCCCATCGCCTGGGCTTCACCCACGCGCTCGTACCGGGCGATCCCGGCAAGATCCCCGCGGGCATGAAGGTCCTGGAAGTCGCGGACATGGGGGACGCCCTGCGGGTCCTGCCGCGCTCCCGTCGCCGAGACGCCCCACGGGAGTCGGAGGACCGCCGGTAGACTTTGCCCTGGTCTCGCCCGTCCGTACGAAACGAGTGCGCGAAACGGGAGCGTCCCAGACCTGTGACCGGAGGAGTGCAGTGGCAGCCAACGACCGGGCGGCAGCTCCCGGAAAGTCCGGTGGGAGTTCCGGTGCCGACGGCCTGATGCGTGCCGCGCTGAGCGCGGTGGCTCCCGGCACGGCCCTGCGCGACGGCCTGGAGAGGATCCTCCGCGGCAACACCGGCGGACTCATCGTGCTGGGCTCCGACAAGACGGTCGAGGCGATGTGCACGGGCGGGTTCGTCCTGGACGTGGAGTTCGCCGCCACCCGCCTGCGCGAGCTGTGCAAGCTCGACGGCGGCATCGTGGTCTCCTCCGACCTGTCGAAGATCCTCCGAGCGGGCGTCCAGCTGGTGCCGGACCCCACGATCCCGACGGAGGAGACGGGCACCCGGCACCGCACGGCGGACCGGGTCAGCAAGCAGGTCGGCTTCCCGGTCGTCTCGGTCTCCCAGTCCATGCGCCTGATCGCCCTCTACGTCGACGGGCAGCGCCGTGTCCTGGAGGACTCCGCGGCGATCCTGTCCCGCGCGAACCAGGCCCTCGCCACCCTGGAGCGCTACAAGCTCCGCCTGGACGAGGTCGCGGGAACGTTGTCAGCGCTCGAGATCGAGGACCTGGTGACGGTCCGGGACGTCTCCGCGGTGGCCCAGCGCCTGGAGATGGTCCGTCGCATCGCCACCGAAATCGCCGAATACGTGGTCGAACTGGGTACGGACGGACGACTGCTCGCCCTTCAGCTCGACGAGTTGATCGCGGGCGTGGAGCCGGAGCGCGAGCTGGTGGTCCGCGACTACGTCCCCGAGCCCACGGCCAAGCGTTCCCGCACGGTCGACGAGGCACTGTACGAGCTGGACGCGCTCTCCCACGCCGAGCTCCTCGAAATGTCCACGGTCGCCCGCGCATTGGGCTACACCGGCTCTCCCGAGGCGCTCGACTCGGCGGTCTCCCCCCGCGGCTTCCGGCTGCTGGCGAAGGTGCCTCGCCTCCCCGGCGCCATCATCGACCGTCTCGTCGAACACTTCGGCGGACTGCAGAAGCTTCTCGCCGCGAGCGTCGACGACCTCCAGACGGTGGACGGCGTGGGCGAGGCGAGGGCCCGGAGCGTCCGCGAGGGCCTGTCCCGGCTGGCCGAGTCGTCGATCCTGGAACGGTACGTCTGACCGACCCGGGCCGCGCAGCCGGTTCCCGGTCGGCGGGGGTCGCTCTCCGGTCGGCGTGGGTTGCGCTCCGGTCGGCGTGGGTCGCTCTCCGGTCGGCGTGGGTTGCGCTCCGGTGGGATTGGGCCGGCCTCCGGTCGAACTGTTCGAACCGGCGGGACCGACGGGGACCTGCGGGACCGACGGGGACCTGCGGACGCCGACCAGAACCGGCCGCCCTGCTCAAGCAGACCGCCCTCTCGAACGAGTCGCCCTGCTCGATCCGGGCGAGCCGCACGATCCAGGCGGTCCAGGGGATCCAGGCGGTCCAAGCGGTCCAGCGGTCCAGCGGTCCAGCGGTCTAGTCGTCCTTCAGGACGAACGACGTCTGTGCCTTCGCGAATCCCGGGGCCTTGGCCTCCACCAGATACGTGCCCGCTCTCGCCGACCCCGCCGGAGGCGTGGCGCACTCCGGGGCGCTCGGCTTGCGGTCCCACTTCAGGACGTAGGTGATGCTGTCCCCGGCCGGCACCCGGTACAGCAGGCTCCCGGACGCCTTGGGGCAGTCCGCGGACGACCAGTAGTCGTCCGCGCCGCCCGCCTGGGTGATCGTCAACACCGCGTTCTTCGGGCCGAGATCGACCTTGCAGTCGTTGGCCGAGCTGTTCTTGGCGATCAGTTGGAAGGTGGGGGTCTGGTCCGGCGAGTAGTCGTTCCGGACGCTGCGCAGGGTCAGGGTGACCACGCCGGGCGTGCAGTTGGGCAGGGTCGTCCCGGCCGGCAGCGTGGTGCCCGTGCCGCCGCCGTCGTTGCCGCTCCCGTCGCCGTTGGCGCCGTCGTCGATGTCGCCGGAGCCCGCCGAGCCGCCGTCCGATCCACCGGAGCCGGCGCCGGCGCCGCCATCCGAGCCCGAACCGGACCCCGAGCCGGACCCGCCGGTGGACCCTGCGCCCGACTCGTCGCGGCCGCCCGGGTTTTGGCTGATCGCGGGCCCGGATCCGGACGGTCCCGGCGTGATGGAGGACGCGGGATTCTTGCCGCCGCCCCCGTCGGCGCCGTTCTTGCCGCCGCCTCCGCCCGACGTCAACACCCACAGGATCAGCATCGCCAACAAGGCGAAAACGGACAGCAGTACGGCCCTCCGTCGCCAGTAGATGGAGGAGGGAAGCGGCCCGACCGGATTGCGCAGAGATCCCACGGCGCAAACTGTACGAGAGATCGTCGCGTTCGCTGGCCCCACCCGCCGCCAGGAACACAACTTTTCCGGATCATCATCCCGGAAACCGCCGCGCCCCGACCCGACTTCGGTTCACACGGCCGCGCTCCCTTGCCGATCGCACTCGTTGCAGCTCTGGCCATGACCCCGGCACGCGCGTGTGCGGCGCCGCGGGCGTCCGACCCTGTCGAGTGGCGCTACGCGCGCGTGCCCCGGCGCGCATGGCAGGATCGGTAGGGCCATGACTGCGCCCACGAAGCCCCCGCACAGCGACCCCGCCCACGCCGACGCCCCCGGGACGGACCTGCACGCCCCGGTGATCGACTGGTTCGACGACAACGCCCGCGACCTTCCCTGGCGGCGGCCCGAGGCCGGGGCGTGGGGCGTGATGGTCAGCGAGTTCATGCTCCAGCAGACGCCGGTCAGCCGCGTCCTGCCGGTCTACGAGCAGTGGCTGGCCCGCTGGCCGCGCCCCGCCGACCTGGCCGCGGAGGCCCCGGGAGAGGCCGTGCGGGCCTGGGGACGGCTCGGCTACCCGCGCCGCGCACTGCGGCTGCACGGCGCCGCGGTGGCCATAACGGAACGGCACGGCGGCGGCGTCCCGTCGGACCACGCGCAGCTCCTCGCACTGCCCGGCATCGGCGAGTACACGGCCGCGGCCGTCGCCTCCTTCGCGTACGGCCAGCGGCACGCCGTCCTGGACACCAACGTCCGCCGCGTCTTCGCGCGCGCCGTCAGGGGTGTGCAGTATCCGCCGAACGCCACCACGGCCGCCGAGCGCAAGCTGGCCCGGGCCCTGCTCCCCGACGACGAGCCGACGGCGGCGCGCTGGGCCGCCGCGTCCATGGAGCTCGGCGCGCTCGTCTGCACGGCCAAGAACGAGACGTGCGTGCGCTGTCCGATCGCCGCGCAGTGCGCCTGGCGGCTCGCGGGCAAGCCCGCGCACGACGGGCCGCCGCGCCGCGGCCAGACCTACGCCGGCACCGACCGGCAGGTCCGGGGCAAGCTGCTCGCCGTCCTGCGCGACGCGCACGCGCCCGTGCCGCAGACGGCCCTGGACCGCGTGTGGCACGAGCCGGTGCAACGCGCGCGGGCGCTGGACGGGCTCGTGGCGGACGGGCTCGTGGAACCGCTGCCGGGCGGGCTCTACCGCCTGCCGCTGACCTGACGCCGGCCGCGGGGGCGGCCTCGCGGACCGTCCTGACACACGGTCAGTTCACAGACCGGCGGCTTCGTTACGGCCGCCGCCGGGCTTTTGTCACGACCGACACGTGAACAAATCGCCCATGAGATCGCAATTCAACCGTTGTCCTTACCCCGAACCGGGTTCCGTTACACAACCGACGGACAGCTGAGCGCTAGCCGCAGGCTGCTTCGGACAGCCCCGTGACAACACCTCCGTAGCTTCATTTGCGTGCCCGGCAGAGACCGACGGGCCACGGACCAGAGGCAGTGAACCGGCGGCGACCATCCGCCGGAACGGGGAAGCGGAGGCGGTTGACCATGGCGCAGGGCGAGGTGCTCGAGTTCGAGGAATACGTCCGTACGCGGCAGGATGCGCTGCTGCGCAGCGCCCGTCGGCTCGTCCCGGACCCGGTCGACGCGCAGGACCTGCTGCAGACCGCGCTGGCCCGGACGTACGGCCGGTGGGACGGCATCGCGGACAAGCGGCTCGCGGACGCGTACCTGCGCCGGGTGATGATCAACACGCGGACCGAGTGGTGGCGGGCCCGCAAGCTCGAGGAAGTGCCGACCGAGCAGCTCCCGGACGCCTCCGTGGACGACTCGACCGAGCAGCACGCGGACCGCGCCCTGCTGATGGACGCGATGAAGGTGCTCGCACCGAAGCAGCGAAGCGTCGTGGTGCTGCGACACTGGGAGCAGATGTCAACGGAGGAGACGGCCGCCGCCCTCGGCATGTCGGCCGGAACGGTCAAGAGCACGCTGCACCGGGCGCTCGCCCGGCTCCGCGAGGAGCTGGAAGCCCGCGATCTGGACGCACGCGCGCTGGAGCGTGAGGAGCGGGAGCGTTGCGCGGCGGCCTGACCCAGGCCGGGCCCCCACCGGCCCGAGGCACGATCCAGGCGGCGATCACGGCGATGACCGTGCTCGCCGCCCTCGCCCTTTTCGTCTCCGCCTGCGCCACCGGCGGCACCGGCGCCCGCGACGAGGGACCGGCCCACGCCGACGCGGTGACGGCCACCACGACCTCGCCCTCTGCCGTCCCCACCGGCGCCCCGAGCCGGACGGACGCGGTCCGGCTCGTCAAGGACGACCCCAAGGTCTCGGCGGAGGTCAAGAGCGAGCTGAAGCCCTGCGTCGGCGACGAGTACCCGGTCGACGTCTCGTACGGCGACCTCACCGGCGGCTCCGGCGACGATCTCATCGTCAACGTGCTCACCTGCGGTGACGCCGTAGGCGTCGGCTCCTATGTGTACCGCGAGGACGGCGACGGCTATGTGAACGTGTTCAAGGCCGAGGAGCCCCCGGTCTACGCGGAGATGGACCGGGGCGACCTGGTGGTGACCAAGCAGGTGTACGAGAAGGGCGACCCGGTCTCCAGCCCCTCCGGGGAGAACGTGATCACCTACCGCTGGGTCGCGGGCCGCTTCCTGAAGGAGTTCAGCTGGCACAACGACTACAGCAGCGTCGTCGGCGGGGAGCCGACGCCGGTGCCGGAGACCGGCTGACCTGCCCGGGAGCGGCCGGTCGAAGAAATCTTCCGGCAGCGTGAACCGATCGGGCCGCCCGTTCCGATCAGTGAGTGGACGGGCGAGCGTGGGCGAGGACGGGCGAGCAGTGAACGATCGCCGCGTTCCACGCGTCCCCCAAGGGGAGCCTCGACAGCACCACCGACACGCCTACGAGTACGCCAACGAGAACTGAGAGCACCGGGATGGCAGACCAGACCCACGTCCTGTTCGTCGAGGACGACGACGTCATCCGCGAGGCCACCCAGCTCGCCCTCGAGCGGGACGGCTTCGTGGTCACCGCGATGCCCGACGGTCTGTCGGGCCTGGAGGCGTTCCGGGCCGACCGCCCCGACATCGCGCTGCTGGACGTCATGGTGCCCGGCCTGGACGGCGTGAGCCTGTGCCGGCGCATCCGGGACGAGTCCACCGTGCCGGTGATCATGCTGTCGGCGCGCGCCGACTCCATCGACGTCGTCCTGGGCCTGGAGGCCGGCGCCGACGACTACGTGACCAAGCCGTTCGACGGCGCCGTCCTGGTCGCGCGGATCCGTGCAGTGCTCCGCCGCTTCGGTCACGCGGGCGGCGGCGACCGCACCGAGCCGGACGCCCCTGCCGCCGGCGGTGTGCTGGCCTTCGGCGACCTGGAGATCGACACGGAGGGCATGGAGGTGCGCCGGGCCGGGCAGCCGGTGGCGCTCACCCCGACCGAGATGCGCCTGCTGCTGGAGTTCTCCTCCGCCCCGGGCACGGTGCTCTCCCGCGACAAGTTGCTGGAGCGGGTGTGGGACTACGGCTGGGGCGGCGACACCCGGGTCGTCGACGTCCATGTACAGCGGCTGCGCACGAAGATCGGCCAGGACCGCATCGAGACGGTCCGCGGCTTCGGCTACAAGTTGAAGGCCTGAGCGGGGCGGAGACAGGAGTATGCGGGGGATGGTCCGGCACCTGCGTCCGGCTCGCACGGAGCGCATCAGCATCCGTACGGGTCTGCGATGGAAGCTGAGCGCTGCGATCGCGCTGGTCGGCGCGCTGGTGGCGATCGCGCTCAGCCTCGTCGTGCACAACGCCGCACGCGTGTCCATGTTGGACAACGCGCGCGACCTCGCCGACGAGCGCGTGCAGATCGCCCAGGGCAACTACGAGCGGTTGGGACGGCCCAACTTCCCCAACATCAAGATCGACGACTCCCGTCTGCCGGCCGCGTTGCGCGAGAAGGTGGCGGAGGGCCGCCGGGCCACCTTCGTCTCCGACCGCCCGGGCGGCGAGCCGGACATCTGGGCGGCCGTGCCGGTCAAGGACGGACATGTGCTGTCGCTGCACACCGGGTTCACCGACCGCAGCACGGACATCCTCAACGACCTCGACCAGGCCCTGGTGATCGGCTCCATCGCGGTCGTCTTCGGCGGCAGCGCGCTCGGCGTGCTCATCGGCGGCCAGATGTCGCGCCGGCTGCGCAAGGCGGCGGCCGCGGCGAACCAGGTCGCCAGCGGCGAGTCGGACGTCCGCGTACGGGACGCGATAGGCGGGGTCGTGCGGGACGAGACCGACGACCTGGCGAGCGCGGTCGACGCCATGGCGGACACGCTGCAGGAACGGCTGGAGGCCGAGCGCCGGGTCACCGCGGACATCGCGCACGAACTGCGCACCCCGGTGACGGGGCTGCTGACGGCCGCCGAGCTGCTGCCGCCGGGCCGGCCGACCGAGCTGGTGCTGGACCGGGCGAAGGCCATGCGCACCCTCGTCGAGGACGTCCTGGAGGTGGCGCGGCTCGACGGCGCCTCGGAGCGCGCCGAACTGCAGGACATCGTGCTCGGCGAGTTCGTCGCCCGCCGGGTGGCGGCCAAGGACCCGGACGTCGAGGTGCGGGTGGTGCACGAGTCGATGGTCACGACCGACCCGCGCCGCCTGGAGCGGGTTTTGTTCAACCTGCTGGCCAACGCCGCCCGGCACGGCAAGCCGCCGATCCAGGTCACCGTGGAGGGCCGGGTCATCCGGGTCCGCGACCACGGCCCCGGATTCCCCGAGAACCTGCTCGCCGAGGGGCCGAGCCGCTTCCGCACCGGCAGCGCCGACCGGGCCGGGCACGGCCACGGGCTGGGCCTCACCATCGCGGCGGGCCAGGCCCGTGTCCTGGGCGCCCGGCTCACCTTCCGCAACGTACGGCCGGCGGGAGCCCCGGAGCACATACCGTCCGAGGGCGCCGTCGCCGTCCTGTGGCTGCCCGAGCACGCACCGACGAACACGGGAAGCCATCCGATGATGCCGTGACGGCGCAGACGACCGGGACAACGAAGACGGCGGGGACGACGAAGACGACCGGGACGGCGCAGACGACCGGGACGGCGCAGACGAAGGCGTCACGGGCAGAAGCGGCTCAGGCAAAGGTGACGCAGGCGAAGGCGGCCGTGGCGGAAGCGAAGGCGACGCCGGTTCAGGCGCCCGACGCGGCACAAGCGAATGCCGCGCCGGTTCAGGCGGCCGTGGTGTCACAAGCGAAGGCGGCGCCCGTTCAGGCGCAGAACGGGGAAGGCCCCCCGGGGCGGACACCGCCGGGAGGCCTTCGCTCGATGCGAGCAGATCAGACTGCCTCGACCATGGGCGGCGCGGCGGGCGTGCCGTCGGTCGCCTCGTCCGCCTTCTGCGGCCCCGCGCCCTTCAGCGGAACCTCCTTCACGAAGACCGCCGCCACCAGCGCGACCACCGCCACCACGGCGCCCAGCAGGAACGCCGAGTGGGTGCCGGCCGACACCGCGTGCTGGTAGGCCTCCCGGGCGGCCACGGGCAGCTTGGCCAGGCTGGCCGCGTCCAGTTGCGCGGACTGCTCGGTGATCTTCGAGCCCAGCGCGCCGGCCCGCTCGGCCATCACGTCCTGGACCCGGTGGTTGAACAGCGCACCCATGATCGCCACGCCGAAGGAGGAGCCGAGGGTACGGAAGAGGGTGGTGGACGACGACGCGACGCCCATGTCCTTCATCTCGACGCTGTTCTGCGCGACCAGCATCGTGATCTGCATCAGGCAGCCCATGCCGAGACCGACCACGGCCATGAACACGCCGGAGGTGAAGCGGCTGGTCCCGGTGTCCATCGTCGACAGCAGGTACAGGCCGATCACCATCAGGAAGCCGCCGACGACCGGGAAGATCTTGTACTTTCCGCTGTTGGTGGTCACCCGGCCCGCCACCATCGAGGTGACCAGCATCGCGCCGAGCATGGGCAGGAGCAGCAGCCCGGAGTTGGTCGCGGAGGCGCCCTGAACCGACTGCTGGTACAGCGGCAGGAAGAGGGTGGCGCCGAACATCACGAAGCCGGTGATGAAGCCGATGAGCGACATGAGGGTGAAGTTGCGGCTGCGGAAGATGTGCAGCGGCACGATCGGCTCCGCGGCCCTGGTCTGCCAGAACACGAACCCGATGAGCGAGGCGACGCCGATCGCGATGAGCTCCATGATCCGGGCGGAGGTCCAGGCGTACTCCGTGCCGCCCCAGGTGGTGACAAGCACGATGGAGGTGATGCCGACCGTCAGCAGGGTGGCGCCCAGGTAGTCGATGCGCGACTGCGAACGCTTCTTCGGCAGGTGCAGGACGGCGCTGATCGCGGCGAGCGCCACCACGCCGAGCGGCAGGTTGATGTAGAAGGACCAGCGCCATCCCCAGTTGTCGGTGATGGTGCCGCCGACCAGCGGACCGCCGATCATGGCCAGTGCCATGACGCCGGCCATCATGCCCTGGTACTTGCCGCGCTCGCGCGGCGGGATCAGGTCGCCGATGATCGCCATGACGCCGACCATCAGGCCGCCGGCACCCAGGCCCTGGATCGCCCGGAAGCCGATCAGCTCGGTCATGTTCTGCGCCATGCCGCTCAGCGCGGACCCGATCAGGAAGATCACGATCGACGTCATGAAGGCGCCTTTGCGCCCGTACATGTCGCCGAGCTTGCCCCAGATCGGGGTGGAGGCCGCGGTCGCCAGCGTGTACGCGGTCACGACCCACGAGAGGTGTTCGAGGCCGCCGAGGTCGCCGACGATCGTCGGCATAGCCGTACCCACGATCATGTTGTCGAGCATCGCGAGCATCATCGTGATCATCAGCGCGAGCAGGACGACTCGAACGCTCCTGGGCTGTTTCTCCGGCTCGGTCTCGACCGTCTTCGTGTCCGCCATCGTTCCCACTCCCCTGGGTCTCACCCCGACCGGCCACTTACTTGCCGCCCGGCTAGTAACTACACTGGGGAAGGTAGACCTGTAACTAGCCGGGCGTCAAGTAAGTTGTCGGTGCCGAACTAGCCGGACGGCAAGCAAGTTTCGCGGAAGCCCGAGGAGCACGAGGATGGACGTCACCATGGACGGCACCAAGCAGCAGCGCCGCGGGAACACCCGCCAGCGCATCCAGGACGTGGCCCTCGAACTCTTCGCCGAGCAGGGCTACGAGAAGACCTCCCTCCGCGAGATCGCGGAGCGCCTGGAGGTCACGAAGGCCGCCCTGTACTACCACTTCAAGACCAAAGAAGAGATCATCGTCGGCATCTTCACGGATCTGACGAAGCCGATCGAAGACCTGATCGAGTGGGGCAAGGGCCAGCCGCACACCCTGGAGACCAAGCACGAGCTCGTCCGGCGCTACAGCAAGGCACTCTCCGAGGCGGCCCCGCTCTTCCGCTTCATGCAGGAGAACCAGGCGACCGTGCGGGAACTCCAGATCGGCGACTCGTTCAAGGACCGCATGCGGGGCCTGCGCGACATCATCATGGACCCGGAGGCCCCCCTCACCGACCAGGTCCGCTGCGTGAGCGCCATCTTCACGCTGCACGCCGGCATGTTCTTCCTGCAGGACCTCGAAGGCGACCCCGAGGACAAGCGCAAAGCCGTCCTGGAGGTCGCCGTCGATCTGGTGACGCAGGCGCATCACGGCGCCTGATCACTCAGGCGTCAGACCTTCACGCCCTTGGCGCGCAGGAAGGAGACCGGGTTGATCGCCGAACCGTAGTTGGCGGTCGTACGGATCTCGAAGTGCAGGTGCGGACCGCTGGAGTTGCCGGTGTTGCCGGACAGCGCGATCTTCTGACCGGTCTTCACGACCTGGCCGACCTTCACCTCGATGCGCGAGAGGTGGGCGTACTGCGAGTAGACGCCGTTGGCGTGCTTGATCACGACGGCGTTGCCGTAGGCCGGGCCGTCACCGGCGCCATTGCCGCCGGCCTTGACCACGGTGCCGCCGTGCGCGGCCATGACCTTGGTGCCGCTCGGCACGGCGAAGTCCTGACCGCTGTGGGTGGACTGCCACATCTTGCCGGCCTGGGCGAACCCGGCGGACAGCTTGTACTTCTTCACCGGGTCTATCCAGGAGGCGGCGGAGACTGCCTTCTTGGCGGCGGCGGGCGCTGCGGCGGGGGCGGCGGCGGACGCCACTCCGGTCCCCAGCACGACCGAGGCGCCTACTGCGGCGGCCCCGACGGCCACGCGGGTGCGGAGCAGGGACGTACGGGAAGAACGGAACGTGACGCGCTGGAACATCGAAGACCTCATGGGGACGGGGACAGAGGAAACCACCCGGCGAGAACGTCCGCCGCGGTGGCCATCCCTTGGTAACCCCGGGGCCCACAGACCCCCAAACGTGTGATCTACGACGGAAGCTAGTACTTCATCCCAAAACTTCACACTCCTTGACAGACCGCCCGTTCCGGACACTCCTGGCACCGCTCCACGCCGGAGGGCCTTCAGTGACCCGACACCCCGGACCGCGTGTCCTTTTTGCCCAAATTTGCTCCGCGACTATCCGGCCTAGTAGGGCCCAAACCTCCTGTGCCGCATGTCACCGGCCGCCCGCCTCAAGGGACTTCGGAATGTGACCGCCGCTACTCCCTTGCCGCGCAAGGCACTTGTGACCCCGGTCACGATCGTATGCACGGGTCTGTGACCGGCATCTCATCCCCCTCTACCGTCCGGTAACCCGCTGGTTCCCCTCAGGCCACTCCCAACGATCAACATGCCCATGACACCGGCAGCGCAAGGACGCGAGAGGACCCCCACCCATGACCAGAGGCACCTGGACGCGCCGCATAGCCATGACCGCCGTGACGACGGCAGCCGTCACCGCGATGGCCGTCCCGGCCGGCGCCCAGGCCGCTACGGCCACCGGCGCCTCCACCGTGGCCACGGCCTCAGCGGCCGCCGCGGAAGACGTCGACTACGCCACCTGGCAGCAGGACTGCCAGAGCGTGATGAACCAGGCCCTGCCGGCGCTGAAGCAGCGCATCGCCGCCGCCAAGCCGGGCGAGAAGCAGGCGATCGTCTTCGACGTCGACAACACCACCCTGGAGACCGACTTCGGCTTCAGCTACCCGCAGCCGGCCAACAGGCCCGTCCTCGACGTCGCCAAGTACGCCCAGGACCACGGCGTCTCCCTGTTCTTCGTCACCGCGCGCCCGGGCATCATCTCCGGGGTGACCGACTACAACCTCAAGTACGCCGGCTACAAGGTCTCCGGCCTGTACGTGCGGGGCTTCCTCGACCTCTTCAAGGACGTCGCCGCCTACAAGACCGCCCAGCGCGTCTCCATCGAGTCCAAGGGCTACACGATCATCGCGAACATCGGCAACAGCGCCACCGACCTCTCCGGCGGCCACGCCGAGACGACCTACAAGCTGCCGGACTACGACGGCCAGCTCTCGTAGGCCGTCGGATACGCGCGTCCCGCAAACGGTCGGGGCATGCGAAAGGGGCCGGTGCTGGAAAGCACCGGCCCCTTTCGTCCGCTCAACCCCGTGAGGGTCAGGCGTCCTTGCTCAGGTTCGGTCCGGCGCCGCCGGCCGCCTGCTCGATCGGCGGGACGTCGGGCAGCGCCGACTTCTCCTCGCCGCGGAAGGTGAAGGTCTTGGTCTCACCCTCGCCCTCGGTGTCCACGACCACGATGTGACCGGGACGCAGCTCGCCGAAGAGGATCTTCTCCGACAGCGTGTCCTCGATCTCGCGCTGGATGGTGCGACGCAGCGGACGCGCACCCAGCACCGGGTCGTAACCCTTCTTGGACAGCAGCTCCTTGGCGGACTGGGAGAGCTCGATGCCCATGTCCCGGTCCTTCAGGCGCTCGTCCACCTTGCCGATCATCAGGTCGACGATCCGCAGGATGTCCTCCTGCGTGAGCTGCGGGAAGACGACCACGTCGTCGACGCGGTTGAGGAACTCGGGGCGGAAGTGCTGCTTGAGCTCGTCCGACACCTTGTTCTTCATGCGCTCGTAGTTGGTCTTCGAGTCGCCCGAGGCCGCGAAGCCCAGGTTGAAGCCCTTGGAGATGTCCCGGGTGCCGAGGTTGGTCGTCATGATGATGACCGTGTTCTTGAAGTCCACGACCCGGCCCTGGGAGTCGGTCAGGCGACCGTCCTCCAGGATCTGCAGCAGCGAGTTGAAGATGTCCGGGTGGGCCTTCTCGACCTCGTCGAACAGGACGACGGAGAACGGCTTGCGGCGGACCTTCTCGGTCAGCTGGCCGCCCTCTTCGTAACCCACGTATCCGGGCGGGGAACCGAAGAGACGCGACACCGTGTGCTTCTCGCTGAACTCCGACATGTCGAGGGAGATCAGCGCGTCCTCGTCGCCGAAGAGGAACTCGGCGAGCGCCTTGGACAGCTCGGTCTTACCGACGCCGGACGGGCCGGCGAAGATGAACGAACCACCGGGACGCTTCGGGTCCTTGAGACCCGCACGCGTACGACGGATCGCCTTCGACAGCGCCTTGACGGCGTCGACCTGGCCGATGACCCGCTTGTGGAGCTCGTCCTCCATGCGCAGCAGACGCGAGGACTCCTCCTCGGTCAGCTTGAAGACCGGGATGCCGGTGGCCGTGGCGAGGACCTCGGCGATCAGCTCGCCGTCGACCTCGGCGACGACGTCCATGTCGCCGGCCTTCCACTCCTTCTCCCGCTTGGCCTTGGCGGCCAGGAGCTGCTTCTCCTTGTCGCGGAGGGAGGCGGCCTTCTCGAAGTCCTGCGAGTCGATCGCGGACTCCTTGTCGCGGCGCACGCCGGCGATCTTCTCGTCGAACTCGCGCAGGTCCGGCGGAGCGGTCATCCGGCGGATGCGCATCCGGGATCCGGCCTCGTCGATCAGGTCGATCGCCTTGTCCGGCAGGAAGCGGTCCGAGATGTACCGGTCGGCCAGGGTGGCGGCCTGGACCAGCGCCTCGTCGGTGATCGAGACGCGGTGGTGCGCCTCGTACCGGTCGCGCAGGCCCTTGAGGATCTCGATCGTGTGCGGCAGGGACGGCTCGGCGACCTGGATGGGCTGGAAGCGTCGCTCGAGGGCGGCGTCCTTCTCCAGGTGCTTGCGGTACTCGTCCAGCGTGGTGGCGCCGATGGTCTGCAGCTCACCGCGGGCCAGCATCGGCTTCAGGATCGAAGCGGCGTCGATGGCGCCCTCGGCGGCACCCGCACCGACCAGCGTGTGCAGCTCGTCGATGAACAGGATGATGTCGCCGCGGGTGCGGATCTCCTTGAGGACCTTCTTCAGGCGCTCCTCGAAGTCACCGCGGTAGCGGGAGCCGGCGACCAGCGCGCCGAGGTCCAGGGTGTAGAGGTGCTTGTCCTTGAGGGTCTCGGGCACCTCGCCCTTGACGATGGCCTGGGCGAGGCCCTCGACGACGGCGGTCTTGCCGACGCCGGGCTCACCGATCAGGACCGGGTTGTTCTTGGTGCGGCGGGACAGCACCTGCATGACCCGCTCGATCTCCTTCTCGCGCCCGATGACCGGGTCGAGCTTGGACTCACGAGCGGCCTGGGTGAGGTTCCGGCCGAACTGGTCGAGGACCAGGGACGTCGAGGGGGTGCCCTCGGCAGGCCCGCCGGCGGTGGCGGTCTCCTTGCCCTGGTAGCCGGAGAGCAGCTGGATGACCTGCTGCCGCACCCGGTTGAGATCTGCGCCCAGCTTGACCAGGACCTGGGCGGCGACGCCCTCGCCCTCACGGATCAGGCCGAGCAGGATGTGCTCCGTGCCGATGTAGTTGTGGCCCAGCTGAAGGGCCTCGCGGAGCGACAGCTCCAGGACCTTCTTGGCACGGGGGGTGAAGGGGATGTGGCCGGACGGGGCCTGCTGCCCCTGCCCGATGATCTCCTCCACCTGCTGGCGGACCGCCTCGAGCGAAATCCCGAGGCTCTCAAGGGCCTTGGCGGCGACACCCTCACCCTCGTGGATCAGGCCCAGGAGGATGTGCTCGGTGCCGATGTAGTTGTGGTTGAGCATCCGGGCTTCTTCCTGAGCCAGGACGACAACCCGCCGCGCGCGGTCGGTGAACCTCTCGAACATCGTTAATCGCTCCTCAGAGCGGTCAGGCAGTGGGGGGAACTTCCCCTCCCTGTCCTTCCGCAGCTTAGTCCCGCAAGCGGGGACCGCTCATTCCAACTGCCGACACCGTCGATGGCCTCCTGACCCCGAACGCCGACATCTGCTCCAACCCGATGGTGCGAGACGATGTTCCCGCAGGCCAGGCAGATACCCCAGTCGCCAGTACGCCGATGGCGAACGTGAGACGGCCTTTCCTGCGTGTCGCCCCCTCCCACTAGGGATGTCTTACCCGCTGGGACTGACACTCCATGCCGTGCGCCCCGGTTCCCTCCGCTACGGGCGAACAACCTTGCGCCTCCCGGCCCCGCCGCGCACCCCTTCATTCGGCACGGTGCGCAGTCACGGAAACACCCAGCGTAACTCGCGGGGCTTTTCGACGGTTGCACTTGGCATGGTTGGCTCAGTCCCCTCGGCTGCCTGCTCGGCCGCCGCTGCGATCCACACGGTTCCCCTCCCCCGACGGCCGCTCGATCCGGACGATCCGCTCCGGCCGACCGAACCGGTCGACCCGACTGGTTCCGCCCGCCCGACTGCTTCCGCCGACCGGACTGCTTCCGCCGGCCCGACTGCTTCGGCCGGCCCGGCCGATCCGGTCCGCGGCTGGTACGAGAACGAACTGGGGTGGGCGACCGTGCCCGGGGAGCCGGTACGACTTTCGGTGGGCGAGCGCTTCGACGTCCTGGACGTGCCGGTCGAGGCGGGCCTCGCGTCGCTGCGACGCCTGGCGCCGAACTCGCCGGTGGCCGTACGGGGCGACCGGATGCGGCTGCTGGTGGCAGCGGGCGGCGCGGAGGAGGTGCCGGGGATCCTGCGGTGGCTGGAGTGGGGCGCACTGCCGCTGGATCTGACGGCGATCGGGGAGGGCGGGCTCATCGAGGCGCCCCTGCCACCCGCTCGTCGCCCGAGCCGGGCCCCGGACCGCGATCCGGGCCCGCACGGCCCCGGGCCGGTGCGAGGGGCCGCCGTCTGGCTGCGGCCCCCCGTGGCAGGGTGCGAGGTCGAAGCCTCGCTGCCGACGATGTCGGCATTGGGGGGCCATGGAGGCGCCCCCGATCTCGTTCGGCTGGTGGACACGCTGGCGAACCATTGCCACCGTGTCCGGCTGCGGCGCGCGAGCGCTCAGCCGTTGGCCTTCTCGTAGGCCTCGCGAATGGTCGCCGGAACTCGGCCGCGGTCATTGACCTCGAAACCGTTCTCCTTCGCCCACGCGCGGATCTGAGCGGTGTCCTGGCTGCCGCCGGAAGCGGCGCGCGCCTTTCCACGCCCACCGGAAGCACGTCCGCCGGTACGACGGCCGCCCTTCACGTAGGGCTCGAGAAGTCCACGCAGCTTGTCCGCATTGGTGGTCGTGAGATCGATCTCGTACGTCTTGCCGTCCAGCGCGAACGTCACGGTCTCGTCCGCCTCGCCGCCGTCGAGGTCGTCGACAAGAAGGACCTGAACCTTCTGTGCCACCGGATTTCCTTTCATCGAAAACGTGAGGGTCGGGGGTCCGCGGCGTCCGCCGTTTAGCCGCGCCCTGTTATATGCAGTACTGCAGTACGTCGGAAAGCAAACCGCTTTTGCTGGGAAAACACAAACCCCTGGGAGAGACCCACGGCCCGCCCCCCGCCCGGAAACGTGCGCGTTTCGGACATAGGGAACCCGGGCAAGGCGGGTCGGCCTGAATGGGCCGCGACGATCACAGATGCAGAAGCATCCGGCTGTTGCCCAAGGTGTTCGGTTTCACTCGTTCGAGTCCGAGGAACTCCGCGACACCCTCGTCATAGGAACGCAGCAGCTCCGCGTAGACATCGGTGTCGACCGGCGTCTCACCGATCTCCACGAAGCCGTGCTTGCCGAAGAAGTCCACTTCGAAGGTCAGGCAGAAAACGCGGCGAACACCGAGCCATCGTGCGGTGTGGAGCAACTTCTCCAACAACTGGTGACCGACGCCGGCGCCCTTCAGCCCGGGCTTCACCGCGAGAGTCCGCACTTCCGCCAGGTCTTCCCACATCACGTGCAGGGCGCCGCAGCCGACCACCTCGGCGTTGTCGTCGCGTTCGGCGACCCAGAACTCCTGGATGTCCTCGTAAAGCGTCACCGTTGCTTTGTCGAGCAGGATGCCGCCGCGGACGTAGGCGTCGAGGAGACGACGCACGGCGGGTACGTCGCCGGTCCGGGCGCGCCGGACGGTGATGGCTTTAGCGGGGACTTCGGGGTTCTCGGCGGAGGGACTCTCTGCGGACATGTGGGGACGCTATCGCCCGCCGCCCTCCGTCGCCGAGGCGGGGTTCTCGCCCGCACTCCCCGTACTCCGGGTGCTCTCGGCAGTTGCCGTAGTCGCCGGTTCGACGGTTTCCGGACCTTGGACGATGCGTACGGCGTCGGTCAGCGCGCGTCGCTGTTCCTCGCTCATCATCCCGAAGAAGGCGACGAGAGCGGCGGCCGGGTTGTCGCTCTGCGCCCAGGCGTCGTTCATCAGGGCGGCGGCGTAGGCGGCCCGGGTGGAGACCGCCTCATATCGATAGGCCCGGCCTTCCGCTTCACGACGCACCCAGCCCTTCTGATGGAGATTGTCCAAAACGGTCATCACCGTGGTGTACGCGATGGACCGTTCCTGCTGAAGGTCTTCCAGGACTTCTCGAACGGTCACCGGGCGGTTCCACTTCCACACCCGCGTCATGACCGCGTCTTCGAGTTCTCCCAATGGGCGAGGCACAGCTCAGAACAATAGTGGGAGATCCCGCCAATCGCGTGCCGGACGTGCATCTTCCTCAGCAAACGGAACAAAAAGGGCGCGCGGCTCCGAAAGGAGCCGCGCGCCCAGGAAGGTCGCGGAAGCGTCGTGCGCCGTCAGGCGTCGGGGCCCGCGGAGGCCTGGCGGGCGCCGTCCGCGCGCGCGAGCGCGGCGTCGACGACCGCGTCCTCCTTGGCCTTGTTGGCCCCGCCCTGGGTCTTCACGATCACCCTGATCAGGCCGATGAAGAACACGGCCATGACGACGGGGGGCACGAGCGCGGAGACGTAGTCCATGGATCCAGGGTAGCCAGGCGGGGACGGGACATCGGGGCGGGGTGCGCGCGGCGGGCGTCCGGGTCAGCCGACGGCCAGCCGCTCCTGCTGCGGGTCGGCGGGCGGCGGGGTCGGTTTGCGGCGCGGGAAGACCTCGCCGGGCGTGGGGATGGGCCGGCGGGCGGGCTCGGGGGCCGGCTTGGCCGGGACGGGCCCCGGGCCGGGCGCGGGCGCGGCCGGCTTCTCGGCGGGCTCCTTCCGCGGTGTGCGGCCCGGCCCCTCGCCCGGGTCCTCGGCGGCGAAGGCGAGGAGGGTGCGGCCCGGGTCGGAGAGGCCCCCGGGAAGGGCCTGGAGCCGCTTGCGGGACGCCGGGACGGTGGGCGTGGCCCGAGAGGCCCGCTGGGTCGCGCGGCGCGCCAGACGGGCGCGTACGTCCTCTTCGGCGAGGACCTGGCAGCGGTCCAGGAGGGCGGCGGCCGTCGGGTTGCCGCGCAGGGCGCGCAGCGCGGCGAGGTCGTCCGGGTCGGGCCGGTATCCGGTGGCCAGCACCTCCTCCAGGAGCGTCAGATAGCCGGCTGCGGTGCCGGGGAGGGCCGCGCGGTACCGGCCGAGGTCGGCCACCAGGAAGGCCCGCAGCCGGGCGGCCTCGGCCATCGCCTCGTCGAGCGACTCGGCGAGGCGATGACAGTCCTGGACGTCCTCGGCGGAGACGGGGCCGGGGTGGAGGGCGATGGCGAGGGCGCGGCGGAGCACACGCAGCTCCTCCGCGCCGAACGCCATGCCGCCGCGGGATCCGTATGGCGTGGGCATGCGGCGACGATACGCGCTAATCAGACAAATTCGACATAGGGGGCGGTGCGGCGCGCCCGGATCCGCCCTGGTGGCCCACCGCGGACCCATCCCGTCAGCCGTCTCGCCGCCCGCCTGCTTCCCCGCTGGCCGGATCCGGTCCGGCCGGTCTGCCTGGCCGCCCGCCCGCGGTGTCGAGGGCCCACGGGTCCGCTCTCGCCGACCCGCCGACCCGCCTGCCCCATCCGGCACGGCTGCCGGTCTGCCCGTCTGCCGGTTGCCGACCTGGTCGCCCGAGGGGACGGGCGCGTCGGGCCCCGCCCCCTGGGGGCCTCGTGGTCGGCCTTCGTGGTCACATGCGTGAGACGTTCCGCTCGTACACCAGGCGCAGACCGATCAGCGTCAGCCACGGCTCGTGCTCGTCGATCACCGAGGACTCGCCGAGCACCGTCGGCGCCAGCCCGCCCGTGGCGATCACCGTCACGTCGTCCGGGTCGTCCGCCAGCTCACGGGCCATCCGGGTCACCACGCCGTCGACCTGGCCGGCGAACCCGTAGACGATGCCGGACTGCATCGCCTCGACCGTGTTCTTGCCGATCACGCTGCGGGGCCGGGCGAGCTCGATCTTGCGCAACTGGGCGGCCTTGACGCCGAGCGCCTCGACGGAGATCTCGATGCCGGGGGCGATGACGCCGCCGACGTACTCCCCACGCGCGCTCACCGCGTCGAACGTCGTCGCCGTGCCGAAGTCGACGACGATCGCCGGACCGCCGTAGAGCTCGTTCGCCGCGACGGCGTTGATGATGCGGTCGGCGCCGACCTCCTTGGGGTTGTCGAACAGGATCGGCACGCCCGTCTTGACGCCGGGCTCGACGAGCACGGCGGGCACGTCGCCGTAGTAGCGGCGCGTCACCTCGCGCAGCTCGTGCAGCACGGAGGGCACGGTCGCGCAGATCGCGATGCCGTCGATGCCGTCGCCCAGCTCGTCCCCGAGGAGCGGGTGCATGCCCATCAGGCCCTGAAGCAGCACGGCCAGTTCGTCCGCTGTGCGGCGCGAGTCGGTGGAGATCCGCCAGTGCTCGACGATGTCCTCACCGTCGAACAGGCCGAGCACGGTGTGCGTGTTGCCCACGTCGATCGTCAGCAGCATGGCCGGTTCCCGTTCCCTACTCAGCCGCTCGCAGATCCAGACCGATGTCCAGGATCGGCGAGGAGTGCGTCAGGGCCCCCACGGCGAGGAAGTCCACGCCCGTGTCGGCGTACGCCTTGGCGTTGTCCAGGGTCAGCCGGCCCGACGCCTCCAGCAGGGCCCGCCCGCCGACGATCCCCACGGCCTCCGCGCACTCGCCGGGCGTGAAGTTGTCCAGGAGGATCAGGTCGGCGCCGGCGTCGACCACCTCGCGCAGCTGGTGCAGGGTGTCGACCTCGACCTCGATCGGCACGTCCGGGAAGGCCTCCCGGACGGCCTCGAAGGCCTGGGCGACGCCGCCCGCGGCGACCACGTGGTTGTCCTTGACCAGGGCCGCGTCGGACAGCGACATGCGGTGGTTGACGCCTCCGCCGCAGCGCACCGCGAACTTCTCCAGGGAGCGCAGCCCCGGCGTCGTCTTGCGGGTGTCGCGCACGCGCGCCTTGCTGCCCTCCAGGACGTCCGCCCACGCGCGCGTGGCGGTGGCGATGCCGGAGAGCCGGCACAGCAGGTTGAGCGCGCTGCGCTCGGCGGTGAGGAGGTCCCGCGTGCGCGTGGTGACCGACAGCAGCGGCTGCCCGGCCTCCACGCGGTCGCCGTCCTCCACGTGCCGCTCGACCTCGAACTCGTCCGTGCAGACGACGGAGACGACCGCCTCGGCGATCCTGAGGCCCGCGACCACGCCCGCCTCGCGCGCGGTGAAGTCGGCGGTGGCGACCGCCTCCTCCGGAATGGTCGCGACGGTCGTCACGTCGACGCCGTGCGCCAGGTCCTCCTGGATGGCGACGTTGGCGATGTCCTCGACCTCGACCGGGTCGAGCCCGGCGTCGGTCAGAAGCTGGGCGAGCGCGGGGTCGAGCCCGCACTCCAGGTACTCCTCGTCGGTGAATTCGGCGTCTGCGTCGGCGCCGCAGGCACAGCCGTCGCCGCAGCCGCCGCTCCGGGCGAGGGGAAGGTCGTCGGGGGTGCTCACGTCTGTCACTGCTCCTGGTGGTGCTGCCGGGTCGGGGGGAAGTCTGCGGTATCCGTGGTGTGTACGGCGAGCGTGCGGTCCGGATTCAGTCGTACGACGATGTGACGGCGCCACTTCGCGTCGTCGCGGTCGGCGTGGTCCTCGCGCCAGTGGCAGCCGCGGGTCTCCTCGCGCTGCCGGGCCGCGGCGACCAGGACGCGCGCGACGCACAGGAGGTTGGTGGCCTCCCAGGTGTCGACGCCGGGCTCGGCCGTCTTGCCGTTCTCGTCGAGGGCGTCGCGGGCCTCGGAGTGCAGCCGCTGCAGCTGGTCGGCGGCCTTCTCCAGGGACTCGGCGGAGCGCAGGACGCCCGCGCCGTCGGTCATCGCCCGCTGGATGGCGAAGCGCGCCTCGGGGGCGAGCAGCGGGTGCGCCGGCTTCTCGGGGCGCTCGACGGGTGCGGGGACACGCGCGTGGAGTCCGTCGCCCGCCCGGCTCGCGGCGATGTCGGCGACGATGCGCTCCGCGTAGACCAGCCCTTCCAGGAGCGAGTTGGACGCGAGCCGGTTCGCGCCGTGCACGCCGGTGCAGGCGACCTCCCCGCACGCGTACAGGCCCGGCACGGTCGTACGGCCGTGGGAGTCGGTGCGCACGCCTCCGGAGGCGTAGTGGGCGGCCGGGGCGACCGGCACGGGCTCGGTGACCGGGTCGATGCCGTGGGCGCGGCAGGCGGCGAGGATCGTCGGGAAGCGGTGCTCCCACATGTCGGCGCCGAAGTGCCGGGCGTCGAGGAACATGTGCTCGGCGTCCTGCTCCTGCATGCGCCGCATGATGCCCTTGGCGACGATGTCCCGGGGCGCGAGCTCGGCGAGCTCGTGCTGTCCGACCATGAAGCGCACGCCGTCCGCGTCGACCAGGTGGGCGCCTTCGCCCCGCACGGCCTCGGAGACGAGGGGCTGCTGGCCCTCCGCGTCCGCGCCGAGGAACAGCACGGTCGGGTGGAACTGGACGAACTCCAGGTCGGAGACCTCCGCGCCCGCGCGCAGGGCGAGCGCCACGCCGTCCCCGGTGGACACGGACGGGTTGGTGGTGGCGGAGAACACCTGGCCCATGCCGCCGGTCGCGAGGACGACCGCGGGGGCGTGCACGGCGCCCACGCCGTCGTGCTGGCCCTCGCCCATGACGTGGAGGGTCACGCCGGCGGTGCGGCCGTCGGCGTCCGTGAGGAGGTCCAGGACGAGTGCGTTCTCGACGGTGCGCAGGCCACGCGCGCGTACCGCCTCGACGAGCGCGCGGGAGATCTCCGCGCCGGTCGCGTCGCCGCCCGCGTGCGCGATACGGCGGCGGTGGTGACCGCCCTCCCGGGTGAGCTGCAGGCGGCCTTCCTCGGACTCGTCGAAGTGGGCGCCGGTCGCGATCAGCCGGCGCACCGCGTCGGGGCCCTCGGTGACCAGGATCCGTACGGCTTCCTCGTCGCACAGGCCCGCGCCCGCCACCAGCGTGTCGTCCAGGTGCTGTTCGGGTGTGTCGCCCTCGCCCAGGGCCGCGGCTATGCCGCCCTGCGCCCAGCGGGTGGAGCCGTCGTCGAGGCGGGCCTTGGTGACGACGACCGTCTTCAGGCCGGCGGCCTCGCAGCGCAGGGCCGCGGTCAGGCCGGCCACGCCGGAGCCGACGACCACGACGTCCGCGTCGATGTTCCACCCGGGCGCGGGCGCGTGCAGTCGTATGCCTGTGCTGGTCACGAGGCGGCTCCGAAGGTGAGGGGGAGGTTGTCGATCAGCCGGGTCGTGCCGACCCGGGCGGCGACGGCGAGGACGGCCTCGCCGGTGAAGTCGTCCTCGATCTCGGTGAAGTCGGACGGGTCGACGAGGGCGAGGTAGTCCAGTTCCAACGGCGGGACGAGGCGGACCGCCTCGTCGAGGATCATGCGGGCGGCCGCGCGGACGGCCGCGGGGTTGCCGGGGGCGGCCTTGGCGACGGCGTGCGCGTCGGCGGCCGCCCGGGACTCCCCTATGGCGCTGAGCGCCTCGGCACGCGCCTGGGTGGCGGGCACTTCACGCGCGCGTGCCCGCAGCGCCTCCTGCGCGGCGTGCCGGTCACGGCCGGCGAACAGCGCCTGGGAGAGCGCGAGCGCGGTGCGGCGCTCCTCACCGGACAGATAGCGGTTGCGGCTGGACAGGGCGAGCCCGTCCTCCTCGCGCACGGTCGGCACGGCGACGACCTCCACGCCGAAGTTCAGGTCCCGCACCATGCGGCGGATCAGGGCGAGCTGCTGGGCGTCCTTCTGCCCGAACAGGGCGGCGTCCGGCCGGGTGAGGTGCAGCAGCTTGGCGACGACGGTGAGCATTCCGTCGAAGTGCCCGGGTCGGGAGCTGCCCTCCAGACGCTCTCCCATGGGGCCCGCGGTGATGCGGACCTGGGGCTCTCCGCCGGGGTAGACCTCGTCGACGGACGGGGCGAACACGACGTCCGCGCCCGCCTGCTCGGCCACCTTGAGGTCGGCGTCGAGGGTGCGCGGGTAGCGGTCGAGGTCCTCGCCCTTGCCGAACTGCAGCGGGTTGACGAAGACCGTGACGACGACCTCGCCGTCCGGCCCGGCGAGCCGGCGGGCGGTGCGCACGAGGGTGGCGTGCCCCTCGTGCAGGGCGCCCATCGTCATCACGACGGCCCGACGGCCGCCACGCGTGCGTGCGTGGAGTTCGTGGGCGGTGCGCAGCAGGGCGGTGGTCATCCGGCGTCTCCTTCGGTGCCGTTCGGGCCGGGAGCACCAGGGGCGCCTGGGACGCCGTCGGCTCCGTCTGCGAGCACCCCGAGCAGGTCCTCGGCGAGTTCGGGCTTGAGGAGTCCGTGGGCCAGCGCCCGGTCGGCGGTCGCCCGGGCCATCGCCAGATAGCCCGCTACGGCCTGCGGGGCGTGCTCGCGCAGCTCCGCGACGTGTGCGGCGACCGTGCCCGCGTCCCCGCGCGCGACCGGGCCGGTGAGCGCGCCGTCGCCGGAGCGCAGGGCGTTGTCCAGGGCGGCGCCGAGCAGCGGGCCGAGCATTCGGTCGGGGGCCTCGACGCCGGCCACCCGCAGCAGCTCCATGGACTGGGCGACCAGCGTGACCAGGTGGTTGGCGCCCAGGGCGAGGGCCGCGTGGTAGAGCGGGCGGCTCTCCTCGGCGATCCACTCCGGTTCGCCGCCCATCTCGATCACCAGCGCCTCCGCGGCCAGCCGCAGCTCGTCGGGCGCGGTGACGCCGAAGGAGCAGCCGGCGAGCCGCTGGACGTCCACGGGCGTGCCGGTGAACGTCATCGCCGGGTGCAGGGCCAGGGGCAGCGCGCCCGCGCGCAGGGCGGGGTCGAGGACCTTCGCGCCGTACCGCCCGGAGGTGTGCACGAGCAGCTGGCCCGGTCGGACGGCCCCGGTGTCGGCGAGGCCCTCCACGAGGCCGGGCAGGGCGTCGTCGGGGACGGTGAGCAGCACCAGGTCGGCGCGCCGGAGCACCTCGGCGGGCGGCACCAGGGGCACGTCGGGCAGCAGGAGCGCGGCTCGTCGCCTGGAGGCGTCGGAGACTCCCGACACGGCGACCGGGCGGTGCCCGGCGAGCTGGAGGGACGCGGCCAGGGCGGGTCCCACCCGGCCGGCGCCGACGACGCCGACGGCGAGCCGCGCGGGGCGGTCCCTGGGGTCTGGTTGCTGGGCTGTACTCACTCGACGGCGGCCTTCCGTTCCAGTCCGCTCCGGGTACCGGACGATTTCTCGTCATGTTAACGCGATCGGTTCGAGGGGCGGCCGGTTGTCCACAGGCTGTGGGCTTTCCCACCCGCTTCCGCCCCTGTCCCCGCAGACCGGCAGCCGCCGCGGCAAGGGCCCTGACATGGGACGGCACATGGGACAGGACATGCGCTGTGACAAGGGCTGTGACAAGGGCTGTGACATGCGGGTGTCCGTGGCCGGCCGCCGCACGGCATCATCCGGGCATGACGTACGCGGCGGAGCACAGCGAGGAAGAGTCGGCGCAGCAGCGCCTGCGGAAACGGCGGGCCACGGCCCACCGCGAGGCGGAACGCGTCCTGTGGCACGGGGGGTTCCGGGGGACGCTGCGCGACCGGCTCGCGCAGCTGCAGGAGGCCGCGCCCCAGGTCCACGACCTGGACGAACCCGCGGACGTGTACGGGGACGGAGTCGTGGAGACCCTGGAGAGACGGGTCGCCGCACTGCTGGGGACGGAGGCCGCCGCGTTCTTCCCGACCGGCACGATGGCCCAGCAGGTCGCCCTGCGCTGCTGGGCCGGCCGCACCGGCAACCCGACGGTCGCACTGCACGCGCTGAGCCACCCCGAGGTGTGGGAGCGGGGCGCGTTCGGCGCCGTCAGCGGACTGCGCACGGTCCGGGTGACGCGCGAGCCCCGGTCGCCCACGGCCGACGAGGTGCGCGCCTTCGAGGAGCCGTTCGGCGCGCTGATGCTGGAGCTGCCCCTGAGGGACGCCGGTTTCGTGCTGCCCTCCTGGGAGGAGCTGACCGAGGTCGTCGAGGCGGCCCGCGAGCGCGACGCGGTGGTGCACTTCGACGGCGCGCGCCTGTGGGAGACGACCCACCACTTCGGCCGCACCCTGAGGGAGATCGCGGACCTGGCGGACAGCGTCTACGTGTCGTTCTACAAGTCCCTCGACGGCTTCGGCGGCGCCGCGCTGGCCGGCCCGAAGGCGCTGGTGGAGGAGGCGAAGACATGGCGGCACCGCTACGGCGGAACGGTCTTCCAGCAGTTCCCCACCGCGCTGTCGGCACTCGTCGGGCTGGAGCGGGAACTGCCCCGGCTGCCCGAGTACGTGGCCCACGCGCGCGTGGTGGCCGCCGCGCTGCGCGAGGGCCTGGCCGAGGCGGACGTGCCGTGGGCGCGCGTGCACCCCGAGGCCCCGCACACCCACCAGTTCCAGGTCTGGCTGCCGTACGAGGCGGACGTGCTCGCCGAAGCGGCGGTGCTCCAGGCCGAGGAGACGAGGACGATGCTCTTCGCCGGCGCCTGGGACCGTGGCGGGCCAGGGCTGTCCTTCACCGAGATAACCGTGGGCGCCGCCGGCCTGGCCTGGACGGCGGACGACGTGAGGGCGGCGGTCGCGGGCTTCGCGGCCCGCCTGGCCCGGGTCCGGACGGCCTGAGCGGACCGGACGGCCTGAGCGGACCGGACGGCCTGAGCAACCGGGCGGACCGCCGGTCACGGGGGAACGGAAACTGGGGGCTGGGGCCTGGGGGTTAGGGCCTGGAGGCTGGGGGCGTCGACGCCGCCCGGGTGCGGCAGGAACGCCGGTCGACGGGCGTCGATTGACGGGTGCCGGTCGGCGGGAGGCGGTCGACGACGGACCGGTTGGCGGCTGCCGTCGAACGACGATGGCGTTGTCAGTGGCCGGGTGCACCATGTGGGCATGAGCCTGAGCATCGACATCGCGGGGCTGCGGCCGGAGAGGGTCGCCGTCGTGCCCTCGCCCCTGGCCGAGCTCGGCATGGCGCTGCACGCGCTGGCCGAGCCGGGGCACCATCCCGGCCTGCAGGGCTGGGTCACCTCCGTCAGCGCCCGGCTCGACTCGCACCTGGCCGACCGGATGTGCGAGGCCGACTTCCTGTGGCGGACGACGTTCTCGGACATCTTCCTGCCGTACGCGGGCATCCCCGGCGGCAGCGCACTCCCCGGCGCCACGCTCGCCGAGGAACTCGACATCCTCGACAAGCTGACGGACGAACAGTTCGTGGACTCCGCACTGGAGTTCACCTGCGCGCCCGGGTACGACCTGCCGAGCCTGAGCCTCCTGTCGCACCCGGAGCTGCGGCACCGCGCCCTCGAGCTGGCCGCCACGCGCGGGCCACGTCAGGTGCGGTTCGCCCGGCGGCTCTTCGAGGACCCGCCACGCGTGCGTGCCTGGCTGCGCCAGTTCCTGGAGGACTGCGACGAGGCGTTCTTCGCCGACGTGTGGGCCCGGGTGCGCCTCCCGCTCGCCGCCGACGCCCGCCACAAGACGGACCTCCTGCGCCACAAGGGCCTGGCGGAGACGCTCGCCTCGGTGTCCTCGGCCGTGACGCTCGACGAGGACGGCGCACGGATCACCGTGGACAAGCTGGTGCAGGGCCGAAGCTCGACCGGGGACGGCGGCCTGCTGCTCGTGCCGACGAGCCTGGGCTGGCCGCACCTGATGGTGCTGCACCGGTACGGCTGGCAGCCGGTGCTGCACTACCCCGTCGGCTCGCCGGAGCTGGCCTCGCCGCCGTCGGTGGAGCAGCTGACGCTGCGGATGACGGCACTGTCCCACCCCGTCCGGATGCGGATCTGCCGTCTGCTGGCCCGCAGCGCCTACACCACGACCGAGCTGGCCCAGGTGCACGGGATGACGGCCCCCGAGATATCCCGGCACCTCGGCCTGCTGAAGAAGGCGGGCCTGGTCACCACGCGTCGGCGCGGCCGGTATGTGCTGCACCAGCTCGACGTGACGGTGGTGGCCCGGCTGGGCAGCGACTTCCTGGAAGGGATACTCCGCTGAGGAGTTGAGCAGCGGAGGCGCCGAGCCCCTGAGGACCGGACACCGGGCTCGGACGCCGGGCTCGGACGCCGGGCTCGGACGCGGGGTCGAAGCAAGACGGTCGTTCCGGGGAGGTCAGTCGAACCGGATGTGCCTCACGCCCACCCCGGCCTGCCGCAGTCGGGTCCGCAGCGCGCCCTCGGTATTGGGCCTGAGCGTCAGCCCGGCCAGCACGGCGATGCGGTCCGCCGTCTTCGGCACGGTCGAGTGGTCCGTCCACAGGTGCTCGGCGAACTCCGGCTCCCGCAGCCTCTCCAGACAGTGGTCGAGCTGCCGGACGGCCCAGCTCTCGCGACGCGGCCCCGCGTACCTGCCCGCGACGAACCCGAGGAAGTGCCCCGGGCCGCGCTCACGCAGCCGCTTCAGCACTGTCCCGCGTTCGGCGAGGAGCGTGAAGTGGCGCACGTCGTGGCCGAGTTCGCGCAGCCGGCCGACGGTCTCGTCGAAGTAGCGGGGGTCGGTGACGGTCATGGGGGCGATGACCACGCCGTCGTGCCCGGCGAGGGCCAGGTCGAGGACCTCGACGACGCCCTGCCGCCAGGCCGTCAGATCCTGGAAGTCCCCGCGCAGGTCGGGCGGCAGCATCCGGCGCAGGCCGAAACCGGCGTGCTCGGGGTCGCAGACGACGCTGCCGGGCAGCCGGCGCCGTATCTCGTGTGCGGTCTGTGTCTTGCCGCCCCCGAAAGGGCCGTTGATCCACAGGAGCATGCGCAGACACTAGTGGCCGCCCGCCTCGCGCACGGCTGGTTCGACCCGGTTCAGAGGCCGCCCGCCCTGACGAGCCCCGTCTCGTACGCCAGGACCACCACCTGGACCCGGTCGCGCAGCCCCAGCTTCGTCAGGATGCGTCCCACGTGGGTCTTGACGGTGGCCTCGGACAGCACCAGCCGGGCCGCGATCTCCCCGTTGGACAGCCCCTGGGCGACCAGCACCATGACCTCGCGTTCCCGCTCCGTCAGCCGCTCCAGCTCCTTGTGCCGGGGCTCCTTGCCGGTGCTCGGCAGCATCGGCGCGAACCGGTCGAGGAGGCGGCGGGTGGTGGAGGGGGCCACCACCGCGTCGCCGCTGTGCACGGAGCGGATGGCGGTGAGGAGCTCGCCCGGCGGCACGTCCTTGAGCATGAAGCCGGAGGCGCCGGCCTTCAGCCCGGAGAAGGCGTACTCGTCCAGGTCGAAGGTGGTGAGGATCAGCACCTTCGGCGCGTCGGGGTCCGCGCAGATGCGACGGGTGGCCTCCACGCCGTCCAGTTTCGGCATGCGGACGTCCATCAGCACGACGTCGACCTCCGTGGAGCGCACCACCTGCAGGGCCTCGACGCCGTCGCCCGCCTCCGCCACGACCTCCATGTCCGGCTGGGCGGCGAGCACCATCCGGAACCCGGTGCGCAGCAGCACCTGGTCGTCGACGAGCATCACGCGGATCGTCATCGAGTCCTCTTCCGTTTCTTCTGTTCTTCAGTGTCCGGCGGACGTTTTCCGTCGGGTGCGCTGGGGGCGTGACAGGTGTCAACAGGGGGCGTGCGTCAGCGTCAATGCGCCGGTTTGAGCGGGAGCAGGGCGCTGATGCGGAATCCTCCGCCGGGTCGCGGGCCCGCGTCCAGGGTGCCGCCCACCATGCCGACCCGCTCACGCATGCCGATCAGGCCGTGCCCGGCGCCGTCGACGCCGCCCTCCTCGTACAGCTCGTGCGGGGCGCCCTTGCCGTCGTCCTCGACGAGCAGGCCGAGACCGTCGTCGAAGTAGACCAGACGCACGCTCGCACCCGCGTTCGGTCCGCCGTGCTTGCGGGTGTTCGTCAGCGCTTCCTGCACGATGCGGTACGCCGTCAGCTCGACGCCGCTGGGCAGCGGCCGTGCGGTGCCCTCGACCTTGAAGTCCACCGGCAGGCCGGAGCCGCGGCACTGCTCGACGAGGTCCTCGATCTGTTCGACGTCCGGCTGCGGCACGTACTCGCCGCCCTCCTGGTGCTCGCCGGTACGCAGCACGCCCAGCAGCCGGCGCATCTCCGCCAGGGCCTGGCGGCCGGTGGAGGAGATCGTCTCCAACGCCTTCTTCGCCTGGTCGGGCGCGGCGTCCAGCACATAGGCCGCGCCGTCGGCCTGCACCACCATCACCGAGACGTTGTGCGCGACGACGTCGTGCAGCTCGCGCGCGATGCGGGCGCGCTCGGCGGCGACCGCGACCTTCGACTGCGCCTCGCGCTCCTTCTCCAGGCGCGCCGCGCGCTCCTCCAGCTGGGCGAAGTACGCGCGACGGGTGCGCATGGAGTCGCCGAGCACCCACGCGAGGGCGAACGGCACCGTCAGGAAGACGATGGTGGCGACCTCGCCCGGCACGGTCGGCTTCTCGTGCGGCCAGCGCAGCTGGGCCACGGTCGCCGCGCTCAGCCCCATGACGAGCGCCAGCCGGGAGGCCCAGCGCGCCCCGTTCGCCGCGACCGTGTAGACGATCACCAGCAGGGCGAAGTCGGCCGCCGTGGTGGAGACGTTCAGCACCAGCTGCGCCAGCCCCAGCGCCGCCGCAAGCAGCAGCATCTTCTCGGGCATCTGCCGACGCAGCGCGATGACCAGGCACAACAGAAAGACAATGGGCACGTACAGCGCCATGGAGTCGGTACCCCCGCGCTGTTCCTGGTCGGCGGTTCCGGCCACGACAGAGATCCCGAACAGGACGAAGGCCCAGAAGCCGTCGACCCCGGTCGGGTGTCTGCGGAGGAAGTCATAGAGGCGCTGCACGTAACCCAGCGTAGGGAAGCCGGATGCGTGCAAGGGTCAACCGGAGGGCCGATCCGGTCCCGGCGCGCGTACTCCGCAAGGTGGATGCCGTGATCACCTGTGCGCCTAGTCTGACCGGGTGGTGGACGACAGGTGGTGGACGAGGTGACCGGTTCGGGCGGGTGGCGCGGCTGGCGGGCGGCCACACAGCGCGCGCTCTACGGCACGGACGACGGCACGGACGCGCCCCGTGTCACGGGCACACCGGGCGGCACGGACGCGCCGGGCGACACGGACGCGCGCGGCGGCTTCTACCGGCGGCCTGAGGGCCCGGCCGGGCACTTCCGCACGTCCGTGCACGCGTCGCCGCTCTTCGCCGAGGCCGTGGCCCGGCTGCTGTGCCGGGTGGACGAGGCGCTGGGCCGGCCCGCGTCGCTCGACTTCGTCGACATGGCGGCCGGCCGGGGCGAGCTGGTCGCCGCGGTGCTGGCGGCGCTCCCCGCCGACGTGGCCGCCCGCACGCGCGCGTACGCCGTCGAGATCGCCGACCGCCCGGCAGGCCTCGCTCACCGGATCGAGTGGCTGCCCGAGCCGCCCCGGGAGGTCACCGGGCTGCTGTTCGCCAACGAGTGGCTGGACAACGTCCCCCTGGAGGTCGCCGAGGTCGACCCCGCGGGCGTGCCGCGACTGGTGCTCGTCCGGGAGGACGGTGCGGAGCGTCTCGGCGAGCCGGTGTCCGGGGCGCAGGCGGAGTGGCTCGCGCGGTGGTGGCCGCTGGCGGACGAGCAGGGGTTGCGGGCGGAGATCGGGCTGCCCCGGGACATGGCGTGGGCGTCCGCGGTGGGGTGCGTCGTACGCGGGCTGGCGGTGGCGGTGGACTACGCGCACTCGGTGGACACGCGCCCCCTGTTCGGGACGCTCACCGGCTTCCGGGAGGGACGCGAGACGGCACCCGTACCCGACGGGTCCTGCGACATCACGGCACATGTCGCGCTGGACGCGTGCGCGGAAGCGGCAGGGGGGTCGCCCGCCACGTCCGGCGCGCGCCTGCTCACCCAACGCGCCGCGCTGCGCGCCCTGGGCCTCACCGGCGCGCGCCCCCCGCTCGCGCTCGCCTCCACCGACCCCTCCGCGTACGTGCGCGCCCTCGCGAGCGCCACCGAGGCGGCCGAGCTCACCGCGCAGGGCGGACTGGGCGATTTCGGCTGGCTGCTCCAGCCGGTCGGCATCCGGAACCCCCTCGACCCGCAGACCGGTCAGGAGCCCGAAGCCGGCTGATCCGCGTCCGTCGGCCCGCTTGCCGGATCCCGCCCTCGGCCCACGTGGCGGCTGCCGCCGTCGGCCTACTTGTCGATGTCCCCCACCACGAAGAACATCGACCCCAGGATCGCCACCATGTCCGCGACCAGCGTGCCCGGCAGCAGCTCGGTGAGCGCCTGGATGTTGTTGTACGACGCCGAGCGCAGCTTCAGCCGGTACGGGGTCTTCTCGCCCTTGCTGACGAGGTAGTAGCCGTTGATGCCGAGAGGGTTCTCGGTCCACGCGTACGTGTGCCCCTCCGGCGCCTTGAGGACCTTCGGAAGCCGCTGGTTGATCGGGCCCGGCGGCAGGTCGGCGAGACGGTCCAGACAGGCGTCCGCGAGGTCGAGCGCGTTGTGCGTCTGTTCCAGGAGGCACTCGAAGCGCGCCAGGCAGTCGCCCTCGGTCCGGGTCACCACCTTCAGGGTGTCCTGCAGCTGCCCGTACGCCAGGTAGGGCTCGTCACGACGCAGGTCGAAGTCGACGCCGGAGCCGCGCGCGATCGGCCCGCTCACGCCGTACGCGTGGACGTGCTCCGGCGCGAGGACGCCCACGTCCCGCGTGCGCCCCCGGAAGATCTCGTTGCCGAGCACCAGGTCGTCGAAGACGTCCATCCGGGAGCGCACGTCGGCGACGGCCGCCCGCGCGCGGGAGGCCCATCCGGCCGGCAGGTCCTCCTTGAGGCCGCCGACGCGGTTGAACATGTAGTGCATGCGTCCGCCGGAGACCTCCTCCATGACGTTCTGGAGGACCTCGCGCTCGCGGAAGGCGTAGAACACCGGCGTGATGCCGCCCAGCTCCAGCGGATAGGACCCCAGGAACATGAGGTGGTTCAGCACCCGGTTCAGCTCGGCGAGCAGCGTGCGCGTCCACACCGCGCGCTCGGGGACCTCCATGCCGAGCATGCGCTCCACCGCGAGGACCACGCCCAGCTCGTTGGAGAACGCCGAAAGCCAGTCGTGGCGGTTGGCCAGCATCACGATCTGGCGGTAGTCGCGCGCCTCGAACAGCTTCTCCGCGCCGCGGTGCATGTAGCCGATCACCGGCTCCGCATGGCGGATGCGCTCGCCGTCCAGCACGAGCCGCAGCCGCAGCACACCGTGCGTGGAGGGGTGCTGGGGGCCGATGTTGAGCACCATGTCGGTGCTCTCCGCGGCACCGCCGATCCCGACCGTGGTCTCCGTCGTAGGAGTCATGGCAACAGTCTCCCCTACGTACGCTGGCCGTATGGAGACGGGGAGCCCGGTGAGCCCGGGGGGCGCGGAGACGACGGCGGCCGGACCTGCGTGGACCGGACTGCCCCCCGGGCTGCTGCGGATGCGGCGACTGTTGCTGGTGGTGTGGCTGGGGGCGGCGGCCGTCGGCGTCGGCCTGCTGCTCGGCCTGCTCGTCGGCCCGGCATGGGCCGCGCTCGCGCTGCTGCCCCTGGCCGGCATCGGCCACGGCTGGGTGCTGCTCGGCCGCAACTGGCGCTCCTGGCGGTACGCGGAGCGGGCCGACGACCTGCTGATCAGCCGCGGTGTGCTGTGGCGCGAGGAGACCGTGGTGCCGTACGGGCGCATGCAGCTCGTCGAGGTCACCTCCGGCCCCGTCGAACGGTACTTCGGGCTGGCCAGCGTCCAGCTGCACACCGCGGCCGCCGCGACCGACGCGATCATCCCGGGCCTGGACCCGACCGAGGCGGAGCGGCTGCGCGACCGGCTCACCGCGCTCGGCGAGGCGCGATCGGCGGGGCTGTGACGACACCGGGCGTCGAGGACGCCGCATCGGACGGACCCGGCGAAGCAGGTGGAACCGAGGTGCCGACCGGGCCCGCCGCAGCGACCGGACCCGCAAAACCGACCGGACCGGCCGAACGGACCGGACCCGCCGGACCCGCCGGACCAGATGGATCCGGCACACCGGACGGACCCGGTGTGCCGGACGGACCCGGTGTGCTGGAGGCGTCCGAGGGGCCCGGCGTCCGCCCGCAGCGGCCCGTCGTCGAGCGGCGCCTGCACCCGGTCACGCCCTTCCGGCGGGCCTGGGCGCCCGTGGCGGTCCTCGCCGGCTGGGCGGTGCACGACCCGAACCAGGCACAGGAACAGCTGACCCGGCTCACCACGACCACCCTGCTGGTCGCGCTCGCCGTCCTCGTCCCCGCAGCCTCCCTCTACGGCTTCCTGACCTGGTGGTTCACCCACTTCGCGGTGACCGACAGCGAACTGCGCATCCGCACCGGTCTGCTGTTCCGGCGCGCCGCGCACATCCGGCTCGAACGCATCCAGGCCATCGACGTCACTCAGCCGTTGCTGGCCCGGATCGCGGGCGTCGCGAAGCTCCGGCTCGACGTCGTCGGCGCCGAGAAGAAGGACGAACTCGCCTTCCTGGGCGAGGAAGAAGCCCGCGCGCTGCGGGCGGAACTGCTCGCGCGGGCGGCCGGCTTCGCCCCGGAGACGGCGCACGAAGTGGGCGAGGCGCCCGCGCGCGAGCTGTTGCGCGTGCCGGCGCGCAAGCTCGCGATCGCGCTGGTGCTGACGGGCGCCACCTGGGGCGCGCTGGCCGCCGCACTCGTCGTGCCACCGGTGCTGTGGCTGGCCACCCACAGCGTGTGGACGGTCCTGGCGACGGGCGTGCCGCTGCTCGGCGCGGCCGGCGCGAGCAGCGTGGGACGGTTCGTGGGCGAATACGACTGGACGGTCGGCGAGTCCCCGGACGGGCTGCGCATCGACCGCGGACTGCTGGACCGTACGCACGAGACGGTGCCGCCCGGGCGGGTGCAGACCGTGCGCGTCGTCCAGCCGCTGCTGTGGCGGCGGCTCGGCTGGGTGCGCGTGGAGCTGGACGTGGCCGGCTCCGCCAACTCCGTGCTCGTGCCGGTCGCTCCGCTCGAGGCCGCGGAGGCCGTCGTCGCGCGCGTGCTGCCCGGGGTGAGCGTCCCGGCCGCGGCCTCGCTGGCGCGCCCGCCGCGCCGGGCCGGTCGGTGCGTGCCGCTGTGGTGGCGGGGCTACGGAATCGCCGTCACGGACGCCGTGTTCGCGGCACGGCACGGACTGCTGCGCCGAAGCCTGGCGCTCGTGCCGCACGCCAAGGTCCAGAGCGTGCGGCTGACGCAGGGGCCCTGGCAGCGCCTCTGGCGGCTCGCGGACGTCCACGTGGACACGGGAGCCGGGAAGACCGTCACGGCCCGGCTGCGGGACGCACAGGAGGCCGCGGAGCTGCTCCGGGGCCAGGCCGAACGATCGCGGACCGGGCGCATGGACGCCCGGCCCGACCGGTGGATGGCGTGACAACGCCGTGCGCGGTGCACGGCAGCGGCGTCAGGAGACGGCGCTGCGCAGCCCCTTGAGGTCGATCACCTCGGTCTCGTCGTGGACGGTCAGGTCGATGACCTGGCCCACCCCGCGCGACGCCTCGTCCAGCGGCTTGAACTCCGCCTCGGACTCGGCCTTGTGCAGCGCCAGGGCCTCCTGGCCGACGACGTCGGCGAGGTCCTCGTTCTGCACCGCCTCCAGCGCGTCGGTCTTCGTGCCGAAGAAGTCGAACCCGCCTTCGGCCGTCTGGCGCCGGACGGGCTCGGCTGCCGGTACGACGGCCACGGCTGTCGGCACCGCGAAGTGCCCGGAGGGCCGCTGCACGGGAGCGCCGGGACGTCGTACGAGCGCACCGGCGTCGGTGTCGGCCGCGGCGGCTGGAGCGGGCGCGGCGACGGGGGCGGCACCACGGCCTGCGCCGGGACCGGGGTCCAGGGGCGGCTCGGGACGTACGTTCCGCATCCCGTCCGCCACCGCGGTGACCTCGGCCTCGACTTCGGTCGAGGCGGCGGTCCGAGCGGCCTCGGCCGGAGCGACCTCTTCGGCTTCGTCCAAGTGCGGCGCGGCGGGGTCGTCGTGCCCCGGCGCGGCTTCCTGCGCGGCCGCGGTCGCGTCGTCCCGAACGGCGCCCGTCGGGGTCATGTCCTGCCAGGTCGCGTCCCGCCAGGTCGCGTCCTGCCGGGTCGCGTCCCGCGGGGTCGTGTTCTGCGCGTTCTCGCCGTCGAGGGTCTCGTCGTGCTCGTTCTCGGCGGCCGGGTGGGGGGCGGCCGCGCGCGCGTGCTCGTCGACCGCCTCGGACTTCCCCTGGGCCTCGTCCTCCTGCGCGGCCTCCGGCTCGCCACCGGCGGCGCCGCCCTCCGCGGAAGCCGCCCGCGCGGGCGCCTCCTCAGTAAGGCCGTCGAGGTCCTCTGCCGAAGCCGTCGCCGTCGCCGGGGTGCCGCCGTCTGCGTCGAACCGCGCCAGGGCCGCCTGCGCCCGCAGGAACAGCTTGGACCCCTCGGGAGAGAACACCGCCTTCGGCTCCTCCCCGGCGGACTCGACGGACTCGGCGGACTCTGCCGACTCGGTGAGCTCGGCGGCCCCAGCCGGTTCGAGCGCGTCGCCCGTGTCCCCCGCCTCGTCCGACTCGGTCCCCTCAGCGCCCTGCGCCGCCTTCCCGTCCGCCTTCGCGGCCTTCCCGCCCGCCTTCGCCGACGCCGTCTCAGCCGGGACCGGCTCCCTGGCCTCGTCCTCCGAGTCGACGACGGCCTCGGTCAAGTTGGATTCGGCGGCCTCCGTGGCTTCTGCGGCCTCGATCTGCCGCGTGCCGACCGCACCCGTCGACTCCGCGCCCTGCGCCCCGCGCGCGGCAGGCAGCGCAGGCGACGGAGCGGCCTCTATCTCGAGCAGACGGCGGCCCTCCAGGGCGCTGGCGCGCTCGGTCTCCGCGGTCGCGTAGCGGCGCAGCAGCGCGGCGTGCTCGTTGCGCAGGCCAGCCAGTTCGGTGCGCTTGGCCCGCAGCCGCTGCTCCAGCTTGACGCGCAGCTCACGGGATTCGTCGAGATCGCTCTCCAGCTCGGCGACACGCTCCTCGAAGCGCCACTCGTCACCGGCACGCGCGCGTGTGAGGTCGGCGACCTGCTTGCCGGCCTGCAGGTCCCAGCGGCGCATCACGACCGCGCCGACGATCGCCGTCGCCGCGGCGGCCGCGGCCAGAACGCGGAGCACTGTCTGCTCCGTGAACACCCAGGGGCCGAGGGCGCAGACAAGGGAGACGCCTGCGATCGCCGAGGGAGGCAGCAGCCTGTGCAAGGGAGGTGAATGGCGGTGACGTCCTCGTGGCATGGCCAGAAACTTACCGCGCGTAGGCGATTGTTGGCCCCCCGCCCCGCAAAAACACAGCCATACCGCAGCCGTACCGCAGCCTTCCCGACGCCTCCCGCCACCTTCGCACTGCTCCACACGGCATCACACGGCATCACACGGCATCAGGAAAGCGGATTCTCACCGAATTCGACGGCAAGCAAGATCATTTCTGGTCCGGTCGGCAGTCCCGGGACACCTCCGCACGTCCCGTCACCACCTCGCCCGCAGCCCCGCAGCCCCGCTACGCCGCTCAGCGGTCACTCAACGATCACTCAGCCGCCCGCTGATCCACTCCAGGGTCGGCGGGATCTCCCGCCGCCAGGTGTTGAAGTTGTGCCCGCCGCTTTCCAGGATGATCGACGAGATCCTGGTCCTGTTCGTGGCCTTCGCCAGGGCTATGAACTTCATCGTGGCCTTGTAGTTGGATTCTCCGACCTTGCTGGTGGTGACGAGCAGTGAGGTGCTCGGAGCGGAACGATTCTTCAGATACCAGAGCAGATCCGCCTCATTGCGCAGCTTCTTGTTCCCGTGGAAGAGGTCGCCGGTGGTCGGGTCGGTAGGCGCCTTGTAGTAGGCCGACAGCCCCGCGCCCGCCGCGTAGGCCTCCGGGTGGTGCATCGCCAGCTTCAGCGCGCAGTAACCGCCGGTGGAGTCGCCGATGATGCCCCAGCTGCCCGGCTTCTTGCCCACCCTGTAGTGGGCCGCCACGGCGTCCGGCAGATCCTTGGCGAAGAACGACTCGGTCTGCGGGCCCCCCGGGATGTCCACGCACTCCGTGTCCCTCGGCGGCGCCACCGTCGGACGCATCATCACCAGGATCATCGGCTGCATGCGCCCGTCCCTGGCGAGCTGCCGCGCGGTGCGCGGGTAGTGCAGCTTGTTGACGAGCGCCTCGGCCGTGCCGGGGTAGCCCGTGAGGACCACGGCCGCGGGGAACGTGCGCGTGCGGTAGGCCGGCTCGAAGTACTCCGGCGGCAGATACACGTAGGCGGGCGTGGCGATGTGCGTCGTACGCCCGCTGATGGCGACCTTCTGGACCTGCCCGCCGGACTGCGGCCGCCCGCTGCCGCCGCCGTCCACGCGCCGTGTGTCGACCACCCGCAGCGGACCCGCCGGGGCGCCGCCCGACGCGTGGTCGACGACGACGCCCTGTTCCGTCTCCTGGCCGAACAGGTCCGCCCAGCTGGCGTAGAAACCGAAGGCCTGATTGGCGGAGAGTCCTATGGACGCGAAGAGCGCCAGCTGTGTGGCGAGCAGCAGCCCGATCCGCCCGCCGACGGCCCGCCAGCTCCGCTTGGCCAACTTCGGCCACAGCCACACCGTGCCGACGAACAGCAGTAGGGCGAACAGCACTGACAGCAGCAGCACTTTGTTGCTCGTGAGACCCATGCGGTGGTTTCCTGCCTGCTCTCCGTCCGGGAACGCGCCCGCTCCCCCGACTCCTTCGCGAGGGCTTGTCCCGGACTTTCCTTAGCCTTTTCAGTGGCTTTGGCGAGATGAGTGAACCTCTCTCCCCAAGACACCGTCCTAGAGGGCGCAATGTCGCCGGATGCCCGAATCGGCACCGGATCCAAGGTCTCTCGCGGAACTACGGGATGCGATGTCTGTCACGGAAGATGCGGAAATGTCGGGCGGGGTTCCGCGCCGATCAAGCCAGGTGCGACGGATAGTGCGAGGTCCGCGCCCTGAGGCCGTTCCCGCCCTCGTCGCCAGGGCATGCGCCCTGGTGGGTCTGCTGGATGTCGCCGCGGGCGTCTTCCCGCGGTTCCGGCACAGCCGTATGCACACCTTCGCCGAGGTGCTTCCCGGCTCGTTCGGGCCGTTCGTGGCCGCGCTGTCGCTGAGCGCCGGCGTCCTGCTGCTGCTGCTGGCCCACGGCCTCAAGCGCGGCAAGCGGCGCGCGTGGCGGGCCGCGGTGGTGCTGCTCCCGGCCGGTGCGGTCGCACAGTTCGTGTACCGCCACTCCGTGGTGGGCGCGATCATCTCGGTCGCGCTCCTGGTGCCGCTCCTGGTGCACCGCGACCAGTTCGCGGCGCTGCCCGACCCGCGCAGCCGCTGGCGGGCGCTCGCCAACTTCGTCCTCATGGGTGCCGGTTCCCTCGGTCTGGGGCTGGTCATCGTCAGCGTCCACCCCAACCGCATGATCGGCGACCCGAGCCTGGCCGATCGCATTACGCACGTCCTGTACGGCCTCTTCGGCTTCGAGGGCCCGGTCGACTACCAGGGCAACACCTCCTGGACCGTCGCCTTCTCCCTGGGCGCGCTCGGCTGGATCACCGCGGTCACCACGATCTACCTCGCCTTCCGCCCCGAGCACCCCGCCGCCCGTCTCACCGAGGAGGACGAGAGCCGTCTGCGCGCGCTGCTGGCCAAGCACGGCCGCCGCGACTCCCTCGGCCACTTCGCGCTCCGCCGCGACAAGGCCGTCGTGTTCTCCCCCAGCGGCAAGGCGGCCGTCACCTACCGCGTCGTCTCCGGCGTGATGCTCGCCAGCGGCGACCCCATCGGCGACGTCGAGGCATGGCCCGGCGCCATCGAACGCTTCATGGACGAGGCCAAGGCCCATTCCTGGACCCCGGCCGTCATGGGCTGCTCGGAGACCGGCGGCGAGGTCTGGACCCGGGAGACCGGCCTGGACGCCCTCGAGCTGGGCGACGAGGCGGTGGTGGACGTGGCGGATTTCTCCCTCGCCGGCCGCGCGATGCGCAATGTGCGCCAGATGGTCAAGCGCATCGAACGCGCCGGTTACGAGACCCGGGTACGGCGCGTGGGTGACCTCGGCGAGGCCGAACTGGAACGCGTCCGGCGCGCCGCCGAGGACTGGCGCGGCACCGACACCGAGCGCGGCTTCTCCATGGCCCTGGGCCGCGTCGGCGACGCCGCCGACGCCGACTGCCTCATCGCCACCGCCCACAAGGCCGACGAGGTCCCCGGCGAGTACGGCGACCTGAAGGCGATCCTGCACTTCGTGCCCTGGGGCCCCGACGGCGCCTCGCTGGACCTGATGCGCCGCGACCGCTCGGCCGACCCCGGCATGAACGAACTGCTGATCGTCGCCGCCCTCCAGGCCGCGCCGAAGTTCGGCATCACACGCGTGTCGCTGAACTTCGCCATGTTCCGCTCGGCCCTGGCCCGCGGCGAGAAGATCGGCGCCGGCCCCGTCCTGCGGGCCTGGCGCGGGCTGCTGGTCTTCCTCTCCCGCTGGTTCCAGATCGAGTCGCTGTACAAGTTCAACGCCAAGTTCCAGCCCCGCTGGGAGCCCCGCTTCGTCGTCTACCGGGCCTCCGGCGACCTGCCCCGCATCGGCTTCGCCGCCATGCAGGCCGAGGGCTTCGTCAACCTCGCCCTCCCCCTGCCGCGCTTCCTGCGGCGCCGCCCCGCACCGGCACGCGCGTGTGCGCACGCCGTGGCGGAGAGAGACGTACGGGCGGCGTAACCGCGCCGCGCCGGTACGGCAGCGATCGGCCCCGGGCCCGAGACCGGCCCGGGCGGAGGCCCCCACCCCCCAGCCCAGGGGCTTCCGCCCGGGCCGCACCACTGCCCGGCTCCCTCCTGGGCCTACGCTGAACATATGACCAAGCAGAGCGGACGCGGGCGCGTCGTCGGCCTTCCGGACTGGGACCGCTGCGCGGTCATGGGAGTCGTCAACGTGACCCCCGACTCCTTCTCCGACGGCGGCCGCTGGTTCGACACGACGGCGGCCGTCAAGCACGGCCTCCAGCTCGTCGCCGAAGGCGCGGATCTCGTCGACGTCGGCGGGGAGTCCACCCGCCCCGGCGCCACCCGCGTCGACGAGGCCGAGGAACTCCGCCGGGTCGTGCCCGTCGTCCGCGGCCTCGCCTCCGAAGGCGTCGTCGTCTCCGTCGACACCATGCGCGCCACCGTCGCCGCCCAGGCCCTCGCGGCCGGCGCCGCCCTCGTCAACGACGTCAGCGGCGGCCTCGCCGACCCGGCGATGATCCCGGCCGTGGCGGACACGGGAGCCCCCTTCGTCGTCATGCATTGGCGCGGCTTCCTCCAGGGCGGCAACGTCAAGGGCGTCTACGCCGACGTCGTCGCCGACGTCGTGGACGAGCTCCACGCGCGCGTGGAAGCGGTCCTGGCGGGCGGCATCGCCCCCGACCGCATCGTCGTCGACCCGGGCCTCGGCTTCTCCAAGGAGGCCGACCACGACCTCTCCCTCCTCGCCCACCTCGACCGGCTGCACGCCCTCGGGCACCCGCTGCTGGTCGCCGCCTCCCGCAAGCGGTTCCTCGGCCGCGTGCTGGCCGGCCCCCAGGGCGCGCCGCCGCCCGCGCGCGAGCGCGACGCCGCCACCGCCGCCGTCTCGGCCCTCGCCGCCCAGGCCGGCGCCTGGGCGGTCCGCGTGCACGAGGTCCGCGCGACGGCGGACGCGGTACGGGTCGCGCGAGCCGTGGAAGGGGCGCGCGAGGACGACGGCACGCCGGGCGCGGACGTAACCCGCCGGGCGCGCACGACATCCGACACCCCCGGCGCGGGAAGCAGCGACGACGCACGGCCCCAGGCCGGCACGCCCCGCGCAGAAGGAGCCCGGTGAGCGCCCCCCACACCGACGTCGAACAGGTCGAAGCCGCCAACGCCGCCTTCTACCAGGCCCTGGAACAAGGCGACTTCGAAGGCGTCGCGTCCCTCTGGCTCACCCCCGCCGACCTGGGCGTGGACGAGACGTACCACGACCCCGCCGACGTCGGCGTCGTCTCCTGCGTCCACCCCGGCTGGCCGGTGCTCACCGGCCGGGGCGAGGTCCTCCGGTCCTACGCCCTGATCATGGCGAACACCGACTACATCCAGTTCTTCCTCACCGACGTGCACGTCTCCGTCACCGGTGACACCGCCCTGGTGACCTGCACCGAGAACATCCTCAGCGGCGGCCCCGCACCGGAGGACGGCGAGGAGCTCGGGCCGCTCGTCGGCCAGCTGGTGGTCGCCACGAACGTGTTCCGCCGCACCCCGGACGGCTGGAAGCTGTGGTCGCACCACGCCTCCCCGGTCCTGGCCGAAAACGACGACCCCGACAGCCCGGAGGACGAGGACACCACTTCCTGAGCGCGTAGACGGGCCACCGGAGGGCAGCAGGCCCTCAGGTGGCCCACAGGGACGAAGAAGTGGTTGGAATCACGAACCCGTGGGTAGGGGCGGCTACCAACCCGTGAGCCGCCGGGTTCCCCCAGGGAAACGCCCGGTGAAAACTGCCGGCTCCGGCCCGGGCCACCGCGGCCGGAGCCGAGTGCCGTCGGTGCTCGCAGGTAGATTCGTTCGAGGCCGGGCCGCCGCCCGCATCCGGTACGCACCGGCCGAAACCGACGATTGCAGGAGTGATTCGCGTGGATCGTGTCGCGCTGCGCGGCCTGAAGGCCCGCGGGTACCACGGCGTGTTCCCCAAGGAACGCGAGGAGGGCCAGACCTTCATCGTGGACCTCGTCCTGGGCCTGGACACCCGACCGGCCGCGGCCGACGACGACCTGGCGAAGACCGTGCACTACGGCATCGTGGCGGAGGAGGTCGTGGCCGTGGTCCAGGGCGACCCCGTCGACCTCATCGAGACGCTCGCCGAGCGCATCGCCCAGGCCTGTCTGAAGCACGAAGGGGTCGAGGAGGTCGAGGTCTGCGTCCACAAGCCGGACGCGCCGATCACCGTCCCCTTCGACGACGTGACCGTCACCATCACCCGGAGCCGAGCATGACCGCGTTCTTCACCGAGGGACAGAGCGACCCGACCGTACAGCCGGTACCCGCCTCCGTCGTCGAGAAGGTCGACGCCGCCGACACCACCCTGCACAACCCCCAGCGGGCCGTGATCTCCCTCGGCTCCAACCTCGGCAACCGCCTGGAGACCCTCCAGGGGGCCATCGACGCCCTGGAGGACACCCCCGGCGTCCGCATCAAGGCCGTCTCCCCCGTGTACGAGACCGAGCCGTGGGGCGTCGAGCCGGGCAGCCAGCCGTCGTACTTCAACGCGGTGGTCCTGCTGAAGACGACCCTCCCGCCGTCCTCCCTCCTGGAGCGCGCCCACGCCGTCGAGGAGGCCTTCCACCGGGTAAGGGACGAGCGCTGGGGCGCGCGCACGCTGGATGTCGACATCGTCGCGTACGCGGACGTCGTCGACGACGACCCGACCCTGACCCTCCCGCACCCCCGCGCCCACCAGCGGGCCTTCGTCCTGGCGCCCTGGCACGACGTGGACCCCGAGGCCCAGTTGCCCGGCCGGGGCGCCGTCGCCGCCCTTCTCGACACCGTGACCCGCGAGGGCGTCGCGGCCCGCAAGGACCTGGAACTTCACCTGCCCGAGTAGTCGTTAAGGTCGAGAAAGGTCAACAAGACCACTGCCCGCGCGATTTTCCTGGCCGCGGGCTCGGGGGAGCTGAAGGGACATCGTGAGAGAGCTGCGCATCAGGGTGCTGGCCGGAGTGTTCGTCGTGGCCGCGATCCTGTCCTGGGCGGGGGCCCGCCTGTGGAACTCGATCGGGACCCTCCCCAGCGTCCCGCTGGCCGCCCCGATCGTCCTCGCCCTGATCGCCGTGGTGCTGATGGCCACGGCGCTCTCGCTGCGCGGCCGTCTCAAGGCCCAGCGCGAGCGCCGTCCCGAGGCCAAGGGCGTCGACCCCCTGATGGCGGCCCGCGCGGTCGTCTTCGGGCAGGCCAGCGCCCTGGTGGCCGCCCTCGTCTCCGGCATGTACGGAGGCACGGGCGTCTTCCTCCTGGAGTCCCTCGACATCCCCGCCCGCCGCGACCAGGCCATCTACGCCGGCTTCTCGGTCCTGGCGGGCATCGCGGTCATAGCGGCGGCCATCTTCCTCGAGCGGGTGTGCAAGCTCCCGGAGGACGACGACCACGAGAACGGCGCGGCCTCGACGGCGTGACGCGCCGCGCCGGCCCGCCGACGGGCGCGCGGCAGGGCGGGGCGGGGGGTCAGCGGGCCATGATCAGGCTCATCGCCTCGTTGCGCGTCGCCGCGTCCCGCAGCTGCCCCCGCACCGCCGAGGTGATGGTCTTGGCGCCGGGCTTGCGGATGCCCCGCATGGACATGCACATGTGCTCGCACTCCACGACGACGATCACTCCGCGCGGCTCCAGGATCTCCATCAGGGAGTCGGCGATCTGCGTGGTGAGACGTTCCTGCACCTGCGGACGCCGCGCGTACACGTCCACCAGACGAGCCAACTTCGACAGGCCGGTGATCTTCCCGGAGGTCGACGGGATGTAGCCGACGTGAGCCACGCCCCGGAACGGCACGAGGTGATGCTCGCAGGTGCTGAAGACCTCGATGTCCTTCACGAGCACCATCTCGTCGTGGCCGAGATCGAACGTCGTCGTCAGCACGTCCTCGGGCTGTTGCCGAAGCCCCGCGAATATCTCCCGGTACGCCCGCGCCACCCGTGCCGGCGTCTCCCGCAGGCCCTCGCGGTCCGGGTCCTCGCCGACCGCGATCAGCAGCTCGCGTACGGCGTTCTCGGCGCGCTTCTCGTCGAACTCGCCGATGGAGCCCTCGCTGTCGAGCGTCACGGGGTCGGTCATCGTGGTGCCTCGTTCCTGTGCGGGTCGCGGGTGGGTCACGCACCTCATCTGCGAGCCTACGAAATCGGTCATACGGAAAAAGCCGCGCCCCCCAGGCTAGAACCTGGGGGGCGCGGCATCCATTCCGGGCCTGGTGGGGGCCACGGGAGCCGGGATCAGCTCTCGGGGCGTTCCTCCGGGCTGGGCTCGGCGACCGGACCGGTCTCCACCGCGGTGGACTTCGCGGTCGAGATCGCCGGCGTGGCGCCGTTGGCGCCGTTCGTCAGTGCGAGCTCCTTGGGGGAGAGCACCGGCGGACGGGTGGACGGCGTGCGCCGCGAGGAGCCGGTCCAGGCGGGCCGAGCCGGGCGCTTGACGATGGAGGAGAAGACCTCGGCGATCTCCTCCTTGCCCAGCGTCTCCTTCTCCAGCAGCTGCAGCACGAGGTTGTCGAGGACGTCGCGGTTCTCGACCAGGATCTCCCAGGCCTCGTTGTGCGCGTTCTCGATCAGCTTCTTGACTTCCTCGTCCACCAGAGCGGCGACCTCTTCCGAGTAGTCGCGCTGGTGGGCCATCTCACGGCCGAGGAAGGGCTCGGTGTTGTCGCCGCCGAACTTGATCGCGCCCAGACGCTCGGTCATGCCGTACTGGGTGACCATCGCGCGTGCGGTGGCCGTGGCCTTCTCGATGTCGTTCGCCGCGCCCGTGGTCGGGTCGTGGAAGACGAGCTCCTCCGCCGCGCGGCCGCCCAGCATGTAGGCCAGCTGGTCGAGCATCTCGTTGCGGGTGGTGGAGTACTTGTCCTCGTCGGGGAGGACCATCGTGTAGCCCAGGGCACGGCCTCGCGAGAGGATCGTGATCTTGTGGACCGGGTCGGAGTTCGGAGAAGCCGCCGCGACCAGGGCGTGACCGCCCTCGTGGTACGCGGTGATCTTCTTCTCCTTGTCCGACATGATCCGGGTCCGCTTCTGCGGGCCCGCGACCACACGGTCGATCGCCTCGTCCAGCATGTGGTTGTCGATCAGCTTCTTGTCCGAGCGGGCCGTCAGCAGCGCGGCCTCGTTCAGCACGTTGGAGAGATCGGCACCCGTGAAGCCGGGGGTGCGGCGGGCGACAGCGGCCAGGTCGACGTCGGGCGCGACCGGCTTGCCCTTCTGGTGAACCTTGAGGATCTCCAGGCGGCCCTGCATGTCCGGGCGGTCGACCGCGATCTGGCGGTCGAAGCGGCCGGGGCGCAGCAGCGCGGGGTCGAGGATGTCGGGCCGGTTCGTGGCGGCGATGAGGATCACGCCGCCCTTCACGTCGAAGCCGTCCATCTCGACGAGCAGCTGGTTCAGGGTCTGCTCGCGCTCGTCGTGACCACCGCCGAGGCCGGCGCCGCGGTGGCGGCCGACCGCGTCGATCTCGTCGACGAAGACGATCGCCGGGGCGTTCGCCTTGGCCTGCTCGAAGAGGTCACGGACCCGGGAGGCGCCGACGCCGACGAACATCTCGACGAAGTCGGAACCGGAGATCGAGTAGAAGGGGACGCCCGCCTCGCCGGCGACGGCGCGTGCGAGCAGGGTCTTGCCGGTGCCGGGCGGCCCGTACAGGAGCACGCCCTTGGGGATCTTGGCGCCGACGGCCTGGAACTTCGCCGGTTCCTGCAGGAACTCCTTGATCTCGTGGAGTTCCTCGACGGCCTCGTCGGAGCCGGCGACGTCGGCGAACGTCGTCTTCGGGGTGTCCTTGGTGATGAGCTTGGCCTTGGACTTCCCGAAGTTCATGACTCGGGAGCCGCCGCCCTGCATCTGGTTCATCAGGAACAGGAACACGACCACGATGAGGACGAAGGGGAGCAGGGACAGCAGGATCCCGACGAAGGCGTTCTGCTTCGTCGGCGAAACCGTGTAGCCGTCCGGAATCTGCTTGTCCTGGTACTTGGTCTGCAGCGTGTTGGCAATGGTGACGCCCTGATCGCCGATGTAGCTCGCCTGGATCTTCGAGCTGCCCTCGATCTTTGTGCCGTCCTTGAGCGTCGCCTTGATGGTCTGCTCGTCACCGGTGGTGAGCTTGGCCGACTCGACCTTGTTGTCGTTGATCGCTGCAATGACCTGGCCGGTGTCCACCGTCTTGTAGCCGCCGGACGAGCCGACGACCTGCATCAACACGACCACGGCAAGGACGGCCAGCACGATCCACATGACCGGCCCACGGAAGTATCGCTTCACGTCCATCCATACGGAGCGGTGTCGCCCCGTCCCTCCTGCCATAGTGAGTTTGATAAGACAGTTCTTCTGACGGTACCCCAGCTTCGTCGCACGAAGCCGCACGGAACGGCTGGCGCACCCGTCTGCATGCTCCAACGGCGCGAGGCCCGCCGGGGTTCCCGATCTACGTACGGGGCTTGGGCCCTTCGGGTCTCAGCCGCCGTAGACGTGGGGCGCGAGCGTACCGACGAACGGGAGGTTGCGGTACTTCTCGGCGTAGTCGAGGCCGTAGCCCACGACGAACTCGTTGGGGATGTCGAACCCGACCCACTCCACGTCGATGGCCACCTTGGCCGCCTCGGGCTTGCGCAGCAGCGTGCACACCTTGAGGGAGGCGGGCTCGCGCGAGCCGAGGTTGGACAGCAGCCAGGACAGGGTCAGGCCGGAGTCGATGATGTCCTCGACGATCAGGACGTGCTTGCCCTTGATGTCGGTGTCGAGGTCCTTGAGGATCCGCACCACACCGGAGGACTGGGTGCCCGCGCCGTAGGACGACACGGCCATCCAGTCCATGGTGACGGGGGTGGACAGCGCTCGGGCGAGGTCGGCCATGACCATCACCGCGCCCTTGAGGACGCCGACGATGAGCAGGTCCTTGCCCGCGTACTCCGCGTCGATCTTCGCGGCCAGACCGGCCAGCTTCGCGTCGATCTCTTCCTTGGTGATGAGCACCTCTTTGAGGTCGGTGCCCATGTCTTTCGCGTCCACCCGCATCACTTTCGGTTGTCCCACCGGCCACCGGGACCGCCCACGACCACGTAAGCGGTCCTGCCGGAGGGCCCGGATTCAGCCTTGCCGAATCACCAGTCTGCCACCCTGCCGCTGGGCGACGACTTTGCCGGGGAGATTGATGACCCCCTGGCCGCGCCAGCCGGTGATCAGCCGGTCCACCTCTTCGATGTGGCGGGCGAAGAGGGAACCGGCCGGGGCGCCCGCCTCGATGGCGGCGCGGCGCAGGATCCGGCGGCGCACGGCGGGCGGCAGGGCGTAGAGCTTGGCGCACTCCAGCAGACCGGCTGCGTCGCGTACCGAGGCCTCGGCCTGGCCGGCCCAGGCGTCGAGGGCGTCGGCGTCGTCCCGGGAGAGCTGGGCCGTGCGGGCGAGGGCCTCGACGACGCCCTTGCCCAGGGCCTTCTCCAGGGCGGGCAGGCCCTCGTGGCGGAGCCGGGAGCGGGTGTAGGCCGGGTCGGCGTTGTGCGGGTCGTCCCAGACCGGCAGGGACTGGACCATGCAGGCCTTGCGGGCGGTCTGCCGGTCGATCTTCAGGAAGGGGCGGCGGTAACGGCCGTCGGCCCCCGAGACCGCGGCCATGCCGGACAGGGAGCGGATGCCGGAGCCGCGCGCGAGGCCGAGGAGGACGGTTTCGGCCTGGTCGTCGCGGGTGTGGCCGAGCAGGACGGCGGTGGCGCCGTGGCGTTCGGCGGCGGCGTCGAGGGCGGCGTAGCGTGCGTCGCGGGCGGCGGCCTCGGGGCCGCCTTCGCGGCCGACGGTGACGGCGGCGGACTCGACCGGGTCGAGGCCGAGTTCGCGCAGGCGCAGGACGACTTCCGCGGCGCGCAGGTCGGAGCCGGTCTGCAGCCCGTGGTCGACGGTGACGCCGCCGGCGCGGATGCCGAGCCGGGGGGCTTCGAAGGCGAGGGCGGAGGCGAGCGCCATGGAGTCGGCGCCGCCGGAGCACGCCACGAGCACGAGCGGCGGGTGCGGGCGCTCGTGCGGGCTCGGTTCGGGGGCGGGGTGGTCGTTGAGGATGTCGTGAAGTACGCGGCGGACCGCCAGGCGTATCGCCGCGACCGCAGGATGGGGACCCATTGTCCGGTTCCCTTCATGAAGTTTTCGGGGGTTAGCCCGAGGTTCGGTCACTCAGAGTGTGTAGATGGTGACAGAACCGGGCCGTTCCCCGAGCATTGCACGCCTGCCCAGGGCTCACGGTCCCTCGGACGGGTGATTGCGGGGGCGTTCGCCTGCCGACGGCCGGATTCGGTTCACCACCGCCGCCCCGGGTTCACGACTCGGCCTTGCGGTGCACGCGCGCGACCCAGTCCGCCGGTTTGGCGATCTCGGCCTTGGTCGGAAGTGTGTTCGGAGAGGTCCAGACTCGGTTGAAGCCGTCCATGCCGACCTGGTCGACGACGGCCCGCACGAAGCGTTCGCCGTCCCGGTACTGCTTGAGCTTGGCGTCCAGGCCGAGCAGCCGGCGCAGCGCGATGTCGAGCCGGGAGGCGCCCTTGGCGCGGCGCTGCTGGAACTTCTCGCGGATCTCGGCGACGGTCTGGACGACTTCGGGGCCGACGCCGTCCATGACGAAGTCGGCGTGACCCTCCAGGAGGGACATCACGGCGGTGAGGCGGGCGAGGATCTCGCGCTGGGCGGGTGTCTGCACGAGTTCGACCAGGGAGCGGCCGCCGTCGTCCTCCTCGCCCTCGGGACGGCCGCCGGCGAGGGACTGGGCGGCTTCGCGGACGCGTTCCAGGAAAGTCATGGGGTCGACGTCGGTCTCGCCCAAGAACGACTGGATTTCGCCCTCAAGGTGGTCGCGCAGCCAGGGCACCGCGGAGAACTGGGTGCGGTGCGTCTCCTCGTGGAGGCACACCCAGAGGCGGAAGTCGTGCGGGTCCACGTCGAGTTCGCGTTCCACGTGGACGATGTTCGGCGCGACGAGCAGGAGGCGGCCGCCGCCGTTGGCGCCGGCGGGGAGTTCGCGGGTGGCGGGGGCGAACGTCTCGTACTGGCCGAGAACGCGGGAGGACAGGAACGACAGCAGCATCCCGAGCTCGACGCCGGTGACCTTGCCGCCGACGGCGCCGAGGACCGCCCCGCCGGGGGTGTTGCCACGCCGTTCCTGCATCTTGTCGAGGAGGGGTTTGAGGATCTCCCGGAAGCCGGCCACGTTCGCCCGCACCCAGCCCGGGCGGTCGACGACGAGGATCGGCGTGTCGTGGACGCCCTCGGTGCCCATACGAGTGAAGCCCCGGACGTGTCCCTCCGAGGCCTTGGCGTGTCGGCGCAGTTCCGCGACGACGGCACGGGCCTCGTCGCGGGTGACCTCCGGTCCCGGCCGCACGAGCCGGGTCGCGGTCGCCACCGCGAGATTCCAGTCGACCATCCCCGATGAGGCAGCGCCACCGATGCTCGTCATGCGTCAACCGTACGTGAGGGCCGCCGTGGAGGGCAGGCCGTGCGCTGCCGGTCAGGGAGATGTCAGGGTCGGCGCCGGGGATGGCCCCGGGGTCGGCGGGCGGGGGCACCTCCGGGATCGGCGGGCGGGGGTGGCTCCGTGCGGGCGGCGGCGCTCAGCGGCAGCCGCACCCCGCCAGGGCCGTGGCCGCCCGGTCCAGGGCCCCCTGGGCCGCCGCCGGATCGGACGTGCCGGCGGCCAGGAGGGCGAAGGCGAGGAGCCGGCCGTCCTGGTCGACGACCGTGCCGGCGAGGGCGTTCACGCCGGTCAGGGTGCCGGTCTTGGCACGGACGACGCCGGCCGCGCCGTCGGTGTAGCGGCTGGTGAGGGTGCCCGTGAAGCCGGCGACCGGGAGGCCGGTGAGGACGGGGCGCAGGTCGGGGCGGCCGGGGTCGCCGGCCTTGACCAGGAGGGCGGTCAACAGGTTCGCGGTGAGCCGGTTCTGACGGTTGAGGCCGCTGCCGTCGCTGAAGCGGGTGCCGGCCATCGGCAGTCCGAGCTTCTTCAACTGGGCCTGGACGGCCTTGCCCGCCCCGGCGAAGTCGGCGCGGACACCGGTCGCGAGGGCGGTCTGGCGGGCGAGGGCCTCGGCGATGTCGTTGTCGCTGTTGGTCAGCATCCGTTCGACCAGGGTGGACAACGGGGGCGAGGAGACCGTGGCGAGGCTCTGCGCGCGCGTGCTGGCCTTGGACGGGCCGGGGGGCGAGGTCTTGACGCCGGCGGCCCGGAGGAAGTCCGCGAACCGGGCGGTCGCCTCGGCCGCCGGGTCGCTCACGCGGGTCGCCGGGCCGCTGGTGGAGTCGTCGGCGCGGCCCTCGTCGGCGGACAGGGCGGTGACGGGGGCGAGGTTGGGGTTGACCCCGATGGGGTGAACTTGCGCGCCGGCGTACAGGGTCGTGTCGTACGAGAGCGTCACCCGGGTGAGTCCGCGCTTCTTCAAGGCGGCGGCCGCTGAGGTGGCGAGGGCGCGCAGGTCGGCCCAGCCCTTGGCGTCCGCGCGGGCCGTGAGGGTGGGGTCGCCGCCGCCGACGAGGACCAGCTCCCTGGTGTCGGGTTCCAGCACGGCACGGGTGGTGAAGCGGTGCTCGGGGCCCATCGCGGAGAGCGCGGCGACGGCGGTGGCGATCTTCGTGGTCGACGCCGGGGTCAGCGCCTGGCCGGCTCCGGCGCCGTAGAGGCGCTTGCCGGTGGCCACGTCGACGACCGCGGCGGTGTGCCGGGCGCCGAGGGCCGGATCTCCCAGGAGGGGGCCCAGGACGCCCGCGAGGCCCTTGCCGGACGGGAGGGCGTCCTGGGCGGACTTCACGCCGTTGGCGTCGTGGTCGCCGCCGCCCAGCCCGACGAGGACGGAGGCGGCGCTGGGGGCGGGCAGGGGCGCTCCGGCCGCGGTGTCGGACGTACCGGACGAATCGTCCGGGCGGCCGTGATCTGTGCCACCCGTCCTCTCCAGGGCGGCGGCCCGGTCCCGCTCGGCCGTACGCTGACCGGTGGAGTCCCAGGGGCCGGTGGCGGTCACCACGCCGGCGGTCAGCACCAGCCCGGCGGTCGCCGCGCCCGCGGTGTACTGCCAGGACCTCATGTTCGGACCGGCTTCGGTGATCCGCGCGAGCTGCGGTCTCGCGGCCTGTGCGAGCCGTTCGAGCCGTGGCTTCGCGGTCGTCGCCACGCGGGCGAGGCGGGGCCTTACGATTCCTGCGGCCCGTGCCAGACGCGGTCGTACGGCGTCCGTGACCCGCACCACGTGCGGTCTCGCGGACCGCCAAGGCCTCAGCTCTGGCACGAACACCAGCCCCTTTCGCGATCACACACCTGCGTGAGGGACACTTAACCACCAGAACTATGTGTTGATCATGGAGGAGCCACCGGTGGAGTTCGACGTCACGATCGAGATCCCGAAGGGTTCGCGGAACAAGTACGAGGTGGACCACGAGACCGGTCGGATCCGCCTGGACCGTCGACTCTTCACCTCGACCGCCTACCCGACCGACTACGGCTTCGTCGAGAACACTCTCGGCGAGGACGGCGACCCGCTGGACGCGCTGGTCATCCTGGACGAGCCGACGTTCCCGGGCTGTCTGATCCGCTGCCGCGCGATCGGCATGTTCCGGATGACGGACGAGGCCGGCGGCGACGACAAGCTGCTGTGCGTCCCCTCGACCGACCCGCGCGTGGAGCACCTGCGCGACATCCACCACGTGTCGGAGTTCGACCGCCTGGAGATCCAGCACTTCTTCGAGGTCTACAAGGACCTGGAGCCCGGCAAGTCCGTCGAGGGCGCCGACTGGGTGGGCCGCACCGACGCGGAGGCCGAGATCGAGCGGTCCTACAAGCGCTTCAAGGACCAGGGCGGTCACTGAGGCTGCGGCCGTGTAAAAGGCCTGTACAGAGGTACGTGAAGGGCTGCACGCACGCGCGTGCGGCCCTTTCGCGTGTCTGTGCGCATACTGAGGCCTACGGAAGGCGTCGTTCAGGGAGCGTTGCTGAGTGTCGGAGGCGGAGTACCACAAGCCGCAGTCGGACGAGGCGAGGAGTGTCTTCGACCCCGAGATCACGTCCGAGTTCGCGATCCCGGCGGGTCTGGCCGTCGCCAGAACCGGGGTTGAGCCGGAGACCACGTCGGAGTTCGCCGTTCCGAAGGGGCTGGACGTGGTCCAGCCGGTCGCGGCCGAGGGCGAGGGGTCGGCGTTCAGTCTGCCGAGCACCTACAGCGCCCGGCAGGCCCCGGTCGCCTTCACGCCGCCCGGCGGCGTGCCGCTGGTGAGCCTGACCAAGGACCTGCCCTGGCAGGACCGGATGCGCACGATGCTGCGGATGCCGGTGGCCGAACGGCCCGCTCCGGAGGCGGGCCCGAAGGCGGAGGAAGGCGGCCCGGCCGTCCCGCGCGTCCTCGACCTGACGCTGCGCATCGGCGAGCTGCTGCTGGCGGGCGGGGAGGGCGCCGAGGACGTGGAGGCCGCGATGTTCGCGGTGTGCCGCTCCTACGGGCTCGACCGCTGCGAGCCGAACGTCACCTTCACGCTGCTGTCGATCTCGTACCAGCCGTCCCTGGTGGAGGACCCGGTGACGGCGTCGCGGACGGTGCGCCGCAGGGGCACCGACTACACGCGCCTGGCGGCCGTCTTCCGGCTCGTGGACGACCTGAGCGACCCGGAGACCCATCTGTCGCTCGAGGAGGCCTACCGGCGGCTCGCGGAGATGCGCCGCAACCGGCACCCCTACCCGACGTGGGTGCTGACCTCGGCGAGCGGGCTCCTCGCGGGCGCGGCCTCGGTGCTGGTCGGCGGCGACCTGGTGGTGTTCGTGGCGGCCATGCTCGGCGCGATGCTCGGCGACCGGCTGGCGTGGCTGTGCGCGGGGCGCGGACTGCCGGAGTTCTACCAGTTCCTGGTCGCCGCGATGCCGCCGGCCGCCATCGGCATCGCGCTGACGCTGGCCGACGTCGACGTGAAGGCCGCCGCGGTCATCACGGGTGGCCTGTTCGCGCTGCTGCCCGGGCGGGCGCTGGTGGCGGGCGTCCAGGACGGCCTGACCGGGTTCTACATCACCGCGGCCGCGCGTCTGCTGGAGGTCATGTACTTCTTCGTCGGCATCGTCGCCGGGGTGCTGGTGATGCTCTACGTCGGCGTGCAGCTCGGGGCGCATCTCAATCCCGACGCGACCCTGGGCGTCACCGAGCGCCCGCTGTGGCAGATCGGCGCGTCGATGCTGCTGTCGTTGACGTTCGCGGTGCTGCTGCAGCAGGAACGATCCACCGTGCTCGCCGTGACGCTCAACGGCGGGGTGGCCTGGTCGGTCTACGGGGCGATGCACTACGCCGGGGGGATCTCGCCGGTCGCGTCGACGGCCGTCGCGGCCGGGGTGGTCGGGCTGTTCGGGCAGCTGCTGTCGCGCTACCGGTTCGCCTCCGCGCTGCCGTACACGACCGCCGCGATCGGGCCTCTGCTGCCTGGTTCGGCGACCTACTTCGGGCTGCTGGCCATCGCGCAGAACGAGGTGGACGCGGGGCTGGTGTCGATCACCAAGGCCGCGGCGATGGCGATGGCCATCGCCATCGGGGTGAACCTGGGGTCCGAGGTGTCCCGGCTGTTCCTGCGGATCGGTTCCTCGGAGAAGCGGCGGGCCGCCAAGCGGACGCGGGGTTTCTGACGCCCCCGCGTCCCGGCGGCGCCGCTAGTAGCCCTGGTTGTGGGGGTACTGGCCGTTGTGCTGCGCGCCGTACGGCTGCTGTTGCTGCGGGGGCTGCTGCTGCCCCTCCTGGGGGTACTGCTGCTGCGGGTACTGCTGCGGGGCGTAGGGCTGCTGCGGATACGGCTGCTGCTGGGGGTACTGCTGCGGGGCGTAGTACTCGTTCTCGTAGCTCTGACCACCCTGGCCGCCGTGGCCACCCTGGCCGCCCTGGCCGCCGTACGGGTCGTGCTGGTCGATCCGGCGGAGCTGGGTCGTCGCGTCGTCCATCACCGGGGGCTGCTGATGCGGCTGCTGCCGGTGGGGGGCCTGCTGCGAGGGCTGCTGCTGCCCGGCGGGGGCGTTGCGGCCCTCCCTGCGCGCCTTGACGACCTCGATGATCACCGGGACGACCGAGATCAGGACGATCAGGACCAGGATCGCCTCGACGTTCTCCTTGATGACGGAGATCTGTCCGAGGAAGTACCCCGCGACCGTCACGCCCGTGCCCCAGAGGACGCCGCCGATCACGTTGTACGTGATGAACGTGCGGTACTTCATACGGCCGGCGCCGGCGATGATCGGCGCGAAGGTGCGCACGATGGGAACGAAACGGGCCAGGACGATGGCCTTGGGGCCGTAGTTCTCGATGAACTCGTGAGCCTTCTCCAGGTTCTCCTGCTTGAAGAGCTTGGAGTCGGGCCGACTGAACAGCTTCGGCCCGAAGAACTTGCCGATCAGGTACCCCACCTGGTCGCCCAGGACCGCCGCGATCACGATCAGGGTGCAGACCAGCCACAGCGGCTGGTGGATCCACTTGCCGTCGGCCACCAGCAGACCCGCCGTGAACAGCAGCGAGTCGCCCGGCAGGAAGGCGAACAGGCCCGACTCGGCGAAGACGATCACCAGAATGCCGATCAGGCCGAACGTCGAGATCAGATAGTCCGGAGTAATCCACTCGGGGCCGAGGGCGAGGGTAGTCACGGGTTCCGGGCTCCTGAGGGGTGAAGGCGATCGGTGCGGCGGCTGGGCCGCCCTAAGTATCAACGCGGCGCCGCAGAACCAGGTTCCCAGGGCCTCCCCCAGGATGCACTGTGCCCTCACTTGGTCAAACCTGTGGACATGGGTATCGATGATTACGGCGGCGGGCAGGGCCCCCAGTCGGACGTGCTGGTCGTCACCACGAACGACGTGCCCGGCTTCCGGGTGCAGCAGGTCATCGGCGAGGTCTTCGGGCTGACGGTGCGCTCACGGCATCTGGGCAGTCAGATCGGCGCGGGCCTGAAGTCGATGATCGGCGGTGAGCTCAAGGGGTTGACGAAGACCCTCGTGGAGACCCGCAACCAGGCCATGGAACGCCTCGTCGAGCAGGCACGCGCGCGGGGAGCCAACGGCGTGCTCATGTTCCGCTTCGACGTGACGGAGGCGGCGGACGTGGGCACCGAGGTGTGCGCCTACGGGACCGCGGTGGTCCTGGTCCGGGAGTAGCCCCGGACCAGGACCTCGCACCGGCCGTTCACCCCGTGTGCCGTGCCGCGTTCGCCGTGATCGCCTCCTTGAGGTGCTCGGCGAGGCCCGGGTGCATGGCGTCGTAGAACGCCTTGAAACGCTCGTCGGCGACGTACATCTCGCCCAGGCACACGTGCATCTCGTACGGGCAGTCGTAGTACCAGGCGCAGATGTGCCGCCGGTGCTCCTCGGCGATGTCCATGGCCGCCTCGCCGGTGGCGGGCTCGCCCGCGGCCACCAGGGCCGCGTAACGCTCGCTCCAGGCGTCGACCTCGGCCTGCAGGCGCTTCCAGTCGTCCTTGGTGTAGCGGGCGACGCGGCGCTGCGACTCGGCGTAGGCCTCGGTGCCGCCCCAGCGCTGTTCCGCCTCCTCCGCGTACTGCTCCGGGTCCTTGTCCCCGAAGACCTCGAACTTCTCCTCGGGCGTGAGGTTGATGCCCATCTTGCGTGCCTCCATGGCGTCTTCCACGGCCGCGGCCATCTTCTGCAGCTTCTCGATCCGGGCGGTCAGCAGTTCGTGCTGGCGGCGCAGGTGCGTGCGCGGGTCGGCCGCCGGGTCGTCGAGCAGGACCGCGACGTCCTCGAGCGGGAAGCCGAGCTCGCGGTAGAACAGGATCTGCTGCAACCGGTCGAGGTCGGCGTCGTTGTAGCGCCGGTGCCCCGCGTGGCTGCGCTCGCCGGGGACGAGCAGGCCGATGTCGTCGTAGTGGTGCAGCGTGCGCACCGTGACCCCGGCGAATCCGGCGACCTGTCCGACGGAGTAGCTCACTTCGTCCGCTCCTTTCTCGGTACGCGCTCCACGGTGCGTCCTCACGTCACGTCAGGTGCAAGCCTGTTTCCACCGGGTCGGCCGCGGCCCGGATGTCATGTCCGTTTCGCCCGTTTATCGTGAGCCCGTGGCCCAGGACACCGCGCCGCAGGCGCCCACCGCTGCGGCGACTCCGGCGCGTGTCCTGCTGCCGTCGATCCTGCCCGCTCTGGTCGTCGGCGTGCTGGCGAGCCTGCTGCTCCTGCTGGTGAGCGGGGCGGCCGAGCAGCTGGAGGACGTGCTGTGGCGGGACCTGCCGGACGCGCTGGACGTGGGCCGCTACTCGGCGCTGTGGATGCTCGTCGTGCTCACCGCGACGGGGGTGCTGGTGGGGTTCGTGGTGTGGAAGGCGCCGGGGCACGCCGGCCCCGATCCGGCCACGATGGGGCTGGATGCCCGTGCGCTGCCGCCGGGGGCTCTGCCCGGGCTGCTGGTGGCGACCGCGCTGATGCTGGCGGGCGGGCCGAGCCTGGGCCCGGAGAACCCGATCGTCGCCCTGAACGTGGGGCTGGCCGTCTGGCTGGGCCGGCGGATCCGGCAGCGGTCGCCCGCCGCGGTGTGGATGGTGCTCGCGGAGGCGGGGACCATCGGCGCGCTGTCCGGCACGCCGGTGGCGGCGGCGCTGCTGATCTCCGAGGCGCTGGCGGAACGGCGGAGCGGGGGCCCGCTGTGGGACCACGTCTTCGCGCCGCTGGTGGCCGCCTCGGCCGGCTCGATGACGACCACTCTGGTGGCCCATCCGCCCTTCGACCTGGACCTGCCCGTGCTCGGGCAGCCCGGGTGGGGCGATCCGCTGACGCGCTGGCGGTCGCCTCGGTGGGCGCGCTGCTCGGCGTGAGCGCCGTCCGCGCCTTCCCCCACGCCCACGGCGCGTTCACGCGGCTGCGGCACCCGATGCCGGCCCTGCCGCTCGGCGGGGTCGTCCTGGGCCTGCTGGGGGCCCAGGGCGGCCATCTGGACGCTCTTCTGCCTGGCTGCTGGTCACGGGGGCGGCCGCAGATGCAGTTGCACGACGACGGGACGGCGGTGCGGTGAACGCGTGAACCGAACAGGTCCCTCGATCCGATGAGGCGGTGGAACGCCCCCCGCCGTCGCCGCTCCGCAGTTGGGAGAAGAGTTCATGCCCCTCCACCAAGGCCCCCGGAAGCCCGACGAGCGTCCGCTGTCCATGAATCCCTTCTACGGCGAGGCGAACCCGGTCAGCAGCATGACCGAGGCTCCGCCCAAGCACCGGCTGCCCGACGGTCCGATGCCGCCGTCGACGGCGTACCAGCTGGTGCACGACGAGCTGATGCTGGACGGCAACGCACGCCTCAACCTGGCCACCTTCGTGACCACCTGGATGGAGCCGCAGGCGGGCGTCCTGATGGCGAACTGCCGGGACAAGAACATGATCGACAAGGACGAGTACCCGCGCACCGCGGAACTGGAGCGGCGCTGTGTGGCGATGCTCGCCGACCTGTGGAACGCGCCCGACCCGTCGGCGACCGTGGGTTGTTCGACGACCGGGTCGAGCGAGGCGTGCATGCTCGCCGGGATGGCGCTGAAGCGGCGGTGGGCGCAGCGCAACGCCGACCGCTACCCGGGCGCGCGGCCGAACCTCGTGATGGGCGTCAACGTCCAGGTCTGCTGGGAGAAGTTCTGCAACTTCTGGGAGGTGGAGGCCCGTCAGGTCCCCATGGAGGGAGAGCGCTTCCATCTCGACCCGCAGGCCGCGGCCGAGCTGTGCGACGAGAACACCATCGGGGTCGTCGGCATCCTCGGCTCCACCTTCGACGGGTCCTACGAGCCGATCGCCGATCTGTGCGCGGCCCTGGACTCCCTCCAGGAGCGCACCGGCCTGGACGTTGCGGTGCACGTCGACGGCGCGTCCGGCGCGATGATCGCCCCCTTCCTCGACGAGGGCCTGGTGTGGGACTTCCGCCTTCCGCGCGTGGCGTCCATCAACACCTCGGGGCACAAGTACGGGCTGGTGTACCCGGGGGTCGGCTGGGCGCTGTGGCGCGACGCGGAGGCCCTGCCGGAGGAGCTCGTGTTCCGTGTGAACTACCTGGGCGGCGACATGCCCACCTTCGCGCTGAACTTCTCCCGGCCGGGCGCGCAGGTCGTCGCGCAGTACTACACGCTGCTGCGACTCGGCCGCGAGGGCTACCGGGCGGTGCAGCAGTCCACCCGGGACGTGGCCCGGAGCATCGCCGAACGGGTGGAGGCGGTCGGTGACTTCCGGCTCCTCACCCGGGGCGACGAGCTGCCGGTCTTCGCCTTCACCACGGCGCCGGACGTGAAGTCGTACGACGTCTTCGACGTCTCCCGGCGGTTGCGCGAGGGCGGCTGGCTGGTGCCCGCGTACACCTTCCCGGAGAACCGGGAGGACCTGTCCGTGCTGCGGGTGGTGTGCAGAAACGGCTTCTCGGAGGACCTGGCCGACATGTTCGTGGAGGACCTGACCCGACTGCTGCCGGAACTGCGGCGGCAGTCGGGACCGTCGGCCCTGAGCAAGGAGGCGGCGACAGGCTTCCACCACTAGGCCCGGCCCGTCCGCCGGACCACCCGGCCGGCCTCCGCGGGCCGGTCGGCGGCTCCCCGACCGGCCGGCGGTTCCCGAACCGGCCGGCGGTTCCCGAACCGGCCGCCGGTTCCCGGACCTCAGCGGCTCATGCGGGCGAACCTCCGTACCGCCAGCGGGAAGAAGACCGCCAGCAGCGCCAGCGGCCAGCCGACGGCCGCCCAGACGTGACCGGAGTCGGCGCCCGGGCCGCCGAACAGGTCGCGTACCGCCGTGGCCGTCCGGGACATCGGGTTCCACTCGACGGCCGTGCCCAGCCAGTCGGGCATGGAGGCGGGGGCGGCCAGGGCGTTGGACAGGAAGCCGACCGGCCAGACGAGGATCTGCACGGCCTGCACCATCTCCGGCTTGCCGGCCACCAGCGCCAGATGGATGCCGATCCACAGCATCGCGAAGCGGAAGAGGAGGAGAAGCGCCACCGCGCCCAGGAAGGCGCCGGGTCCGCCCTGGGGCCGCCAGCCGAGCGCGAGACCGACCGCGATCAGCACGGTCAGGCTGACGGCCGACTGGAGCATGTCGGCGGCCGATCGACCCACCAGGACCGCGCCGTCCGCCATCGGCAGGGCGCGGAAGCGGTCGATGACGCCCTTGTTCAGGTCCTGGGTGACGGCGAGCATCGTGCCCTCCAGGCCGAAGGCCATGGTGAGCGCGAGCATGCCGGGCATCAGGTAGTTCAGGTAGTCGCCGCTCACCCCGCGGCCGCCGCCGACGAGGTAGCCGAACATCAGCAGCAGCATCACCGGGAAGACGAGCCCGACGACCAGCCGGCCCGGCTGCCGTGCCCAGTGGGCGAGTTCACGCCGGGTCATGGTCCACGAATCGGTCAGCGCGTAGGCAGTCACACGGTCTCCTTCGTACGGTCGTCCGGTCCGGTGAGGTGCAGGAACACCTCGTCCAGCGTGGGGCGGCGCAGGGCAACGTCCTCCGCCTCGACACCGGCCGCCTCCAGGGCGCGGACCACGCCGGAGAGAGCGGCCATGCGGTCGGTGACCGGCGCGCTGAGCAGACGACGGTCGGTGTCGACGGTGACGTCCTCCTTGGGCAGGGGCAGCAGGGCGACCGCCGCGCCCAGGAGGCCCGCGTCGCGCAGCACGACGTCGATGCGGTCGCCGCCGGTCAGCGCCTTGAGCTCGCCGGCCGTGCCGTCGGCGATCACCCGGCCGCGGTCGACGACGGAGATGCGGTCGGCGAGCTGGTCGGCCTCCTCCAGGTACTGGGTGGTGAGCACGACGGTCGTCCCGCCGCCCACCAGCGAGCGGACCGCGGACCAGACCTCGGCGCGCCCGCGCGGGTCGAGGCCCGTGGTCGGCTCGTCGAGGAAGAGCACCTCCGGGTCGGTGCCGTCCCGGTTGCCGATGAGGCAGACGGCCAGGTCAAGGCGCCGCCGCATGCCCCCGCTGAAGGCGCCCACCGGCTTGCGGCCGGTGGCGGAGAGGTCGAAGCGCTCGAGGAGCTCTCCGGCGCGCACGCGGGCGGTGCGGGCGCCCAGGTGGTGGAGGCGGCCGAACAGCTCCAGGTTCTGCCGGCCGCTCAGCTCCTCGTCGAGGGCCGCGTGCTGGCCGAGCAGGCCGATGCGCAGCCGGACCTCGCGGGCCTCGCGGACCACGTCGTGGCCGGCCACCTCGACCCGCCCGGCGTCCGGCCTCAGCAGTGTGGACAGGATCCTGACCAGGGTCGTCTTGCCCGCGCCGTTCGGTCCGAGCACGCCGTGCACGGTGCCTCGGGCGACCGTGAGGTCGAGTCCGTCCAACGCCTGCGTGTCGCCGTACCTCTTGCGCGCGCCCGCGACGGTGATCGCCGCTTCGGCCATGGCGTCCCCCAAACTCTCGTTAGTCAAACTTGACTACTCATTCAAAGTAACGCCGTCGACTCAACTCGTCAAACTTGATTAGCCCGCGTCTCCGGGATGCCGCTCGCCCGTCGCGTACGGGTTTTCCTCGCCCTCCCGCAGGACGCCGACGAACGGCTCGCCCTCCCCCGCGAAGACGTACGCCCCGCCCTCGATCCGGGCGATCAGTCCCTGGGTCCACTCGCCCTCGGCGTCGGCCGTGTGGATCCAGAGGTTCATGATCTCGCCGATGTGGCCCAACTGCTGCGGGCCTTCCTCGGGGACGTAGTGCGCGGTGACCGCGGAGCGCCACTCCTCGATGCCGCGGATGCGCTCCTTGAGCAGCGACACGGCCTCCGCGCGCGGCAGGTCGAGCATGAAGCCGATGGCCGCCGACTTCACGTCGGTCTTCTGGTCGTACGAGGTCAGGGCCTCGCGCAGCAGCCGGAAGTACTCCTCGGCGCCGGCCTCGGTGATCTCGTACTCGGTGCGCGGCGGGCCGCCCGCGGTGGACGGGGCCGTCTCGTGCTCACGCAGCAGTCCCTGCTTGGCCATCTGCTTCAGGGCGTGGTAGATCGAGCCCGGCTTGGCGTTGGACCACTCGTGGGCGCCCCAGTACTCCAGGTCGCCGCGCACCTGGTAGCCGTGGGCCCGCCCGTGCTGGCGCACGGCGCCCAGGACGAGGAGACGGATCGCTGACATGCGCCCAGGTTAGGGCGTGACGGGCGGGCGCCGGCCGGGTGCCGGGTCGCGCACCCGTTCGCCTCGGGGCGCCCCCGCCCACCTCGGTCCGCCGCCTGCCCGCCTCGGCGCGCCGCCCGTCGGCCTCGGGACGCGGCCCGGCCCGGCCCGCCTCGGGCCGACGCCCGCCACCGGGGCGGGCGCCGCGCTCAGAACGGGAAGGCGCTGCGGCCGTGTTGGACCGAGATCCACTTGATGGAGGTGAAGGCTTCCACGGTGCTCTCGCCGTTGAGTCGGCCGACGCCGGAGTTCTTCTCGCCGCCGAAGGGCACGATCGGCTCGTCGTGGACGGTGCCGTCGTTCACGTGGAACATGCCGGTGGCGATCTGCTTGGCGAAGGCGACGCCCCGCTCGACGTCGGCGGTGTGCACGGCGCCGCTCAGGCCGTACGGCGTGTCGTTGACCAGGCGCACGGCCTCCTCCTCGCCGTCGAAGGTGTTGATGAAGACGACGGGGCCGAAGACCTCCTGCTGGAGCAGCGCGGAGTCGGCGGGCAGGTCGGTCAGGACGGAGGGCTCGACGAGGTTGCCGGTCGTCGTGCCGCGCAGCAGCGCGTGCGCGCCCTCGCCGATCGCCTGCTCGACGACGCCTGCCAGGGCTTCCGCCTGCGAGGAGTTGATCACCGGGCCGATCGCGGTCTGCGGGTCGCGCGGGTCGCCGGCCTTGAGGGTGCGCACCTTGGCGACGAACTTCTCGGTGAACTCGGCGGCCACAGAGCGGTCGACGAGGACGCGGTTGGCGGCCATGCAGACCTGGCCCTGGTGGACGAAGCGGCTGAAGACGGCCGCGTCGACCGCGTAGTCGACGTCGGCGTCGTCGAGGACCACGAACGCGCTGTTGCCGCCGAGTTCGATGACGGACCGCTTGAAGTGCGCGGCGGCGACCGTCGCGACATGGCGGCCGACCTTGTCGGAGCCGGTGAAGGAGATGACCCGCGGGACGGGGTGCTCCAGGAACGCGTCGCCGATCTCGGCGATGTCGGTCACGACCACGTTCAGCAGGCCCGGGGGCAGGCCGGCGTCCTCGAAGAGCTTGGCGATCACGGTGCCGCCGGAGACCGGGGTGTTCTGGTGCGGCTTGAGCACCACGCCGTTGCCGAGGGCGAGCGCCGGGGCGACGGACTTAAGCGACAGCAGGAAGGGCACGTTGAAGGGGCTGATCACGCCGACCACGCCGACCGGATCGCGGTAGACGCGGTTCTCCTTGCCCTCGATCGGCGAGGGGAGGATGCGGCCCTCGGGGCGCAGCGACAGGTTGATCGACTCGCGCAGGAACTCCTTGGCGAGGTGCAGTTCGAAGGCGGCCTTGCCGAGCGTGCCGCCGGCCTCCTCGACGAGCAGCGCGCTGATCTCCGCCTCGCGCTCCTCGACCAGGCGCAGCACCTTCTCGAAGACCGCGCGGCGCGCGTAGGCGCTGGTCGCGGCCCACTGCTTCTGGGCGCGGGCGGCGGCGCGGTAGGCCTCGTCGATCTCGTCGACGGTGGCTATGGTGATCGAGGCGAGCTTCTCGCCGTCGTAGGGGTTGAAGGTGATGATGTCCCAGGACCCCGTCCCCGGACGCCACTTACCGTCGATGTACTGCTGTGCCAGGTCGGTGAAGTAAGGCGACATCTAATCCCTCAATCCCCTGCTGCGATCGGCTGCGATCAATCATCATCACGATCTGATCACACGTCATCGTACGGCTGTTGCAGGGGAGTTGGCGGGCCACTTCGGTGCGCCCGAGGGAAAACCCTGGCACGTCACCGGGACGCCCTAGGACAGCTGGATCAGCCCGCGCAGCAGGTCCCGGCTCTCGTCCGGTCCGGGACTGTCCTGCTGGAGCTCCTTGAGGGCCTGCTCGTACTGGGCGACGTCCTCGCGTTTGTCCAGGTAGAGCGCGCTGGTGAGCTGCTCCAGATAGACGACGTCCTGCAGGTCGGACTCCGGGAAGCTCAGGATCGTGAACGCCCCCGACTCGCCCGAGTGGCCGCCGAGGCTGAACGGCATCACCTGAAGCCGTACGTTGGGGCGTTCGGAGATGTCGATCAGGTGCTGGAGCTGTCCGCGCATCACCTCGCGGTCGCCGTACGGCCGGCGCAGCGCCGCCTCGTCCAGGACGATGTGGAAGTCGGGGGCGTTCTCGGCGACGAGGTACTTCTGCCGCTCCAGCCGCAGCGCCACGCGCCGGTCGATGTCGGCCGCGTTCGCGCCCTTCATGCCGCGGCTGACGACCGCGTGGGCGTAGGCCTCGGTCTGCAGCAGCCCGTGCACGAACTGGACCTCGTACGCGCGGATCAGCGCGGCCGCGCCCTCCAGGCCGACGTAGGTGGGGAACCAGTTGGGCAGGACGTCCGAGTAACTGTGCCACCAGCCCGCCACGTTGGCCTCGCGGGCGAGTCCGACGAGCGCCTGGCGCTCCGCGTCGTCCGAGATGCCGTACAGGGTCAGCAGGTCCTCGACGTCCCGGGTCTTGAAGCTCACCCGGCCGAGTTCCATCCGGCTGATCTTCGACTCCGACGCCCTGATCGAGTATCCCGCCGCCTCGCGCGTGATGCCGCGTGCCTCGCGCAGCCTCCGTAGTTGCGAGCCGAGCAGCATCCGCCGCACCACCGATCCGGGCTCTCCCACGCTCACGTTCGCCAGCCTCCCCAACCGCCTTAGGGGCCGCAGTCTGCCACTAAAACACTTCGAGCAGTACTCGTCCGATTACAGAGATGGAAAGAAGTCAAAGGATACGCGCAGAGCGATGCGAGGGAAGAGTGAGGAGAAAGCAAGAGAAGTGCCACTGATGAGCGAGAAGTTGGCGGAAAAAATGGCCAAGAAGCGGTACGGGCGGGTCCATTTCGGTCACGTGCACGTGCATCTGCCCTTGCATCCACCGTGCGCATCCGAAACCATGGTCCCGCGCCACCGCTGCATCGCAACGACCGCGAATCCCGGGAGTGCCTCGCATGGGGACGAATGGATCGACCATGCTCGAGCCGTTACGGCAGGGCCTTCCGCCGCTTGATCCCGCGGCCGTGTCCAATGCCGCCTCCTGCGCCCTGCCCGCCCGCTTCGAAGCCGTGCGCGAGGCACGGCAGTTCACCAAGAGGACCCTCGGCCAGTGGGACGTGGGCGACTGTTTCGACGACGTCTGTCTGGTCGTCTCCGAGTTGGTGACCAACGCGCTGAGACACGGCATGTCCTCCGACGACGCCCCGTGCGCGCAGGACGCGCAGCACCCGCTCGTGCGACTGCATCTGATGCGGTGGACCGAACGGCTCGTGTGCGCGGTGCGCGATCCCAGTCACGACAGCCCGCTGCCCCGGGAGGGCGAGGACTTCTCCGCCGAGTCCGGCCGCGGCCTCTTCCTGGTGGACTCCTTCGCGGAGAGCTGGGGCTGGCACCCGCTCTCCGGCAGCCTGGGCGGCAAGGTCGTCTGGGCCCTGTTCCGGCTGCGCACACCCGCGGAATGACGAACCGCGGCGCGTTCTCACGCCACGGTTCTACGCGCGTTGCGCGGTAACGGAAAAGGCGAGGGCCGGCGAAGGGGACGACGGCCGGCGGAAGCGGGGACGGCGGCGGCGAGCGACGTCAGCTCGCGATCAGGTGGTCGAACTCGCCGTCCTTGATGCCCAGCAGCATCGCCTCGATCTCGGCGCGCGTGTAGACGAGCGCGGGACCGTCGGGGAAGCGCGAGTTGCGCACGGCCACGTCACCGCCCGGCAGCCGCGCGAACTCCACGCAGGAACCCTGCGAATTGCTGTGCCGGCTCTTCTGCCAGGCAACCCCGTACAGCTGTGTGGCCGTCATGCCGTTGTACACGTCGTGCCCCCCGTCAACGTGGTGGTCCACAGGTCGCTCCCTGGTGGTGCACTGGCTCGTGTGGCCATTGGTGCCATTGTCAACTGTCCCGGATCATAGCCCCGTTCACGTGCAGCCGCATGAGCAGATGCACGTGCACGCGCGGTGCCTGTGTGGTTACAGCTTTGACGCCTGCTTTACCCGACTCGTTCCGCTTCGCGGGCCGTCATGAGGGTCCCCGCGAAAGTCGTCCGGATCGAACTACTCGCACAGGGAACAGACGCTTCGCAGGGCCTTCCTGTTCCGTCGGGGCGCGAACGGATCGGCCGCGGGCCGACGACGAAGGCCGTCGGCGTCGGTCCGGGGGACACCGTTCCGGCGGAGGCCCGGAATCCGCTCCGCGGACCGGGCGGCGCCCCGGGACGTGCGCCCGCACCCACCGCGGACCGAAATCCCGCGCCGACCCGGGACACCCCCCTGCCCGCGGTGCCCGGCGGCCACGGCCGGCGCCCCCGCGCACGACGTCGAGGTCGGCACGGGGGCGAGGCGGGGGCGGCCAGGTGCATGAGCGGCGGGTCGGCTCGACGTCGGGCAGGTGGGGAGGGCTGAGTGGCCAGGGCGAGTGGACGGAAGGAGTGACTTCACTCGTACAGATGAGCGGGACGGCCTACGGCGACCGTGGAACCTGATCTACGCAGGAGAGCGCTTCCCCGCTGGGCGGGAGTGGACGGGACGGGCGCGTACCGGACACCGCCGGGCGGTGGGCGACCGGATCCGGGCCGGGGGCGGGGCCAGGGCGGGCGCCCCCGGCCGGTCGCGCTACGGGCCGGCGGGTGACCGCGGCCTGTTTCGCGCTACGGGTCAGCGGATGGCCGCGGCCGATTCCCGCTGTCGGTCGGCGGGTGACCGCGGCCGACTCCCGTACGGGTCAGCGGGCGGCCGTGTAAGGGAGGAGGGCCATTTCGCGGGCGTTCTTGATCGCTCGGGACAACTGGCGTTGCTGCTGCGCGGTGATCCGGGTGACGCGGCGGCTGCGGATCTTTCCACGGTCCGAGATGAACTTCCGCAGCAGGTCGGTGTCCTTGTAGTCGATGTAGGTGATGCCGGCCTGGTCGAGGGGGTTGGGGCGGGGCGGGGCGGGCTTGCGCTCGGGCTTGCGGGGCATGGGGGTCAGACCTCCAGAAGGGTGTCGAAGGCGGGCGGCAGCCGCTTCCAGGCGGTGCGGCCGGCGGCGTACTCGGCGTCCGTGAGCAGGCAGGACTCCAGGAGCAGAGCGAGTCCGTCACGGTCCAGGCCGGGGGACGTGAAGACCAGGTGCTGGCAGCAGTCGCCGTGTGCGGGGTGCCAGTCCAGCGCGGCGGCCGCTCGGCGCACCGGCGGGACCATGTCCCAGGCCGCGTCGGGCAGGGACGCCAGCCACGGGCCGGCCGACTCCACGCAGAGCGCCCCGCCGGCCGCGTCCCAGTGGAGCAGTACGTCCGGCCTGTCGGCGAGCCAGAACCGGCCGCGGCTGCGGGCGGCCGCGCAGGTCAGGTCCTCCAGCGCCGCGTACAGCCGTTCCGGGTGGAACGGGCGGCGGCGGTGCCAGACGAAGGTGCTGACGCCGTGCGCGTCGGCGTCGGCGGGCAGGAGGGCGCAGGCCGGGTGCTGGGCGGCGGCGGCCGCTTCCACGTCGAAGCCGGCCAGCACCTCACGGGCGAGCGGTGAGCGTGCGTCGGCACGGCCGGCCGCCGCGATCCGGACCCGGCGGGCCGTCGGGTGCAGCTGTGCCAGCAGTTCACGGTCCTCGTCGTCGGCCTCCTCGGAGTCGACGACGGCCAGGACGGGGGCGTACTCGAGCTGCCGCGCGAAGGTGTCGGCGACGGTGCGCCGGTCGGTGGCGGCCGCGGCGAGACCGACGTCGGCGAGGTCGTCGCCGTTGCCGAGGTACGGCAGCAGCAGGGCCGGGTCGACGGCGGTGACGACGCCGGTGACCGTGAGCCCGCCGGCCACCACCACCTCGGCCATGGCCTTGGGCTCGACGGAGTCCCACAGTTCGACGACCGCGAGACGGGTGCCGCCGTCGTCGGCGAGGCGGCGCAGTTCGGGCACCAGGTCCTCGCGCAGCGCGCAGCAGGCGCAGTCGTCGACCAGGGGCGTCTCGCCGACGGAGAGGACTCCCCCGGCGTCGCCGACGGTCCGGACGACGGTGCCGGAAGCGGCCGTCGCGAGGTCGTGGTGGAGGACGACGCTGCCGGGGACGTCCGCGAGCAGACGCGCGACCGCCGTCCGGCGGGCGTCGGCGTGCAGACCGCCGACGATCACGACCGACAGGCTCACGCCCCGCCTCGCTTTCCGTAACGGCGCTCGAAGCGCTCGACCCGGCCGGCGGTGTCCAGGACGCGCGCGGCGCCCGTGTAGAAGGGGTGGCTGACGTCGGAGATCTCGACGTCGACGACGGGGTACGTGCGGCCGTCCTCCCATTCGATCGTCTTGTCGCTGCTCATGGTGGAGCGGGTGAGGAAGGCGTGGTTCGCGGCGCGGTCGCGGAAGACGACGGGACCGTAGGCCGGGTGGATCCGGTTGCGCATGGCGGTGGTTCAGCGCTCCTCTCGGAAGTCGACGTGCCGGCCGACGACGGGGTCGTACTTGCGCAGGGTCATGCGGTCCGGGTCGTTGCGGCGGTTCTTGCGCGTCACATAGGTGAAGCCCGTGCCCGCCGTGGACCGCAGCTTGATGACCGGGCGGAGTTCGTTGCGTGCCATGCTGCTACCTTACTGAAAATGAAATCCATTAGCATCAAGGATTCCGGCACCGACCGAGGAGAGGTACGTCACCTGTGTCCGCGCACTGCATGCTGACCGGCGCCCAGCCGGGCTTCGGCAACCGCATCTCCCGCTCCCACCGGCGCACTTCGCGCCGCTTCGACCCCAACGTCCAGAGCAAGCGGTACTGGCTGCCGAGCGAGGACCGCCACGTGCGGCTGCGGCTGAGCACGAAGGGGATCAGGACCGTCGACGCGATCGGCGTCGAGGCGGCCGTGGCACGCATCCGCGCACAGGGGGTGCGGGTCTGATGGCGAAGAAGAGCAAGATCGCGAAGAACGAGAAGCGGCGGGAGGTCGTGGCGCGGTACGCGGCGCGGCGAGCCGAGCTGAAGGAGATCGTGCGGCGGCCGTCGTCCACCGAGGCGGAACGGGAGGCGGCGCAGCGGGAGCTGCGCGCCCAGCCGCGCGACGCCGGCGCCACGCGCGTACGCAACCGGGACCAGGTGGACGGGCGCCCGCGCGGGTACTTCCGGACGTTCGGGCTGTCCCGGGTGAGTCTGCGGGAGCAGGCGCACGCCGGGTTTCTGCCCGGGGTGCGGAAGTCGTCCTGGTAGGTCGCAGCCGCCCCCGGGCTTCCGCCGGGGCTTGCTGGTAGCTTGCTGCGAATCCTCGGTCCCCACGGTCCTGGCAGTCGACGACGGGGCCGTCCGGCTACAGCTTGGGAGCTTGCAGTGACTTCGGCGATCTTCTCGCGGGGCGCGTCCCGCCGGCCGGTGCGGGCCGCGGCCGTGGCCGCCGCGCTGGCGGGTGCGCTCGCGCTGACCGCGTGCGGCGGCGACGGCGGGTCCGACGACTCCTCCGCCACGCCGTCGACGACGGCGACCGCGGACACCGGTGGCGTGGGCGGCGCGTCGGCCTCGGTCTCCGCCTCCGACGACCTGGAGGGGAGCTGGCTCGCCACGACGGACGGCAAGGCCGTCGCCCTGATCGTCACCGGGAAGCAGGCCGCCCTCTTCGTGACCGGCGGGGCCGTGTGCAGCGGGACCGCCGGCGAGGAGGCGGGCATGCGGATGATCCACCTCAAGTGCACCAGCGGGAAGGACGACCGCAAGACCGGCATGGTCGGCTCCGTCGACGCGAAGTCTCTGAAGGTGACCTGGGAGGGTGCGGTCGGCAAGGAGACCTTCACCAAGGCGGAGAGCGGCCAGTGGCCCTCGGGCCTGCCCACCCCGGGCCTCGGTTAGGTACCGAAGCGTGCCCGCGCGCGGGCACGACGCCGGCGGCCTTGCGGGCGCGGGCGGCTGAGCGGGCGGCCGGGCAGGCACGAGCGCGGGCGGCATCGAGCGGGCGCGGGCGACGAATGGGCACGCGCGCGCAGCGGCTGGGCGGGCACGCGCGTAGCGCCTAAGCGAGCACGCGCTCGGACGGCTGAGCGGGCGGCCGGGCAGGCACGAGCGCGGGCGGCATCGAGCGGGCGCGGGCGACGAATGGGCACGCGCGCGTGGGGGCTGGGCGGGCGGGTGCGTGGGTGGTGGAGCGGGTGTGAGAGTGGGGGGCGCGCGAGGGATCGTCGTGCGCGTGCGTGATGATCCATCGAGCATCGTCACGACACCCTAGGAATCACTCATGCGCGCCGTTCCCATCACCGTCACCGCCCTCGCTGCGGCACTGCTCCTCACCGCCTGTGGAGGCGGGGACGACAGCGACTCCGGCGGCGACGAGAGCAAGGCCGCCGGCTCGACCGCCCCGGCCGGCGCCGTCTGCGCGGCCGACGACCTCGGTCAGGAGGTCGGCCCCGTCGACGCCGCGCCCGCGGCCGGGGACACCGGCAACGTCACCGTCACGCTCACCAACAAGGGTGAACAGTGCACCCTGAAGGGCTTCCCCGAGGTCACCCTGCAGGCGGACGGCACCTCCGCGATCGCGGCGAAGGACGAGGCCGCCGAGGCCCAGGCGCTGCCCCTGCCGGCGCAGGGGACGGCCTCCTTCACGATCACGTACGTGCGCGGCGAGAAGGGCGGCGACAAGAGCCTCGCCGTCAAGACGGTGAAGTACGGGCTGCCGGGCGCCTCGGCCACCGTCAGCTTCGACTGGTCGTACGGCGACGTCGCGCTGAACAGCAAGGGCGTGCCGGACGCCACGGTGAGCGCCTTCGCGCAGGCGGGCGACTGACCTGCGCCGGGGGCGTCAGGGCAGCCGTGGCCGGGACCGCATCCGGGCCCGGTCGGCCGCCTCGGCGCCCTCGGTCCAGCCCGCCTCGTCGGTGACCCCGCGCAGGCGGGTGGACACCGTGTCCGGGAACATCCGGTCCGTCGCCGCGGTGACGGCCACCGCGCGGGTGGCGAGGACCGGCAGCAGGTCGTCGTCCACCCGGGTCTCGGCGGCCTCGGCGATCTCGCCGAGACGGGCCCCTATGCGGTGGGCGTACGCGGCGAGGAAGGACTGCCGGAAGGTCTTGGTCCGCCGGCGTCCACCGGCCCGCTGGGCCGCCTCGGCCTTCGCCATCGCGGACTGCGCCTGCACCAGCAGCGAGGTGTAGAGCAGCTCCACCGCCTCCAGGTCGGCCTCGAATCCGACGACCGTGGAGAAGGCGAACGGCTCGTTCCACACCGCCCGGCAGTGGTTGGCCTCGGCGACCGCGTCCAGCAGCACCGCCTTCGCCTGTTCGTACGGCGGCTCGACACCGATCCGGCAGGCTCCCGGCGCGTCCGGGGCCGGGCCCTGGGCGTCGAGCAGCGCCTCGTCGACGCTGTGCCGGGCCATCAGCTCCTGCGCCTTCGCCGTGAGCGCCTCCGCCTCCTGCGGGAACCCGGTCGCCTCGGCCTTGGCGAGCAATGCGCGGATGCGGGTGAGCATGCGCGAGTGCGAGCCCGGGCGGGACGGCCGGGACGGTTCGTGCTCCTGGAGGGGCTCGAGGGCGGGCAGGCGCAGCAGCAGGCGGTAGAGCTCCAGGACCGCGGTGGCGTGCGTGAAACGGTCGCCGGCCGGCTGCGGGCCGTCGGGCAGTTCCTCCAGCTGGGCCGCCCAGCGCCGGCCCCGGGCCCGGTCGTCGGGCGCCTGCGCGCGGATCAGCGCGGCCGCGAGGCCCGCGTGGACGGCGTCCAGCTCCCGGCGCACGATCCGCACCACGTCCGCGGGCTGCCAGCCGCGCCGCCAGAGCGCGGCGACGAACTCCGCCCCCCGCCGCGCGAGTTCGGCGTCCGCCGCGGGGGCGGCGGCCAGGAGCGAGGCGCCCGTGTCGAGGGTGGCGTCGGCGGTGTCGTAGAGGGCGGCCCGGAAGGCGCGTTCGACGGTGTCGGCCGGACTGCTGCTGGAACTGCTCACCGGTCGATCGTGCCACGGAGGCGGGACGCGTCCCGCGCGCGGGAGGCGGTGCGGACCTCGACGGCGGCCTCGGCGACCACCTCGGCGACCACCAGGGTGACAACCTTGGGTTGACGCCCCCTCACTGTCAACCTACGGTTGACACATGACGACTCCACGACCCGTCACCCACGCGTCCGTCCGTCTCGACGACCTCATCGACGCCATCAAGAAGGTCCACGAAGAGCCGCTCGACCAGCTCCAGGACGCCGTCATCGCCGCCGACCACCTCGGCGACGTGGCGGACCACCTCATCGGCCACTTCGTCGACCAGGCCCGTCGCTCGGGCGCCTCCTGGACCGACATCGGCCGCAGCATGGGCGTCACCCGGCAGGCCGCCCAGAAGAGGTTCGTGCCGAAGGAGTCGGCCGGCCCCGACGCGGACCAGAACTTCGGCCGCTACACGCCCCGCGCGCGAAACGTGGTCATGGCCGCCCACAACGAGGCCAGAGCGGCCGGCGGCTCCGAGGGGCTGCCCGCACACCTGGTCCTCGGCCTGCTCGCGGAGCCGGAGGGCGTCGCGGCCAAGGCGATCACCGAGCAGGGCGTCTCCCTGGACACCGTCCGCGAGGCCGCCGCCGCCACGCTCCCGCCGGCCGTCGAGGAGCCGCCCGAGCTGGTCCCCTACGGCCCGGACGCCAAGAAGGTCCTGGAGCTGACCTTCCGCGAGGCGCTCCGCCTCGGCCACAACTACGTCGGCACCGAACATCTCCTGCTGGCCCTGCTGGAGCACGAGAACGGCCAGGGCGTGCTCAGCGGCCTCGGCGTCGACAAGGCCGAGACCGAGAAGTACGTCGCGAGGTTCCTGGCCGAAGTGGTGAAGGCACGCGAGGAACCCGAGTAACCCGAGCAACCCGAGGAAGAGGGGCGGCGGCAGGACCGGGCGGCCGTTGTCAGACCCCCCTGCCACACTCGCAGCATGGCCGACCGGTGGGCACTCGCTCCGGCCGAGGACGGTGGCGTGGAACTCGCCCCCCTCGGCCCCGGCGGGCTGCCCGCCGGCCCGGTGCTGCGGGAGGCGGACCTGACCCGGGCCGTGCGCGAGCGGCCCGACGTCACCCGCTGGGTCTGGCGTTCCACGGCCGAGGTGTATCCGCGTCTGCTCGCCACGGGGGTGCGAGTGGAGCGGTGCTACGACGTCGAGGACGCCGAGACCCTCCTCCTGGGCCACGAGGGGCGCTCCGGTGAGCCCCGCTCGGCGGCCGCCGCGCTGGCCCGGCTGCGCGGCGGCCCCGTACCGCCGGACCCGCCGCTGCGCTCCGCCACGCCCGGCGCGCAGTCCTCCCTGTTCGAGGCGCAGGACACCGCCGTCCGGCTGCCCCTCGACGACCTCCTCGCCGTCTACGCCGAGCAGCAGCGGCGCCACGACCGGGCCGAGCACCCGGAGCGGATGCGGCTGCTGACGGCGGCCGAGTCGGCGGGGATGCTGGTGGCCGCCGAGATGAACCGGGCCGGGCTGCCCTGGAGCGCGCAGGTGCACCGCGCGGTCCTGCACGACCTGCTCGGCGACCGGTACGCGGGCGGCGGCGAGCCCCGCCGGCTCGCCGAACTGGCCGACGAGGTGTCGGCCGCCTTCGGCCGCAGGGTCCGCCCCGACCTGCCCGCCGACGTCGTCAAGGCCTTCGCCCAGGCCGGGATCCGGGTCGGATCGACCCGGCGCTGGGAGCTCGAGTCGCTCGACCACCCGGCCGTGAAGCCGCTGATCGAGTACAAGAAGCTGTACCGCATCTGGGTGGCCCACGGCTGGTCCTGGCTGCAGGACTGGGTGCGCGACGGCCGGTTCCGGCCGGAGTTCCTCGCACACGGCACGGTCACCGGGCGCTGGGTGACCAACGGCGGGGGCGCCCTGCAGATCCCCAAGGTCATCCGGCGGGCCGTGGTCGCCGACCCCGGCTGGCGGCTCGTCGTCGCCGACGCCGACCAGATGGAGCCGCGCGTGCTGGCGGCGATCTCCCGCGATCCCGGGCTGATGGAGGTCGCGGGCCGGGAGAGCGACCTCTACCAGTCCGTCTCCGACCGCGCCTTCTCCGGCGACCGCGCGCAGGCCAAGCTCGCCGTCCTCGGCGCGGTCTACGGCCAGACCTCCGGGGACGGCCTGAAGAACCTCGCCGCCCTGCGCCGCCGCTTCCCGCGCGCGGTGGCGTACGTCGACGAGGCGGCCAGGGCGGGCGAGGAGGGCCGGCTCGTGCGGACCTGGCTGGGGCGGACCTGCCCGCCGGCGGCCGGGGCGGGCGACGCCGGGGCGGAGGAGGCCGGCATCCCGGCCTCCGAGAACGACGCCGGCCCCGGGACGGGACGGGCGGAGGGAACGGGACGCGGCGAGGGGCAGGAGTGGGTGCCGGGGTACGCCTCGACCAACGCCCGCGCGCGTGGGCGCTTCGCCCGCAACTTCGTCGTCCAGGGCAGCGCCGCCGACTGGGCGCTGCTGCTGCTCGCCGCGTTGCGGAAGACCTGTGCGGGGATGGCGGCCGAGCTGGTGTTCTTCCAGCACGACGAGGTGATCGTGCACTGCCCCGAGGAGGAGGCCGAGAGGGTCGTCGCGGCGATCCGGGAGGCGTCCGACCTGGCCGGACGGCTGACGTTCGGGGAGACGCCGGTGCGGTTCCCGTTCACGACGGCGGTGGTGGAGTGCTATGCCGACGCGAAGTAGTCAGGCGTCGCCCGCGAGCAGCTCCCCCAGTTCGCGCACGATCGCCTTCTCGTCCGTCCCGTCCAGCGCGTCGAGGGCCGCCCGCCACTCCTCGTGCGCCCGCTCCCCCTGCCCCTGCTCCCGCAGCAGAAGGCCGCGCTGGTGCCGGGCCAGGCCGGTCATGTAGCGGTCGGCGCGCGTTTCGGCCCGTCGCAGCAGTTCCGCGCACTCCCCCAACGCCCGTTCGGTACGTCCCAGCGACCGCAGGGCCCGGACGAGGCCGAGCCGCGTCTGGGACTCGCCGTGCCAGTCGCCGTGACCGCCGAGGATGCGCAGGCTCTCCTCGAAGTGCGGCAGCGCGGCGGCCGGTTCGCCGAGGGCGAGGTGGGCGTAGCCGATGTTGCAGTGCGCCGAGTGCTGCACGATGACGGCCCCGATGTCGACCCCGATGGCCAGCGAACGCCGGTGCTGCTCGATGGCGGCGCGCGGGTCGGTGTGCTCGTACAGGTTGCCGAGGTGGCTGTGGGTGACGGCCTCGCCGTGCGGGTCGCCCAACTGCCGTGAGTACTCCAGGCTCTGGCGCAGCGCCGCACCGGACTCCTCGTACCGCCCGAGCCCTTCCAGCAGCAGCCCCCGGTTGTTGAGGCAGCGCCGGATCCAGGAGAGCCGGTCGAGCCGCCGCCAGATGGCCAGGGCCGAGTCGTTGAGGACGAGAGCGTCCTTCTGGCGGCCGGTCAGGAAGTGCAGGCCTGCGAGGTCGCCCAGCGCGTACGCCTCGGCGGCCGGGTCCCCGAGCCGCCGCGCCACCCGCAGCGCGGTCCGGCCGAGCACCTCCATCTCGGCGACGCGGCCCCGGCGCTGGAGGTAGGGGAAGAGCAGGCGCAGGAGCGTGGAGACGAGGGCCGCCGTCCCACGCGCGGTGCCTGCGGCACCCGCGGCGTCCGTGCCCTCCACCAGCGCGACGATGCTCTCCAGCTCCGCGTCTGCCCACGCGAAGGCCTCTTCGGGGCCTGCGAAGGGGGGCACGTCCGCGAGGTGCGTCGCGTGGGCCGGCGGCTGCGCGGCGGTCGGGCGGCGCCGGTCGTCCTGGTCCGGACCCGCTTCGACGACGGCGACGACCATGCGCTCGGCGACGGCGGCGTACCAGTGCAGGGCGACCGCCCGGGCCGCGGCCGGGGTCGCGTCGGCGGAGCCGTCGGCCGCGGCCCGTTCGCGGGCGAAGTCGCGCACGAGGTCGTGGGGTGTGTAACGGCCGTAGGCCCGCTCCTCCAGGAGAGCCACGTCGACGAGGCGGTTCAGGGCGGCCTCGGCGCGCGGCTCGTCGATGCCGGCGAGCCGGGCCAGCAACGGGACTCCGTACGCGGGCAGGTCGAGCGCGCCGATGCGGCGGAGCGCGAGGGCCGCGTCCCGGTCGGCCTCGCGCCCGGAGGCGGCGAGCGCGTCGTGCGCCACGGCGAGGGAGCGGCGGACGCTGAGGTCGTCGTACTCCAGGTGCGACAACCTGCTTTCTGCGGCCGCGAGTTGACCGGCGAGCACGTCCGGGGTGAGGGCGCTGCGGGCGGCGAGGCGGGCGGCGACGACACGCAGGGCGAGCGGGAGACGGCCGGTGAGGGCGACGAGCGGGTGGGCCGCGTTCAGCTCCGCGCGCCCCGCGCCGGGACCGGAGGCCGCGCGCAGCAGAGCGGCGCTGTCCTCGGCGGACAGCGGCGCGAGCGGGAAGCGGTGGGCGCCGTCGAGGACGGTCAGCGGCGAGCGGCTGGTGACGATCACGGCGCAACCGGGCCCGGCCGGCAACAGCGGACGGATCTGGGCGGCGGTCGCCGCGTCGTCCAGGACGAGGAGGGTCCGGGTCGGGGCGAGCAGGGTGCGCAGCAACGCGGCCGCGGCGTCGGGTTGTTCGGGGATGTGCCGGGGCTCGGTGCCGAGGTCGCGCAGCAGGGCGGTGAGCGCCTGACCTGCGGTGAGGGGGGTCATGCCGGGGGTCGCGCCGTGCAGGTGGAGGTGGAGCTGCCCATCGGGGAAACGTTCCCTCAGGGCATGTGCGAGATGCAGGGCCAGCGCGCTCTTGCCGACGCCGGCCGTACCGCAGAGGACGACGACGACCGGGCCGCGGCCACCGGAGGGAGCGTGCGGTTCGAGCAGGCCGGAGGGACGGGAAGGGGGGCCGGAAGGGCCGGTGGCGAGGGTGCGGTGGAGACGGCGCAGGGTGTCGGCACGGCCGGTGAAGTAAGCGGGAGGCGGCGGGAGTTGTGCCGGCCGGGTGTGTCGGGTGCGCTGGGACGCGGGGCCGGACTCGGATGGGCGAGTGGAAGCGGGAGGGGCACCGGCAGCCGGGGCGGGGATTGCCGAGGAGGTGGAGGTGGCGGCGGGGTCGAGGGCGGCCGCGGGGTTGGGAGTGGCCGCGGGATCGAGAGTGGCCGCAGGGGTGGAGGTGGGCGGTGACGTGGGGCGCGGGGGCGCGGTGGCCGGGGCCTCGCTCGTGGGGCCCAGTACCTCCACGTGGGCCTCGCGGACCGCCGGGCCCGGCTCGACGCCGAGGTCCTCCACCAGACGGGTGCGCAGGTCACGGTGGACGGCGAGGGCCTCCGCCCGACGACCGGTGCGGTGCAGGGCGAGCATCAGCTGGCGGTGGAACGCCTCACGCAGCGGATGATCGGCGGCCAGCGCCGTCAGCTCCGGGACGATGTGCCCGAGCCGGGCCGCCCCGAGGGCGAGTTCGGCGTCGTAACGCCACTCCAGCAGAAGCAGCCGGGCCTCGTGCAGACGACGTACGAGGGAGTATCCGCCCAGTTCGGCCGGGAGGCCGCTCAGCGGGGCGCCCCGCCACAGCGCGAGCGCCGCCGCGCACTCGCGTACGACCCGATCCCAGTTCCGGGCCGCGTGCGCACCGCGCGCCGCGGCGACGTGACGTTCGAACACGTGGATGTCGAGTTCGCCCCGCTCGACCCGGAGTCGATAGCCGGACGGCACCGCGCGCAACCGCTCCGGATCGTCGAGCAGCCGGCGCAGCCGGGTGACGTGGTTGTGCAGCGAGGCCTGCGCGGACGCCGGCGGCGCGCCGCCCCACAGGGCCTCCTTCAGCGACTCGACGGGGACGGTCCGGCCCGCCTCGAGGAGCAGGGCGGCGAGCAGGGCACGCACCTTGGGACTGCGGACGGCGACGTACGGAGCACTGCGGACGGTCCCGTAGGGGACGTCGGCCGAGGGCTCGGCGTCGGCGCTCGCGATGCCGCTGTTCGCGATGTCGGCGCTCGCGGTGTCGGCGCTCGCGGTGTCGGCGCTCGCCGTGGAAGACTTCGCCACGTCGGCGTTCGCGATGTCCGCGTTGGCGGTATCGGCGTTCGGACCACAGGAGTTGGCCGCTTCGGCCGTGTACAGGACCGGTGGGCCCAGCAGTCCGAACCGCAGCCCGTACCGCCGCATCACGCCGCCCATCGCCCTTCCGCGCCCGGCATGTTGCCGGGTCGCCCTGTCGAGTCGCCCGCGTCAGTGGCGGATAGCCCGCCGGTTGGCGGAATTCCGCCCTCCGGCCGCCGCTTTTCCGCCAGGCTCTTCCTGACGGCCCCGGGAGTTACCCGCGGGAACCGGCTGTTCGTCCGGCCCGTTCCCGTGTTCGTGCGACGACTTCAGGCCAGGTGACCAGGGGCGACGCGGCGAACCATTGGCCACATGTTAGCGATTCGTTGGCGCGACCTGGTCTGATCAGACCATCGGATCTGGCCCGACGGTGCGCGCGTATGGACGCGCAACTCGGGGGAGTGTCGCCGCCGCGGCCGGGTCCGGGGGCGTGCGGGTCTCGGTCGTCGGAGGTGAACGACCGAGACCCGCCCCGTTCTTCTCAGATGACCGGCGGCCTGCCCAGCCGGGTCAGCCGCCACACCGTCCGCCACTTCATGGGCCGGCGGGCTCCCGCCGGCTTCCGCACGCCCTCCGCGAACCCGCCGAACCAGGCCCTCAGGCCGGGGAGCGAGCGCGTGCGCAGCAGCGTGACGGCGATCCAGACCCCCAGGTGGACCGGGATGAGCGGCAGCGGCAGGTTGCGCCGGACCAGCCAGACCCGGTTGCGGGCGGTGACGTGGTGATAGATGGCGTGGCGGGCGGGCGAGGTCTTGGGGTGCTGGAGGAGCAGTTCGGGTGCGTAGAGGATCTTCCAGCCGGCGTCGGCGGCCCGCCAGGCCAGGTCGGTCTCCTCGTGCGCGAAGAAGAACTCGGCGGGCCAGTCGCCGGTCTCGGCGAGCATGGCCATGCTCAGGGCGTGGCCGCCGCCGAGGAAGCCGGTGACGTACCCGCCCTGCATCGGGTCGGAGGCGCCGACGCGCGGCACGTGCCGGCGCTGGGTCTCGCCGTGCTCGTCGGCGATGCGGAAGCCGACGATGCCGAGGCGGGGGTCGGCGGTGTAGAGGTCGCGGACGCGGCGCAGGACGTCGGCGTCGACGAGGAGCCCGTCGTCGTCCAGTTCGACGACGACGTCCACGTCCCCGAACTCGCGGAGGCGGGCGAGGGCGACGTTGCGGCCGCCGGGGCAGCCGAGGTTCTCGTCGACGTCGATCGTGGTGACCTCGCCGGGGAGGGAGAGACGCCGGGCGAACTCGGGGAGGACGCAGCCGTTGCCGACGACGACGATGCGGGCGGGGGCGAGGTCCTGCTTGGCCACCGACTCCAGCAGTGCGTCGACCTCGGCGGGCCGGTTGCCCATGGTCACCACGGCAACGGCGATCCTCGGCTTCATCGCGTCCACCGCGTCCCCCACGTCCACCACGTCCCTCACTCCATCCGGCCCGCCCTCGACGGCGGCCGCGTCCCGTCCTCGCGCGGCTGTGTCGTTCACCTAGATGTTGCCTCAGGGGCGGCCGTTGCTCCGACAGCCCCCTGTTCTCCCACGGTTCTCCGCATGTTCCCCCAACCGGCGGGGCCGCCGGCTCCGGGGCGAGGCCCTCTCAGCCCGGCCGGCGGTTCTCCCGGCGGCGGACGAACTTGAGCCCCGACCAGTCCTCCCCCAGCGCCGCGACCTTCACGTCGACGACGCCGAGCGGGAGGAAGAGGTCGCGGAGGGCGTTCTCGGTGACGTCGCTGACGTGACCGGCCGCCTTTCGGGGCCAGGCGATCCACACCATGGCGTCGTCGGCGAGATCACGGACGAGGGCCGGGCTCTCGGCGGCGAGTTCGGCATGGGTGCGGTAGAAGGCGACGGTGACGTCGGCGTCGCGGGGGCCGCCGGGGGCGACGTGGACGCCGTCGGGGAGGCCGGGCACGTCCCATCCGGGCGGGGCGTGCCGCAGTCGCACCCGGTGACCGGGCTTGACGCCGAGCTTCCTGGCGAGGGGGGTGACGGAGGCGCTCACGCCTCCACCGTAATCTCGGAACGGACCCGTCCCGGATCGGAACCACCGGGAACCACCCCAGCCGGAGGAATCGCCGTGCCGTTCCGCTGTGCCGTCCTCGACGACTTCCAGAACGTCGCGAAGGCCTACGCCGACTGGTCGGCGCCGTCGTCGCCCCCGGGCGAGGAACTGGACGTGGTCTCCTTCACCGAACACTTCGGCGACGAGGACGAACTCGCCGCGGCGCTCGCCGACTTCGACTGCGTGGTCACCCTGCGGGAGCGGGTCTCCTTCCCGGCGTCGTTGCTGGACCGCCTCCCCCGGCTGCGGCTGCTGATCGCCTCCGGCATGCGCAACTCGGCGATCGACTACGCGGCGGCGAAGGCGAACGGCGTGACGGTGTGCGGTACGGAGAGCTCGTCGACCCCGCCGGTCGAACTGACCTGGGCACTGCTGCTGGGCCTGGCCCGGGGCCTGGTCCAGGAGAGCACGGCCCTGCGGGAGGGCGGGCCCTGGCAGTCCACGGTCGGCGCGGACCTGCACGGCCGTCGGCTCGGCCTGCTGGGCCTGGGCAGAATCGGGACTGCGGTGGCCCGGGTGGGTCTCGCCTTCGGCATGGAGGTGAGCGCGTGGAGCCAGAACCTGACGGAGGAGCGCGCCTCGGAGGTGGGCGTGCGGCCGGCCCCCTCGAAGGAGGAGCTGCTGCGCGAGAGCGACTTCGTCTCGGTGCACCTGGCGCTGAGCGAGCGCACCCGAGGACTGGTCGGACCGGCTGAACTGGCCCTTCTGAAGCCGACGGCGTACCTGGTCAACACGTCGCGGGCGGCGATCGTCGACCAGGACGCGCTGCTGACGGCACTGCGGGAGGGCCGTATCGCAGGCGCCGGCGTGGACGTCTTCGACGTCGAACCCCTCCCCGCGGACCACCCCGTGCGAAGCGCCCCGCGCCTGCTGGCGACTCCCCACCTCGGCTACGTGACCCGAACCAACTACGAGCGGTACTACGGCCAGGCGGCGGAGGGGATCCGGGCGTTCCTGGCGGGGGCGCCGGTACGGGTGCTGGGCTGAGCGGGCCGAGCGCCCGCCGCCACCACGCCGCGCTGCCCTGCGAGGCGGTGATCCACGAAGCGGCGCCGCGCACCAGGGCCGACGACCGCCCCGGCGCCCGGACCCGGCTCCTTCGCATCCTCGACGGCTGAGGCGCCCCACCCGGTCGTGCGGCGCCCTCACCTGCTGTTCTGGCAGTCCCCTCAGGTCCGGGCGGGCTCCCGGTCCTGCTCGGAGCGGGGATCCTGTCGACCGGCCAGCTGCCTGCGCAGGGCGTCGCCCTCGACGTCCACGTTCGGCAGCACGCGGTCGAGCCACCTCGGGAGCCACCACGCCCGGTCGCCCAGCAGGGCGAGTGCCGCGGGGACGAGTGTCATACGGACCACGAACGCGTCGAAGAAGACGGCGATGGCGAGACCGAAACCGATCATCTTCACCATCTGCTCGCTGGAGCCGATGAAGCCGGAGAACACCGCGATCATGATGACGGCCGCGGCCACGACCACCCGGGCCCCGTGCCGGAACCCCGTGACGACGGCGTCCGCCGACTGCTCGCCGTGGACGTACGCCTCCCGCATCCGGGTGACGAGGAAGACCTCGTAGTCCATCGCGAGGCCGAACACCACACCCACCATGAAGATCGGCATCATGGACATGATCGGGCCGGTCTGCTCCACCCCGAAGAGCGGACCGAACCAGCCCCACTGGTAGACGGCGACGACCGCGCCGAGGGCGGCGACGACCGAGAGCAGGAAGCCGAGCGCGGCCTTCAGCGGAACGAGGACCGAGCGGAAGACCACCATCAGGAGCAGGAACGCCAGGCCCACCACCAGCGCCAGGTAGGGAATCAGCGCGTCGTTCAGCTTCTGCGAGACGTCGATGTTCATCGCCGTGGCCCCGGTGACCAGGAGCTCGGCCCCGGTGTCCGCCTTGATGTCCGCGCTCTTGTCGCGGATGGCCTCGACCAGGTCCTCGGTCTCGGCCGAACTCGGCTTGGACTTCGGGATGACCGTGACGGTCGCGGTGTCGCCCGCCTTGTTGAAGGCCGCCTGCGTCACCACGGCGATGCCGCGCAGCGTGTGCAACGTCTTCTCGACCTGGGCGACGGCCCCCTTGGCGTCCTGGGAGTTCCTGGCGTCCACGACCGTCACCAGCGGGCCGTTGAAGCCGGGTCCGAAGGCGTCGGAGAGGGCGTCGTACGCCTTGCGCTGCGTGGTGTGGGGCGGCTGCCAGCCACCGTCCGGCATGCCCGTCTTCAGCGAGGCCACCGGGACCGCGGCCGTGCCGAGGCCCACCACGCCGGCGAGCAGCAGCCACACCGGGCGGCGCAGGACGAACTGCGCCCAGCGCGAGCCGCGGTTGGGCTTCCGTGCCGTCATCCCCCGGTTCTCGAGGGCCTTGCGGGCCTTGCGTCCGTGGACGCGCCTGCCCGCGTAGCCGAGCAGTGCGGGGATGAGGGTGAGTGCGATGAGGACGGCGACGGCGACCGTGCCGGCGGCCGCGACGCCCATCTTGGTCAGCATGGGGATGTTGACGACGGAGAGACCGGCCAGGGCGATGACCACCGTGAGCCCGGCGAAGACGACCGCGGAGCCGGCCGTGCCCACGGCCCGCCCGGCGGCCTCCTCCCGCGTGTGCCCCTCGGCCAGCTCGGCGCGGTAGCGGGAGACGATGAACAACGCGTAGTCGATGCCCACCGCGAGGCCGATCATCATCGCGAGGGTCGACGTCGTGGTGCCCAGGTCGAGCACGGCGGCGAGCGCGGTGATGGACGAGACGCCGATGCCGACGCCGACGATCGCCGTCAGCAGCGGCAGCCCGGCCGCGAGCAGCGAGCCGAAGGTGATGACGAGGACGATCGCGGCGACGAGGACGCCGATGATCTCGGACGGGCCGGTCTCGGGCGGGGCCTGGAGCGCGTCACCGCCGATCTCCACGACGAGTCCCGCGTCCCCCGGCTCGGCCTGCACGCCCTTCAGGGAGTCGCGGGTCTCGTCGGTCAGCTCCGTCGAGGAGACCTCGTACTTGACCGAGGAGTACGCGGTCGTGCCGTCCTTGCTCACCCCCTTGGCGGTGAACGGGTCGGTCGCCGAGGCCAGTTGGTCCGATCCCGACTTGAGGCCGGCGATGACCCCGGCGACCGCGGCCTTGTTGGCGGCGTCGGTGATCTTCTCGCCCTCCGGCGCCCTGAAGACGACCCGGGCGGTGGCGCCGTCGGCACGGGAACCCGGGAAGCGCTGGTCGAGGAGGTCGAACGCCTTCTGCGCCTCGGTCCCGGGGACCGAGAAGGATCCGGCGGCGGCGGTGGGCGCGGAGGCGGCCCCGAACCCGGCCAGCGCGAGCAGCGCCACCCAGATCAGTGCGACGAAATGCCGTCGCCGTAAGGCGAATTTGCCGAGTTTGTAGAGGAACGTGGCCACGAGGCGTACTCCCGGTCGGGTCGTTGGGTCTGCGGGCGGGTGCCGGCGATGGGGCGGGTGAAGGCGGCGGGGCGGGCAGCAGGGGCCGGACCCCGACCACTCTCCGCGCCGTGCGGGCGCCCGCCGCCTGGGCGGCTCGGGCGCGGGGTCCGGACGGTCCCCGCGCACCTCACCCCTGCCGACGGCGCGCCGTCGGACCGGGGCCGGTCCACAGCGCGCGATAAGCCCCATGGAGAACGAAACTGTTTCGTACTCAGTTGCCCTGTCGACAGCCACCACGGCACGTCCGCACCCCGCCTGCGGGCCGCGCACGGCGGAGTGACAGGCCTTCGGAGGAGATCCTGCCGATCCATGGAGGCACCTGTCTGCTGCTCTTTGGTCGAGCCCAAAGGTGCTGTCCCGATGAGCGTTCTCGTTCCGTCGCCCGCACCGCAGTGTTCAGGGCAGGCCACAGCAGGTGGACAGGGACAAGCCGAGAAGGAGGGATTCGATGCCCGACAAGGGGGCAGTGGCGCGGCCTGCCGTCGACGGCAGGGAATTCAGGCAGGCCATGGGCCGCTTCCCCACGGGCGTCGCGGTGGTGGCGTCCGGGGCGGGCGCGAGCACCGAGGCGCTGACCGTCAACTCCGTGACGTCCGTGTCCCTCGCCCCGCTGCTGATGTCGGTCTGCCTCCGGCCCGAAGGGCGGGTGTCCCGGCGGATCGCCCAGCGGGGGGAGTTCACCCTGAGTTTCCTCGCCGCGGACCAGCGTCAGGTGTCCGCTCTCTTCGCGTCCCGCGAGCGTCCGGTCGGCATACAGGCCCAGCGCCGGCTCGGCGATCTCGTGGGGCCGCGCGGCTCGGTGCTGGTCCAGGGCGCCCTGGCGTCGATGGAGTGCGTGGTGGAGACGTTCAGCGAGGGCGGGGACCACGTGATCGTCCTCGGCCGGGTCGAAGCACTGCACCTGGGAGACGCGGACCGGGAACCGCTGGTGTTCCACCGCGGCGGCTACACCCGGCTCGCCTCGCGCGTCGATGCGCAGGGCTGAGCGACCAGGTTGACCGAGCAACGACTCCAGGCCGCCCGGGCGGCCGGAAAGGTCCAGGACATGGCACACGCCGTCGCCGGCCCCAGAGCCGGAATCACCGCCGGAATCAGGGAGATCGGCATCAGCGTCCCCGAACGGGTGGTGACGAACCAGGAACTGGAGCAGACCCTCGACACCACCGACGAGTGGATCCGCGCCAACATCGGCGTGGAGACCCGGCGTTACGCGGAGCCCGACGACTGGACCTCGGACCTGGGAGCCCGCGCGCTCCTGGACGCGTGCGAGCGGGCCGGCGTCTCCCCGGGCTCCGTGGACCTGGTGATCTGCGGGACGTACACCCCCGACCGCATGCTGCCGAGCACCGCCGTGACCATCATGGGCAAGGCGGGAATCAGCGGGACTCCCGGCTTCGACGTGAACAGCGGAGGCTGCCCCGGCTCGGTCTTCGCCCTGGAGGTCGGCGCCAACTTCATCGCCTCGGGCGCCTACCGCCGGGTGGCGGTGGTCCTCGCCGACGTCAGTACGAAGATCTTCGACCCGCAGGACCGTACCGTCGCCGTCATCTTCGGTGACGCGGCCGCCTGTTACCTGCTGGAGCCGGTGGTCTCGGGCGCCGACGGGCTGGGTCCGGCGCGTCTGGGCAGCGAGCCGTCGGGCCAGTCCACCGGTTATGTGACCCGTGAGCCCCGGTTCGCCGAGAACGGTGAGCGCAGGCAGTCGGGCTTCGGCGACAACTTCACCGTCATGGTGGGCCGCGGGATCCGCGACTTCGTGCTCGGCAGCGTCCCGGGACTCATCGAGAAGACGGTGGCCGACGCGGGCCTCGGCCTCGACGACATCGACTTCTACGCACTGCACCAGGCCAACCGGCACATGGTGCACACGATCCTGGACACGCTCGGTCAGCCGCGTGACAAGACGCTGACCAACATCCAGCACATCGGGAACACCTCCGGGGCCTCGGTCCCGCTGGTCCTGCGCGACGCCGTCGACGCGGGAAGGGTCGGGCCCGGCGACCGGGTCGTGCTGGCCGCCTTCGGCGCCGGCCTCAACTACGGGGCCCTCGTGACGCGCTGGTGCGGGCCCGAGGACTTCGCCTGATCCGGCACCACCGGCCGGCGGGTTCCCCGGCCGTCCTTCTCCACCACTACGCACAAGTACCCAGCGAGGAGTCTGCATGGGAAGCGTCACCGGAAGCATCAGCATCGCGGCGCCGTTCGCCGACGTGTTCGCGGTCGTCTCCGATCCGGAGCGGCTGCCCGACTGGTGCACCGACTTCGCACGCGCGTCGCGCAAGGACGGCGACCACTGGACCGTGGACACGCCGTTCGGGCCGGTGCAGGTGCACTCCTCCGCGGACCGCGGGACCGGGGTCGTCGACTTCCGCGTGGTCTCCGAGCACGGTGATCACCGTGCCTTCACCCGGCTCGTCGCCGTGTCCGACGACGCGAGCGAGTTCGTCTTCACCCGCCTGTTCGGCGCCGGTGAGGGCGAGGCCGAGGCCCCCCAGCTGCTCGCTGTCATCGAGGGCCGCCTCAAGGCCCTCTCCTCCCTCTTCTGACCTCTTCTGATCGCCCACGTTTCTGCACTGCCGCATTCCTGCGCTGCTGCATTCCTGGAAGGGACAGTCCGTGAAGTTTGCCTGGATCGATCTGCGTTCGGTGAGTGCCGAGCACCAGGAGGCCGTCGTCGACGCCGCCGTCCACGCGCGCCTCGAAGGCGTCCTCGACGACAAACTGGAGGTGCTCGCCGCGCTGCCGCCGACCGTCCTCAAGGTCCTGCTGCCGGCCGCCGACGCGCCGCTCCCGCCCGAGGCCGCGGACATCGCCGACATCATCCTGACCCCCATATCCAAGGTCGAGGAGCTGGACAAGCTCAAGCTGACCGTGGACGGCGGGACGTCCGTGGGCGCCTACGTCGACGTCGTCGACGACCCGACCCTGCGGCTGGCCTGCGCCGCGGCCATCGCCCTGCCGAACACCCTCGTGAAGTTCCGCGACCCCACCAAGATCCCGCTGGAGATCGTCATCGCCGCGGCCGACAAGTCCCCGGGCCGCCTGATCTGCGAGGCCGGCGATCTCGAAGAGGCCGGGATCATCGTCGACGTGCTGGAGAAGGGCTCCGACGGCCTGCTGTACGGGGCGAAGGACTCCAACGAGGTGTTCGGCCTGGTCGAGCTGCTCGGCGCCAAGACGCCGGACCTGGACCTGACGACCCTCACCGTCCAGTCCATCGAGCACAACGGCCTCGGCGACCGGGTGTGCGTCGACACCTGCACCCACTTCGGCAAGGACGAGGGCATTCTCATCGGCTCGTACGCCTCGGGCTTCATCCTCGGCGTGAGCGAGACCCACCCGCTGCCGTACATGCCGACGCGCCCCTTCCGGGTCAACGCCGGCGCCCTGCACTCGTACGTCCTCGGCGAGGACAACCGGACCAACTACCTGAGCGAGCTGAAGGCCGGCAGCACGATTCTCGGCGTCACCGCGGACGGAAGGACCCGCCGGATCGTGGTCGGCCGGGTGAAGCTGGAGTCGCGTCCACTGCTCACCATCCGCGCGCTCTCGCCGGAGGGCGTCGAGGTCAGCCTGACCGTCCAGGACGACTGGCACGTCCGTGTCCTGGGCCCGGGCGCCGCGGTGCTGAACGTCACCGAGCTCAAGGCCGGCGACCAGCTCCTGGGTTACATCGCCACCGACAAGCGGCACGTGGGCTGGCCGGTCGCCGAGTTCTGCATCGAGAAGTAGACGGCGGGCGGCACCGCCGCAGCGCAGCGCGCCCGAACCCGGCCCGCCCCGGAGAGCGTTCCCCTCAGCTCCCCGGGGCGGGCCGCTCACCGAGTGGGGAGTGCCGAATGGCCGACACCGCACCATTGACGAACGAATCCGGCCCCGCGCCGTCGCCCGGGCCGGCGCGGGCCGCCCGGCCGGGCCTCGCGCCCGGAACCCGGCTCGCCCCCTTCACGGTCACCGTGGAGCGGGGCAGGCTGCAGTTCTTCGGGAGGGTCGTCGGGCTGGAGGACACCGAGTTCACCAGCCTGGACCGGGCCCGGGAGGCCGGACACCACGACCTGCCCGTGCCGCCCACGTTTCTCTTCGGACTCGAACTGGAGCACCAGGCGAACGCCCAGGGGCCGGACGGACCACCGGTGGACCCGAGCCGGATCCTGCACACCGAGCAGTCCTTCAGTTACCACGACACGGCGCACGCCGGCGACGAGCTGGTCTTCTCCCCCGTGATCACCGACGTGTACCGACGGCGCGCCGGAACCATGGAGTTCGTGGTCCGCGACACGGCGGTCACCCGCCCCGACGGCACCGCCGTCGCCGATCTGCACCAGGTGATCCTGGTGCGTCACCCGGAGAGCGAGCGATGACCGCACCGACGCCGACGTCCCTGGTGGGCACGGAACTTCCCGACCTGCACCCGGACGAGGTGACCCGGGCGACGCTCGCCCTGTTCGCCGGCGCGTCCGGCGACCACAACCCCGTCCACATCGACACCGACGCGGCCCGGGCCGCCGGCTTCGACGACGTGCTGGCCCACGGCATGCTCTCGATGGCCTTCCTCGGCCGGCTCGTGACCTCATGGGTCCCGCTCGGCGCCGTCCGCTCGCTCAAGGCCCGTTTCTCCGCGATGACCCCGGTGCACGCACGGCCGCACTGCACCGGACGCGTCACCGCGGTCGAGCAGGGCGCGGACGGCGAGCTCCTGGCCAGGATCGCGCTGGCCGTCCGGCTCGCGGACGGCACGCTCACCGTGCGCGGCGAGGCCGTGGTGGCGGCGGACGCCCTGCCGACGGCGTGAATCAGACGTACGAGAGGAGTCGGACCATGGCACGTTCCGTACTGGTCACCGGAGGAAACCGGGGCATCGGGCTGGCGGTCGCCCGTGCCTTCGTGGAGAACGGCGACAAGGTGGCGGTCACCCACCGCGGCAGCGCACCGCCCGAGGGCATCTTCGGCGTGCGGTGCGATGTGACCGACGCCGGGCAGGTGGAGGCCGCGTTCAAGGAGGTCGAGGAGGCGCACGGGCCCGTCGAGGTCCTGGTCTCCAACGCCGGGATCACCCACGACACACTGCTGCTGCGGATGACCGAGGAACGGTTCTCCTCGGTGCTGGACACCAACCTGACCGGCGCCTACCGGGTGTCCCGGCGAGCCGCCCGCAGCATGTTCAAGGGGCGTTGGGGCCGGGTGATCCTGATGTCCTCGGTGGCCGGCACGACCGGCACCATCGGCCAGGTCAACTACGCGGCCAGCAAGTCCGGGATGATCGGCATGGCCCGCTCCATGGCGCGTGAGCTCGGCTCGCGGGGCATCACCGTGAACGTGGTCGCGCCGGGCCTGGTGCTCACCGACATGGCCGAACAGTTGCCCGAGGAGCGCCGTGAGCAGATCCGCGGTCAGATCCCGTTGGGCCGGCACGGCGTCGTCGAGGAGGTGGCGTCGGCGGTGGTCTGGCTGGCGTCCGACGGGGCGAGCTATGTCACGGGGGCCGTGCTGCCGGTCGACGGAGGTCTGGGCATGGGGCATTGATCCACGGCAGGCCCCCGCGGGACGTACCGGCTCATGGGCGTCCTGGCCGAGGGACGTACGCGAACGGACCGGGGCGCGCCGCGAACGAGCGGCGCGCCCCGGTCCGTCGGGCCTCGCCCCGCGGACGGCCCCGGTGCCGCGCCGGGCTGCCGGACCTGCGGCCCGGGCGGGATGCCGACGGCCGCCTCCCGGGCGGTGAGGCTACGGAATCGCGAGGACGATCTTGCCGAAGAGGTCGCCCCGCTCCATGCGCTCGAAGGCCTGGCGGATGTCGCTCATCGGGAAGACCGAGTCGACCACGGGCCGGACGCCCTTGGCCACGCAGAAGTCGAGGAGGGCGGCGAGCTCCTTCTTGCTGCCCATGGTCGAGCCGATGATCCTCAGCTCCCGGTAGAAGATGTGCTGGAGCTCGCCCAGCGGCGGGTTGGGGCCGCTGGTGGCGCCGGAGATGACCAGTCTGCCGCCGTCCTTGAGCGCGCGGACCGAGTGCGACCAGGTGGCCTCGCCCACGGTCTCCAGGACCGCGTCGACCCGCTGCGGCAGCCGGGCCCCGACCTCGAAAGCGGCCTCCGCGCCCAGCGCCACGGCACGCTTGCGCTTGACGTCGTCGCGGCTGGTGACGAAGACCCGGAAGCCGGCCGCGGAGCCGAGGACCACCGCGGCGGTGGCGACACCGCCGCCGGCGCCCTGGACGAGCACGGTGTCGCCGGGGCTGAGATCCGCGTTGGTGAACAGCATCCGGTACGCGGTCAGCCACGCGCCCGGCAGACAGGCGGCCTCGGCGAAGCTGAGCTCGGCGGGCTTGGGCAGCAGGTTCCAGCGCGGCACGGCGATGCGCTCCGCGAACGTGCCGGGGTAGTTCTCCGAGAGCATCGATCGCGGCTCGTCGGGTCCCACGCCGTGACCGCTCTCTCCGATGACGGAGTGGATGACGACCTCGTTGCCGTCACCGTCCACCCCGGCGCCGTCACAGCCGAGGATCAGCGGCAGGTCCTGCTCGCCGACGCCCACGCCCCGCAGCGACCACAGGTCGTGGTGGTTGAGCGAGGCGGCCCGCAGTTGGACGGTCGTCCAGCCGTAGGGCACCGAAGGCTCCGGCACCACGCCCAACTCCAGTCCGTTCAAAGGCTGTTCGGGATCGAAACGGGCGGCGTAGGCAGCGATCATGGCCCGAGGCTAGTCCTGTGGACCGGTCAGCGGGCTGCCCGCCGGGAGTCCCCCTTCGGCCGCGACGAAAGGGCACCGCCAACGGGCCTTACCGCAGGCCGGTCCGGACGCGACGCTGGCACGGCAGTACGGGGCGGGCACACACCCCGTGCAGGAATCGGACGGGTGGTAACCGGCGCCGCGGGGCGGGACCCGCTTGGGCGGCGCCGGACGGTTCCGGGCCCACCTAGAGGCCACTCGTCCCCCCGCACTGGCCGCTGGTGGTGGCGGTCCACGAAGGCCGTCCCAGGAGGTCATCCACGACGACGGCCCTCGGCGGCCGCCACCACCAGCAGCGAACTCACCCATTCAGCCGCCGTGTCGACGGCGCCCGCCAGAGGAGAGTCCCAGACCCATGACGAAGGCTGCCAGCACGATTCCGTACGGCGTGGGCATCCGGGCCATCGGAGGGTACGTGCCGAGTCAGGTGGTGACCAACGCGGACCTCGAGAAGCGTCTGGACACCACCGACGCCTGGATCAGCGAGCACATCGGCGTCACCACCCGGCACTGGTCCGCACCCGAGGAGCGCACGTCGGACCTCGGCGCCGCCGCGCTGCTCGACGCCTGCGAACGGGCCGGGGTCGCTCCCGACTCTGTCGACCTGGTCATCTGCGGCACGTTCACGCCCGACCACATGCTGCCCGCGGCCGCCGTGGCCATCGCGCGCAAGCTGGGGCTGACCGGCGTGCCCGGGTTCGACGTGAACAGCGGAGGCTGCCCCGGGGGCACGTTCGCCCTCGACGTCGGCGCCAAGTACCTGCTGTCCGGCCAGTACCGCAGGATCGCGGTGGTCCTCGCCGACACGACGACCAAGACGCTCGACCCGGAGGACCGCACGGTCGGCGTGATCTTCGGTGATGCGGCCGCCTGCTACCTGCTCGAACCGTGCGCCACGGGCACCGGCATGACGCCCGCCCTGCTGCGCAGCGACCCGAGCGCGTACGAGACCGCATTCATCAAGCGGGAGCAGCGCACCTGGTCGGGCGACGGCAGCGACAAGGTGTCCGGCTTCGGCAGCAACTTCATGCACATGCACGGCCGTTCGGTGCGCAACTTCGCGCTGGACACCATGCCGAACTTCGTCCTCGAGCTGCTCGAACACCACGAGATGACGATCGAGGACATCGACCTGATCATCTTCCACCAGGCCAACTACCACCTGATCCACCTCCTCATGGAGAAGATCGGGCTGCCGCCGGAGCGCACCCTCACCAACGTCGAGCGCCTGGGCAACACCTCCGGCGCGGGGGTGCCGCTCGTCCTCCGCGAGGCCGTCGACACCGGCCGCGTCAAGGCGGGGGACACCGTCGTCCTGGCCTCCTTCGGAGCCGGGATGAGCCATGGCGGCACCGTCATCAAGTGGCCCGCCGACGACGACTTCCTGGTGGCGGCGCACTAGATGGACATCGAGGCAAAGGTCGCGCTCGTCGCCGGCGGCACCTCCGGCCTCGGCCTCGCCGTGGCCGAGCGGCTGCTGGCGGCGGGTGCGGGTGTGGTGCTCATGGGCCGCGACGCGGAGCGCGGGCACAAGGCCCTGGTGGACCTCGGCGAGGGGGCGTCCTTCACGGCAGGGGACATCACGGATCCGGACGACGTGGCCGCGGCGGTGGCCGCGGCGGAGCACCGGGGCGGCCCGCACATCGTCGTCAACTGCGCCGGGGCGACCGGGGCGGGACGCGTCGTGGGCAACAGAGGCCCGCTGCCCCTGGCGGAGTTCCGGCATCTCGTGCAGGTGAATCTGATCGGCGCCTTCGATCTGGTCCGCACCTCGGCCGCGGCGATGGTCCGCCGCGCACAGGGCGGCGACGACGACGCCGGGCCAGAGGAGCGCGGAGTCATCGTCTGCACCTCCTCCATCGCGGCGTACGACGGACAGCTGGGCCAGGCCGCCTACGCGGCGTCCAAGGCGGGTGTCGTGGGCATGACCTTGCCGCTCGCCCGCGACCTGGCCGAACACGCCGTGCGCGTGGTGACCGTGGCGCCCGGTCTGTTCGACACCCCCATGTTCGCCGGGCTGCCCGACCGGGTGCGCGGCGCGCTGGTGGGCGGCACCCCGTACCCGCGACGGCTGGGCCGCCCCGAGGAGTTCGCGGCCCTGGTCCGGCACATCGTGGAGAACCCCATGATCAACGGCGAGGTGGTCCGGCTCGACGGGGCCTCACGCCTCGCGACTACCTGAGGAACGGACGGAAATGGCCGAGAGCACACAGTTCAGGTCCTGGCTCGAATCCCGTGTCACCGAGTCGGGCGACGACGACGTCTGGGCCGTCGGGGAGACGGTGGTCACCCGGCGGCAGCTGAGGGAACGCGTCGAGTACGAGCGTGCGGCGCTCCGGGCGCGCAGCATCACCGAGGGCACGGCGGTGGCCGTGCAGATGATGCCGAGCTTCACCATGCTGTCGACGCTGTTCGCCCTCTGGTCGCTCGGAGCCCAGGTGCAGCTGCTCGATCCGCGGCTGACCAGGACGGAGACCCATCGGCTCCTCGAACTGTGCGAGCCCCAGTTCCACGTCACGTCGGGCGACCTCGGCGGGGTCTTCAGCTCGTTCCGCGACGAGACGTCCGTCGAGGGGCTCCGGCTGAGGTCGGGCCGGCCCGCCAAGTCGGCTCATCCGCTGGTGCAGTTCAGCTCAGGATCGACGGGCCTGCCGAAGGTGATCGGTCGCACGGACGCGTCGCTGTACGAGGAGATCGGGCGCTTCGCACGGCTGCGCGAGATGCCCCGCGCCGGTGAACGGGTTCTGCTGCTCAGCTCGATCATGCACTCCTTCGGTCTGATCGGCGGTGTCCTGCACGGCCTCGACGTGGGCGCACCCCTGCACTTCAGCAGTCGGCCGCAGGCCCGGGACCTGGTGCGGATGCTGGCCGAGCGGGAGATCGCGGCGGTCTTCGGCGTGCCGCTGCATTTCGCCCTGCTCAGCCGGGCGGCTCAGGTCCCCGAACTCCCCGCCCTGCGACTGGCGGTCAGCGGGGGCGAACCGCTCGACCCGAAGGTCTACGACCGGTTCAAGACCGGTTACGGCATCGCCATCGGCCAGGCGTACGGCATGACGGAGACCGGAATCGTCGCCGCCGACCTGGGCGGCCGCTACGGACCGCCGGCCGTGGGCGAGGTCGTGCCGGGGCTGAGGACCGAGGTCCGCGAGGGCACCCTGCGCATCCGGCTGCCCGAGTGCCCCTACCTGTACGCGGACCGGGCGGACCGCTACGAGGACGGCTGGCTCGACACCAAGGACCGGTGCTCGGTCCGGCCCGGCAGCGAGGCACTGGACATCACCGGACGCGCGGACTCGCTCGTCGCGGTGGGCGGCCTGAAGGTCGATCTGACCGAGGTGGAGCAGACGCTCACCGAACACCCCCTGATCGAGGAGGCCGTGGTGGTGTTCGGCGAATCGATAGAGGCCCATGTGGTCACGAGCGGCGAGCTGTCCCGCGGGGAGCTGCTCGGCTGGTGCCGGGAACGGCTCGCCCCGTACAAGCTGCCGCGCGCCTTTCACTACGTCGCCCGGCTGCCGCGCACCTCGAACGGGAAGGTCATCCGCAACCGTGAGCTTCTGCACACGGCGCAGCGCCGGCCTGCGAATTCCGCGGCACGATGAGACGGAATCGTTTCTTCCGCGAGAACAGATCTCTAAGTGACCTCCTGAACGCATTGCGTTGAGCCTACTGTTGACGGTCCGCCGCTCGGGCGGACCGTCATACAAGGGGGACCGGGTCATGCGACCGGAAACAGACGAACACGAACCCGAACGCGAAGAGGCCGGCACCCGGACGCTGGAAGAGCTGGCCGAGCAGGCCGAGACGGCGATCGTCCGGCTGCGGCAGTCCCTCGCGACGCTGCCCCAGCCCGGGCCGGCGGTCGGTGAGGGACTGGCCCTGCCCGACGACAGGGTGCAGGGTTTCCTGACCCAGGCGGCCGGCACCGCCTCCGGGCCCTGGCTGGAGATGCGCCCGGGCGCGGGGATGCGGCCCGAAGCGCTCAGGGATCTGCCCGCCTTAGGGCCCGAACTGTCGGAACGTGGCCTGGAACTGCACATGCTCTGCCAGCATGTGACGCGCTTCGATCCCGACCTGCGCGAGGAACTGGGGCTCGTGGAGGAGCACGGCGGTCTGGTCAGAACCATGGAGACGCTGCCGGGCTGGTTCCTCGTCCTGAGTGACTCGCTCGCCCTGGTGCCCGCGCCCGAGAGCGAGAGCGTGTCGGTGGTGTCCGATCCCGCGGTCGTCGGTGTCCTGCGGTCCGTGTTCACCGACTACTGGCTCAGGGCGCGTCCGTTCTCCCAGGGCGGCTGGCGCGGGGCCCGTCTGGAGGACGTGTCGCAGGAGGTCAACGCCGTCATCATCCGGATGCTGTGCACGGGCGCGAAGGACGAGCTCGTCGCGAAACGCCTCGGCATGTCGGTACGCACCCTGCGCCGCCGCATCGCCCAGATGCTGGACGGGCTGGGGGCCGAAAGCCGTTTCCAGGCCGGTTTCGAGGTCGGCCGCTCACTGGGCGACGAAGCCCTCTGCGACGCCGAGCGGGCTCTGGAAGACCGGTTCGGCGCATCGGCCTGACACCGGGACCGCTGACATCCCGGCTCCCGAGGGCCGACGGCGACCCGTACCAAATCCACCGCGACGCGTACATTCCCGTGCGCCGGGCGCATCAGGTTGTTGTCAGTCAGGATCCTGAGGTTCTGACAAGTGGATCCGACCGCGTCGTTCGCCCACTATGGACTTCGGAGTGTCCCGGTCCCGGCCGATGAAGTCCAGGCGTCTTACAACGAGAATCCGTGGCTCCTCGAATAGAGCCGCGGATTCTCGCGTGTAGCACTCCACCGTTTCGCTCTGATTCGATAAGTGCTACAGGGGGTTGGCATGTCGGACTTGGTGATGCTCAAGAAATCCACTGCCGTCGGCGCGCATTCGGCTGGGAGAGGCGGCGTACTCGTCGCCCTCCCCAGCGAGGTCATACGCTGGGGGATCTGCAACATGCTCGAACGGCTCGATCCGCCGCGCCATATCGAGCAGCACGGCGATGTGACGACCGCCTCGGACGTCCTGCGCAGCGGCCTGTACTCCTTGGTGATCGTCGACGCCGCCGACGGCGAGGACGTCCTGCTGCGGCTGACGGAGGACGCGGGACGGCTCGGGGTGAAGGTGCTCGTCCTGCTCGACCGCGCCGACGCGGGCACGGTGGAGCGGATCGCGGCCCTGCCGGCCGACGGATTCCTCGTTCAGTCCGACCTCACGCTGGAGTGCATGAGCGAGACGCTCGAGCGGCTGGACCGGGGCGACCTGCCGATCCCGGCGACCATGGTGCGCCAGCTCATGGCGCGGGCCCGCAACGGCGGCGCCCGCACCTTTCCGGCCCAGGTCCGGCTGACCCCGCGCGAGCAGGACGTCCTGCACCTGATGGGCGAGGGGCTGAGCAACAAGCAGATAGCCAGGCGGTTCGGCATATCGGTGCACGGGGTGAAGCGGCATGTCACCAATGTGCTGGCCAAGCTCAACTGCCCGAACCGGACGCAGGCCGTGTCGATCGCGCTCAAGCAGGGCCTGCTCGCCGGTGCATGACGAGTCCGACACCCCGGTCGTCCGCCTGAGCAGGCTGGACCTGCCCTGGCGGGCCACCGCGGCCGAGCCCGAGCGCCTGCTGCTCAGCCCGGAGGAGCAGGCCAGGGCCGACCGGATGCCGCCTTCTCCGCGGCGCGTGTGGATCCGCTCCCGCGCGCTGCTGCGGACGACGGTGGCGCACCACCTGGGGTGCTCCGTCCACGAGGTGCGGACGGCCCGGGACCCTCGCGGCAGACCGTTCCTGCCGGACGCCCCGCAGCTGCACATCAGCCTGGCGCACACCACCGGCTGCTGTGCGGTGGCGGTCAGCACGGCGGGTCCGGTGGGCGTGGACGTCGAGTGGGTCAGACCGGTGAGCCTGCCCGACGGACTGGCCCGGCGCATCCTCGGGCCCGCCGAACTGGAGGAGTGGGACCGGGTCGCCGCGCCGGAGCGCACCCGGTGGCTGCTGCGCCGCTGGACCTGGAAGGAAGCACTGCTGAAGGCCGAGGGAGTCGGGCTCGCGGGCGGCCCGCGCTCCTTCCGGGTACGACGGACGGCGGCCGGGCTGCGGGTCAGCGGCAGCCGGCACCGGCCGGAGTCCTGGTGGCTGGACGAGGTACCGGCGGGTCCGCGGCACGTCGCCGCGGTCGCCCGCGACCGCCGGGTCCGCGCCCCGCACTGATGACCACGGCGGACTCCCCGTCCGCCGAGATGTGAAAGTCCCCGAACGCACGGAGCGCTGTTCCGCCATGCCCGTTTTCAGCAGGGCCGGCGGAATGAACAGGCCCCGCACGATGTCCCCGAACGACGGAAGGGAATTCTCCGATGGCGAGAGACGTGAATGGCCGGGTCGTACGGCCCGTACGCGCGGTGTTGATAACACGCCGCCGTGACGACGGAATTCAGGCGTCTCCCGTCTCCGGCCTGGCGATCGGCGACGGCTGCTTTGTCGTCACCTCCAGCCAGGTGACCGCAAAGACCCGGAACATTCGGCGTGATCCCCGGGTGGCGGTCTGCGTGGTGTCCGAGAACTGGTACGGCCCCTGGTGGACGATCGAGGGGAACGCGGAGATCCGGACCCTTCCGGACGCGTTCGACGACCTCAGGGAATTCCACCGCGTGCGGGACGGCGGCCTGCCGGGCGTGGGGCCGGACTTCGACAAGAAGCTCCTCGCGGCCTGGGAGGCGGAGGCCAAGGTGCTGATCGCCGTGCACGCCGAGCGCGTCGCCCGCGCGCCCTCGATCGACGAGCTCACCTCCGCCCTCACCGCGCGGCAACTGCGCTAGCCCACGCGAGCCGTCGCTCTCGCGGCGCCCCCGCCGACCCTCGGTCTCGAACATAGGTTCGAAATACCCAGGTATTCCGTCACTCCGCTCATCCCTCGGGAGAAGAGATGAAACGCATCGCACCACTCGCCCTCGGCATGTTCGCCATCGGACTCGACGCCTTCATCCTGTCCGGCCTGCTGCCGGGCATGGCCGACTCCTTCGACGTGTCGCTGGCAGCGGTCGCCCAGGTCGTCACCGGCTTCACCTTCGCGTTCGCGATCAGCGCCCCCCTGCTCGCTGTGGCCACGGCGAAGGTCGGCCGCAAGAAACTCGCGCTCTACGCACTCACCATCTTCGCCCTCGCCAACGCGGCCAGCGCCCTCGCGCCGTCCCTGTGGGTGATGGTGCTCGTCCGCGTCCTGGCCGGCGCCGTCGGCGGCGTCTACTCACCGGCCGCCGTGGGCACGGCCGTTCAGCTCGTGCCGCCGGCCCAGCAGGGCCGCGCGCTCGGCACCATCATGAGCGGCCTGTCGGTGGCGACGATCCTCGGTGTTCCGGTGGGTGTGCTCGTCGGCACCCAGGTCGGCTGGCGCGCTGCCCTGTGGGTCGTGGTCGGCGTCATCGTCGTCGCGATCGTCACCATCGCCGCGCTCGTCCCGTCCGTCGGAGCCACGCCCACGCCCGGTCTCAAGGACCGCTTCGCCGTCCTGACCGACGGGCGCGTCCTGGGCCGGATGTTCGTGATGTTCCTGTACGGCGTCGCGCAGATGGGCCTCGTCTACACCTTCCTGCCCTCGATCCTCGAGGACAGCGCCGGCGTCTCCGAGAAGAGCCTGCCGATCTACCTGCTGATCGCGGGCGTGACCTCGTTCGTCGGCAACGCGCTGGCCGGCGCGCGGCTCGACAAGGGCACGTCGCCCAAGTTCATGCTGGGCGCGGCGCTCGCGGCCGTGGCGGTCATCATCGCCGTGTTCCCCTACGGCGCGTTCAACGCCGCCGCCGCCGGAGTGGTCATCCTCTTCTACGGGTTCGCCGTCGCACACGTCCAACTGCCGCTCCAGTACCAGCTGATGCGGATCGTGCCGGAGCACACCAGCGTCGTGGTCTCACTGCTCAACTCCGCCCTGTACCTGGGGACCGCGGCAGGCGCCGCGATCGGCGGCGCCGTCCTCGCGGGCGCCTCGACGACGGCGCTGACGTGGACCGGCGCGGCCGTGGTGGCCGTCGCCCTGCTGATCAGCCTCGCCATCAAGCAGGGCCAGGCCCCGCAGGCCGCCCCGAGCCCGGCGCCCGCACACGACACCCAGCCGCAGGGCGCCGGCTCCTGACCCACCCGCCTCCCGCACGCATCACCGCCGGCCTCCCAGGGCCGCGATCCACGGGACAGATCCCCGTGTCCGGGCCCGTCGCGTCGACCACGCGACGGGCCCGGAGCCGTGTCCGCGTCCGCGTCCGGGCGCGGACGGACGGGCCGACGGCGGGCGGACACGGCGGTGGACTGCCTGTACGGCTACCTCCAATGGCCTGTTCCGGCGACCCGCAGGAGCTGTCCTTTCGAGGATTACGCGCAGGCCGGGGCGCCGAAAGAATCCCCCCAGTGTTTCCACCAATTGGGGGTAGATCGACGATGGTTGCGTTGACCACAGGGCTGGACGTCAGACTCTCCCGGCTCTCCCGGCATCGCGCCGGCCACTTCCTGTTCGTGCCCATGGACCACTCCGTCGCCGACGGCCCCATCACCACCGCCGCCCGGTTCGACGAGCTGGTGGGCACGGTCGTGGACAACGGCGCCGACGCGATCGTCGTGCACAAGGGCCGCGCCCGCGCGATCGACCCCCGCCTGCTGCGCGACTGCGGGCTGATCGTCCACCTCAGCGCCAGTACCCCGCACGGGCCCGACGGCGACGCCAAGATCCTGGTCGGCGACGTCGTGGACGCCGTCAGGGCGGGCGCCGACGCGGTGAGCGTGCACGTGAACATCGGCGCCGACACGGAAGCCTCGCAACTGGCCGACCTGGGCACCGTCGCCCGAGCCTGCCAGGAGTGGAACCTGCCCCTGCTGGCCATGGTCTACCCGCGCGGCCCCCGCATCGCCGACCCGCACGTTCCCGCCCTGCTCTCGCACGTCGTCAACATCGCCGCCGACCTCGGCGCGACCATGGTCAAGACGACATGGGCGGTGCCCTCCGAGGGCATGGCGGAAGTCACCGAGAGCTGCCCCATCCCGGTCCTCGTCGCCGGCGGCCCCAGCGACAGCGGCAGCCTCACCGACTACGCGACCATCGCCCTGGACGCCGGCTGCCGCGGCCTCGCCGTGGGGCGCCGCGTCTTCGAGAGCGCCGACCCGGGCGCCGCCGTCCGCGAGGTCGCCGCCGTCGTGCACGGTCACCGGCCGGGCCTCGCCGCCGCATCCGTACTGCCGCCCCTCGCCACCGTGCCGCACCGGGCGAGCGTCCCGGCACAGATCTGAGCACCGACCCGCCCCGACCCCACAACCCGCAAGGGAGCCGAACCATGCAGGAAGAAACCCGGGACTTCGTCCTCGCCGTCATCCGCGACGTCATCAACCTCCCCGTCCCCGCGGACGCCGACGCCGACACCCCGCTCGGTCCCGACGGCCTCGAACTCGAGTCCCTCGCCATGATCGAGCTGCTGCTCCAGCTGGAGGGCGAGTACGACGTCGAACTGCCCGAGGAGGAGGTGGACCCCGAGACGGTCCGCACCCTCGGCCAACTGGTCCAGGTGGTGGTCGACCGGCGTACGGCGGTGGCTGGAGCCGGGCGTTGATCACGCGCCATGACATAGAACGCCTGCTCGTCGACAGCGGGATCACACCCGAGCCCGGCCCGGAGGGCCCCGACGAGTTCGTCGTCGACTCGCTCACTCTCGTCTGGATGCTGCACCTGCTGGAAGAACGGCACGGCATCCCGTGGGAGCCCGAGGAGGAGGAACTCGTCGAATTCACCTCCATGACAGGCGCCCAGGCCGTGCTGGCCCGGCGCTTTCCCGGCCTGGTGGAACAGGGAGAGGTAACCCATGGCAGCTGAAGTGGCCATCACCGGCTACGGAGTCTTCACCTCGTACGGATTCGGCGCGCAGGCCCTGCGCGACGGCGTCTTCGCGGGCCGCACCGGCTTCACTCCGGTCACCCGGTTCGACTCGGCGCCGTACCACGCGGACCGCGCGGCGACGTATGAGGGAGAAGGCCCGGAGATCCCGGGCCTCCCGGTGAAACCGGGCGTCACCCCCGGACAGGGAGAGGTCCTGCGCGCGTGCGCGCTGGCAGCGCTCGCCATGGCCCGGCACGACGGCGCCAACGCCCCGGTACTGCTGGGCACCGCGGGGGACCACTCCGGCAACCGGGGCTTCTGGGAAGACATCGCCGCCGGCCGGGAGCCCGCCGACCCGCGCGTACTGGACAGTCTGCCCGCACGGCTCGCCGAACGGCTCGGCGAGGAACTGGGCCTGGGCCGCCCGCGACTGGCGTTCGTGAACGCCTGTGTCGCCTCGACCAACGCCATCGCGCACGGCGCCGAACTCATCAGCCGGGGCGGCGCGGACGTCGTCGTGGCGGGCGGCTCGTACCTGGTCACCGAGGACGTCTTCGCCAAGTTCGACTCGGGCAAGGCGCTGAGCCGGGAGGGCGTCGTACGCCCCTTCGCCAAGGGGCGCATGGGACTGCTGCAGGGCGACGGCGTGGCCGTGCTGGTCCTGGAGTCGGTGCGGCACGCCCGCGAGCGGGGCGCCGACATCCTCGGCAAGGTGGCCGGCTGGGGCATGGCCGCCGACGCCCACCATGTCATCCAGCCGCACCCCCGCGGCGAGGGCATGGCCGCCGCGGCGGGCGCGGCCATCCGCAGGGCCGGCATCACCCCCGAACAGATCGGCTACGTCAACGCCCACGGCACCGGTACGCCGCTCAACGACGTGGCCGAGACCGCCGCGCTGCACCGCGTCTTCGGCGAGCACGCCCCCCACGTCCCGGTCAGCTCCACCAAGAGCGGCACCGGTCACATGCTGGAGGCCACCGGGGCGGTCGAGGCCGTCATCACCCTGCTCGCCCTGCGCGAAGGGCTGCTGCCGCCCACCCTCGGCTACCGGGAACCCGACCCGGACTGCGACCTCGACTACATACCGAACGCGGCCCGGCCCGCCGACATCACACACGCGCTGTCGCTCAACGCGGCGTTCGGAGGGGTGAACGCCGCGCTGGTGCTGGAGCGCGCAGGAGAGGACGCAGCATGACCGCACGTACGAACACCCCCGCCGCGACGGACTTCGTCCGCCCCCGCGCGGTCGTCGGCGCCGCATGCCTGGCGCCATGGGGCGAGCGGGCCGAGGGCCTGCCCGGAGCCGCCGCGGAGGAACTTCCCAAGGTCGTCGGCTTCGTGCTCTCCCGGTTCAGCCCGATCGTCAACGCGGCCGTCGTCGAGTGCCTCGGCGACCCGGCGTCCGAGGACAACCTGGTCGGCACGTCCGGCCCGCGCACCGCGATGGTCCTCGCCACCATGTACGGGGACACCGTCACGGGCGACACGGCCACCGCGCGGATGGTCGACGGAAAGGTGCACAGCCCGCTGCTGTTCTTCCAGTCGGTGACCACGTCGATCCTCGGCCACCTCACCAAGAAGTACGGCATCACCGGGCCGTTGACGTCGCTGTCCCATCTCACCGACCCGGCCGGCCAGGCCCTGCTGCTCGCCGACTCCCTGCTGGAATCGGACGCCGCGGACCAGGTCGTGGTCGTGGGCGTCGAGACGGCCGCCAACGAGCGGGCCGCATCGGTGCAGCGACGCCTGGCGGAGGACCAGGAGCCGGTGGGGGCGCTGCCCCTGTCGGACGCCGCCGCCGTCGTACTGCTGCGCAAGGCCGGTCGGGACGACGAGCAACTGCCGCTGCTCGCCTCGGCCGTCACGGAGCCCGACGGCCCCGCGGCCCCCGAGTACGGCTGGCTCAGCGCCCTGGTGGCCGCCGGCCGTCTGCGGGCGGGTGTCGCCGCATGAGCGCGCCCGTGGAGTCCCGCCGTGCGGAACCGGCCGGCGAACAGAGCGTCGGACCGGCGGAGCACCCGTCGGCCGAACAGCCCGAGCAGGAAGTCGTGTTCGAGGCGCCCTTCGACCTGGAGACGCTGACCCGGCCCGACCTGCTGACCACCAGCCTCGGCATCGTCGTCGAGGACTGGAACCCGCAGCGGATCGTGGGCAGCCTCCCACTGGACCGCAACCGCCAGTACTACGGCTTCCTGCACGGCGGAGCCAGCGCCGCCCTCGTCGAGACGCTCGGCTCGCTGGCCGCCGTCCTGGAGGCCGGCGCCGGCGGCATGGTCCTGGGCCAGGAGCTGTCCGTGACCCACCACCGGGCCGCACGCGGCTCCGGTTCGGTCACCGGCATCTGCACCCCCCTGTTCGTGGGCACCTCGGTGGCGACGTACGAGGTCACCGTGCACGACCGGCGCGACAGGCGCATCGCCACCGGCCGCATCACCTGTCAACTGCGGCGTCGCGGCGCCCGCGGTCCCCAATCCGAGAAGAAGGTGCAGAGCCATGACTGACGAGTCGGCCACCGCTGTCCGTACGACGGCGGACGCCTGCGTGGTGGGGGCCGGGCCGGTGGGCCTGCTCGCCGCCCTGGCCCTGGGCCGCCAGGGCTGGCAGGTCACCCTGCTGGAGCGGCGGCCCGAGCCGGCGCCCGGCGGCCCCCCGCCGGGCGCCCCTGCCGTGGTGAACATCGTCCAGCCCGTCACCCTGCACCTGCTCGACCGCCTCGGAGTGCTCGACCGGCTCACCGAACGCGCCGGCGTCATCCCGGGTGCCGAGATCTACTTCGGCGGCCACCTCGCCGCGAGCTACCGCTACGCCGAACTCGACGGCAGCCCCGTACCGCACGCCCTGTCCATCCGCTCCTTCGACCTGGTGCGGCTGCTGCTCGCAGAACTCGCCGAACTGTCGAACGTGACGGTGGTGTGGGAGGCCGAAACGCAGGCACTGACCCCCGGAAAGGACGGGGCCGGCAGCACACTCACCGTCGTCACCCCCAAGCAGCGGCTGGCCGTGGACGCACGGTTCGTGCTCGCGGCCGACGGACGCTCGTCCACGATCCGCGAACTGGCCGGCATCCCGGCCGAGGTGGTCCCCTCCACCGGCTCGTACCTGGACGTCGTCGTGCCGAGCCCGCCCGACTGGGACGGCCTGGCCCGCGCGCACTTCGGAGCGCACGGCTACCTGCTGGAGACCCGCCGCGCCGAGGAGGGGCTGGTCCTGGTGTGGATCACCGACTCGGCGACCGCGGCGCAGGTCACCGAGGGCCCCGTCGAGCTCCTCGTCGAGACGCTGTCCGGGGTGGTGCCCCGGCTCGCCGACTGGATCGCCGAGCACGTCACCGACTGGAACCAGGTCCGCCGCGTGCAGCACCACTTCGTGCGCACCAAGTCCTGGAGCCTGGACAACGTCGTGCTGGTCGGCGACAGCGCGCACGGCATGCACGCCTTCGGCGGGCAGGGCCTCAACACCTCGCTGCAGGATGCCGCCTGCCTCGCCGAGATGGTCGACAGCGCGCTGCGCGGCGAGGGCGCCGCCGACGGCGTCCAGCGGTACGAGGCCCTGCGGCGCCCTTTCATCGAGGCCTTCCAGTCGCTCCAGGTGAGCAACACACAGGAACCGCCCGCCGACGCGGCCGCCGAGGAGGAGCGGGCCCCCGAGTTCGAGGTGCTCGCCCTCGGCCAGCCCGCGATCCGTCCCCTGATCGCCGACGCCGCGGCCTTCCTGGCCGAGGACGACGGCCGGCACCGGAGGTAGTCACCGTGTTCCAACTCGATTCCTACGCCCAGCGCATCGGCTACGCGGGCGCGTTCACCCCGACCCTGGACGTGCTGCGCGACATCTGCCGCGCACACGCGTTCAGCGTGCCGTTCGAGTCGCTGGACGCCATGGAGAGCAGGCTGGTCCTTCAGGACGACCTGCTCTTCGCCAAGGTCGTCACCGACCGGCGCGGCGGCGCCTGCTTCGAGAATCACACCCTCTTCCACCGGGTGTTGAGCGAGATCGGCTTCGACGTCTCCCTGCTCGGCGCGTACATGTGGCGCCCGCACCACGACGAGTACTCCAGGATCTTCGCGCACATGCTGCTCAAGGTCCGCCTGGAGGAGACCGACTGGCTGGTGGACGTCAGCTTCTCGCACGACACGTTCATCGAGCCGGTCCCCTACGCGCACGGCGAGTTCCGCCAGCGCGGCTGGGACTTCCGTATCGCGGCCGCACCCGGCGTCGAGGGCGGCGAGGGCGTCGAGGGCGACTGCGACGTCGTCGAGCGGCGCGGGACGGACGGCCGGTGGGTGCCGCTGTACAAGTTCGGCGGTGCGCCCCGCCAGGTGGCCGAGTTCCAGGAGTGCCTGGACTACCTGTCGGGACCGGACTCCCGCTCGCAGATCATGAACACGCTCATCTGCGCGCGGACGTTGCCCGAGGGCAAGGTCACCGTCATCAACGACCTGCTGATCACCGCCAGGCCGGGCGAGGAGTCGGTGCGCAGGCTGCGCGACATCGAGGAGGCGTCGGCCTTCCTCGACCTCATCTTCGAGGGCCACGCCCCGCTGTCCGCGCGCGCCCGGCGGATCTGGCGCGAGCGCTTCGCCCGGGACGGCGCCCGGGAGGCCGCCGGGGCACCGCAACCGGCCGCGTCCGGCGAGACGCCGACCGTGCCGACCGGGCCGGCCGTCGCGGCCTCCGACTGGTGAGCCCCCGCCTGTCACCGGCCCGCCACCCCGACGGCGGAGCAGCAGAAGCACCCGCGTACCGAAGCGCGCCCCTCGCAGCGGGGCGCCCGGAAGGAACGACATGACAGCCGAAGCCGCACAGCCCCTCCGGTTCGGGGCCTTCCTCTCACCGCTGCACCCGCTCGGAGAGGATCCCACCCTCACCATGTGGCGGGACCTCGATCTGGTCGGCTGGCTCGACCAGCTCGACTTCGAGGAGTTCTGGGTCGGCGAGCACCACTCGGCGGGCTGGGGCGTCATCCCCTCCCCGGAGCTGTTCATCGCCGCCGCGGCCGAGCGCACCCGGCACATCAAACTGGGCACCGGCGTGATCAGCCTGCCCTACCACCACCCGTACATGGTGGCCGCGCGTGCCGTCCAGCTCGACCACCAGACCCGAGGCCGCTTCCTGCTGGGCGTGGGAGCCGGTTCGCTCCCCTCCGACATGCATCAGCTCGGCATCGCGCCGAGCGACACCCGGCAGCGCACCGCCGAGGCCCTCGACACCGTCCTGCACCTGCTGCGGTCCGAGGAGCCGCTCACCGTGGACCGCGGCTGGTACCGGCTCAACGACGCGCGGCTGCAGCTGCGGCCCTGGTCACCGGGCGGCGTACAGGTGGCGCTGTCCAGCGCGACCTCCCCGTTCAGCATGAGGCTGGCAGGGCAGCACGGCGTCACCCCGCTCTCCTTCGGCGCACCCCGGCCCGGCAGCGGACCGAGCGACCTGAAGGAGCAGTGGCTCCACCTGGAGGAGTCCGCCGAGGCGCACGGGCGGACCGCCGACCGCTCCGCCTGGCGTGTCACCCTGCCGCTGCACATCGCGGAGACCCGCGAGGAGGCCTTCAGCCAGGTCCTCGCCGGGTGGCTCCGCTACCGCAACGAGTACTGGGCCGAAACCCTCGGCCTGCCGGTGGCGCTGTCCCGTGCCGACGCCCGGAAGGCGCTGGAGTCGACCGTCGACAACATGGGCGCGATCATCGGCTCCGTGGACGACGCCATCGCCACGATCCGGCGGATCCAGGAGGTCACCGGAGGATTCGGCCGGCTCCTGGTCAATGTGCAGGACTGGGCGTCCCACGAGCAGACGAAGCGCAGCTTCGAGCTCCTCGCCCGCTATGTGGCCCCCCGGTTCACCGGTGCGCTGCGCGGCCTCGAAGCGTCCCAGCGGTGGACGGCCGAGCACAGCCAGGCCTTCCTCGGCGCGGCCTTCGCCGCACAGCAGAAGGCCGTCCAGGACAGCGGAACCGTGCGGGCAGGTGGCTGACGGTGACCGTGGCGGACGAGTCGGACTTCGTCCAGTTGCTCACCCCCGAGGGCCTGCGGACCGGGCACCCGGAGTACGGCCTCGACCTCACGCCGGAGGAGCTGCGCGGCCTGTACCGGGACATGGTGATGACCCGCCGTTTCGACGCCGAGGCGACCGCCCTGCAGCGCCAGGGCGAACTCGGCCTGTGGCCCTCCTCGTTCGGCCAGGAAGCCGCCCAGATCGGGTCGGGCCGGGCCGTCTCGGACGGCGACCACGTCTTCCCCAGCTACCGCGAGCACGGCGTCGCCTGGTGCCGCGGGGTCGACCCGACCAACCTGCTCGGCATGTTCCGTGGTGTGAACAACGGCGGCTGGGACCCGGATGCCGACAGGTTCCACCTCTACACCCTCGTCATCGGCTCGCAGGCCCTGCACGCGACCGGGTACGCCATGGGCCTCGCCAGGGACGGCGCGGACAGCGCGGTCATCGCCTACTTCGGCGACGGCGCCTCCAGCCAGGGCGACGTGATGGAGTCCTTCAACTTCGCTGCCGTGTACAACGCGCCGGTGGTGTTCTTCTGCCAGAACAACCAGTGGGCGATCTCGATGCCGACCGAGAAGCAGACCCGCGTCCCGCTCCACCGCCGCGCGCTCGGCTTCGGCTTCCCGGGCGTGCGCGTGGACGGCAACGACGTCCTGGCCTGCCTGGCGGTCACCCGGTGGGCGCTGGAGCGGGCCCGCAACGGCGAGGGCC
>NZ_JBVJSQ010000018.1:0-148585 GCF_055606485.1 Streptomyces sp. NPDC037083 | reverse complement strand
CCTGGCGCCGACGACGCCAGTATCAAGCCCGCCGCAGTCACTACAAACGACGCGGACACAGCCCCTGAAAACTGCCCAGCACTCAGAACAGACACCGTTGCAGTACTAGGCCAGCATCCCCCCAAGGCCGACGTTCTCCGAGAACCTCCCGGGCCGCCGACTGCGGTGACCGCGCCAGCTGCTCGATGACGACTTGGTCGTCGTCGACGCCATCGACCGGCCGCATGTGCTCCGCAGTGCGCACCCACACCCGGTACTCGGCGTCGTCGTCCACTCCCCGCCGCGTCTGGCTAGCCCAGCAGCGCCTCGACGACGGTGGTAGCGGCCCTGCGGACAGCCCCCTGCGCAGTGTGCCCCCGGCCTCGTGCGGCCTCGGCGGCCGGGGGTGGCCGAGACCTGGGAGAAGCGAGGTCGCATGAGGGAGCCTGCGACCGCCCCCGGTTCGTGATCACGTCACAGGGGCCCGGCGGCGCCGTCCACGAGGCCCGGTCTGCTTCCTCGGTCCGGAAGCACCGGACCGGTCACTGCTTCCGCCTCGGACCTCGCCCTTGACGATAGGCAGGTGAATGCCTGCATAATGATGAGTGTGAGCCTCGAAGCAAAAGTGATGGACTCGGTGTTCAAGGCGCTGGCCGATCCCACCCGGCGGCTCCTGCTCGACCGACTGCGCGAGCAGAGCGGGCAGACGCTGCGCGAACTGTGCGAGCGCCTGAACATGGCGCGCCAGTCGGTGACGCAGCACCTGGACATCCTCGAGCGGGCCGACCTCGTCACCGTCGTACGGCGCGGCCGGGAGCGACTGCACTACCTCAACCCGGTGCCCATCCACGAGATCGAGGAGCGTTGGATCTCCGGATTCGACAAGCCCCGCCTCCAAGCACTCAGCGCCATCAAGCACCAGGCAGAGGAGTACGCCATGACCAACGCACCCACACCGGTGCCGGACTACGTCTACGTCACCTACATCCGTGCCAGTGCGCAACAGGTGTGGCAAGCCCTGACGGACGCCGACCTGACGGCGCGCTATTGGGGACACGCCAACCTCTCCGACTGGCAGCCGGGGTCGGCATGGGAACACCGGCGAACCGACGGGTCGGGCAGGATCGACGTGGTGGGCCGTGTCCTGGAGACCGTGCCGCCGACCCGGCTGGTGATCACCTTCGACGACGCCCCCGATGCCGAGTCGCCGAGGGAGCCGTCGGTCGTCACCTTCCTCGTCGAACCGCATCAGGACATCGTTCGCCTCACCGTCACCCACGAGAACCTCCCCAACCAGGAGATGCTGCGCGGCATCTCGGCCGGCTGGCCGGCCGTGCTCGCGAACCTCAAGTCGATGCTGGAGACCGGCGAGGTCCTGCCGCAGGCACCCTGGGAGATGTCACCGGCCCACACCTGAAACGCGCCTCTCGCCCTCTTCGCACACGCCCGCACAAAGAGGTGCACCACATGCTGGACACCGCCCCACTCCAGGACGCCTATCGCGCACTGCTCGCCGCCGCAGCCACGGTGGCCGAAGCCGGCGACCCCGGCCCCGCCCCGCCAGAGGGTGAGTGGAACGCCGACCAGATCCTCGCGCACGTCTCTCTCATCAGCGCCACCACCATCGCCGCCGTCGCAGGTGTCGCAGCGGGAACCCACACGACCTACGACAACCGGATCGCCCTCGACGTCTGGACCATCGAGCAGACCATCACGCACGCGGGCGGGAACGCCGGGCTTCGGCACCGCATCAGCGGCCAGGCAGCCGCCCTGTGCTCACTCGCCGGAGGGACGGCGCTCAGCGACGCCGAGCTCAGCACCCTTGCACCCGCACGGCTCCTGTCCCATGACACCCTCCTGGTCGACCATCCTCTGTCGCTGCGTGACATCGTCACCGGACTGGCGGAGGCAGAACTGCCCGGTCACACGGAACAGCTCCTCGCCCTCCTCCCCGACGGGGCCGAGGCCACGCGGTAACCGCGCCGATGCGGAGGCAGACGTCCACGCGCTCGCACGGCCGAAAGGGGGGCAGCCGCCAAGAAGGACGCGCAGAAGACGTCGGCGCACCAAACGCGATGCCATGCATCCGGACGGCCTCGCAGTGAGGAAGAAGGGGCAGCGCTCCTGTCCTACGTTTCCCCCGAGCCGGGGCGGGAGCCCGTCGTCGAAGCGATGGACGGGGCCAAAGCGTGAGCCTGATCGCTGCCGGCCCCCGTGACGAGAGTCGAGGGGGGACACGCGACGCGCGTCCCCCCTCGGATCGTCTGACGGCGCTGAGGTCAGTCGGAGGCGAAGTAGTCGACGATGTGGCGGGCTACCTCGTCCAGTGCGTCAAGGACGTACTCACGGGGCTCCGGCCCCGACTCCTGGACACGCAATGCCATCCCCTCGCCTAGAAGGCGGAACACCCGGTCGTCCTGCCGGGGCGGAGGGGTGGTGAACCGGAGTTCGCCGTAGCTGATCTCCGGAAAGAAACTCCGCAACTCGGCGTAGGGGGCCAGACGAACAAGCAGCTTCTGGCCGCCCGTGGGGCAGTCCGAAGCCAGCAGGATGTTCCATTGGGCTTCGGCGACCGTTCCTTCCGCGAACGCACGCGCCAGCCTGCCCGGCTCCATGAAGGGGTGGGCCGACACGAAGGCGTCGAGGGGCTCGCCGCTTTGCCAGGCGGCCGCCGCCCGAAGCGCCTCGTCGATGTCCTCCGTCGCTCCCGCTGCCCACTCGACGACCTCGGGCTCGTAGATCTTTACCCCGAAGAACCTCTCCTGGGCCCCGACGTAGATCGAGACGATGCCGCGGTCGGTGGCGAGCTGCGCCCGGCCGAACGCGTCGACGAACCCGTCGAGTGGCAGTCCGAGAGCGGAGGCGCTGCGCTGCAGCGCCCTGGCCAGGCCTTCGGACAGGTCGAGGTCGGGGTAGAGCACGGTCGGATCCCATGAGTCTTTCGGCGGCCTGTTGCTACTCATCCCAGGGAACCGACCCTTCGCAATTGCACAAGGTGAACTTGCTCTCGACGGGACCCAGCTTGCCGAACGAGGACCAGTCCGGCTCCGGGGGCCGTGGCACTTCGACGATCTCTCCGCCCTTGCCCGCATCGTAGAAGTGCACGGAATCCCAGGAACGCTGGCCATTGGCCACCGCTCTGGCGATCCAGCTCATCTCGAGTTCCGTGGCCTTGCCTCCTTGGAGACCGTTGGCCACAGCACCGTTGAAGTCGGTCTCCCACCCCTTCATGTTGACGCGGAGGGTGACGTTGGGATCGCCGATCATTCGCTCCACGGGGACCTTCCACCCGTCGTCGGGGTTGTTCAGCATGTGGGTGTAGCTGTTCTTCTCCGCCCACTCCCCGGTTCCCATGGTGCGCCAGCCGAGGGCGAGATCGCAGTTGTGCACCAGTACCGGGGTGGAACCGGCGAGCACATAGTACGTGTGGAGGTCCTCGACGGTGAGGTTGTACATGTCGGCCTCGCCCGCCTGGAGCCGCACGCCGACCAGCCGGGCGCGGCCGTTGTCGGCGGTGCTGAGATCGTGGCCCGCGGTGAGCTTGCCGGCCTGGATCCACGTGTGTGCCGTGGCGTCCCAGAACGGATGCTCGGAGGTGGTGTTGATGGTGACGGCACGGCCCTGCTTGTCACGCACCCTCAGGTCGACCAGGTCCGTGTCACGGTGCCACCCTTGAGCGGTGACCGTGCGCGGACCTCGGCGTTTGCCCGTCTTCGGGTCGGCCGCCTCCACCTTGTCACCGGGCTTGATCTTCCCGATCTCCTTGGTGCCCCCGCCCTTCAGGAGCACGCGGGTCGAGGAGGTGAAGCTGCACAGAATCCGCCCGGCCTTGCTCATCGCGCCGATGAACCTGGTGGCGCCCCTGGCGACGCCGCCGGCGTCCGCCGAGGACATGGCCATGCCGAGGGTGTCGCACTTGTCCTGATTGTTGTTGAACGCGCACTGGTACCAGGGTTCGAGCATCGTCATGTCACCGAAGGCCGACATGACGGTCTTCAGGAGCTGTTTGTCGGAGTCGATCTCCGCCTGGGTGTAGCAGGTGTCGTACTTCGGGAGCGGCAGAACCGGATTCCCGAAGCACTTCGACGGCTTGAAGAAGTAGTTGTAGAGCTTCTTCGCCTCCTTCTGCCGCTTCTTCCTGAAGTACTCCTCCGTGGCCTTGTTGGCCTTGTTGACCTTCTCGATGTTCTTCTTCACGCACGCCGAGTCGCAGCTGTTGTCCTTGTGGCCGCACAGCTCGGGGTTGGCGTCGCACTTCGTGCGGCCCGTCGGATCGCTGTAGGTGACCGGGTTGTTCTCCGTGTAGCTGTACCCGTTCATCTGCTGCGGGTCGTTGGAGTCCATGACAGGGTCGACGCTGATGAAGCGGCCGGTCGCCATGTCGTACTCGCGGGCGCCGAGGTGGGTCAGCCCGGTCGTGGTGTCGTCGGTGCCGCCGATGAAGCCCTTCTGGCCGGGCCAGGAAGCCGGCGCCTGGCCGCGAGCGGCGCCGAAGGGTGTGGAGCGGCGCTGTTGCATCGTCAGGTCGGTGGCGGCGACGGCGAGTTCGGAGGTGCCGTGGTGGTCGCCGATGAGGAAGGTCAGCTTGCCGTCGTCGGTGCGGATCGCCTGGTTGCCGCCGCCGAGGTCGTAGTAGCGCGTGGCCCTGGGGGTGGTGGTGTTCTTGGTGAGGGTGATCTCGGTGGAGCCGAGGTAGAGCGTGGTGTCGGCGTCGGTGCGGCGGATCAGACGGTTGCCGTCGGCGTCGTAGACGTAGGAGGTGGTCGTGGTCCCCTCGGTGACCTTGGCGAGGCGCCCCTCGGCATCCCAGTCGAGGGTCTGCCGGTCACCGCCGAGGGTGCGGGTGTGGGTGTTGCCGACCCGGTCGTACGTGTAGCTGTCGATCGCCGTGCCGGTGGGCCCGGCGGTGGTGACCTGGGTCAGGCCGTGCGGCTGCGGGGACTTCGGCGGGGGGTAGTCGTAGGTGCGTTTGACGTCCTTGGCGGCGTCGCCGGTGGTGGCGTGGAGCGTCTCGGTGCGCCGGTTGCCGGTGGCGTCGTAGGTGTACGACTGCCAGTAGGGCGCGGGTCCGCCGAGCAGTGACCCGGCGGTGGCCGAGCAGCCGGTGGCGCCCTGGGCCCAGGCCTCGGTGAGACGGCCGAGGTGGTCGTAGCGGAAGCACTGGTTGTCAGTGCCGTCGCGCGACACGTCGCTGATCGAGGTGACGTTGCCGGCCTCGTCGTAGCCGTACGTGGACGACTTGTCGACGCCGGGCACGCCTTCGCGGTCGACCCGCGTGTTGTCCAGGCGCTGGGCGCCCCACTGGTAGGTGTTGGTGACCTGGGTCTTCTTGCCGCCGCTCTGGTAGGTGAACTGCAGCGGCTTGCCGGTGTAGCTGTAGGCGGTGCCGGTGATGTAGGTGACGCCGCCCGTGCCGGAGAGCGTGACCGGGCGCAGGACGTCGTCGTATGTCGGGGTGAGGACGTCGGAGGCGAGGCTGCCTGCCGCCGGGTAGCTGCTCGACTGGACGGTGCCGTCGAGGTTGTACTTGATGTTCGACTGGTAGGCCCCGGCCAGGGCGCCTTCGGACGACGGGATCGTGGTCGTCACGCGGTTGGGGCGGTAGAGCGTGTCGTAGATGTTGTACGTGGTGGTGTACGCGCTGCCGCTCGCGCCGCCGACGTAGCGGGTGGCGGAGGCCGGCCGGCCCTCGTTGCCGGCGGGGTCCCAGACGTGCTTGGTCAGCAGCGGGCCGGTGGCGGTGCCGTCGTGGGTCTCCAGCTCACGGCCCAGGCCGTCGTAGACGTGGGTGATGGTCTGTTTCGGCTCGCGGTCGTCGGTGCTGGTGAGCAGCAGATTGCGGTCGTCGTAGGTGTAGGTGGCCTCGCCCTTGTCGGGGTCCTTCACGCCGGTTCTGTTGCCCCGCTGGTCGTAGCTGTACGTCCACTGGTTGCCGACGGGGTCGGTGACCGCGGCCAGCTGCCCGGCGGCGTTGTAGTCGTAGTGAGTCGTGGACGGGGTTCCGGTCGCGGTGGCGGCGTCGTACTGCAGCAGGTCGGTGGTGCGACCGCGGGCGTCGGTGACCGTGGTGCTCGGGGTGCCCCCGGCCGGCGGGGTGACCGTGGTGCGGTCGCCGCCGTAGCTGGTGCTGGTGGTGGCGAGCACCTTACCGCCGTCGCCGTTGCCGGCCACCTGCTGGGACTTGGTGACGCGGCCCAGGCCGTCGTAGGTGTTCCAGGTCTGGCTCTCCACCGCCAGGGCGTTGTCGAGCTTCAGCAGGACGGTGGAGGGTGCGTCGGTGTTGTAGTACGGCGCGAAGACCTTGGCCGTCAGGCCGCGTTCGTCGTAGAAGACGTCGTTGATCAGCCTGCCGCCGGAGGGGCCGGGGGCCTGGGTCTGGCGGGTCCGCAGAAAGCCGTCGTACAGCGTGTACGAGGTGCGCTGCCCGCCGTCGTTCTTCAGCGTCCTGGTGGCCACCGCCACCGGCTTGCCGTCGGCGATGGTGTACTCGAACTCGTAGTTCGGGGTCTGGTTGTTGGCCTGGGAGCGGTCGGGCAGCCAGATCCTCAGGCTGCGGCCGAGGGCGTCGTAAGCGGTGTCGGTCCGCTTGTTGTTGGTGTCCAGCACGGTCACGGGCAGTCCGCGCAGCGTGTCGTACGTGGTCTTGCTGGTCTGGGCGGTCGAGGCGGTGCCCGGGGTGGCCGGCGGGGTGGTCGTGGTGACCGTGGTGGGGAAGCCGGTGGTCGGGGTGTACGCCGTGGTCGTCGTCCGGCCGTCGCTGCGGTCGGTGCGCACGGGGGCGCCGGTCTGGGTCGCGGTGACCGTGCCGGTGATGTCGGTGCTGGTGAGCTGGCGGCCGTAGGCGGCGTCGTAGGTGACGCCGGACTCCAGGTAGGTGGCGGTGGTCCCGTTGTGCGACTTCAGGCTTGCGATGTGCGTGGGGTCGCCCTTGACGGGGGCGGCGTTGTACGCCTGGCCGTCGTAGGCGGTGCGGATGTCGGAGAGCACGTTCTTGGCGCGGTCCGGGGTGGTGTCGCACTTGACGGCCACGGTTTCGACCCGCGAGGGCTTGGTGAGGATCCAGGCGGCGGCGTTGTCGACGTAACTGGTGCGGGTGCACTGGTCGTCGGCCGCGGTGGCGGTGTCACCGAACTCATCCAGTTGGGTGACCCGTCCGGCGGTGTTCTCGTGGGTGTTGGTCTGGTACGTCTGCCGCCACTTGACGCCCACGCCGTCGTCGAGCGAGGTCCAGGTGCGCACGGAGGCGGTGCCGGTCAGGTTCGCGGTGGTGGTGCCCCAGGACCGGACGCGGCTGGCCGTCTGGTGGTGCCAGGGCGTGCTGACGGTCTTCTCCAGCACCCGGCCGCCGGGACCGCTGTAGTCCTCGGTCTTGTACTCGAAGCCGGCTGCGGAGTCGTGGTCGGTGATGGTGCCGCCGCTGTCGTCGGAGACCGAGACGGACTTGGTGCCGTCGGCGGTGGCCGGGCCGTTGCGGTCGCCGTCCATGCCGCGCAGGAACCAGTGGTCGGTCTGCGACTTCATGCCGACCGGGTCCTGGCCGCCGGTGCGTTCGCGGACATGGGCGTAGCCGCGCCACTGCGACCAGGTCTTGTACTTCTCCTTGGTCAGGCCGTCGTCGTCGGCGAAGTGCCAGGCCGCGCCGTCGAGGTAGTCGTAGCGGGTGACCATGTCCGGCGAGGACTTGGTGCGGTCGGTCTCGGTGACCGACTCCACCACGTACTTGTTGAACCACTGCAGGGTCGGGTCGGCGTCGCCGGACTTGGTGAAGTAGACCGGGTAGCAGCGGGTGGTGTTGCTCTGCGGGGTCGGCAGGTTGCCCGCGTCGCAGGCAGCCGCGGAGTAGTTGACGTCGATCTGGCCGCCGGACTCGTCGGCGACGGTGGACAGGCGCTCCTTGATGAACGGCGCGGTGTCGTCACCGGCGATGTCGAGCCGGTTGGCGTCCTGGTGGTAGCCGAAGGTGACCTTGGGCAGGGTGATCTCGGGGGTGGCCGACCTGCCGGTGTGCTGGATCGAGTCGAGCAGCAGCTGGTAGTCGATGTCCGCCGTGCCCCAGCGGTGGCCCAGCGTCCAGGTGTCGATCGGGGCGTAGGTGCCGTCCGCCTTCAACACCTGCGTGGTGACCGCCGTCAGCCGCTTGCGGGTCCAAAAGCTCGGGGAGGCGGACTTGGTGCAGTCCTGCCCGGACTTGCAGTTCAGGTCCCACGGCGTGTCGTACCAGTAGAACTTCTTGTCGTCGATGGTCGAGGCGTCGCAGGTCACGCCGGTCTGCGGCAGGCAGCGCTCGGCCGAGGTGAACGCGACCCGGGCCAGGGCCTTGGTCGAGTAGACGGTGTCCTTGCGCAGGCCGTACTCGATCCGGTCCAGGTAGCCGCCGCGGTCGTAGGCCGTCTCGTCGGCGACCGTGAGGTTGCGGGCGTAGTAGTTGGATTCCTTCTTGTAGTAGTAGGCGATCGCGTTGCCGTGGACGTCGACGGCGTAGTCGAGGTTCCAGCGGTACGCCTGCCGGCACCAGGAGTCGGCGAAGGCGGCGGCGTGGCAGGGTTCGCCCTCGTCGTCGCCGTAGACGGGAGTGGTCCAGGTGGAGTCGGTGGTGTCCTTGCCCGAGGCCCAGCCGGGCAGGCGGTTGTAGCCGAAGAAGTACTGGGTGCCGTCGGTCGTGGTGACCTTCCAGTACTCGTCGTTGCGGGCGCCGTTGGAGCGGACGTCGGTGCTGGTGCCGTAGACGCGCTGGACCTTGGTGCCGTCGTCGCCCTTGATTCTGAAGCTGTCGGTGCCGTCCGGGACGAGCTCGCCGGCCCGCCCGCCGAACGAGATGGTCGCGTTGTCGTACGCCCAGCACAGGTCGCCGGGCTTGTTGCCGTCGGCGTTCTTCACGTCGTCGTCGGCGCAGCCCTTGTAGCTGCGCTCGATGGAGCCGGGCCACAGGTTGAAGCCGTCGCCCGTCCAGGAGGACTGGTTGTTGGTCGAGGACGTACGGCCGTCGATGGCGCCGGAGGAGTAGGACAGGCCCACGTTGGGCGCGAACTTGCCCGGCACGCCCGGCACGGGCATGTCGTACGACCAGGAGAAGGTGCCCGAGTTCAAGCTCGTCGACCAGGTCGCGGAGGGGGACAGCTGGCTGGCGGTGTAGTCGCCGTGGTCGCCGGCGGCGCCGTCGGCGGCGGCCGTGGTCGCCGCCAGCATCATCGGTTCGGCGCCCGGAAGGGTGACGTTGCCGGACAGCCTGGTCCCGTCGTTGCGGGCGTCGACCGGCGTTTGCGTGCGGCACTGCGGGCGCTGCGGGGTCGTGGCGGCGCAGGCGGGCAGCCGCACCAGCTTCAGCCGGCCGGCGTAGTCACCGCCGTACGCCTGCGCGAAGGCGGAAGTGTCGACGCTGACGCCGACCTGGGCGCCCCGGGCGCCGGTGGCGCGCCGCACGGAGAACAGCAGGCCCTCGACACCGGTCTTCCGGGCGGCCTGAGCCTCCAGCACGCGTACGGTCGCGGCGCCCGACAACGCGGTCGGCGTGTTCTTGGCCGCGGGCGCCGTCAGCGACACCGGCAGCGTTCCGGCCCGCCGCGTGTCCGGCTTGTCTCCCGGTCGCAGGGTCACCGTGGCCGACCCGGCCCTGGGCGACGCGTGCCGCGGAGCCGCGGCCGGCGCTGTGCGCTGTCCGTCCGTCCCTCGCGGTCGTGACGTCACCGGGTGCCCGGACAGCGCCTTCTCCGAGGCCGGGACCTTCGGCATGTCGTCCGCCTGCGCCGGCGGCGTGAACGCCCCCTGCAGCAGTGTTCCGACCAGCACTGTGGACACGGTCACGGCGATTCTCCGCCGCGCTCTCGTCCAGCTCCGTTCAGTCAAGATCATGTGTGTTTTCCCCCTTCACCCGCTGGTTCTTTTCGATGCCACAGCACCTCGGCGGCCGCACCGCGACTGCGGCCGCCCCGCGCAGCGACCCGCGCCCGTCCGTCAAGTGCGCAGGCGCGGGCATGATGGCCACCCGTGCGCGGGGGGAGCGGGCCGTCGGGCCCGCGTCCCCCGCGCCGGTCGTGCCCGCTGTTACGGGCCGGGGACCGTGGCCAGGTCCGTGCCGTTGGCCAGCCGGGCGATCTGCTCGTCGGAGGCCACGCCCTGGAGCGTCCACACGTCGTCGATCACGCCGGGCCAGTACTCGCCCCACGTGCCGTCGGACCTGCCACGTCCGAGCTGAAGGCCGGCGGTGGCGTTGAACGGCAGGACGTTGGAGTTCCAGGACACCGAGTCGGTGCAGCCCGCGACGTCCGGGCTGCCGTTCTCGTCGCTGTCCGCGCAGACGACCTGCTCCAGGTTGCCGTCGACGTACAGCCGCATCTGATCGGCGAAGGCGTCGTAGACCACCGCCAGATGGTTCCAACTCGTGTTGTTCATGAAGTTGGGATGCTCGGCCGTCGCCACGGTCGTGCCCTTGACGTCGGAGCCCGGCATCGCCAGCTGCCAGCGGCCGGCGTTCGCCGGATCGGTGGCACTGGGCACGTAGCGCACCGCGAAGCCGCTGTTGACCGAGCCCGCCTGCGAGAACACGGTCACCGGATGATCCGGCCGGGCCGCCGTGCTCACCCACGCGGCGGCGGTGAAGCTGGTCCCGGTGGAGACGGGCGAGGTGGCCGTGGCGGCGTAGTCGCCGTTGCCGTCCAGCAGCAACCCGCCGGCGCCCACGTAGTTGGAGTTGCCGGAGGCGTCGATGGAGGCGTTGCCGCCCAGCGTCAGCGTCCGCCTGCCCGAGGAGTCGTCGGGGGAGGCGAGGGGCGTGCCGGTCCCGGAGTCGAGCTTCCAACGGCCCTGTACGACCGGACGGGCCTTGTTCAGCTCCTTCACCTCGTCCCCGGACAGTGCCCGGTCGAACAGCCGGACGTCGTCCAGGTCGCCCTTGAGGAAGGCCTGGGGGCCGCCGGTCGCCTTGTAGCCCACGGTGACGGGGCCGGTGGCGAGCCAGGGGGTGGTGAAGGGCTCGGTGTCCTTCAGTGTGCCGTCGACGTAGAGCCGGATCTCACCGGCGTCGTAGTCGTAGACGCCCACGACATGCGTCCACTCCCCGAGGCGGGCGGCGGCGCAGTTGACGTTCGGGTCACAGGCGTTCTGCCGGGCCCGCGCCAACGTGGCGCCGGTAGAGTCGGAACCGGCGCGCAGGAAGACCCAGCCGCCGAGTGCTGAGGAGTGGACCAGCTCGAAGCCCGGGACGGCGGCGCTTCCCTGGGTCACCGCCATCATCGCCCGGCTCTCCTTGTCCTTGGGCAGCCTGGCCCAGACGGAGACCGCGAAGCTCTGATAGGTGTCCAGCACCGGCTGCGAGGTGATCACACCGTCGTCGACGCCGTCGAAGGTCGCCGCCGTGCCGTCGACGCCCGCGGAGCCCAGCACGGCTCCACCGTTGACGGTCGCGGTCACCTCCTGCGACCGGCCGACGGCCGCGGTTGCCGAGGCCTCCTCGTTCAGCGGCCAGACCACCTTCGCCGGACGGTTGGTGTTCACCGGCTGCCTGGCGTACAGGCGGCCGATCTGAGCGTCGGTGAGCTGGTAGTCGAAGAGCTGCGCCTCGTCCAGATCACCGGTGAAGAAGTTGCTCAGCGTGCCGTAGTGCTGGGCCGCGCCGAGCAGGGTACGGCCGCGGGAGTCCCACGGGGTGGTGAACGCCGCGCTGCCGACCAGCGTGCCGTTGACGTACAGCCGCATCTGCTCCTTGGGGTTGTCGAAGACGCCGACCAGGTGGGTCCAGGCGCCCAGCCGTGCCGCGGCGCAGGCGGTGTCGCCGGTCGGGCAGGCGGGCTGTGAGGCGCGTGAGACGCCCGGGGACGAGGCGTCGACGCTGTGCCGCAGGAACTGCCAGCCGCCCAGCGCGGGGGAGTAGTAGATCTCGAAGCCGCTGGTGTTGGCGCCGGCCTGGGAGAGGGCCACGACCGAGGCGGCGGGCTGGGTGGCGGGCAGCTTGGCCCACGTCGACACCGAGAAGCTCTTGCCCGTGTTGAGCACCGGGGAGGTGGTGGCGGCGTAGTCGTCGACGCCGTCGAAGTGCAGGCCGTGGCCCGAGACGCCCTCTCCACCCGGCGTCGCGCCGTTGAGCTGGGCGGGCCATTCCCCGCCCGTGCCGCTGACCGTGGCCGAGCCGGCCGTCTCGTCGAGCTTCATGTTCAGCCGGTCGGGCTGACCGGCGTTGACCCGGAACTGGTAGGTGCGGATCTCACTGCCGTTGCCGGCGGTGTCGAAGGCCTGCGCCGTGATGAAGTTGACGCCGGATCTCGTCGGCATGAACTTCGTCGTCTGCGCGGCGCCACCGGAGGTGGTCAGCGTGTGGGCGCTGGTGGGGTCGCCGTTGATGCCGAACCAGTACTTGGACACGTCCGTGGACGAGGAGTCGATGGTGAAGGCGCCGTACCGGCCGACCCCGTCCAGCCACGGGTCGTTGGGGTCCTCGGGGTCCGAGGCCGGGTACTGCGTGGACTTGATCGAGGGACCGGCGGGCACACTCGTGTCGTAGACGAACAGGCAGTCGGTCGCCGAACCCGCATAGCTCCACGGCGACCACTGCGCGCTGTCGTAGGAGCGCGCGTGCCAGCCGACGGACTTGTTCTTGGGGATGCTTGTCGGCAGCGAGACCACGAAGTCGGAACCCGACTTCTTGTAGGTCGTCCGGGCCGAAGTCCAGTGTGCCGTGTAGCCCTTGCCGTCACCGCTGTCCCAGGATGCCTGGAACTGCACGGCGATGTTGTCGCCGTCCGGGTCCGTCACGTCGTTCGCCCGGATCGTGGGCAGGATGCGGACCCGCTTGGCCGTCGAGGAGCAGGCGCCGCCGGGGTCCTGCGTCAGCTGCGACATACGGATCTGCGTCGGCGGACGGTTGTACTGCACCCGCAGCCACGCGTCGTCGGAGAACCGCTTCCACGACAGGACGTCGTTCTCGTCCCGGGCCTTCAGCCCGAACGTCGTGGTCGACCAGCCGTTGGCAGCCGCCTGTTGCACCGCGCGCAGCGCCCAGAACTCCACACTGCCGCCCGGGCAGTCACCGTTCCAGCCCTTCGCCTCGCTCAGCGTCTTCTGCAGATCGACCCAGAAGCCGTCGGCGGACTGCGTGTTCCACGTGGTGGAGGAGCTGATGCCCTTGGTGCGCCACAGCTGCACGTCGGTCTTGGTGCAGCTGTAGGAGTGCGTCTCGTTGACCACGAACTCCGCCGACAGGATCGACTTGCCCGCGAAGCGTGAGGTCGGGATCGTGTAGAAGATCCGCTTGACGTCCTCGGGCGCGCAGCGCGCGTCACCCGCGCAGTAGCCCATGCCCGAGTCGGAGTTGCCGTTGAACTTCCACTGCGGGGACGAGGCCCAGTAGCGGGAGGCGAAGGTCCAGCTGCCCGCCTTGGGGGAGTACCACTGCGGGTCGATGTAGACCGGGAACGTGGCGTTCTTCAGCAGCTTCTGATCCGGCTTCAGCACCAGCGCGTCGTCGGCCGAGGGGACGCTCACGCCGATCGGTGCGACTTTCGCGGACTCGCCGGGCCCGTGCGACGGATCGGCGGACTTGGCCGGCTTGGCGGCCGCGGTGCGTGCGGGCGTGGTCGACGCGCCCTTGCTGGAGTCCCACATCATCGGCCGCGGTGCCTCGAAGACCGAACCGCCTGCGCCCTTGTCGACCGCGGCGAGGCCGCCGTCCGGCGTTTTGCGTACGTCCATGCCGTCCGCGTTCATCGCCAGCCGCAGTTCGGCCAGCTTCGGATTCGCCGCCGCTTGCGCAGACTTGACGACCAAGACCTCCGAGGCGCCGTCGACGCTCGCCTTCACCTGAAGGTCCACATCCTTCAGCACCGAGGGATAGGTCGCGGTGTCACCGTCGATCACCGGTTCCGGCAGCGCCGTCGGCCAGGACAGGGACAGTTTGCGGCCCGCCCGCTCCAGCGTGATCAGCGGCTGCTTCCTCCCACCGCCGGAGAACGCGATGCCCACCGTCGCCGCCTTGGGCGCGATGCTGCCGTCCGCGCGCTTCTCCAGCGTGGCGTCGACCGCTTTCCAGGCGCCGTCCACCCGCGCCCGCACCGGACGCAGATGTTCCACGGCCTCGAAATTGCCGTTGGGCAGGGCGTACGTCTCACTGGATTCCCCACGCAGTGAGGCGATCTCCACCTTCTTCTTCGAACGCTCGGCCTGATCGAAGGCGGCGCTCTCGGTGTCCCTCGCAGACGTGGACTGCTGGGTCACCTCCTGCCGGGCCCGGGGAGCGGCGACCGCCGTCCCCATGGCGGCCGGCATCACTGCGCTCAGCAACGTCAGACCTGTTATGGCGCTCACCGCGCGTACAGCGGCGCGGCCCCGTCTCGGAACCCTCATCCCCGCGGTCCTCCCCCGGACTCATGGCCGACAAAACGATCAAGCAATCGCCCGTCGAACGTAAAGGGAGGACAACATCCGGTCCAGGAAAATAGATAGGCAAATCCTGGGATTTGACCGACAAACTCTGCGAAGAATCCATGTGACGCCCATCACAGCGCCAATTCCTCGCTATGCGCCCGCCGGAAAATGAAAGCACATGCCGAAATGAAAAAGAACCCAAGGTGAACACTTCATGGACATGACGGCGCTCCGCGTCGCATTCACGCCCGGCGTGGCGAGTGGCGAGCGGCGACGCCGGGGACTGCTTCAGGCCGGTTGATCGCCCGGTCGTCGGTGTTGCGCTCCTTCCAGCGGTCCCGTCGAAGCCGGGCGGCCGTGCTTGCTCACGTGGAGCTTGCCGGCGAACCCGCCCCGCGAGTCACCCGGGCCCTGGCCTCCAGCACACGTCCACCGGGCGGGCGATCAGCCTCTGGCACGGCGTATCGCCCTGGTGTTGCGCCTCTTCAGCGCCCCTTTGGCGTGAGTGCCGGCGGCGGCTCGGTCCGAGCCGCCGCCGGCGTGCCGATGAGCGCCCACGACGGTGGCATCCACCGCGACGTCTCAGTCGATCTCCCTGCCGCGTAGGCCGCAGCCCAGGAGCTGCCGGGGCGGATGCTCTCCCGTCCCGTCGGTCGGCCCACGGCCGATGGCGTGCATAGACGGTTCCTCCATGGCACGGACGGTTCGGGCAGGTCACGTCACTGCGTCCCGGTCCGCCCTAGGTGCAGGATCCCGTCGATCACCTGTCGGTGGTCCCGCCGCCGGCCGCAATGGCTGTTGCTGACCGGCAGGATCGGGCGCATTCTTGGCTCTCAGCTTCTGCCGGAACACTCGCGTCTTCCATGCCGAGGTCCCCCTGCCGTCTCTCTCGTCATTTGCGCCAGAACAAGTGGTGCGTCACGCCGCTCGAACTCGGCACGATCTCCATGTGGAACCGGTCCAGCAGCTCTTCGGGCGAGTTCCAGAGACGTAGCCCGGACCCGAGCTTCACCGGTGAGACGACCACATGCAGTGTGTCGACGAGATCGGCGTCCAAGAATTCCCGGATGGTGCTCACGCCGCCGCCGAGCCGGACGTCCTTGCCCTGCGCTGCCTCCCGTGCCTGCGCGAGAACGGTGGCTGGGTCGCCGTCCACGAAATGGAACGTGGTGTCGGAGAGCGTGAACGATGGCCTCTTGTGGTGAGTCAGGACGAACACCGGCGTGTGGAAGGGCGGCTCGTCACCCCACCAGCCGCGCCACTCGTGGTCGCGCCACTCGCCGCGCTGGGGTCCGAACTTGTTGCGGCCCATGATCTCGGCACCGATGTTGTGGTTGAAGTCCCGGGCGAAGTAGTCGTCGAGGCCCCGGCTTCCCCCGGGGTCGGTGCGGTTGGGCCAGCTCGCCGTGGCGCCGGCCCAGGCGAAGAGCTTTCCCGGATCGATGGCGTGGCCGAAAGGCTGTTCCAGGCTCTGGTCCTCACCGGCGGCGATGCCGTCGCTCGAGATGGTGAAGTTCTGCACTCGCAGCAACTGATCCACGTGCTCCCTCATCATGTTCTGTCGCCTCCTCGTATGGGCGATGCGTCCTACATCAGGATGTCGAACGGGACGTGGCCGGATCGACAGCGGCGGCTGAGTTCTTCCAAAGCGTGCCCCGCGCGACCGTTCGACTGCGCCGTTCGGCGGCACCTTCTGCCCACCGGAGCGGTACCGGGCCGCCAGGAATCACGCGTGATCCCGGCGGGCAGGCGTTGGTGCTGGGTCGCGGGGGCCGCGAACGGTCTGTCGAGGACGCACCCCGGGGGCAGGTGGTGCGCCGGGGGGCGATGGGCGAGACACAGTGCATGTCGGCATGTCCGGGCCGGGCTCCGCGCGGACCCCCGGGCGGGCGTGCCACGGGCTCGATCGTGGGTAAGGCGTACCCGTCCAGGAACCCCAGCTCTGTTGATCTTGCAGGTGTGGCACCGCTGACCTGCGGGGTGACTGGTTGAACTGCGACTGACTGTGGAACGGCGAAGCGTCACGGAAGAACCTTGGGCGGTGCCGCTGGCGCGTCTCATGGATCATGGCGAGGGTGATGCCGCCTGGCCAGGGCCTTATCAGGACGGCGAGACGCTTGACGCCCGGTTTCGCACTGAAGGCGGCAGTTTCCTGGCCAGGGGCCGCAGCAGTGATGCGTTCAGGAAGGATGTCGCCGCTGACGATCCTGGAGCTGCCGACGGGCGGTCGACCAGACGACCTCGAACTCATTGGCCGACAGCGACTGCGGGTTGTGCCCCTCCCACTGAGAGATGGGTGGTTCGGCGGTCACACCGTAGACGCACTCGTATTCAACCAACCGGCCGTCCCTTTGAGCCTCTTGCCACTCGGCCAGCGAGGCAGCGGCCAATGCCTTGTTTCCGGGTTCTCGCAACTCGACTTGCCGGATCACGTATCCATTGGTGTCCAGCTCGAAGTAGAACCAGACGGCTTCCTCGTCCCAGAAGCAGCGAAGCCAGCGCGTCACTGGTTCACCGCGTCGAAGGGTTCGTCGTGCCAGCGCCAGCCGGCGGTGCCGTCGTCGTGGATGTGCAGCATGAACTCCGCGACCGGGCTGCCGTCGGGGAACGTCATGGTGAGCGCATTGCGGATCTGGGTGTAACAGGTGTCGGCCTGCTCCCAGTCCTCCTCGTCGACAGCCCGCTCTTGCTCGGTGAAGAGAGGACGGAACTCTTCAAAGCCAGGGAGCGTCTCGACTTCGGCGTAGGTCCAGGGCATGTCTGCGCCGGTCACGGTCAGCCGGGCGATCTCCTGGTCGCCGTGGTGAAGCCGCCAAAAACTGCCGGTGGTCAGGTGCGGGTTGGTCATGTCCCCATGATGGCGATCACCACTGACAGGCGGTGAGTGGAATCACGGCACCTTCTCGGTCATGGGCACGACCATCTTCCGCAGCGGAGGCTGACGCGGTGCGATGTTGAGTCGCTGTGCGGCTTCGGTGGGCAACTGGGGATGGTCTCGCCAGTGTGGCGGGGCGAACAGGTCGGTGAGGACGACCGCTTCGCGGGCGTCGATGAAGTACCGGACGGTGGCCGTTGGCCCGGCCGGACAGCCCGGCCCGGCCGGGCCCGTTCTCTGTCTGGCCTGAGCCCTGGCCTGGGACATGGCCAGGGCCAAAACCCTGGCCATGGGCGCGACGATCGTGGCCTCGATGCCCCTGGTACCACTCGGAGTTTCTCCGTAACGAGTGATCCTCCGGTCTGGGCAATCTGGTTGTTGGGACAGGGGGATGAGCGCGTGAGGTTGTCGGGCCCGGACCGGTGGGTCAAGTGGTGTTGCCGAGGCGGTGTGTGGTGACGGGAGTGGTGGTGCGGTTGCCGGTGGTGGGGTCGATGCCGAAGCGGCCACTGGCGCCTGGGACGGCGTTGCCAGTGAGGTCGTAGAGGTGGTCTAGGACCGCGTGTCGGTCGGGCAGGCCGGTGGCACGGGTGGCTTTGCGAACAGCGGTCGCGACGGTCACGACGGCGTCGTGGGCGAGTACGGCGCCGTAGCCGCGGGTTGCGTGGCCGGGGTGGAAGGTCTGTCCGTGGTGGTCGCCGCTGAAGGCCTGCAGGAAGTCCCGGTACAGCGCGTGGTCGCCATTGGATGAACTGCTCAGGGCGTCGGAGTCGGGCAGGGAGGGGTAGAGCACCGTGATGGGCGCCTCGGGCTGGTGCAGGCCGGCCAGGGTCACGCCGCTCAGGCCGGCGGTACCGGATCCGGTGACGACCGTGATGGGTTGATTGTGGCAGCTGCGTTGGCTGAGTGCGGTGAGGAAAGCGGGCAGGTACGTCTCGGGGGCGGCGAAGTACACGGTGTCGATGGGACGGCCGGTGTAGCAGATGGCCCGCGTCAAGGCGGGCAAGGCGACGTCGAGACTGCCACGCGGGTCGAAAGTGAAGTCCGCGGCGGGGTCGAGGTGTTTCTTCAGCCCGGAAAGAGTGCGGAAGCCACGGTAGAGGGACTGCGCGTACAGGTCGGCGGTTCCGGACGTTCTGACAAGGGCGGCGGTGTGTGTGTCGCCCGCCAGTTCGTCAGCGGCCGCCGTGAGCAGCGTCCGGTTGGTGAAGCCGGCCCGGACCAGGCCGTTGATGCGCCCCTGGCCGTCGATGGTGCCGGTGGTGTCGAAGCCGTCGGCACTGGCGGTGTCGGCGACCATGGGGATGCCGGCCTCGCTCAGCTCACGCGCGGCCTGGACCGACTCCCGCCGGCCCGACCCCATGCCGGTGACAGCCACCAGATTCTTCTCGGCTTTCAACTGGTCGACGGTGTCCCTCCAGTAGCGCTCGTCGCTGCCCATGTTGGCCAGCAGCACGCGGATCTTGACCGTGCTGTCACTCGCGTTGGCCTGTTCGACGGCGGTATAGGCACCCTCGACCTCGTCGACGTACTGGTCTGATGTCAGGTCGCCCGTCGCGCCCTTGGACGTCAGCGGTGCCAGGAACGCGACCGTGACGTGGGGAACGGCCTGCACCTTGCGGTTCTCCGCGGCCATGGCCCTCAGCACCTGCCGCAGCTCGGAGCCGAAGACGTCGGAGTGGTCACTGCCGTCGGTGACGCCGATGCACTCCCCGTCGGGCCGCGCGACGAGCGCGGGGTTCAGCGTCCCGCAGCGCTGCTTCCTGAGGGCCTCGATCTGCCTGGTGCCCGCCTGATCGTGGAGGGGCTTCAGGCACCAGCTGGCAGCCAGGACGGCAAGTGCCGCGCACGCCGCGGCGACCGAGTGGTGATGCAGCCACCTCATCCAGCGCCCCGGCCGCTTCCGAACCGATGACCTGGCGTCAGGGGTGGACTGCGCCGTCCGCCAGGCATGCCGGTGAGAGGGGTGTTCCGTCTCTGCCCGCTCGCGGGCGGTGGGTGCTGTCTGCCTTAGGAGGCGGACCACGATGTCCTTGCCGGCTTCTGCGTCCTCGCCCGGCTCGCTGAGGACGGTTGCCTCTGGCCCGGGCCGCGATACGGCGTGCGTGGCGCTGTCCAGCTCCAGCCAGGCCCGGCGCCAGGGCAGGCACTGGGGCGGCGTCAGGCCGCAGGCGTCCAGATAGCCGGCCACGAAGTCCCACGGAGGAAGCGCGTCCCGGTTCAGCACCAGGGAAGCGGCTGCCTGTGACCGCTTCGTGGCCGCGTCCGACGTCGTGGGCCCTTCGTCGAGTTGGGCCAGCGGGCTCCGCACGCGCACGATCCGTAGTTCCTTCAACTGCTCGCGGAACTGGCGCTGATCACGCACCCCCACAGCGCCAGGAGCGCCGGCAACCCGGGCAACTTGCTCCTGATCGGCGTGTTCGAGGCGCCTGTCGGGCGCGGCGGGGCCTACGCCGTCCCGGTGCGGCACACCGAAGGGTGCCGGGGACACCGGTCCATGCGTGACCACCGCCCACACCCCCACCGCCTCTTCGCGCAGCGTCTGCCGGACGTCATCCAGAACCGGAATCACCGGCAGGGACATGCGGGACCCGTCAAAGGCCGCCGTGTGTGAGACAGGCCCGCCTGCCGTGCTTGCAGCCCTGTCCAGAGCAGCCAGAGCATCCAGAGCGTCCTGGACGCCTGGCACGTGGTGGTGCAGTGCGATGTGGAGTCGGTGCCGGGCGTCGTCGACTTCGCCCTGCTCCAGGAGGTCCAGACCCTCAAGGTAGGCGTCGTGGCCGCGGACCGCGCAGTCGGCCTGCCGGTCCAGCTTCCGGCTTTCCTCCTCGGTGAGGCGGTCCAGGCTGTCCATGACCGCCGCGAAGCCGTGCGCGAGTTCGTTCTCCGGGACGTCGAAATGCCGCTGCCGGTCGTTGCCCTGAGTCACTTGTGCACCTCCTGTGGCACGGTGGCAGCACTCTGGTAGGACGTCAGGGACGGTAGCGCGCGCAACGCCGCCAGTCCGTCCTTGAGATGCTTCTTGACGGTGTTCTCGCTGACGCCCATCTCAGCCGCCGTGGTACGCACGCTCAAGTCCTCCAGATACCGCAGTGACAGCGCCTCCCGCTGCCGAGTCGGCAACGCAGCCAGGGCCTGCTGCAGGTCCCACGGCCGGCAGTCGCCGTCATCGGTCACGACCAGCCGTACTTTCACGGCCAGTTCCACCAGATCCTCGCCCGCCACGAGGAACTCCCGCCTGCCGGTGCGCTGCTTCCAGAAATCGGCGATGCGGCACCGGGCGATCGGATACAGCGCCTGCGCCGGATCGTCGTAGTCCGCCCGGAACACCTCGAACCGATTGAAGAAGAGCCGCCAGATCTCCTGGCACACGTCCTCCACCTCGCCCTGCCCCACGACCCGTCGCGCCACGAACTGCCGTAGCCGCGGGTGCCGTTCCCGGTAGAAGGCCTCCATAGCCTTGCGGTCCCTACCCCGTTGCGCATTCGGATGTGGGCTGCCCTCCTCAGCCGACGTCACGGGCACCGCCCCTCACCACGCCGCACACCGCCCCGCGCCAACCCAGGGCCGCCCTCGTCGGCACCCAGGTCCACCGACCATTCCGCGCCCCCACTGCGCTGTCGCACCCGCACCGCCCTCAGGTCACCGGCCAGTGCCCCCACCACCTCCACCATGGCCCGGCGCTGCTCCCTGGCCAGCCTCACCCGGTACCGGACCAACACGGCGACCAGACCACTCAGGCCGGCGGCCAGCCCTGCGGCCCCTCCCGAATCCAGCCACTGGAACACCTGGACCACCCGCCCTTTTTTGCCTACTCCGACCGCTGACACCCTCACATCGGCCGCAGATCGGAAACCAGGTACCGGCCACTCCAGGAATCACCCGAGAGAGGTACAGGTGCGAATGGCCGTTCGATTCCGCGGAATCGCCCTACGTCCGGTCGCGGGTCGAGGGCGGGCATGAGGAAGGCCACTGTGATCACGAAGGTGTGCGACGGAACGTCAACCCGCGGTGGCTGGGCAGGTGTTGATGATCGAGCTCCGGATGGGACGGGCCACGTCGGTTGGGGAGACCGGCTTTTCGTCGTCGCGCTCGGGGCGGTTGAGCTCAGTGTGGCGAACGCAACCGGTCCAGTTCGCTGCCGATCGCATCCCGCAGCACATCATGCTGCGACCCGAGCGTGAACGTCTGGTCACTCCACCGCTCACGCGGATACAGCCACACCGGCTTCCCCACCAGCTCGGCTGGCTCCCACTCGAACCGTGGCCAGACATGGGCATGCAAGAACGGATCAGCGTTCCCCAGGATTTCCAGGTTGACCCGGCGGAAACCAGGGTCCAGCTGCCGACAGGCCCGCTCAACCGCTTCTCCGAGTCGGTCCATGTCGGACAGAAATGTCAGCCGCTTGGCCCTCGGCAAGTCAGACAGCCGCTGAACGTTCAGTTCATCCACGAGGAGAACCGAGTAGCCCGGCAGGAACTGGACGTCGCCGATCACCGCAAATCCCGACTCGAGCCGCCGTAACACCGTCGGGTTCTCGCCCCGCAGAGCAGCCCCGATCCTGTCCATCCGCCAGTCACCAGTCATGGCCCGAACCTATCGGCGATCAAGATCTGCTCTTCGCTCCCCACCCTCCCCACTCGCTTCAAGAGCCAACGAAGCGAGGCGAGGAGCACCCCGGCCGATGCCCGGTATGCCGCGAGCAGGCTTGCCGCGTGCACAGTGCGTATCAACGGCCCCTGGGAGAAGGAATGTTGGGCTCACGCTGGGTCATCACCCGGCTGCGGGTGCGCCAGCCTTGCTGCGACCACAGGAGCTGTTCCCGCACGACCTTCGTTGAGCAGGTACGCGGGCTGTCGCTGGACGGCATCCCGCGAGGGAGTGCTACAGGAAGTCGAGAGGAGCCTCGCCGACCCGCTCAGCGCGGCGCGCGAGGAGGGCAAGGCTCGGGTCAACGTTTTCGTGAGCACCGTGCGCCGAGGTACCGGCCCGTTCTGCCGCGGCTCGAGTCGCTCGGCGTGACCGTGGATCGGTCCATCAAGGACCACGACCTTGAGTTGTTGCTGCACGGCGACCTGCAGGAGCTCGAAGCCGCCGCGATGACCGAGGGCCAGGGCGTCCAGCCGGTGCGCCGGCGTCGGTGTGGACGAAACGACCTGCAAGTTCTCGGCATCTGCCAGCATGTACGAGTAAGCCAGGCTCCGTTGATCTGCGGATCACCCGCTAGGGACCCTTCTTTCGGATCAGGGACCGACCCAGGGCGGCACACGCCGAGGCCGGTTCGGTCCGGCCCACGTCCACTGCGGTCGGCTTGCGTCGCCTCTGGGGCCAAGTCATCTACTCCGCAGCCACGATGCGCTCCACAGCGGCCGTCACCAGCTGCTCACGCTCTGCCTCGGTGAAGACGTCCGGCAGTGTCAGTTGCTCAACGATCAGCCAGTTCAGCGTGAGTATGAGCAGTTTGACCGCCGTGGCGTCGCCAGGGAGGCCGGAGGCCTCGTGATGGGCGACGTTGGCGTCGACATCGGCCCGGACTCGCTCAGTGAGGACCTTGCGCAGTTCGGGGCGGCGGGTGGCCTCAAGGCGAAGTTCCAGCAGCGCGAGGTAACCGGTGCGGAAGGAGGTGATGCGGCCGACGAGTTCGCGCATCAGCTCCGCATAGGTGTCCCGGTCGCGGCCGGCTGCCTGCTGGCGGGCGATCGTGGCCTCGTCGGGCTGGAGTCGCTCGTAGACCCGGGCGCCGGCCTGAGTGAACAGGTCGTCGCGGCTGGCGAAGTAGTTGGACGCGGTGCCGGCGGGTACGGCGGCCTCGGCATCCACGGCACGGAAAGTCAGGCCGCGTGCGCCTTCCCGGGCCAGCACCTCGATCGCCGCGTCAACGAGGGCTGCGCGCCGCTGGTCGTTCCGTCTCACCATTGACACCACTCCGGATGTAGTACTACGTTCAAACCACTTCAAACAGAGTACTACGTGTGGGGGTCACATGCGAAAGCTCGTGTACTACATCGGCGTCACGCTCGACGGTCGCATCGCCGGCCCCGGTGGCGAGTTCGACTTCTTTCCGCAGGGCGATGAGCAGCAGGCCGCCGCCTACTCGACCTGGATGAACGCGCTGTACCCGGATACCATCCCGACCGCATACCGCGCGGCCGTCGGCGTCGCCGACGCGCCCAACCGGCGTTTCGACACCGTCGTCATGGGCCTCGGTACCTACCGTCCTGCCCTCGACAACGGGATCACCAGCCCGTACGCGCACCTGCGCCAGTACGTCGTGTCCAGCACCCTCAAGTCGGACACCGACCCAGCCGTCACCGTCGTGCCGAGCGACCCACTGGCCCTCGTCCGCGAGCTCAAGGGCGAGGTGGACGCCGGCCTGGACATCTGGCTCTGCGGTGGCGGCCAGCTCGCGGGCGCTCTATTGCCAGAGATCGACGAGCTGCTGATCAAGACCTATCCGGTCGTTGCCGGGACCGGAATCGCGCTGGTCGACGGTGCCTTCGACCCCACCGCCTTCGACGTCGCCGAGCGCACCGCCTTCCCCAACGGGGTCACTCTCACCCGCCTCACCCGCCGCTGATTCGTGGAGTCACCTCGCTACCGGATGACTATGGCCGCCCGGGTGACGGCCTGCTGGTCGGGCACGCGAGGTGCGACGGAGCCTGGTACCCCGGCCCACGGGCGAGGGCCCCTTCATCTGGTTGGGTGGCAGTTCAAGTGTGGTGACTCAGTGGGGCGATATGCGCTTCGGCGTGCGTGAAGGAGGGGTCTGGTATCCAGCTCGGGACTGTCGAAAGAGGCGATGATTCACCGTCGCAGTGAGGCAGCGGCGGCAACGAGTGCGATGACGTGGTCGCGGTGGTCGTCTTCCCGGCGGGCGACGACGAGCCGGCTGGGGCCTGCGCCGGCGACGGGAACGCACACGATGCCCGGAGGGGCGGGTGCGATGAGTGAGCGGGGTACGACGGCGACGACCCGGCCGCTCCTGACCAGTGAGATGAGCTCGGCGGCATCGGAGATCTCGGGGCCGGTCCCGTCGTCGGGGACACCTGGCCACCGGGGGAAGACCTCGGCAGCGCAGGCTGCGCGATGGAGAGCCTGGCGGCAGCACGGCCGAAGTGCAGTTCCTCGGCGACAGCCACGAAATACCGCAGCTCCCTGATCTCCAGCACAACTCGGTTCCCAGCCTCGGGCGGTCCCTGGGAGCGATGGCTCGAAGTCCGCGCCGTGGCGGCCTCGACCCGCAATACTGTCGGCAGGCCGTGCAGCAACTTTGCGCTTTCTTCGACGAGACCGCTGAGGTCGTCGTCTCGCTGGACTGCGGGAGCTGATCATGACCGAGCGAGACATCATCCTCAACGAACTCGCCCAAGGCCTGCGCCCGATGTCACAGGGCACCGAGTGGTTCGACACCCACGGCCCGGAGGAGCAGGCTGAGGTGCTCCTGTTCCTGCGCCATCACTGCGTTCAGGCCCGCGCCGTCACCGAAGACGGACCGGAGAGCATCCGGCGTGCCGGGCTGCGCCCGACGCACACGCCCGCTGTTCTGGTCACCCGCGGCCCGATCGACCAGCAACTGGGGAAGATCGCCGCCCTCACCCCTGTCGATGAACGCCGCAAGGCGTTCCGGCTGCTGGTCGCGGTACTCGCGGTCGCGGACGAACGGCGACGCGAACGCTTCTGCTCCGGCGGATGCGGTCACTGGTGGCACAACCTGCCCGTCGCCGGCGGGTGATGACGGATCCACCGCGCCGCCCTTCTCCGCCTCTGGACTTCATCTGCGGCCAAGACGGGCCGACGGCAGTGCTCATGCGCGCGTGCCGTCGGCGTCGGAGCCGACCACCGCGCTCAGGGCCCGCAAGGCGTCATGGTATTGGTGACGATCGAACTGGAACGGACTGAATGCCACCTAGCCGCAGGTGTCCATGTAGAAGGCGAAAGCCTCCCGTAGCGGGGGTCGGTGCGCTCCGCGCCGACTGTCGCTCAGCTCATGTCGTCCGGCGGGGAGAGGGCGAGTAGGACCAGATGGCTTGCCCGCTGTAGTTCAAGGACCAGTGGTTGCCGGCTTTCAGGTGTTCCAGGACTGCTCGCTGCACGGGGGTGGTCGGGGTCAGGCGGAGGGCTGTTGGGCGGTCCGCAGGCGATTGTCCGAAGGCGTGTTCCAGTGCGTCTCGGTCGCCGGGTGTGAGGCCTGTCTTGTCTGCCGGACCGGGACCCCTGTTGTTGATGTACTGGTACGCGCTGGTGAAGCGCCGGATCTCGTGGTCCCGGGGGAAGAAGTCCGCAACAGCAGGGTCGTTGATCCAGCTGCCGAGATAGCACGGAATGCCCGTGTAGCCGAACGGCACTCCGTTCGCGTACCGGCGGGGGAGCCGGCGGAAGAAGTAGTGGAACTCGTGAGCCCAGGCCATGTCCGCGAGGATTCCGAACGGCTCTGTGCCGTAGGGCAGTCGTACGTCGATGAAGTCGTTCGACGCCCGGCAGTCGAAGCCGTCGAGGCGGTAGCGGCGGCCCTGGAACACCGGCAGGACGTAGTCGTCGAACGGGAAAGGAGGCTCGACCTCGGCTCCCGCTGCTTCCAGCGTCCTTCGCCGTACGGCCACCTTCTCTCCGAGGATGCCCAGGCTCGCCCACGAGACGTCGTCCGGCGTCTCCATGGTCGCATGCAGGGCGCGGACGTCCGGTACGACGGCGAGGCAGGCCAGCAGCGTGAGCCAACGGCCGGTCGGGCCGTGGTCGGTGAGGGCGGGGCGCGACGGCATGGGGGTGTCGAGGCCCATGCTGGCGCGCAGGGACGCGACCGTACGCTCCAGGAGCCAGAACCAGGGCGTACCGGCCTCGGTCGCCTTCTCCGCCGCCTCGGCCACCTCCGCCCGGTCCTCGGCCGGCACCCTCAACTGCGCCAGCAGGAAAGCAAGTTGGCGACCTGTGGGGATTTCGGCCCCAGCGGCGCCGACGGGGGTCCGCTCCAGCGCCTCCGTCCATTCACGGTGTTCCTCGCCCAGGCCCAGCGCCGCCCGGACCTCGGCCGCGTTCGCGCTCTCTTTTATCGTCATCACGACGATAATCGTAGATCATGGTGTTCCAAGTCCCGCAAGCGGCCGTCGTAGTGCGGCTGCCGGCGGCGCCCGCCACGGCGGATCGCTAGGGCGCGCAGCACACCTGGAGGATCCGTCTGTCCGGCTGCGCCCATGCATGCGACGCCCACCAGAGCACTGGCGCCGCTGGACGACGCCGATATGGCCTCACTCAGATGGATCAACAGGCACCGGCGTCGGCCTGGCCTGCTTTCCGCTCGGTGCGTGCTGTCGTTCAACTCCATCAGGGACTCATGGAGTCGCCCCACCAGAAGGTTGCGACGTAGGCCCGTCCAAGTGCCTCTCCACCTCGTCCGCCCCTGATATTTACCTGTCGACAGCGGATTTCGATGGGCCGTCCGCAAGGGCACCCAAGGGTTGCCTGCATGACCACAGCCCGATTTCCACCACCTCGACACACGGTGAACCGGCGAAGGGCGGTCACCCCCGACAGTCCTTAGCCCGCCGGCAGTTGGTTCCAGGTGCGTCCCGAGGTGACCACTAGGGCGCGTATCGAGTCGTGATCAGTCTGCGGGATTCGCCTTCGTGGCGGGGTCTGGACCGGTAGACCTTCTTGTGTGACGCGAGTGCAACTGACGGACCAGATGGGGAGTTCATCGAAGCCGTACCCGCCGATCGGCGAGTACGGGCCGTACCCCGAGCGGCTCCGGCAGCAGTTCGAGGGTGTGATCTGGCGGTTCAAGACCGGCGGGCAGTGGCGGGAGATGCCGCAGGAGTTCGGCGCTTGGTCGACCGTGCACAACCGCTTCCGGCAGTGGCGTGACGCCGGCGTCTTCGAGGCCCTGCTGGAGGGCATGATCGCGGAAGCGGCAAAGCGGGGTGAGGTGGACCTGTCCCTGGTCAGTATCGACTCCACCACCGCGCGGGCACACCACGATGCCTCCGGGATGCACTTGGGCGAGGACGTCATCACTGCGCTGGAGAAGGCTGCCGCCGAGGAGGAGAAGGCCAGGTCAAAGGGGGCAGCCTCGAAGAACATAGCGGGCAGGACGTCAAAGCAGATCCCGAGCGGGAGGAGCGACGACGCATCCCGCGTCGGCGCAGAGTCCGCCTGAAGGCCGCTCTCCTCGGACGCTCCAGGGGTGGGCAGACCAGCAAGGTCCATCTGGCCGCCGACCGCAAGTGCCGCCCGCTGGCGTTCGTGCTGACCGCGGGCCAAGCCGCGGACAGCCCACAGGTCATCCCGGTGCTCAAGAAGTTACGGGTCCGCGGCCCCATCGGCCGCCCCCGCACCCGGCCCGACGCGGTCACCGGGGACAAGGCCTACTCGTCCCGCGGCAACCGGGCCCACCTGCGCAGACGCGGCATCAAGGCAGTGATTCCGGAGAAGAAGGACCAGGCCGCCAACCGGAAGAAGAAAGGCACCCGGGGCGGCCGGCCCGTAAGCCACGAGGCCGATCTCTACAAGGAGCGGAACACCGTTGAGCGCCTGATCAACAAGCTGAAGGCCTGGCGGGGCATCCCTACTCGATACGGCAAGACGCCCGAAAGCCACCTCGCCGGCCTCCACCTCCGCGCCTCGATGATCTGGATCAACGACCTCCTGAAGCCGACAGGTTGATCACGACCTCACACAGGCCCTTGTGCGCACCGAGGGACAGAGCAATGCCCGTGCAACCTCAGGGAGTTGAGGGACCGCACAACAGACCCCCGCAACGCAACCCGAACCCGACCCGGAGTCGGCCCGGAGTCGGCCCGAACTCAGGCAGTCCCGGGTATCACAAGCCCCGACTCGTACGCCACGATCACCAGCTGTGCCCGGTCCCGCGCCCCCAACTTGCCCATGATCCGGCTGACATGGGTCTTGGCGGTCAGCGGGCTGAGTCCCAACGCGTCGGCGATCTCGGAGTTGTTGAGACCGCGCGCGACCAGCGCGAGCACCTGCCGTTCCCGTTCGGACAGCCCGCTCGGCCCGCCCACTGCGGATGTCGTCGCGGTGTTCGGCGCGCGCAGAAAGCGGGCGATCAGCCGCGAGGTGGGACCGGGCGAGAGGAGGGACTCCCCCGCGGCCACCGTCCGGATGGCGTCGAGGAGTTCGGCCGGCCTGATGTCCTTCACAAGGAAGCCGGACGCCCCGGCCCGCAGTGCCTCGACGATGTGCTCGTCGGTCTCGTACGTCGTCAGGACGAGCACCTTCACCCCCGCGAGATCCTCGTCGGCGGCGATGAGCCGGGTCGCCTCGATCCCGTCGAGGTCGGGCATGCGGATGTCCATCACGATGAGATCGGCCCGCGCCGACCGGGCCAGCGCCACGGCCTCCCGCCCGGTGCCCGCCTCGGCGACGACCTCCATGTCCCCGGCCGACGAAACGAGCATCGCGAAGGAGGCCCGTACGAGGTTCTGGTCGTCGGCCAGCAGTACGCGGATGGTCATCGAACCTCGTCCTCCCGGGACAGCGGCAGTGTGGCGGTCACCTCGAAGCCCCCAGCGGGCCCCGGACCGGCGTCCAGTGTCCCGCCCACGCTACGGGCCCGCTCCCGCATTCCGACGAGCCCGAACCCCGGCCTGCCGTCGGACGGGCCCACCCCGCCGCCCGAGCCGGCGTTCCCGCCCGTCCCGTCGTCCCTGACACTCACCCGCAGTGCGCCGTCCGCGGTCCACAGACCCACCCGCACGGTGAGGTCCTCGCGACCACCGTGACGTACGGCGTTGGTGAGCGCCTCCTGCACGATCCGGTACGCGGCGGCGCCTACGGAGGGCGGGATGCCGTCCGCGCGGACGGACAGTTCGACCTTGGCCCCGGCCACCCGGCCGGTCTCCGCGAGACCGGCCAGTCCGTCGATCCCGGGCAGCGGCCCCCGCATGTCCTCGGCCCCGGAAACAGAACCGGACACGGAACCGGCCCCCGCTCCCAGATCCGCGCCCACTCCCACGACCGTGTCATGCGCCCGCAGCACCTCCAGCGTCGTACGCAGTTCCCCCCGGGCGGTCCGGCAGGTCCCCGCGATGTCGTCCAGTGCCTGGGCGACGGCCTTGCGGTCGAGGCGATCGGGGTCGGCGGTGAGGACGTGGGCCGCCACGGACGTCTGCACGCCAATGAGCGTGATGCTGTGGGCGAGCAGGTCGTGCAGGTCACGGGCGATCCGCAGCCGTTCCTCGGCGACGCGGCGCCTGGCCTCCTCCTCCCGGGTGCGTTCGGCCCGTTCGGCCCGCTCGACGATGGAGGCGACGTACCAGCGGTAGTAGCGGACGTCGATACCGATGAACAAGACCGCGATGATCCAGCCGGAGATCTCCAGGGACTCCGGCGCCCCCTTCGGGTTGGTGAGGCCGTTGATGATCACTGTCGGGCCGAGGACGGCGACACCGGTGAGCAGCGTGCGCCGTACGGCGCCGGTCGCCGCGACGGTGTAGAGCGCCAGGATGGTCGCGGGGATGGGCGGGGCGGGGTTGTAGTCGAGGGCCTGGTACGGAGCCACGCAGGCCACCACCCCGAGCAGGGCCACCACCGGACGGCGGCGCCGCCATACGAGGGGCACATGCCCGGCGAGCAGCAGCGTCCAGCCGAGATGGTCGGGCCGGATCCCTTCGCCGCCCATCAGGGCGATGGCTACGGCGAGCACGGCGACGCCCAGCGCGAGGACCGCGTCGTTGCGGGTGCGGTGCGGCGCGGTCAGCGGTTCGCGGTTGATGGCGGACATGATGCGCTCGACGCGACGGGACCGCCCGCCGCCACCGGCCGCCGTCTCCGCCGCCGCCCGGTCGCGTACTCCTGTGGTCGTTCCCCGTTCTTCCACGGCTCCATCTTCCGGTACTCGTGCGGGAACCCGGGCGCCCTCCGGAAGGAGAGGCACCCGGGCGGGCCCGCCGGATCAAGGTGCTCGATCGGCGTGCTGGATCAGAGCGTTCGATCAGAGTGCTCGATCGAGGCGTTCGATCAGCGTGCTCAGGGTGCGCCGACGGTTTCCGCCTGCTGCGGCGGCTCGGTCGGTCCGGCCGGTCCGGTCCGTTCGGCCGGGTCGGGCTCCCGTGAGAGCACGCCCGGCCACCACACCTTCCGGCGCAGGGCGACGCTGGCGCTGGTCACCAGGTACGTCCGTACGAGGAAGGTGTCGAGCAGGACGCCGACGGCGATCACGAAGCCGAGCTGGACCAGCTGCACCAGGCCCATGTTCGTCAGCACGGCGAAGGTCGCGGCGAGGACCAGTCCGGCGGAGGCGATGACGCCGCCGGTGGTGCGCAGCGCGGTGAGTGCCGCCGCGGTCGGTTCTGCTCCCGCCAGGGACTCCTCCCTCATCCGATGCATGAGGAAGATGCCGTAATCGACGCCGAGGGCGACCAGGAACACGAAGGACAGCAGTCCGAGCCCCGGATCGGTGCCCTTGAGGCCGAGGAGCGGTTCGAAGACCAGTCCGCCGATCCCGAGGGAGGCGCCCCACACCGCGACGACCGCGACCACCAGGAGCAGCGGTGCGACCAGACTCCGCAGCAGCCCGATCAGGATGAGCATCACGGAGACGAGGACGAGCGGTACAACGATCTTCGTGTCCCGGGCGTTGGTGACCTCCAGGTCGATCTGCTGGGCGCTGTCCCCGCCGACGTAGGAGCCCTTCAGTTCGGCCCGCAGGGACTTGATGGTGGCGGTCTCCCCCGCCGACTGGGGTGCGCTCTTCGCGAAGACGGAGATCTCGGTCCAGCCGTCTCCCGTACGCCCCTTCTCCGCGCTGCCGACGCCCGGTGTGCCACGGACGGTCGCGAGGGTCTCGTCGGCGCGCCCCTGCGGGGTGATCACGTCGATGGGCTGGCTGCCCTGCCCGGGATAGGACTTGGCAAGGGTCTCCATCGCGACGACGGCCTCCGGCTTGTTGACGAAGGAGTCCTCCTGCTTGAGCGGTCCCGGCAGGTTGAGCGAGCCCAGGGCGAGGGCGCCGAGCAGTACGGCACCGCTCGCGAGTACGGTCAGCGGCCTGCGTCCGGCAGAGCTGCCCATCGCCGAGAACAGGCTCCGCCGCTGCTTGGGCGTGCTCCCGAAGACGGGCACGAGCGGCCAGAACACACGCCGTCCGACCACTACGAGGATGGCGGGGAGCAGGGTCATCATCGCGATCAGCGCGCACAGCACACCGACGGTGCCGAGCGGGCCCATGCCCCGGCTGCTGTTGAGGTCGGCGGCGAGCAGGCACAGCAGTCCGGCGGCGACGGTGCCTGAGGAGGCGAGCACGGCGGGCCCGCAGCCGCGCAGGGCGGCGACCATGGCCTCGTACGGTCGCTCGAAGCGCCGCAGCTCCTCCCGGTAGCGCGAGACGAGCAGCAGCGCGTAGTCCGTGCCCGCCCCGAACACGAGGATCGTCATCACACCCGAACTCTGCCCCGAGACGGTCGTGCCGAAGGCCTGGTTGAGGCCGTAGGCGACACCCATGGACATGTAGTCGGCGATCCCGGCGACGACGAGGGGCACGAGCCACAGCACGGGGCTGCGGTAGATCAGGATCAGCAGTACGGCGACGACGGCGACGGTGGTGTAGAGCAGCGGTCCGCCGAGCGAGTCGTAGACCGCGCCGGAGTCGGTGGCCAGCGCGCCGGTGCCGCCCACGTCGACGCTCAACCCGCCTTCGCCCTGGGCGACTTCGCGGACGTCGTTGACGAGCTTGTCCCGCTGCTCCTCGTTCGCCCCGGGCTCATTGCTGGCGACCGGGTACATCAGGGTCGTGCCGTCCTTGGACGGAATCCCCTTGGGTGCACCGCCGATCAGCTCGTGCTGCCGCGTGATCTCCGCGACCTGCCCGGCCGCGGTCTTCCGGTCGGCGGCGCTGAGCCCGCCGTCCCGGTGGTAGACGAGCACCATCTCGGTGGTCTCGCCCCCGGGCAACTTGTCCTCGATCTTCGCCGCTTGCGTCGAGTCCGCGCTCGCCGGCAGGTAGTCGGTGACCTTGTCGTGCTGCACGTCGGCGAGCTTCGCCGCGAACGGCCCGACGAGCGCGATCACGGCAATCCACAGCCCGAGCACCGCCCATGGAACGGCTCGCCTGCGTCCCGTCCTCGTCGTGGTTGTCTCTGCGGCCCTCATTGACCGATCTCCCTCCGGGTGACGTCTGCTTCGGTCCCCAGACTTCCGGTGAGAACCACGGCTTTCGTCGGGCGGGAGGGCGAGGTGACGCGTACTGCCGGGGGCGACGGCGGGTGCGGATTACTCCCTGGGGAGTAGTCGGCGGACGGCGCGCCGCCCCGGAAGGGGCGCGGGGAACCGCGCGACCAGCCCTCACCGACCCGCAGCAGAAATCAATCCCCCGCCGGGAGGGCGCGAGGGGCCCGGGCCCACCCGGGGCTCACGACGGCGTCCGCGCCGCCGTGAGCAATCGCGTCACATCATCCGCACAGATCGTCAGCGCAGCGCCCACCGTAGCGAGGGTCTCCCGTGCGGCAGGCGTGTACGGCCCGTCGGCGAGAGAGATACGGGCGCCCTGGAGGAGGATGGCCTCCCGGCCGGCGGGGGCCAGGTGGAGCTCCATCGCCAGCCCGGGCGCCCGCAGGGTTCGCCGAAGATCCGGCCGGTGTCGGCCGCGAGCGCCTCGACGAGGGCCTCCAGATGCTCCTCGGTGCAGTCCGTCGAACCCGGCCGAGCGGACGGCGCTCGCGGCGGTCTCCAGGGACGTACGGGCGCAGGTGCCGCCGGCCGCCAGGACGGCGAGGGCGACGGTGTGGACGGCGTCCCGGAGCATCGCCGAGAAGCGGGTCGTGGCGGGGTGATCGAGGGCGTCCGCGCGCTGTTGGTCCACGGCCTGGCCGTACGAGCCCTGCGCGCGGCCGGAGTCACCGATATCGGTATCGCCAACTCGCACGGGCCGACCTGGCCCGCGTCCGAGGAGCCGGAGGACCTGGAGGCGGCAGGCCACCCTGCTTGCGAGCCCCGGCCGCATGCTGATGGGCGCGGCACACGGTTGAGTCGACGCTCAGATCCCCGTGATCAAACCCTTCGCGTCGGCCAGGGACTGGAGCCGGGTAAGGATCCGCTGCCAGGTGCCGTCCCGCTGCCATCGGCGGAACAGGTCGTAGATCCGGCCCCACGGACCGTACTCGACGGGTACGTCCCGCCACGGCACACCGGTCCGGACCCGGAACCGGATGCCGTCGATCAGCAGCCGCCGCGACCAGACGAGCGGCCGCCCGCCTTCGCCCCCGTCGGCGACAACGGCTCCAACACCGCCTACTGCTCATCCGTGAGATCTCCCCGCCCCATGAACTGTGATCATTCACAGCTCAAGATCCACTTTCGATGCACGGCCTCAGGAGTGCTCCGCTGCCGAGGTGTGCCGGCAGCGCACGGCGAGGGCGGCGATGTCGTCGTCGACGCTTTCCCCGTAGCGGAGCAGATCCTTGTGCAGCTGGTCCAGCAGTTCACGGGGCGGCGTCTCGCGGTGACCGCGCATCCAGTCGGGCAGCGGGAAGAACGTACCGCCTCGGTCACGGGTCTCTGTCACACCGTCGGTGTAGAGCAACATGTGGTCGCCCGGGGCGAAGGTCACGGTGTCCACGTGGTAGTGGTCTCCGAGGAGCGCCGCGAGATTGAGGGGAGTGGAAGGCCGGGTGGGCTCAAGAACGCGGACTCGGCCACTCTGCACAAGCACCGGCGGCGGGTGCCCGCAGTTGAGGACCTTGATGTGCCCGCTGCCGTAGGGGATCTCGGCGATCACAGCGGTGGCGAAGTGCTCAGGCTGATCTTCGGCCGGGATCGCGGCGCTGTAGCGGGTCATGGTGATCTGCAGACGATGGATCAGGCCCGTCAGGTCGGGCTGGTCGTAGGCGTTCTCCCGAAAACAGTTGGTCACTGCCGCGGCCGCCCCCACTGCCGACAGGCCCTTGCCGCGTACGTCGCCGATGAGCAGGCGCACCCCGTACCGGGTGTCGGCCGCCTCGTAGAAATCCCCTCCGATGCGTGCTTGCTCTTGGGCCGCCTGGTAAAGCGACTCGATCTCGACGTCCTGGATACGGTGCGGCAGCGGACGCATCAGCACCTGTTGGGCTGCGTCGGCGACGAGCCGGACCTGGAAGAGCGTCTCCTCGCGCTGGAGCCGCAGATGGCTCGCATACGCGGCCGCGAGCGTGACCGCGGCGATTGCGGCTGCCGTGTACGGGGTTCCCAGATCCGAGTACATGAAGCTGATGCCGATCATGACCGCGAAGCAGAAGACCCCCAGCAGAATCGTCGGCAGCACGGGCCACAGCGCGGCTGCGAGGGCGGGTGCGGCGGGCAGGAGACGGCTGAAGGCGATCTCTCGGGGGGTGGCGGCGGCCAGGGAGGCGATGACGACGGTGACGAGCACCGGTGACAGAAGTACGGCTCGGCCTTGACCGCCGTGGGGACGGTGGCGGTGCCAGAGCCGTAGTGACGTGATCACATTCCAGATCTTATCCGGATAAAACCGGTGAGGAGCGAGTCTGCCACTCAGGATCACGGTTCGCCGGCCCGGCCCGGCCGCGCCGCCGACGGCTCCTGTCGAGCCCCGGGTTCTCGCGGCGATGGAGTGCGAGGACAGCCACGGCCGCCAGTGGGCGCATCGCCGCACCACGCCCCATGGCCGCGAAGCACCGCCCCGGACGGGGCGCGGCACCGTGGCCGCGGGGCGGCCTGAGGGAGAGGCCCGACTCTGGGCAGGAGGGGAGGGGCTGATCCTTCGCGCGAACGTGGTTGCCGCGGCCGTGCGCCAGGCTCTCGCGGAGGCGGCGCTCGAAGGGGCTCGGGACTGAACGCGTCGCGGTATCGATGGAATTCGGCGCCGCCGCCGGGAAGGCGAACGGGCCGCCTCGGATCCCACGGACCCTGGCGAGTCGGCCATCCGACAGTACCTTTCTCGCCTCTGTCCGATCTTTCGCCTGGTGCCTGCGCAGCCGGCGCCTGGTCCGGGACTACGAGCGGCGCACCGACACCAGCGAAGCCGTCACTCTGTGGTCGACGACCATCCTCATGAGCCGCCGCCTGGCCGCCCGGCGCGAGGGTTCCGCGCTGATGCGGGCAGCGTGCATCTGCCCGGCCTCTTCTCCACCAGCCGGCCTCGTTCCGCCAAGCGCTTCAGCCGTGCTCTGGCTCCTTCGACGCGGGAGGCGGACGCACTGTCCCGGCCCAGCACCGCCGCTGCCCGACGGGCACTCCGTCGGGGGCTGCACGGGCCGGGCCGTCCGGGATCAGGCGGACCGGCGGTGATGGATCGGCCTGTCGGAACCGGTGAGCGGCAGTCCCGTCCCGCCCCGGCGGGCGGCGACGATCTCCGCCGTGATCGACAAGGCGGTCTCCTCCGGGGTGCGCCCTCCGAGGTCCAGGCCGATCGGCGACCTCAGCCGCGCGAGCTCGTCCTCCTGCAGGCCGATGTCGCGCAGTCGCCGGTGCCGGTCGGCGTGGGTGCGACGGGAGCCCATGGCGCCGACGAACGACACCGGCAGCCTCAGCGCGACCTCCAGCAGCGGGACGTCGAACTTGGCGTCGTGGGTGAGGACGCACACCACGGTGCGTCCGTCCGTCCTGGTGCCCCGCAGATAGCGGTGCGGCCAGTCCACGACGACCTCGTCGGCCTCGGGGAATCGCTCCGTGGTGGTGAAGACGGGCCGGGCGTCGCACACGGTCACGTGATAGCCGAGGAACTTTCCGGCCCGCACGAGTGCCGCCGCGAAGTCGACGGCCCCGAAGACGATCATCCGGGGCGGTGGCACGCTCGGCTCGACGAGCAGGGTGAGTCCGCCGGGGCAGTGCGATCCGTCCTGCGACAGCTCGACCGTGCCGGTGCGGCCGGTGTCGAGCGCGGCCAGGGCCTGCGCCGTGGCGGCGCCGTCGAGGTCCTCGTGCCCGCCGAGTGCGCCCTCCCGGGAGCCGTCGGCGTGCACGAGCAGCGCGGCGCCGAGCAGCACGGAGGGACCGCGGACGACCCTGACGAGCGCCACGGGCTCGCCTCGTGCGGCACTGTCGAGGGCGGAACGCAGCAGCGCGGCGACCGGGCCGTCCGCCGTGACGGGGGTGACCAGGACGTCGAGGACGCCGCCGCACGTGAGTCCCACCGCGAAGGCGTCCTCATCGCTGTAGCCGAAGCGTTCGAGGACGCTGTCGCCGCTCTCCAGCGCCTGCGTGCACAGGTCGTAGACCGAAGCCTCTACGCAGCCGCCCGACACCGACCCGACGACGGTTCCCCGTCCGTCGACGGCCAGGGCGGCGCCCGGACCGCGCGGCGCGCTGCCGTCGACGGACACGACGGTCGCGACGGCGGCGGTGCGGCCCTCGGCCAGCCAGTCGCCCAGCTGCGGTGCGAGGTCAAGCATCCCGGCCGCCCGTCAGGACCCGGTCGGGGCGGATGGGCAGGCTGCGGTGGCGTACGCCGGTGGCGTGCCACACGGCGTTGGCGACGGCGGCGGCCGCGCCGACGATGCCGATCTCGCCGATGCCCTTGATGCCCACCGGGTCGTCGGGGTCGTCGTCCGCCACCCAGTGCGCCTCCACGCGCGGGACGTCGGCGTGGGTCGCGACGTGGTAGCCCGCGAGATCCGCTCCGACCGGTCCGCCGGAGGCGGCGTCGCGCGCGGCCTCCTCGTGCAGCGCCATGGAGATGCCCCAGATCATGCCGCCGGTGAACTGGCCCCGTGCCGTGAGGGGATTGACGATGCGTCCCGCAGCGAACACGCCGAGCATGCGCCGCACCCGCACTTCGCCGGTGGCGGTGTCCACGGCGACCTCGGCGAACTGCGCGCCGAAGGAGTGCCGTTCCTTCTGAGCGAGTGAGGCGATCGCCTCGGTGGTGTCGGAGCGCACGGTGACGCCCTCGGCCGGGATCGGCGCGCCCGGCACGAGCCGGTCGCGCAGTTCGGCCGCAGCGGCCATGACGGCCCAGGACCACGACCGGGTGCCCATGGAACCGCCCGCGATCATCGCGGGCCCGAACGCGCTGTCGCCGAGGAGCACGCGGACGCGTTGCGGTGGCACGTCCAGGGCGTCGGCGGCGACCAGCGCGAGGGCGGTCCGCGCGCCGGTGCCGATGTCCGCCGCCGCGATCCGCACGGTGAAGCGGCCGTCCGCCTCGGCGGTGATCGAGGCCGTGGAGGGGGCGGCGCCTGCGCCGAAGGAGGCCGCCGCGGTGCCGGTGCCCAGCAGCCAGCGCCCCTCGCGCCGGACCCCGGGCCGTGGGTCGCGCCGTTGCCAGCCGAAGCGGCGAGCGCCTTCCTCGAAGCAGGCGCGCAGGTTGCGGCCGGCGAAGGGGAGGCCGGAGACCGGGCCACGGTCCGGTTCGTTGCGCAGGCGGAGTTCGATCGGGTCGACGCCGCACGCGTGGGCGAGTTCGTCGAGCGCGGCCTCCAGCGCGAAGGAGCCCGGCGCCTCGCCCGGGGCACGCATCCAGGTGGGGCTCGGGACGTCGAGCGGTACGACCTGGTTCTCCGTGCGGTGCGCGTCGGCGTCGTACATCACCCGGGCCACGCCGGCGCTCGGTTCGACGAACTCGTACACGGTGGAGGTGCGGCTGAGCGAGCGGTGGTCCAGGGCGCGCAGCCGTCCGTCGGCGTCCGCCCCGAGCCTGACCCGCTGGATCGTGGGGCTGCGGTGTCCGGCGAGCGTGAACATCTGTCGGCGGGTCAGGGTGACGCGCACCGGGCGTCCGGTCATCCTGGACGCCATCACCGCGGCCACTTGGTGGGCGCGCACGCCCTTGCTGCCGAAGCCGCCGCCGACGTGCTCCGAACGCACACGCACCGACGCGGGATCGAGGGAGAAGAGGTTCGCGAGTTCTCCGACGACCCAGGTGGCACCCTGGTTGGAGTCGACCACCTCGAGCCGGTCGGCCTCCCAGCGGGCGGTGGCCGCATGGGGCTCCATGGGGTGATGGTGCTCTTCCGGAGTGGTGTACGTGGCCTCCACGACGACGGCGGAGGCGGCGAGTTCGGCGTCCAGGTCGCCCTTGTCCGTCACGGCGGGCATGTGGCCGTCGGACGGGTGGGCGTCGGGGTGGTCGCCGGTGAACCCGATGTCGTGCGGAACCTGTTCGTAGTGGACGACCAGCAACTCGGCCGCCTCACGGGCCTGTTCGGACGTCTCGGCGACCACCAGCGCCACCGGCCAACCCAGGTGGGGCACCCGGTCGCTCTGGAAGACCGCGCACGTCGGGTCCGGGACCGTGCCCAGCAGCCCGATGTAGTCGGTCTTCAGGGGAGTGGCGTTGCGGTGGTCCACGACGGTCAGGACGCCCGGCATCGCGAGGACGGCGTCCGCCTCGATGTCGCGGATCCGGCCGCGCGCCACGGTGGACAGCACCAGCCAGCCGTGGGCGAGCCCGGCGAAGGGGACCTCGCCCGCGTACCGGGCCGCGCCGGTGACCTTGTCCCGCCCCTCCAGGCGGACATGACCGGTGCCGACGGCGCGGACAGCGGCGAGCGGCGCCTCCGTCACCGTCATCGGGCGGCCTCCTCGGCGAGTTCGCTCAGGACTGCCACGGTCAGGTTGCGCATCAGGGTCACCTTGAATCCGTTGTGCGACAGGGGCCGGGCAGCGGCCAGTTCGGCGTCCGCCGCGGCTGCGAACGACTCCGCGACGGCGCGCGCCCCGAGGAGGGTGCGCTCGGCTGCGCGAGCCCGCCAGGGACGGGAGGCCACCGCGCCGAACGCCAGGCGCACGTCGTGCACGACGCCGTCGCGGACGTGCAGTGCGGCGGCGACCGAGCCGACGGCGAACGCGTAGGAGGCGCGCTCACGTACCTTGCGGTAGCGGGAGTTGGCGGCGACCGGAGCGGGCGGCAGGGTGACTGCGGTGATCAGCGCGCCCGCCGGCAGGGCCGTCTCCCGGTGCGGGGTGTCGGAGACCGGGAGGTAGAACCAGCCGAGGGGCAGTTCGCCCGGCCCCTGGGCGGTCTCGTAGTGCACCACGCCGTCGAGGGCCGCCAACGCGACGGCCATGTCGGAGGGGTGCACGGCCACGCAGTGGGCGGAGGCGCCGAGGACGGCGTGGTTGCGGTTCTCGCCTCTGATGGCAGGACAGCCGCTGCCGGGCTCGCGCTTGTTGCAGGGGCCGGTGGCGTCGGCGAAGTAGGCGCAGCGGGTGCGCTGGAGCAGATTGCCGCCGACGGTGGCCATGTTGCGCAGCTGGCCCGAGGCGCCGGCGAGCACCGCCTGGGCGAGAGCAGGGTAGCGGGTGCGGACCAGGGGGTGGGCCGCGAGGTCGCTGTTGGTGACGGTGGCGCCGATCCGTATGCCGCCGTCCTCGGTCGCCTCCACGCGGTCCAGCGCCAGAGCGCGCACGTCGACGAGGTGTCCGGGGCGTTCGACGCCGGTCTTCATCAGGTCGACCAGATTGGTGCCGCCGGCGAGGTAGCGCGCCTCGGGGTCGGCGTCGAGCAGTGCGACGGCGCCCGCGACGTCGGGGGCCTTCCGGTAGCCGAACTCCTTCATGCCGCAGTCTCCTTCGGCTCCGGTCCGACGCCCGGGCGCGACGGGGGCGCGGCTTCGGCGGCCCTGGTGACGGCCTCGACGATCGAGGTGTAGGCGGCGCAACGGCACAGGTTGCCGCTCATGCGCTCACGGATCTCCTGCGCGGTCAGGGGAGGTGGTCCGGCCGTGGGCCGGACGTCGGCGGTGGCGGCGCTCGGCCAGCCGGCGGCGTGCTCCGCGAGCACGCCGATCGCCGAACAGATCTGTCCCGGTGTGCAGTAGCCGCACTGGTAGCCGTCGAGGTCGAGGAACGCCTGCTGCACGGGGTGCAGGCGGTCGCCGTCCGCCACGCCCTCGATGGTGGTGATCTCGCGTTCTTCGGCCGCGACGGCGAGCTGGAGACAGGCCAGGGTTCTGCGGCCGTCGACCAGAACGGTGCAGGCACCGCACTGTCCCTGGTCGCAGCCCTTCTTGGTGCCGGTGAGGTCGAGCCGTTCGCGCAGTGCGTCGAGCAGGGTGGTGCGGTGGTCGACGGGCAGCGTGTGCCGCTCGCCGTTGATGTTCAAGGTGATGACGCTGGACGTCGGTAAGGCCATGAGAGCTTCTTTCGCGCTTCCTGGAAACCTGGGCGGCGGTCGCCGGTGCCTGGCGACCGCCGGGGTGCGTCGGTCGTGGAGGGGCGGAACGGGGGCGTGGGACGGCGTTGACGGTGAACGCGCACGCCCGCGCACTCCTGCGCGGTCCGGCCGGGCTATGGTGAACCCAACCGGACAATCGTCCGCTACCGGCAAACGTAACGGACAGTTGTCCACTTAGCAAGGGTGGGGTTCCCGCGCACCCCGAGGAGAGTCGAGTGCAGCACAACAAGGACGCGCCCCTGCGCTCGGACGCACAACGCAACCGTGAGCGCATCCTCGAGGTCGCCCTGGTCGAACTGACCCTGTGCCCTGACGCACCGCTCAGCGCGATCGCGAGGAAGGCGGGCGTCGGGCAGGGCACCTTCTACCGCAACTTCCCCAACCGGGAGGCCCTCGTCCTGGAGATCTACCGCCACGAGATGAGCCAGGTCGCTGCCAGCGCGGCCCAGTTGCTCGAACAACTGCCGCCCGACCGGGCCCTGCGCGCCTGGATGGACCGGCTGGCCGAGTTCGCCATGACCAAGGCCGGTCTCGCCGACGCGATCCGCCTCGCCACCAGCGCGCCGGGCAGCCCCGCGAAGCCCGCGCACACCCCCGTCACCGACGCGGCCGAGCTCCTGCTGCGCGCCAACGAAGCGGCGGGCACCATCCGGCCGGGCATGACGTCCGACGATCTGATCCTCGCCATGGGAGGCCTGTGGCAGATGGCGCCCACGGAGGACTGGCGCCCGCGTGCCGCCCGCCTCTTCGACCTCCTCATGGACGGGCTGCGCACCGGGGCGCCCGGAGCGGGTGGCCCGGCAGCGTCGACCTGACCCACTGCCCGGCTCGTGCCCCCGGCCCGTGCCCAACAGCGTTCCCCTATCGTCGCCGCTTTCGCCCACACCCGACTCGAGGCGGCATCGGGATCGGCATCTGCGCCTCGCCCTCGCCCATCGGGGGGCCGTGAGGTCAGGGACAGCCAGATTCCCGCGCCGCCGAACGCCTGCAGCGCAACAGGCTCACTCGCCTGGCGGCGACCGACCCGCCGTCACCAGATACCGTCACCCAGAGAAGGGCTCGCATGATGAACTCGTTGGTACGCCCCGCATACGGACCCACTCCAGTCGACCACCGCGCCGCAATCGCGGTGGAGACCGGCCGACTCGTCGCAGCGCTCAAGGATGCCGACCTGACGACCCCCGTGCCGAGCTGCCCCGGCTGGACACTGGCCGACCTGGTCAAGCACACCGGCAGTGTCCAGCGTTGGTTCTCGAGTCTTCTGCACGCGCGCATCCAGGAGCCCCCGCGCAAGCGGGAGGTGGACCTGCGGCTCCCGGAGCGGCAGGAGGAGTACGCCGACTGGCTGACCGACAGTGCGAATGTGGCCGCCCAGGCCTTCGCGGCCACCGACCCGGACCTGCCCATGTGGGCATGGGGCGTCGATCAGCACGCCCGCTTCTGGGCACGCCGGATGCTCTTCGAGACCCTGATGCATCGCGTCGACTCCGACCTGGCCCTGGGGCGCCACCCCAGCATCGACCGCCCGCTGGCGGTCGACGGGATCGACGAGTTCCTCGTCAATCTGCCCTTCGCCACCTCCTTCGCGCCCGACGTCGCCAAGCTGCGCGGTCCCGACGTGACCATCCGCTTCCACGCGACCGACGGTGAGGGAAACTGGCTTGTCCGCCTGCGGCCCGACGGCTTCGGGCTCGACGCGAACCCCGATGCCGCCGAAACCGCCGACGCGACCGTTCATGGGCGGGCGGACGATCTGCTGCTGCTCGTCTACGGCCGGCTGCGCCACGATGCGGCGGTCTTCACCCTCGACGGAGAGAAGGACTTGCTGACGCACTGGTTCGCCAACTCCGCGTTCTAGCTCTGGGCGACGTCGTGATCAGCCGGCTGCTTGAGGGAGATCTCCGGCGCACGGAGAACTGGTTGCAGGGCAGTAGTCGACGGAGCTGCTCTCCGGTAGCGTACCGACCAGGCGGTATGGCTGACGGTGTCCCATGCGCCGTCATGTGCTCGATGAACACCCACGTTTCATCCGCCACAGGACGGAGAGCCGCTCATGACGCAGAACACGGAACGCGACAGCCTCGCCCTCGCGCGCAAGACCTGGAGAACTCTCGAGCCTTACCACGGGGCCGTCTACTTCTCGCCCGAAGCCGCAAGCCAGTACGGCGAGTTGGGCGTGGACGCCAGGACGGGGTACTTCGCGTCCCGCTCTGCCGCGCTCGGCGCCGCCCCGGCGGATCTGATCATCGCCACGTTCTACAACTTCAATCCCCAACTGGTGCGCCGGGCCGTTCCCGCGGCGTGGGAGGTCGCTACGCCACAGCGGTTCACCGCTGCCCGGCTCACAGGGATCGATGCCACCCTCCGCCGCGTCCTGGGCGCGGAGATCTCCTCACCGGCGATGGCCCGCGCCGCGGAACTGGCCCGTAATGCGGCGAAAGTGACTGTAAGTCAGCCCCAGGGGCGGCCCCTTTTCGCCGCGCACGCCGCACTGCCGTGGCCCAGCGCGCCCCACCTCGTGCTCTGGCACGCGCAGACTCTCCTCAGGGAGTTCCGTGGCGACGGTCACGTGGGGGCACTGCTGACCGCCGGACTGAGCGGGATCGAAGCTCTCGTCACGCACGCCGCCGCAGGCGACGTCGACGCAGAGGTGCTGCGCAGCTCGCGGGGATGGACGCCGGAGGAATGGGAGCAGGCCGTGCAGGACCTGCGTGAGCGTGGATGGCTCGAGGACGGACCGCACCTGGCCCTGACCGAGGACGGTACGCGGCGCAGGGCGGAGATCGAGCACACCACCGACACACTGGCCGCCCTCCCTTACATCACCCTCGGTCCTACCGCCTGTGCTGAACTTCGATCGCTGGTACGGCCGTTCAGTCTTGCGGTGGCCGAAGAGCTCCTGCCGTGGGCAGTCGGCCGCCTCAGCGAAGAGGACGCATGACAGAGAGGGGGCCGAGGCCGGGAATGCTCGATGGTGGTCCATCTCCATGGCTTCGTTCACATGCACGGGGTCGGGTTCACAGAGGCGATCCGAGGCAACCCTGAGCATCTTCGAGGGCTCGCCAGTGGCGTTCTGCGTGGACATGGTCCACCTGGAACCGGGCGGTGTGGTCGCCCATCGCCTTGAGCGCGGCGTCAGGCCAGCGCGGCGGGCCGGTTGCGGCGGTGGCCGTGACCGCCTCGCCGCGGGTGAACTACGAATCTGAGCCGGCGGTCGTCACGGTGACCCGCCCGCTGCACCCCTGAGCTTGCTCTTTATGGTCGCCGGTGGCTGACCGCGACACTTCGCGGGGTTGAGTGTGCATGGCTGCCCCAGTTGCTGCGCCTGCCTGGCTTTGTGCTTCAGCGTCCGCCGTTGTGGGTCCTACCGGTCGGTCACATGGTTCGAAGGCGGCATCCCGGCCCTCGCTGGTAGCGGAGGTGGGTGCGCACGCTCGTACTGGTCGTGCCAAGCAGCGACCGTGAAAAACAGTGCAACGGCTGCCACGAGCAGTTGGACCGCTCCTGCGAACGGATGTGCCGAGTACAGGAAGGTAACGGCGATCACGAGCACGCCCAATGTGAACCCACCGAGCCAAAGGATCGGAACCCAGTCCATCGGGGGTGCCGCGGTTTGCTCGTCCACACGGCCCCATCCACGGATGACCGACGTCAGCCCCAGCAGAAAGGCGACCGGGATTTCGATGAGCAGCACAATCAGGCTTATGCAGCCACCCGTTAACCCGTCGCCTCGTGAGTCTGAAGGCTTTACAGGGTGGCAATCGTTCCCCGGCAAGCGCGGTATACGCGAACTCGGCTTGAAGGGCATGGTCACACCCTCGTACGTCACGCCGTGCACTGCATCACGGTTCACCAGGTCGAGACCGAGTCGTGGCCCAAGCTGAGCACCCCGCCGGGCCTCCCTGCCCTCGAACTGCAAGCTGCATCACGATGCCGACCGGGAGCCGTTCGCGATGGCGTCACGCTTCAGGGAAGACTTCTTCGACTGCCTGACCGCGCGCGGGAACACGTTGTCCGAGCTGACCGATGCACTGTTGTGTGCGGACGGGCCGGTGACCACGCCGGTGGACCTCACACTGACGGCAGAACACCGGCGTGGGCCCTGAGCGCGTCTTCTAACCTCCGAGGCTGTCGCGCTCGATGATGCTCTCGGGGCGTCTGGTCGTTTTTCCGACGTCATAGTGGGTCGTGGGACGGCGCTTCCTCGAACCAAGTGCCCTTCCTCGTCCGGGTGTTGAGGGCTTCGGTGCACGGGCTGGACAGTGCAGGTGCGGGCGGAGGTTCCGAAACCCTCGGCGGACTCGGGCCGGGGTGAGCCGTGCGGGCTCGGCCGGCTTCTCCCAGGGGCTGCGGAGGTCCGCTGCGGCTTCGCGGGTGAGCCGGAGCTGGGTGTGGGCGGCGATGATCAGCCACGTCCAGCGGTCTCAGGCCTCGTGGGTGCGGAGTTTCGGGCGGGTCCAACCGAGGGTCTGTTTCATCAGCCGGAAGGTGTGCTCGATGTCGAACCTGCGCAGGAATGCCTGCCAGCGACTGTCGACGTCCTCGCCGGTCAGGGCGCTGGCCGACGACCACAGCCAGGGGGGCAGCGGGTCTCCGCCGCCGGGCAGGCGGTCGACCTGGAGTCGGATCAACGTGCCTTCGGTGATGGGGAGTTCGCTGGAGTGGTCGATCCACGCGGAGCGGGGGGTCAGCCTCGGGTGGATGCGGTCCCAGGCCATTGCGCGGGCGGTGCCGTACCGGTCAGTGACCTGCACCGTCGCCGCGTCCGGGTCGCCCCAGGTCTCCGGCTTGGCGAAGCGGAACTCCTTGTCGTGCCTCGGCGGTCGCCCGCCCTGGGGGTAGGCCAGGGCGTACTCCTTGAGCGAGGGCGTCGGCCGTCGCATGACGCGGTCGGAGCGCATCCGTCCCAGGACCTCGACCGGGAGGCCGTCGAGGAGGTGGGCCATGCGCGGGGCGTCATAGCCGGCGTCCAAGACAATGAGGATGTCGCGGTCACCCGCGTGGCGGCGGCCCATCTCGATCAGATCGACGACCACTCGGCGGACCTGGGCGGCGGTGACCTCGGCGACGTCGTCGTCCGCATGCGGGACGGTGTGCACCCCAGTCCGCGTGCCCCTCTTCACGTCTGGTGTGGCGCGCGGGCATGGGGTGCACACCGGGGAGTCACGCGGACTCTTCCTTTGGCAGCGCGCGGCTGCTGATCGCCTCGGTGACGGCGTAGGCGGTCTCGACGAAGGACTCCGCCTGCTGCTCCGACAGATTCCGCGCGGTGGTCTCCTCCAGGGCCTGCCACAGGGCTGCGATGGGCTCGCGCATCGCCCGGCCCTTGTCGGTGAGGTGGACCACCATGACGCGTCGGTCATGTGCGGCCGGCTCGCGGATGACCAGGCCGGCGTCCTGCATGCGGCGTAGCGCCTTGGAGATGGTGGAGTGGTCCACGCCGAGGCATTCGAGCAGCTCGGACTGGGACTGGCCGTCCCGGTCAAGAAGGTGCATCAGCAGCAGCTCCTGTCCGGGATGCAGGTCCATCTCGCGCAGCAGGGTGGCGGCGTAGGCACGGTGGGCGCGGGCGAGTTGGAAGATCGCGTAGCTCATCGGTCCTGCGCCGGCCGTCGTGGGGATGCGGGGTTCGGGGGTGGGCATGGTTCGCTTCCTCAGCCGGTGTGGGCGGGGTAGTCGGTGTAGCCGGCCGCTCCGCCGCCGTAGAAGGTCGCCGGGTCGGGGGTGTTCAGCGGCGCGCCGGCGCGGAGCCTCTCGACCAGGTCCGGGTTGGCGAGCGCGAGGGCGCCGACGGACACAAGGTCGGCCGTGCCGTGGTCGATGTCCTGGGCGCGGGCGGGCAGGTCGGTCCCGCCCCGGTTGAGGATCAGCGTGGTCGGCCACAGCGCGCGCAGGGTGGCCAGCAGCTCCTCGTCGCCGGTGTGCATCACGTGGAGGTAGGCCAGGTTCAGGGGGCGCAGGGCGTCCAGGAGCGCCGGATACAGCTCGGCGGTGTCGGATTCGGCGATGTCGTTGTAGGTGTTCGCGGGGGAGATACGGATACCGGTGCGCTCGGCGCCGATCTCTTCGGCCACCGCGGCGGCGACCTCGACGGCGAAGCGGATGCGGCCCTCGATCGAGCCGCCGTAGCCGTCGGTGCGCTGATTGGTGTTGTCGGACAGGAACTGGTGCACCAGGTAGCCGTTGGCGCCGTGGATCTCCACGCCGTCGGCGCCTGCCGCGACGGCGGCCGCTGCGGCGCGCCGGAAGTCCTCGACGGTCGCCGCGACCTCCTGCGTCGACAGAGCACGAGGTATCGGCATCTCCTGGGGCCCGGACGCGGTGAACATCACGCCCTGTGGGCGGATCGCCGAGGGGGCGACCGGCTGGCGCCCGTGGGGGGTGTTGTCGGGGTGGGCGATGCGTCCGGTGTGCATCAGCTGGATGACGATCCGGCCGTCGGCCGCGTGCACGGCGTCGGTGACCTTGCGCCACCCGGAGATCTGCTCGTCATTGTGGATGCCGGGAGTCAGGAGGTAGCCCTGGCCGTCGGGGGAGGGCTGGGTTCCCTCGGTGATGACGAGCGCGTGCGAGGCCCTCTGGGCGTAGTACTCGGCGTTCAGCTCGGTCGGTACGCCTTCAGGCGTGGAGCGGTCACGGGTCATGGGGGCCATGACCAGGCGGTGCGGCAGAGACATGCCGCCAAGAGTGGTCGGCGTCCACAGGGGATCCAGCATGAGGGGTCCTTCGATAGGGCGGTGACCGGCCGGTCACCGAAATGGCAGCGGGTGGTCGTGCCGAGGCGGTGGGAGGGCGTACTCAGCCGACGGTCAGGACGAGCTTGCCCCGCACGTGCCCGGCGTCGCTGACCTGCTGGGCCGTGGCCGCCTGGTCGAGCGGGTAGGCGGTGACGGTGGTGACGAGCTTGCCGGCCGCGGCGTCCTGGGCCAGGGCGGCCAAGCGGGCGGTCGAACGTTCCTGGGACCCCGCGGAGAAGGTGATGCCCAGCTGGCGTGCACCGAAGTCGGCGATGGTGACGATGCGCTCGGTACCGCCCCTCAGGGCGATGGAGTCCTCCAGGGCTCCCTTCCCGGCCAGATCGAACACCGCGTCCACGCCGTCAGGGGCCAGCGCCTGCACCCGCTCGACCAGACCGTCGCCGTACACGGTCGCGGTGGCGCCGAGCGAGGTGAGGTAGTCCTGGTTGGAGGAGCCCGCGGTGGCAATCACGCGTGCTCCGCGGGCCGTGGCGAGCTGGACTGCCAGGGTGCCGACGGCTCCGGATGCGCCGTGCATCAGCACGGTCTCCCCGGCGGCCACCCCCAGCAGATTCAGGACCCGCTCGGCCGTCTCGCCGGCGACCGGCAGTGCGACCGCGTGCTGCCAGTCGAGGCCGGCGGGCTTATGGGCCACGGTGGCGGCGAGCGCGTACTGGGCGTACGAGCCGGTGTCCGACCAGCCCAGCACCTCATCGCCGACCTGCACGTCGCTCACGCCCTCGCCCAGGGCGTCCACCACGCCGGCCAGCTCGCCACCGGGGACAGCGGGGAAGGTCGTCGGGCGGACGGCCTCCATCATCCCGGCGCGAATCTTGCCGTCCAGTGCGTTCAGCCCGGCGGCCTTCACGCGGACCCGGACTTGACCGGGGCCGGGCTGCGGCACCTCGATGTCCGCCTCGTGCAGCACGTCCGGGCCGCCGAACTGGTCGAAAACGATTGCTTTCACGATGACTCCATTCCCTTCGGCCACCAAAAGCGTGGCTGGCCACATAATGAACGTAGCACCAATCGTGTGGCTAGCCAAGTATTCGCGGACGCGGGGGCGGAGGCAGCCGCCTCGAGGACTCCGAGGAGACCACCCCCCGGCCATCCGCAGCATCGACCGGTCGGTGGGGTTCCTGGACCTGGTCACCGCCTGCCACTCGTTCGTCGCGGCGGCCGGCGGGGTCGTCCCTGGCATGCGCGACCGCCAGCTCGGCGACGACGAACGCACCATCGTCCACGAGAACGTCGCCCGCCCCCGCGCGACGCTGGACTGGATCGAGACGGCCGTCGACCCCGGGAAGGTCGACGTCGACGACGAACTGGCCCGCCTCCTGCGAAGCGAGTAGGCGATGCCGCGTGCTTCCGAGCGCAGATCGGCTGCCTCCCAGCGACACGCCGACACCGTCCGGTTCGTACTCTTCGAGGCACGGCCGGCCGGTCTGGCCTTCAACCGGCTGGTCGGACCCGGTGAGCTGTCGCCCAGTCAGGCCCGCGCGGGCCTGGCCTGCGTGCGGGACATCATCGCCGAACGCGGCCGGCCACCCCTGATCTGGACCAGGAAGGACGGTTACAAGACCTGCTCGGACCCGTCCGAACTCCAGGCATACGAGGTCGCGATCATCCGGGAGAAGCTCACCGAGACCCGCCGGTTCATCACCGGAGTCGTCGCCCCGCGCACGGCCCTCCAACCCAAGGGCCGGTGGATCAAACACCTGAACACCCGGCTCAGTTCGGTGGAGTCCACGCTCGACGTGATCGCCGCCGACATCGACGCCTGACCGGCGGGGTCGCCCGGAACGGCGGGCGGCCCCGCCAGCGTCCTTCAGGGGGGATCCGTTGGCACGGCACCGCTGCTATCCCTCCGACACCTGGGACGACGAGTGGGCCCTGATCGAACCGCTGCTGCCGCCGCCGTCCTGCGAAAGCCGGACCGGGGGCCGCCCGGAGAAACACCCCCGCCGCGAGATCGTCAACGCGATCCGCTACGTCGTCGACACAGGATGCAAGTGGCGGGCTCTACCTGCGGATTTCCGCCCCGGCGCGCCTGCTGTGGCTCCATGGCGTGCTGGGCCGCCTCCGGCTACGCCGGACTGCTCGTGACCTGGGCGAAGAAGCACCTGAACCTGACGCTCAAGACCGCCAGCCGGCCGCCGAACACACCAGGATTCGTCATCCTGCCCCGCCGCTGGGTGGTCGAGCGCTCGCTGGCCTGGATCATGCACGCCCGCCGCCATGCCCGCGACTGTGAACGGCTGATCCAGCACTCGGAGTCGCTGATCACTTGGGCCGCGATCACGCTCATGGCCAGGCGCATCACCCGCAGGCAGTCCCGCCGGCCGGGTCAACCGACATCCCGCGAGAACGACAAGGACTGACTGTTGCCCGGACCGCCGCCACCCTGCTCCAGCTGCGTTGCCCGTTCCTTCACCCTCCCACGGCGAAGCCTGTCTCAGTCGTCGCCGGAAGGGAGCATCGTCCACAACTATCAGGTCAGCTTCCTTGATCTGTCGTACTTCGTGGGAGATAACTGAACATCGACGATCACCTGCCCGTGAACATGAGTATGGAACCCCCTAAACCCACCTCCCCCCTCCTGCTCTGGAACGATTACCCTCCGTGCTGTCACGATTACCCGCGCCCGTAGCGCCGGTCGGCCCGTCACGGTTGGGCTGGCTGGACGCGTTGCGCGGTATCGCGGCATTCGTCGTGGTCTTCGACCACTCGTCATACGCCTTCATGGCGGAGCTCCGTCGGGAGTTGATGCCGCAGTTCAACACCAGCCGGTACGGCATCATGGTGTTCTTCCTGGTCAGCGGCTACATCATTCCCGCGTCCCTCGAACGCCGGGGCTGCGTCCGGACTTTCTGGATCGGGCGCTTATTCCGCGTGTACCCGCTGTGGGCGGCTGTCGTCACCGCGGCCCTAGCCGCCAATCTGTTGGGCGTCGCTGAGATTCGCGACTTCGATCGTCAGAGCGCTGCCACGGTCGCCGTAGCCCACGTCACCCTGCTCCAGGAGCTGCTGGGGACGCCCAATCTCCTTCTCGTCCTGTGGACGCTCTCCTATGAGATGGCCTTCTATCTGCTGGTCGTTGCTCTCTTCACGGTCCGGCTTCACCAGCGGTCAGCAGCGACGGCAGTCACCCTGGCCGGGCTCGCCGCCGTGAGCGTGACGGCAGGAAGCGAGCTCCCGGCCTCTGCCCTCTCGGGCACGGTCGGCACCGGCCCGCTGGTAGCGCTCGCTTCGATCGTCATGGTGGTCGCCATCTGTTGTGCGAGCGCCGGGTCACCCGCGCTTCGCGTGTTTGGCGGCGTGCTGGGCGGGGTCCTGGCACTCGTCCTGGTCCCGTTCAACGGCACGGTCCCCCTGTGGGAGGGGCTGGTGATCCTTGCCGTGATGTTCCTCGGCACCGCCGTCTACCGGGCCGAACATGGTCAGGACACCTGGCGGTACGCGGCGTGCGCCGCCATCGTGGTGGCCGGCTGCGCCATGGGGAGCGCGTACTGGTATGGCGACGGATCGCATTTCACACGACGCGGTTGGATGGTGGCATTCCTGCTGGCCCTGCTCACCTTCGGTGTCGGACTGGCGTTGCGCCGCCGACGGATGCCGCGCTGGCTAACCGGGCTGGGAACGATCAGCTACTCGGTCTACCTGGTGCATCCGGTGCTCCTGGCGGTAACCGACGGCACGATCGGCCGGTGGCGGCGGGACAATCTCGTGCTCCAAATGGCCTTTTACGCCGTGCTGATACCGCTGTGCGTGCTGACCTACCGTTACATCGAGGCGCCGGGCCAGGCATGGGGCCGGAAGCTGGCACGCCGCTCCCGGCCTCGACGTCGGCCGGGCCGGGGGACGGCTCCGGATGAGGATGACCCAGCCGGGAAGAACCGGCCGAAGCCCGGCGACCGCAAGGCCGTTCTCCTCGGGGAGGGCCCCGAGCGCGGTGCCCACGTCGCCCCAGACGCCCGCGCGGAGTGCTGGAGCGGGACGGCCACCAGTGGATTCCCGCCGGTGTAGCCGAGGACCACGCCATGGCTGCGCAGGAGTCCGGCCCGTAGGCGCGGCGGAGCGTGTCCCCTCCCGCGTTTCTCCGCCCTGCCTCCCGCCCCCGAGCGCCCGTTCAGGCCTATCCAAGTGTTCCGCCAGCGCTGAGCCGGTACAGCAGCGGGCCCGGCTTCCGGAGGAGGGGGGAAGCCGGGCCCGCTGGTCTGGGGTGGGCGGTCAGGCCGCCGGGGCGTGCTCCGCGGGTTCCTGAGGCTCGGCGTTGCGGAGTCGTGTTCGCCGGCGAACGAGGACGCTCTTGTGACCGGCGGCCGTCCATTCGCTCCACGACGTCCTGCCGCCTGGTCCTCTCGGACGCGGACGGATGGAGCCAGGCGCGCAGGTGGTGCTCCAGCGCGGGGACCTGGTGCTGTCTACACGGTCGCCGGTCCGGAGGCGCTGGCTTCCACCGTGGACTGTCCGGAGGTGGTGGCCACGTCGTCGGCCCCCCCGGCGTACCGGGTGAACGTCGCTTCGCTCGCGCTGGCTGCCCTGCGCGGCGAGGATGTGCGGGGCGGGCGTCGCAGGCCCTACATCCGAGACCGCGGGCCCTGCTGTGGGCGGTTGGGGATGCCCCGTAGGAGGCGGACGAGTCCCGGACCATCCGGTTGCCTGCCTGATGAGGACTGCCGGGAGCGGTGGTTGGGCTGGATGGGATTCCGCTGTCGTTGACGCGGGGGCGAAGCCGGTCGGGCAGTTGCTTCTCGGGGCAGGCCCAGGTGAGGACCGGTCGGGCGGACGGGGGAGTCTTGAACATCCACTGAAGGCCATCCGCGGTGATCTCCGGGATCTGGTGGACCCCTTCGAGCCGCGGGGTCAACGCGGCGGGTGAGCACTGTGTCCCGCACGATCCCTCGCGTCTCGCGCAGCGGCGCTGGTTTCGCGAGGCCGCCTTCGCCGCCGTGCTCCCGTGGCCGGCGGCTGCCTGCGGCCGGGTCGCGGAGCGTGTCCCGTTCCCTGCCGTTGGTCAGTGGAACCGGAAGGGGCCTGCTGTTGAGTAGGTCCAGCAGCCTGTCCATCGGGCGCCGCCCCCCTTCTAACCGTCTTGAAGCGATTGACAGGTTAGGTCACTACATGCTTGTGTCGCGAGGAACTAACCAGGTAAAACTCTCAGAGGGGTTAGATATGAGCTCGGTGCACCACCGGACCGCCACCGTCGACGGCCATGAGATCTTCTACCGTGAAGCCGGCCCCGCCGACGCCCCCACGATCGTCCTGCTGCACGGCTACCCGACCAGCTCGTTCATGTTTCGTGAGCTCATCCCGCTGCTGGCCGCCGACTACCACGTCATCGCGCCGGACCATCTCGGCTTCGGCCACTCCGACGCGCCCCTGGCGGGGGAGTTCGCCTACACCTTCGACGCCCTCGCCGAACTGACCTCCGGCCTGCTCGACCACCTGGGCCTGGACCGTTACGTCCTCTACGTCCAGGACTACGGCGCCCCCATCGGGTGGCGCCTCGCGCTCAAGCACCCCGAACGGATCTCCGCCCTCGTCACCCAGAACGGCAACGGCTACGAGGACGGATTCGTCGAGTCGTTCTGGGCCGACGTCTGGGCCTACGGGGCGAATCCCGGTCCCGACACCGAACCCGCCGTCCGCGCAGCGCTGAGCGTCGACGCCATCCGCTGGCAGTACCTGCACGGCGTGCCCGACCCGAGCCTGGTCAGCCCCGACACCTGGGAGCACGACTTCGCCCTCGTCTCCCGCGCGGGCAACGACGAGGTCCAGCTGGCGCTGTTCCGCGACTACCAGAACAACCGCCCGCTCTACCCGCTGCTGCACGAATTCCTGCGCACCAGCGAGGTCCCGGTGCTCGCCGTGTGGGGTCGCAACGACGAGATCTTCGGCCCGGCGGGTGCGCGGGCCTTCGCCCGTGACGCCAAGGATGCGGAGGTGCACCTGGTCAACGGCGGGCACTTCCTGCTGGAGAGCCACCTGGACGTCGTCGCGGGTTACTTGCGCGGCTTCCTCGGGCGGGTGCTGGGGTAGGCAAGGCCGGGAGCCGGTCAATGGAGCTCGTGGCAGGCGCTGGACGGCCCTGCCGGTGCGGCGGCGGCCTGCGCAGGCTCGGACGGAGGCGTCCGAGCCTGCGCAGGCTCGGACGGAGGCGTCCTCCTAGGCGGTGGTAGACGGGGCGGGAGGGTGCGCAGAGGAAGTCCGGACCTGGCGGGGCAGGGTGGTGTCCAGGTCGAGGCGGCGCGGACCGAGTCGGCGCTGACCGCGCGGGGGTTCTGCGGGCGGCATTCGGCGTCGTCGATGATCACGTCGAACCTGCAGTCGGTGCAGGCCCGGCCCGCATGCGGCGCGCCTTGCGCGAACGGTCGGAACGCCTTCATGCCGTCCCGGCCAACGGGTGTGCGGCCGATGGTCCTCTCATTCGACGAGCGGCTGTCACGAGCCCGCCGACTCGGCGAGCATGTCCTCGAGTTGACCCCAGTCCTGATCGGCTTCCCGAAGCCGGCCGGCGTCATCTCCGTCAGGGGGGCGACGAGCCGACGGCGGTGGAGCCGGCCGCTGCGTGGCACGAGAACGCCTCGCCCGGGGCGGCGTAGCAGCCGCCCCGGGCGAGGCCATGTGTGTGGGGGGAGAGATGCCTGCTCGGCCGTGGGGGAGGCGCGTTCGATCGTCTGGACCGGTGTGGTGCCTTTGGGGGAGCGGGTTCGGCTGTCGTCAGCCGCTCCAGTGGCCCGAGGTGAAGGTCGCTGCGAGCACCACCATCAAGGGAGTCACCGTGCCGATGTACGCTTCCCTCTCCCACTCGCGCCGCAGGCTTCAGTGGGCCAGTCCGATCCATAGCGGCCACCACAGCAGCGTGGCGCGGGGGATGGACAGATACCAGTACGACGTCCCCAGGGCCCAGAGACTCAGCGCGATGTACACGGCCTCGGGCCAGCGGCGGCGGAGCAGCAGAAGGGACTCCTGCAGCAGATCCTCGGCCCGATGTCGATCGCCGCCGACGAGCAGACGGGTGAGATGGACGAGCGCCGACCAGCGTGCGGCCACGAACTCGTCGAACTCACCGGCCCGGCCCTGCTCCATTCGCACTGTCCATGCTCCCGCCAGTTGTCTACACCTGGGGAAAGGCACTGGCATGCCTCTCACGCTGCACCCAGGCGCAGTGATCTGGATCACAGGGTCCTCAAGGGGCAGGTGCGGCCGGTGTGGTGCAACGGCGCGCGGCCCAGGGCACGGCGTCGAACCCGTGCGCTCACCGGCCGTGCGTCCGGCGGTGCCGCACATGGTCGTCGACAACCGGCCGGGGGTCGCGGCGACGTCGGCGGACCAGGCCCAGCGGGCCGTGGGAGCGCCGTACGCGTGAACCCGAAGCAGGGCGTGGAACGGCCGCCAGCACGGCCCAGGCCGTGTGGCCGGAACGGCACGCCCGCGGCGGGCAAGGACACCGTCACCACCGCCTAGGACTGGGGCAGTTGGGTGTGTGTCGGCGGGATTTGTTGGGTGCTTGCTGATCTTGTGTCCGATGACCTGTGGGGGCGTGTGGCCCCGTTGTCACCCAGGCGGCGTGCTGCGCCCAGACGCAACGTTCACAGGCGTTGCCGGCATATGACGCACCGTCTGCCGCCCGACGCGGGGCGGGGGAGAAGTGGTTGACGTGATTCCGCGCGAACCCCCTTTCGCGAGCGATCTTGTGGATGGCACGATCGGGGCGGCGTAGACGCCTTGTACCCATTTTCCGATCGAAAGTGTGACCGTCAGCAGATGCGCATATCCCTCGGCGTGACGCGCCGTACCGCTGGTGTGGCCGTGCTCTGCCTGGCCACCGCCCTGACCGGACTCGCCTTCCCCGCCACCGCGCAGGCGGCCGTGACCTGCTCGGCCGGCGTGTGGAAGGCCCAGTACTACGCCAACACCACACTCACCGGCACCCCGAGGGCCACTGTCTGCGATGCCTCCATCGCCGAGAACTACGGCCTCGGTGACCCCGCCGGCGTCACCCTGCCGCGGGACAACTTCGGCGTCCGCTGGAGCACCACCCGCAACTTCGGTTCCGGCGGTCCCTTCGACCTCACCGTCGCCGTCCAGGACGGCGCCCGGGTCTACCTCGACGGCTACCGCAAGATCGACCTGTGGCGCAACGTCAACGCGACCCAGAAGAAGACCCTCCGCCTCACCATCCCGCACGGGGTCCACACCCTGCGCGTGGACTTCGCCGCCTTCACCGGCACCGCCAACATCGCCTTCGCCTACCAGCCCGTCATCGGCCCCGCCTACGACAAGACCGCCCCCCTGGCCCCGGTCGGTCTGAAGGCCACCTATGCGCCGGCCACTCTGAAGACGACCCTGGCCTGGTCCCGCAACTACGAGCTGGACCTGGCCGGTTACCACCTCTACCGCCGTACGGGCAGCACCGGCGCCTGGAGCCTGCGCAACAGCACCCCGATCACCGGCGCCACCTTCACCGACACACCCCCGGCCACCGGCGCCACCTACGAGTACGCCCTCCGCGCCGTCGACCGCTCCGGCAACCTCTCCCCGCTGTCCTCTCTGACGCGCGTCGTCAGCGCCGACAAGACGGCCCCGGCCGTTCCCACCGGGCTCACGGCCACGTACGACGAGTCCGGCGCCCGGCTCTCCTGGTCTGCGGTGAGCGGGGCGAGCTCCTATGAGGTGCAGCGGTCCCTCGCGCCCGAAGGGCCGTTCTCCTCCGTCTCCGTGCCCACTCAGAGCACCGTCTGGACCGACTTCAGCGCCGCCACGGGCACGATCTACTACTACCGCGTGCGGGCACTGGACATCGCGGGCAACGCCTCCCCGTACTCCGCCCCCACCCAGCTCGACGCGACCGAGCTCAAGCCCCTGCCGCCGACAAACGTCTCCGCAAACGGCTGGGTCGACCGCAACACCGTCGGCTGGCACTACGACGGTGACGCCTCCCACCGGTTCCACGTCTACGCCGCCGAGTCGGCCACCGGCCCGTGGACCCGGCTGACCGAGACGCCGGTCACCGGCCACGCCTACGACGACGTCACGGCGCCCATCGGCCAGGTGCGCCACTACCAGGTCAGGACGGTCACGACGCACGGCACGCAGTCGAACCCGTCGGCGACGGCCTCGGCCACCCGCACCGGCGACGTCACCCCGCCGCACATGCCGTACGGCCTGGACGCGTGGAACGGCACTGATGGCGTGCACCTCGTCTGGACTGCCAACACCGACGACACGGATCACTACCTCGTCATGCGCAAGTCGATGTTCGGCGCGTGGGAGCAGATCGCCGTGGTGCGGGACGTCAAGTACCTGGACGCCGGCGTCCCGGTCGACGTGCAGTTCGGCTACACCGTCCGCGCCGTCGACGCGGCCGGCAACATCTCCCCCATGCCCGAGCCCGGCTATGGCACCGTCTACGGCAAGCGCCTGCCGGTCTACGAGAAGCCGGTTGCGCCCGCCTCGGTGACCGCGACGGCCGAGAACGGCAACGTCACGGTGGAGTGGACCGCGAGCACCTCGACCGATGTGGCCGGCTACTACGTCTACCGCACGACCTCTTCGGACCCCGCGTCGGCCTACTCGGTCTCCCCGCTCATCACCGGGACGACGTTCACCAACGAGAACGTGCCCGCCGGCAGGACGTGGCACTACGTGGTGCGCGCCGTCAGCACGCACAGTATGTGGTCCGACTTCTCGCCGATGGCCGAGGTCACCATGCCCTGCCCGGTCATGACCGCACCGGCCACTCCCCGGATCACCGGGGGCGGAAGGGGCGCGGACTTCGTCCAGCTCAACTGGGAGGTCGGAGCGTGCGACCAGGGCGCCACCGTCTCGTACAACGTCTACCGGTCCACGTCCGGCTCGGACGTCTTCACCCCTGAGCACCGCATCGCTTCGGGCGTGACGGAACCGACGTACACGGACCCCGGCCTGGCCCGGGCGTACTACTACTACGTCGTCACCGCCGTGGCCGCCGACGGCACCGAATCCGCCCCGCAGGCCAAGCCGTTCGAGATCTCGACGCAAGCGCCCTGACGCCCCGTTCGATCCCTCAGGCCCCTGCCGTCCGGATGCCTTCCCGCCCCCGGACGGCGGGAGCCTCCTGCAAAGGGCAGCAGTGCGATCACCGCACTACGGCTGTTCTGATCACTCCCAGCGACGCCTCCGACCAGGCCGGATAGCGAAACGCTGCTGGAGTGCCCGATGACTGGGGGGCGTACCCCCGGTACGCGCCCGCCTTCCGGGTGGCGCGGACCAGAAGCAGATCGGGGTGAGCACGCCATCTTCCACCGCAGCGCCGGGACCGTCATCCAGGAGATGCCCGGGATCGACTCACCCCACAACACGGCTCAGGGCCTGATCGACTGGTTCACTCTTCGGCCGGCCAGCAGCAGTCCCCAGCCAGCAGCCCTGCCACGGGCCCGGACCGGGCGCGCGCCCGTGAGGGCTGGCCCCCGGAACCGGGTGGGGCGCGCGCACCGTCCCGGCAGCCGACGAGACAGCACACTATGAGGTTTTTGTGGCGGTATGTCGGATAGGTAACTGGTAGCCGCACAGTGAAGTGGGAGGACAGAGATGATCACGCGAGAGCAGATCCCGATGGTGCTGGATCATCCGGTCTACGACGCCGAGGGCAAGAAGATCGGCGACGCCAAGCACGTCTTCCTCGACGATGTCACCGGCCGACCCGAGTGGGTGAGCGTCAAGACGGGCCTGTTCGGCACCAGCGAGTCCTTCGTACCCATCCAGGACGCCGCGGTGGTCGAGGACCACCTGGAAGTGCCCTACCCCAAGGACAAGGTCAAAGACGCGCCCAACGTCGACGTCGACGCAGGTGGCCACCTGTCCGAGCAGGAAGAGCACCACCTGTACGAGCACTACGGCATCGCCTGGGACGCCGCCTGGCGGCAAGCCAACCAGCCAGGCGAAGGCGGCTGGGCTCACGCCGGCGCCACGGCCTCTCCCGACACCGCCAGTGCCGACGCCCCAGAGAGCCACTACGAGGACACCACTGCTTCAGGCATCGCCCGAAGTGGCGAAGAGCAAGCAGACACGATCACCCCGCACAGTGACTACGACGACACCACTGCGTCGGGTATCGCCCGCAGCGGCCACGAGCACGAGGAGGACACCCTCTCGGTCGGCTCCGACAGCCCCAGGGACCGCGAGGCGCTGACGCGCACGGGCGAGCCGATGCGCGATGCCGAACGCCGAGAGGCCGGCCGGGCCAGGTTGCGCCAGTACATCATCACTGAGGAACAGCAAGGCCATTCCGGTATGTCGTGAAAGGTCGCGTGGAGCGGTGACGCGGCGGATCGGATGAACAGTGCGCAGAGACCGTTCGGATGAAGCGCTCAGAGCCTTGTGACGTGCAGGAAAGAGGCGCTTTTACGGCCCGTCTTTCTTGTCTGCCGCCCTGGCCGACTCTCTCGTCGGCCGGGGCCTGCAGGCGCTGCTTGCCGTGTCTTGCCGGCGATCGGTGACGTTTCCCTGATCTTGGGCGGCTATGAGCACCTGGCCTTTACGAGATCGACTTCGCTCCTATTTTGAGGGCGAAACCGAGCGGCTGCGGGTGTTGACGCTGGACGAGAGGTGCGAGCTGCTCAGAGTGTGGCGCACGGCTGCAGAAGAGGACGGGACCGGGACCCGTGAGGGCGGACCGCTCGGCGCGACAGGTCGGGGCATGCCAACCGGATCAAGATGCTCGGGCGACGGATGTACGGTCGCGCCGGCTATGACGTGCTGCGGGCGGGTCCTGCTCGCCTGCTGAGCGGTCGGCTCCTGGGGTAGGCCGTGCAGGAACGTCGCTGGTGGGGGGCGTCTCGCACCCCATTCCGTGCGGTTTGGCCGGCGTACGGCCCAGGCGAAGGTCTCGTCCGGACCGAAGTGCGGGGGCGAGGTGGAGTGTGGTCCTGGTTCCGTACGCCCTACGCCACCGGCTGAAGCGCCTCGTGGGAAGCTCGGGGCTCTCCAGCTCAACACGGAATTACACAGCCGGACGGGCCCGCACGTGCTCGTCGAAACGAGATCATCTGAAGCTGATCAGCTGTGTAGCGCTCCACGTGCTTTCCCGTCACCACTGCAGATGCCGCCGCTCCCGCAGCAATTGGGTGCGCTTGAAGGGCGCGCAGTCGCTCAGGCAGACGTCGGCGTCCGCCGTGCCGTGACGCCGAGGACGCGTACGCGCGTTTGGTCGTGAGCGGCAGGGCTACTCGCCCGTGCGAGCCTGCGTCGCAGCGAGGGACGACAGTGCCCACGGGGACGCGCAGAGACCAGAACGAGGTCAGACAGGCCGCACCGCAGAACCGCAACAGGACATCGAGAGCATCAGGCCGACGTAGCCCCGAAGCAAGGAGAGTGCACAGCGATGACCCAACCGCCCCACGACGAGCTCGCCGTCTCCAGCCCCGAAGAACTGCAGGAGCAAGTCGAGCAGACCCGCCACGAGCTCGGACAGACGGTCGAGGAACTGGCTGCCAAGGCGGACGCCAAGGCCCGCGCACAGGAGAAGGCGACCGCATTGAAAGAGCAGGCGGCCACCAAGGCGACGGAGCTTGCGGGGCAGGTCAAGGCGAAGGCTGCCGAGGCTGCGCACCTGGTGCAGAACAAGCTGCCCGACCCGGTCAAGGACACGGCCGCCGCTGCCGCCGGCCAGGTGAAGGCCAAGGCCGGACAGGCCGGTCAGGTGTGGCAGGACAAGGCACCCGAACCGGTCCGCGCCAGGGCGCAGCAGGGCGCCGAGGCTGCCCGGGACAACCGCACGCTACTGATCGTGGCCGGCAGCGTGGCTGCCGCCTGGCTGATGCTGCGCCGCCGGGGCAGGTAAAGGCATCGAAAGTCGCCTACATCCGGTAGGCCTCAAGAGCCCGGGCCAGCAGCAAGACGGCGAGGACCACGGCTCTTTCGTCCGCGTAACCCTGCCCGACCAGACGGAAAGCCTCGCTGCGTGGAGAAAGTGTGACCACGAGGTATGGGCAGCGTGTCTGGCGGCTGATTGCGGGTCGGCGGCAGGAATGTAATCGTCGGGGCGGTGCAGGCGGGAAGTATGAGGTGTGTCATTTACCGTGAGCCCACCGGTGAGGCCGAGCAGGTGGACTGCCGACAGGTCGACGGCGGCCGTGCGGCGGTGCTGGACGGTCTGAAGCGGGTGGGCGAACGCGAGTTCTGCTGGGTTCACCTGGACGATCCCGTCCCGGGTGATCTTGAAGAGCTGGCGGAGCCGTTGGGCCTGCATCCGCTGGCGGTCGAGGACGCAGGGGAAGCACACCAGCGGCCGAAGCGGGAGCGGTACGGGGACGTGCTCTCGGTGGCGCTGAAGACGCTGTGGTACGTCAAGGAGGGTCGCGCGGTGGAGACCGGCGAGGTGATGGTCTTCACCGGTCCGCGTTTCGCACTGACCGTCCGTCACGGCCTGTCGGATCCCACTGGCGAGGCGGCCCGGCGGCTCGGTGAGGATCCGCAGTTGTTGCGGTTCGGTCCGATTGCCGTGCTGCACGCTGTCCTGGACACGGTGGTCGACTCCTACGCCGAGGCCGCGGTCCAGGTCCGTACCGACCTGACGGGGCTGGAGCGGCGCGTGTTCTCCCCGGAGCGCGAAGACTTCACCGAGCCGATCTACTCGCTCAAGCGAGAGGTCCTGGAATTTCGCGACGCTGTCCAGCCCCTCGTACCGGTCGTGCAGGACTTCGCCGGCCCCCATGCCGGGTGGCCCGAGGAGATGCTGCCGTACTTCCGCGACGTCGCCGACCACATGCACCGCACCGACACCGAGGTGCGTTCCCTGGACGAGCTGCTCAACTCCGCCCTCGACGCCCACCTGGCACGGGTGGGGACCTGGCAGAACGACGACATGCGTCGCATCTCCGCCTGGGCCGCCATCCTGGCCACCCCGACCCTCGTCGCCGGGATCTACGGCATGAACTTCGCCCACATGCCGGAACTGAGCTGGACGTACGGGTACCCGCTCGCCATCATCGTGATGGTCGGCGCCGCCGCCCTGCTGCACCGGGCCTTCCGCCGCAACGGCTGGCTGTGAACGCCGGAGCGCCGCCCACGGCCTGACGGAACCGGCAGCGGTGCGTCAGGACGCACCGCGATGGTGGTGAAGCCGGGCATTCGCGCCGACCGTGCCGGCAGCGGAGCCCGGCGTTCTCGCGCACCGGCATCTGCGCGGTCTGGACACCCGCCCACGCCAAGGACACGGCGAGGCCACCGCCGACCCGCACCGGCTGCTGCCACCGATACGGCTCCCACGACGGCCAGGCTGAGCACGAGCGGCGAGGCGCCACAGAGCGCAGCCGTACCCAGGCTGAGCGACATGTCGGGCTGCACTCCGGCAGAGCCTTCGCGAACGGCCGCTGCCCGACCAAGGCCGTGATCGCCGCCGGCGGAATGGGAGGGGTCTACCTCTGCCTGACACCTCGCTGGGACGCGCCATCGTCATCGAGCGTCTCCGCCACGATTTCTCATGGGGGCACGACGCCCATCACGCTGTGGATGCGGGAGAGGGTGAAAACCCGCTCGGCGTCCCGAAGGCGGCACCAGGCTTCGAGGTAGGGCGGGTCGAGCATGAGGCGACTCAGGGTGCGCACGGTCCGCTTGCCGGAGGTGGCGACGTACTCGACGGTGATGGCCTGACCAGTGTCGATGGCGTGGGCGAGCTGGCGTACGTCGCTGTACGGCAGGCGCTTCGCCCACCCTGCGACGATTTCCTCGGTGTCGGTGGCGAAGGGTGACCCTCCGTCGAGCGGCGCGGGATCGACAGTCGTCGAAGGGGCAGCCAGTAGCTGGGCCGCCAAGGCATTCGGGTCGATGGCGGCGGATACCGTCGCAGCGCGCGTGGCAGCCAGCCTGCCGCTGTCCTTGGGGGCGGTGCCGCGTGGAGCTGGAACGGGTGCGGTGGCGCGTCGAGGGCGGGCCTTCTCGATGCGTACGGTGCCCTCGGTCGTTTCGGCGACAGGGGCGTATCCCTCGGCCCGGAGAGCGGCGGTAGTTGTGTCGAGTGGGCTGCAGCTGATCAATACAGTCGGAGCCAGCTGCCGCAGCCCAAGCTTGGCGAGCTTGCGGTGGGCAGCGAGTTCCGCCAGGAGCGCGGGCTCGTCGCCGTGGAGGACGCAGGCGGCGGGGGCGATGCGTACGCGCCCGTGGCCGCGCGCGGTGTCGGCGATCAGGTACGACAGCGGCTGTGGCAGAGGCCCGGGGGCGACAGCGGTCAGGTCGGCTGCGATGTCGTCGGGGACACGGCCGGCGTCCAGGGCCCGGCGGATGCTGCCGGCGCTGAACCGCCACACCGATGCCGTGCCGCTGGTCTCCCGGTCGGCGACGGAGTCCAGGAGTGCGGCCAGCCGCGCGGACGGTGTGCCGCTGACAACGGCAGTGAGGTCGGCGCCGATACGCGCCGCCGCGGTGGCCGGAGGGAGCAGCCGTCGGCACTCGGCGCTCAGTCTTTCCGTGTCCTCGGTCCGCAGGGTGATGCCAAGGGTGGACAGGGCGCCGCGAGCGAGTACGCCGAGGAGCTCTGCCTCGCGGATCACGGCGGCGAACGGAGGTCCGTCCTGGGATGAGGAGTGGGCAAGCGGGCGGTGCCAGGCGATCAGAGGCCCCAGATCCGAGGTGCCCGTCATGCCCCGCCCTGACGGGAGCTTCGCGGCTGTCGCCAAGAGCCCGTGGCGGGCCTGCAGACAGCCGTCGCATGGCGGTGCGCCGGTGACAGCGGGAAGTGCCTTGTTGTCCTCGTCGCGCGCTTGAGTGGGGGTGAGCGGCAGGTTCCGCCATGCCTGAAGCAGTACGGCGAACCGCTCCGGGGGTTCCTGTTCCGCCCAGGCGTCGTAGGCCTCGGTGGGTGCCACACGATCGCCGTCCCGGCCCAAAAGTCCGGCAGCGTAGGCGGTTTCGAGAGTCAAGCGCACGACGGCACCGTCGGCGTGGGCGGCCCTACCGAGCCGGGCCAGTTCCCGCGCACCGATCCCACCGGATTTGAGTCGGGCCGGCGCAGCCGCCGAGCAGGCGGACAGGACCGAGGCGGCATGGGCAGTGAAAGCCGAGGCCGCAGCTGACGCCTCGCGATCTACCTCCGCCAGGGTGACGGACGTCAATCGCGCGACAGGCGGGACGGGTTCGAAGGGCGCGCGCCAGCCGGACCCGCGCAGCGCGAGCGCCACCTCGGCGGGCATGCGGGCCGGACCGTAGCGGTGACGGTCCTGGACGAGGAGTCCCCGTTCCACCGCCCATCGGGCACCCGGTTCGAGGTCGGGGCTCGCATGTCCGAACATGATGAACTGCGAGAGCTCTTCCGGCGCGGCCGCCGCTCGTCGTTCGAGCAGCTTCAGGGCTGCCGCAGGGGCCTTGGCGACCACTGAGGCGACCCGTTCCGGATCGCTGTGGTGTTCCACGAGCGCGGCCAGCCGTTGCCCTTTGGTGCCCGACGGCTTGACGCCCAGTGCCGCCAGCATGCTGCGCAGCTCGTCGGAGGTCGCGCCCGCGAGTAGTTCTTCCAGGGGAGCGTCCAGCCCCAGGGGCGTGTCCCACGCCTGCCGCAGCGGTCCGGCCATGCGGAGCCTTCCCGCGCCGTCCGGCCAGACCAGAGCGTGATCGGCCAGCGCCTCCAGCACGGTCTCCAGGTGGCGAGTGGGTTCGTCGTCTGCCGCTCCCAGCAGTTCCGCCAAGGCATCGCGCGATGCCGGCACAGCCAGCGCCGCCAGCGCCTCGGCCACCTGAAGGTGCGGCAGCGCGAGCCGCGGCAGGACCAGCGCCACCGATGCCGGGCGCTGGAGACGGTCCGCCAGTTCCCCCAACGAGCGCGGGGCCGGTGGGGATATGGCGTCCTTCCGCGTTCCGAGTACCCGTGCCAGACGAGAGGCGTCGAGGCTGCCCAACCAGGTAGCCAGCGTTGAGCGGGACTTCATGCGGGGTGCACCTATTCAGACCAGGGGGCGTAGCAGCGGGGCCGGGGCCCCAGGGCCGGGTACAAGGATGACGCATCCTCGTTATCCACGGCTGCCGTATCGAAAAGCTCCAGCGGGAACTGCAGGACCGACACGGCCGCGAACTGGACTCAGATCACGCTGGGCGACTGCGATTTTCAAGATCCCCGACAGCGTCAGGCAGTGATCGCGTGCCATCCCTCGTGGGGCGGGCGGGTCGGGGCATGCGTACGACAAGAGGAGCACCGAGCGCGGCCACGCCGGCCAGGACCAGGAGCGCGGTGCCCGTGCCGAGGGGCATCAGCGTGGTCGCGGCCGCGGCCGCCACTCCCAGCGTCGGGCCGACGTTCATCGCGGTCTGCTGGAGTCCGCCCGCCACCCCGGCCGACTCCGGCGGCGCATGCCGTACGACGACGGTGGTCGCGGTGACCATCGGCCACCGAAACCGGCCCCCAGCAGTAGGAAACCACCGCCGATCAGCGCCGTCGACGACCCGGGACCGAGCCGGGACAGCGCCACCACCCAGGGGGTGAGCAGCGCCGTCCCCGTGAGGGCGGTGCGACGGGCGCCCCATCGGCGTGGCAGTACGGCCGACAGTGGCACCCCGAGCACCATCATCACGCCGCCGGGCAGCGCGACGAGACTGGATCGCAGCGGGTCCATGCCGAGGACGTCCTGGAGGACGAAGCTGCCCACGAACAGCGCGCCGCGCATCGCCACCGTCACCGTCGCCGAACCCAGCAGGGCCGACGGCAACAGCGGGTCGGGGGTACGCCGTTCGTGGCAGACGAGGCGCACCGGCCGCGACGGCCGTGATCAGCAGGCCGACCGCACCGGTCGCCGTCCAGCCGTGCTCCGGCGCCCCGACCAGCGTATATACGAAAGCCGCCTGGGCGACGGCGAGCAGCGCGGCACTGGGTAGATCGGGCAGGGGCCGGGGCCCTGACGCGTCTGCTCCGTCTCCGGGGGACGCACCGTCAGCGCCAGGAGACCCGTGACCAACGCCGGTACGACATTGAGGAAGAATCCGCCCGCCGGCCCAGCTGGGCGACGAGCACACCGCCGACCAGCGGACCGGCCGCGGCCCGCCGTCGTCGCGGAAGTCGCTGCAGATCCCGTCCGAGGAGACCGCCCGTCCTCCTTCAGCCAGTGGCCTGCGGCAGTAGTTGATCGCTAGAAGTTGCGTGACTTCTGCTGCTGGTACGTCAGTTCCTCGTCCGGGCCCGAAGTTGGGACCGTTGCTGCTGTCTGGCGACGAGCGGGCGAGCGGTGGATGCGGCGGGCGCCGCGTCTCGGCCCAGACACTGGTCCCTCCTACGCGCAGCGCGCCGTCGGCGCAGTCCGGAACCCCCGGCAGCACGGCGGGCCCTTGATGTGGATGTTGGTGATCCAGCTGCCGTAGTCGGGCAGGTAGGACCAGACCGCGTCGAGGGTATGGGTGGGCGATGCACATCAGGGGATGGCCTGGTCGATGCGTCAGAACGGATTCGTACCAGTCGCGCCCGCGCAGCCTCACATCCGGGATTTCAGCACGTCGACCTCACAGCCCGGCGCGAACGGATCGAAGCCGTGCTCGATCAGCCAGCGAACTATCAGCAGGCTTCGCAACGACCACCACGCGTGGATCACGTCGAGGTCGATGTCGGTGCCGTAGCCGACGATGACGTCGTCGAGGTGCTCCTCGTGTCCGAGCGTGAAGGTGGCGAGGTCGTACAGGGCATCACCCTGGCCCGCCTCGGACCAGTCGATGATGCCCGTGACCTCGTCGCCGTCGACAAAGACGTGATCGATCTGCAGGTCGCCGTGCGTGAACGCCGGAGTCCACGGCCGGAGCGCGGCCTCGGCGACCAGGCGGTTGCGGGTGACCAGGTCGGCGGGCAGGACGCCGTTCGTCACCAGCAACTCGCACTCGGCGTCGAGTTCCGCCGCCAGCGCGACGATGCTCCGGCCTGCCTGACCCGGCCGGCACGGCAGCGGCGCGTCGTGCAGCTTCCGGATGGCGGCGCCCGCCGCGGCCCACGCTGCCGGCGACCCGGTCGACGGCCCGCCGAGGCGCCCAAGCGTCGTCCCCCGGAGTGCGGCGGTCGCGAGCACGGACGGCTTGCGCCACAGGACCTCCGGGGTGGGCACCGGCGCGAGGGACATTGCCTCGACCTCGACATCGATGCGCGCCTGATCGGCGTCCACCTTCAGGAACACGTCGCCGACGCGCAGGGTCGCGCGCTCGGAATGGGCGACGACGACTTTGACCTCATCCATGGGCGACCAGTATCCCGGGGATGACCGCCGACGTCGCGGGCTTATCGCGTGCGATCACCCGGCTGACCGCGTCCCGATACCCGGCCACCTCGTGCACGACACCGACCTCTGACCAGGTCAAGTCCACCACTTTCGGCATGAGTCAAGAGACGGCGAGTCCTGCTCGAAGCCGTCCTCGTCGCGGTCGCGCGGTGCGTCCGGTCTCTTCTGGGTGCAGCGTGCGGTGCTTTCGAGCGGGACGGAGAGGCGTCCGGCGGCTTCGCGGCCTGATGTACCTGGAGGTCGCCACGGAAGCAGCGAGGTGCGTCTCACCTACAACTGGGGCGGGGCAGGGCATCTGTGACCAGCGCGGCGCGGGCCTCGGGGACCTCGCGGGGCACCGCGGACGGCGGCGATGATACGGGTAATGGTGTCCTGGGTGGCGACCGCGTCGTCCAGCAGGGTGGAGTCCAGTGCCCGGCGGTGCGTGCCCTTGACCACGCCAGTGGCCTTCACGGCATCGAAGACACGGTTCGGGCGGGCGGAACGGGCCAGCCGGTGTGCGGAAGTAGGCCAGCAGCGACGGGGCGAAGGCCATGTCGTCGGGGGCCGAGACCACATGCGGCCATTCAGCGCAGATCGCACCGCAGTTCCTGCACCGTCTCGAAATCCGACAGGCCGTGCAGAGCCTGCAAGGCGATCGCGGCGGCCAGGATCTGCGGCGGCATGCTCGGCCGTCCGTTCGACTGCCGTCAGGCCCAGGCGATGGCGTTCTCGACGGGCACGCGGGGCAGCCGGGGAAACCACGGGGCAGCACCGGGGTGACCGATGTTGACCACCAGATGGGAACGCCAGCCGGTACCGGCGAAGAATTCGCTGTCCACCCCGGCTTCGTCGAAGCCCGCCATAGGACCGGCCGCAAGCCCGGCCGCACGCACTGCGAGCAGGAAGACACCGGTCTGCAGTGCCGAGTTGTACGCAGCGATGGTCTCGCGTTTCTCGATCTGGCCGGCGAACGCCGCTCGCAGCAGGTCGCCACGGGCCGGGAAGACCGTCGGCATCTGCTCGTGGAAGTCGACGTCGTACGCCAGGACCGCCACGGCCGGCGCACCAAGGGTCTTGGCCTTGTTGCCCTCGTCCAGGTGCCGGACCAGTCGCTCCTTGCCCTCGCGAGTGCGCACGAAGAGCAGCCGCAGAGGCTGGCTGTTGGCAGCGCTCGGGGACCAGCGGGTGAGTTCCCAGATCATGGCGAGTTCGTCGTCGGTGACGGCCGTTGCGGCGAAGGTGTTCGCGGTGCGGGCCTCTGTGAACAGCAGCCTTCGCCCGGCGTCATCAAGGACGTCGAGGGTCTGCGGTTCGCGGTCGATCATGGTCATGGCTTCTCTCTGCCTTCGGTCTGATGGTGCGGTACAGGGCGGCCTGTTCCGCCCCGGTACCGCTTGGCGGGACGGGGTTTGCGGGGCTCACCATCCGGACATGGCCGTGGGCGCCGGTGTCGGGGGCCACCGTCGCCCACTCTCGGGAGGGCTGGTGGGCGACTGCTCAGCGGGTGTCAGGGGACGAGGATGAGACGGATCGGGTCGCCGATCTTGTTCTCCAGCCGGTTGACCGCGTCGGCGGCGTCGGCCAACGGGATGTGGTCGGTGATGGAAGGGGCCAGGTCGAGGCGGCCGCCCGCGGCCAGCCGCACCAGTTCGGTGACGGACTCCGGGGTGCCGCCGTAGTGCCCGCGCACCTGCTTGCCCAGGTAGTTGAAGGTCAGGCCCTCGGTGATCGTGAGCGGCTTGGGCGTGATGCCCAGCAGGATCAGGGCGCCGCCCAGGCCGAGTACGGACGCGGCCTGTTCGCGCACGGCGGGCACGCCGGCGCAGTCGAAGGCGAAGTCCAGACCCCGTCCGCCGGTGGCCGCACGGACCTGGTCGGTGAAGTCGGGGGCGGTCGGGTCGAGGGCGAAGTCCGCGCCGAAGGCCAGGGCGCGCTCGCGGGCGCCGGGCAGCGGGTCGACGGCGATGACCGGCGCGGCGCCGACCAGGCGGGCGAGGCGCACGTTGTGGGCGCCCACTCCACCCGCGCCCCAGACGCCGACCGCCTGGGCGGGGCGTACGCCGGCCGTGGTGACGACGGCGGCGTAGGGGGTGGAGACCGCGTCGGGGATGATCGCGGCCTGGTCGAAGGGGAGGTTGTCGGGGATGGGGATGACGGTGTCCTCGCGGGCGAGGGTGTACTGGGCCCAGCCGCCGTCGTAGTCGATTCCGGCGGTGAGCATCTGTGTGCAGGGGCGGCGGCGCACGCAGCCGGCGCACTGGCCGCAGGTCTTGCCGGCCTCCAGGGTGACGCGGGTGCCGACGGTCAGGCCCCGCTTGAGGTCGGGGCCGAGGGTGTGGATCACACCGGAGACCTCGTGGCCGACGGTGACGGTGTCGGAGGTGGCGAACAGCGGGACGAGAGAGCCGTCGATCAGGTGGACGTCCGAGAGGCAGACGCCTGCGGCCTTGACCTCGATGAGGACCTCGGCCGGGCCGGGTACGGGGACGGGGACCTCTTCCACGGCGAATTTCTTGCTGTCCAGGTGGAAGCGTCCGGCGAGCATGGTGTCCATGGAAATCTGCTTTCTGTGAGCGGCAGGGTCTGGTGGTTGGCGCAGACGGGTGCCAGGTGTCGTCTGGTGGGTGTCGGGAGACCGGGAGACGTACGGCCAGGGAGGGGTGACGCACGCCTCCCGGCGTGTGGGGGTCAGGCGAAGACGTCCTGCTGGTAACGCTCGTCGGCTTCCAGCTGGGCGAGCCATTGCTGGGCGGCCTCGTCGTCGCTGCCAGCGTGGCGGCGGTGGATGGCGGCGAGGGCTTCGCGCACCGCGGGTGCCATGCGGCGGCCGTCACCGCAGACGTAGACGTACGCACCGTCCTGGAGTGCCTGCCAGACCCTGTCGGAGGCGGAGGCGATCGCGTCCTGGACGAACCGGGCGGGGTGGCCGGCCACCGTGGAGAAGGCGGTGTGGACCCGGGCGATGCCGGACAGCTCCCACGTCTCCATCTCGCCGCGGTAGAAGTAGTCGTGCTCCGGGTGGCGGCAGCCGACGAAGACCTCGGACAGACCCACCTTCGTGCCGTTCTCGTACTGCTGGGCGCGCTCCTCCAGGAAGCCGCGCAGCGGCGCGATGCCGGTGCCGGGGCCGATGAGGATCAGCGGCGTGGCCGGGTCGGCCGGCGGGGCGAAGGTGGGGGAGGGGACGCGTACGTAGCCGTAGAAGACGTCTCCGGGCTCGAGGCGTGCGATGTAGGAGGAGCAGGTGCCGCGGTACTGGCCGTCGCCCGACAGGGCGGGGCCTTCGAGAAGACCGACGGTCAGGCGCACCTGGCGCGGGTCGCCCAGCGGAGAGGATGAAATGGAGTAGAAGCGGGGGCGGATCGGGCCCATCAGCTCCAGGAAGACGGCCAGCGGCAGTTCGACGGCGGGGAAGCGCTCCAGGAGGCTCAGGACCGACATGCGCTTGTTGAGGACGTCCTGCTGATACCGATGCTGGGCCTCTTCGGTGTCGGCTGTGTACGCCTCCAGCTGCGGCTTGGTCCAGGGGCACTGGGTGTGCTCGGCGAGGATCTGTATCTGGGAGCGGGTGGCCAGGTCCTGCAGCTCCAGGAACTCGGTGAGCAGCAGGCCTGCGGTGACGGGCACGCCCACCGGCAGGTGCGTCCTGCCGCCTGCGGGCTGGTCCAGCCGCAGCACCTGGTCACGGTCGACACCGAGCCGCGCGAGTGCGCGGTCGACCAGCTGCGGCTGGTTTTTGGCGAAGACAGCCAGGTGATTGCCGGTGTCGTAGGTGACACCCTCGGGCAGCTCGATCGTGATGGACTTCGCCGAGGGGCGCGGCGGCTCGACGCTGAAGTCCCACAGGCCGGTCGCGTCGCTGACGAGTTCCTCGTTGGCCACCACCGTGAGGGGGTGGGCGTGCTCGGAGACGATCGCCGGGCGTACGTCCGCTTCGGTGAGCAGGCGTACCTGGAAGCGCGGTCCGTCCGCCTCAGAGGTGTCAGCGGCGTACTCCTCGGCCAGCGTGGTCCACAGGGCGGCCATCCAGCGGGTGGCCATGCCGTCGAAGTCACCGGCGGCATCCGCGATGCCGCGCTCGATGAAGGGGGTGGCGCCGGCGGCCAGCAGGCCTTCCTCGATCCGCTTGGGGAAAGCCTGGTAGGTGGCCACCCACTGGGTGTTGCCGGCGCCCAGCAGCGCGAACCGCACATTGGACAGGGAGCCCTCGGGTAGTCCGGCGGCGATCAGGTCGTCGAAACGTTGGGCGTTGTCGGGTGCCCTGCCGTTGTAGCTCGCGGCGACGACCACGAGCAGCCCCTCGGTGGGCAGGTTGTCGCCCAGCTCGTCCAAGCTCGTCAGCGTGGTGCCGAAGCCGGAGCGCTCGCCGCGGTCGGCGATGGTGCGCGCCAGGTCCTCGCACGAGCCCAGGCTGGAGCCGTACGCGACGGTCAGGTTCACCCCGACACCGCTGACCGCGGCCTGTGCCTGCGTGTCGTCCGTCTGCACGTCCACGGTGCCGAACACGGTCCGCTCGTGCTCCTGACGGGTGCGCACCTTCAGCTCGAAGCCGTTGGGCTTGCGGGTCAGCGCCTCCTTGACGTCCATCCTGTAGTCGGTGGTGTCGGAGAACTTGAACTTCTGCAGCACCAGCGCGAGGGCCAGGCGGGCCTCGGTGAGTGCGAACTGCCGGCCGATGCAGGCACGCACGCCGTTGCCGAACGGCTTGTAGGCGTGCGGGTGGTGGTTGACCCGGTTCTCCGGCAGCCATCGGTTGATGTCGAACTCGTCCGGCCGTTCCCACGCCTTGGGGTGGGTGTGCAGCGGGCCCTCGAGGATGTTGACCCGCGCTCCCTTCTTCAGCTCGTAGCGGCCGCCGATGATGGTGTCCTCCAACGGGGACTTGCCGATCATCGGGATGGGAGCCCACAGGCGCAGGGTCTCCTCCAGGATCCGCGGGATCACGTCCATCTGCATGATCGTGTCGTAGTCCGGGACGGTGTCGCCCGGCAGCAGGCGGTCCACCTCGGCGTAGGCCTGGGCCAGGATGTGCGGGTTGCGCAGCAGCGAGTACGTGGCGAACGACAGCAGACCACTGGTGGTCTCGTGACCGGCGATCAGGAACGTCAGCACCTGGTCACGGACGTTGTCGTCGGCCAGCCGCTTGCCGGTCTCCGGGTCCGTGGCCTCCAGCATCAGACCCAGCAGGTCATCCTCATCGGTGCCCTCTCCCTCGCGGCGCTCCTTGATCACGCTCTCGACCAGGTCCTGCATCAGCTGGATGTTCTGGCGGTACTTCTTGTCGTCCGCCTTGCGCAGCTTGGTCATCATCGGCAGTTCCTGCGAGCGCCGCAACGACTCGACCAGCGCCTCCAGCAACGCGTTGAGGAAGGGGTGCAACTCCTCCTTGTCGAAGGACTGGAACCGGTAGCCGAAACCCGACAGGGCGATCGTGTCCAGGGTCAGCCGCGTGTAGTCGTCGGTGATGTTGACCGGCTGACCCTCCTGACGTTGCCACTTGCCCACCAGGTTCTGGGCGATCTCCAGCATCTGCCCGAAGTAGCCCTTCATCGCTCGCTGGCTGAAGGCCGGCATGAGGACACGGTGCGCCATGCCCCATTCCTCTTCATGCTGGTGCGCCGTGAACAGGGCCGCCCCCGCGTAGTCCCGGACGTGGGCCAGCGGCGTCTTGTCGATCTGCTTGAAGAACCGCGTCTCGTCGCACACCTCGGCCACCAGGTCCGGGTCGTAGACGAAGACCTGCTCGATACCGGCGATGTCCATGCCGTAGATGCCCTCGGGGAACTGCTTGGACAGCTCGCCGAAGTATGCAACCGGGTTGGTGCTGGGGATCTGCGGCGTATGGCCGAGCAGGGGGGTCCCCCGCGGGGACCGGATGGGACGCAGGTCGGTCACGGGCGTGGCCATGGCTTGCTCCTTCGTGCGGGGAGTGTCGGGTGGGGCAGGGGGCATGCCGCCGGAAGCCGCTGGTGAGCAGCGGGATCGCCGGTTTCCATACAGCGTATGGAACTGCTTCAGTGATACCATACGCCGTATGGAAACTCCAAAGAAGGCTCCTCGGGGGACCAGGAAAAGGGACGTGCCGCTCACCGAGGACGGCATCTACGCCATGGCCCTGCGGCTCATCGATGCCGACGGCGTCGAGGCACTGACCATGCGCAGACTCGCGACCGCGCTGGACGCGAACCCGATGTCGCTCTACCACCACGTGCCGAACAAGGACGCCGTGCTGCGCGGCGTGGCGAGAACGGTCGGCGCCCAGTTCCGCACCGCGACCCGGGAAGACGCTGCCTGGCAGGAACGCATCCGACAGCTCGCCCAGGACTTCCGCACGCTGGTGCGCCGCCACCCCGAACTCATGACCTACTCGTTCGGGCGACCGGAATTCATCCAGCCCGAAGACCCCTTCTGGCTCGGGCTCACCGCCGTGCTGGAGGATGCGGGAGTACCCCACCACGAGACCCCGCGGGTGGCCGCCCCCGTCTGCGCCGCCGTACTCGGCGTGCTGATCGCCGAAACCAACGGTGCACTTCACCGGTGGTCAGCTCTCCCACCCGCCGCCCCCGCCGGGGGTGAAGGCGAGCGCGCGGACACAGGCCCTGACGACAGCCGAATGTTCCACCTGGCCCTGGAGATGATCATCAAGGGACTGGAAAGCCGGCTGGATCCTGGCTCCTGTCCTGACGCCGATGCTGGGCATTGACGTCAGGACCTGGGGAAGAGGGTGGGCCTCCAGCAGGTCCTCAATCCCCGTGGCGAGGAGTTTGCGCTGGTCGAGGACGGCTTGGAGGGAACTCGCAAGGGCTGGGGGCGATCAGGGCGGCCGCGTCCGTGCCGGGGACGAGACGATGCCAAGGCCGGCGGTGGGGACGGAAGGGCGGGTGGCTTCGGGGAGCACGAGAAGCCCGACGATGGTGACCGGCTTGGTGGCAGTGGGGACAGTCGCGGGTCGCGGTCGGATTCAGCGGGTCACCTTCCGCAGCCACCTGCTGACGCGAGGGGGGACCCGGCGAACCGCCCCCGTGTCCGTGATGGTCACCACGCAGTTTAGGCGTGGTCGGCTCGCTGACATCCCCGTTGCGGAGCCGAGGTCTGCGCGGGCGACCCCTGGCTGCGGTTCCATCCAGCGCGTGTGAGCTGGCCCGGCGGGCAGTTCGTCGGCGGGTGGCTCCCGTTAGGGCACCCGCTGGCGGCCCTGGTCGGCGCGGCGCACGCGGACGTCACGACGAGGTCGCGACCGCTCGAACAGAGTGCCCTCTACGGTAGCGATCTCAGGCTGTACAGCGCGACGGGCGCGCCCACCGTGCAGGACGGGCCGGGTGAGGTGCGTCTCGCTCGCCACATCCACGGGAGCCAACGAGGCTCCTGCGTCGATGGGTTGGGACTTCGAACACCTCCTCCAGCGGCACGGGAGCCTCGTGCGTTGCGGTCCCTCGCCTCAACAGCACCGTCACCCGTCCAGTGGCCACCGGACAGCGCGCCCGACGGGCTTCCCGAGGCCTTGCCTGGTCTTCCCATCAACCCTCGGTCTCAGCGGGCTGATACCGCTCTTCCCCGGACCGCAAGCGCCAGCTGATGGCACCGAGAACGCGGCACGATTCCTGAACCGCTCGCGGACGTGGTCGTGGACGGTCGAAGTACGCGTCAACTGACCCGAAGACCGACCGCCAGCGTCAGTTCAAGAACCCGGTGTGGCGATGCGAGATCCGGAAACAGCTCCCGCACCTGCGACATCCGGTACCGGACCGTCTGGGGATGGACGAACAACGCCGCCGCCACCTCGTCCCGCCTGCCCTGGTGCAGCAGCCACGCCCGCAACGTCTCCTCCAGCCGCCGTGCGGTCGCGACAGGCAAGGTCCGCAACGGTGCGAGGGCTCGGGCACGCAGGTCTGCGAACGCGTCCACGTCGGCGCTCAGCACCAGCTCGGGCAGGTGGTCCTCGGTGTCGCGAATGCCAGAGGAAAGGGAGCGCGCACGTACGGCTCGTGCGTACGAGGCGGACGCACGCGTCCATGGCCGGGGCGGGCCGACCACGGCGGTGCGGTCGGTCAGCTGCCGCAAGAGATGTGATCGGTCGGCATCGGGGACGAGCAGCACACCGTTGGCGTCCGGCAGATCGTCGAGGACGAGGGTGCTCGCGTCGAGCGCGCGGTAGGCAGGGCGGGCCTGGGCGGCGGGCAGCAGGACAGCGGTCAGCGAAACCGGAGGCTGCCACCCGGCCCGTTGAGCAGAGGCCAGCAGCACGTCCGGGCTCGCGCCGGCGAGGAGTTCGCGGGCCAGGTGTTCCAGGTGGCGCTCGTGGGCCCGGCCCTGGGCGGCCAGTTCGTCGGCGTGGCCTGCGGCGCTCGCGGCGGAGAGCTCGTCGATGTAGGCGAAGGTCAGCTCGGCGAACTTGGCGACCTCGGCGGCGGGCAGACCTGCGGGTACGGCACCCGCTGCCAGGCATCGCCAGGCCACGCGGGCGCCGACGCGGTAGGCGCTGAGCAGGGCGTCCATCGAACGGCCGTCGCGCACCTCGCCGCGGCCCAGCTCGTAGGCTGCGTCACCGGCGTCCCCGCCCGTGGCTTTCCCGCTCGCGAGGTCGAGGTAGTGGCCCAGAGCGGTGCGGACGGCTCGGCGGATGGTGGCGCCCATGTGGCCAGAAAGAGCGTTGGCGTAGGGAGGGACCTCGTCGATGATCGCCTGGACGACCTCGTCGGCAGTGGTCTTCAGCGCGGCCCGAAGTGCGGTGACGGTCGTCTCATCCAGGGCCAGTTCGCTGGCCCTCCGGATTGCATGGCTCATGTTTTTGTTCCCTGCGAACAATTCTGCCGACCAGATTTACGTCCTACGGTCAGGACTTTACGCCCTGAGGCACAGCAAGCTGGGGTCATGACGAGTGCAGCCCTGCGCAGTGGGGCGTGGAAACTGCTGGAGATGGTCACGACGCCGCTGCTGCCGTCGGACTACCTCGACCTGGTCAGCCCGCTGCGTGCGGGCGCTGACCTGCGCGGGCGCATCGAGGCCGTGCACCCCGAGACGGGTGACGCCGCGACCATCGTGATCAGGCCGGGACGGGGCTGGCGCGGCCACACGGCCGGTCAGTACGTGCGGATCGGAGTCGACGTCGACGGGGTGCGCCTGTGGCGTGCCTACTCCATCACCTCGCCGACGAACCGCCAGGACGGCCGCGTCACGATCACCGTGAAGGCGATTCCGGACGGCAAGGTCAGCAACCACCTGGTCCGCAGGGTGAAACCGGGCACGCTGATCCAGCTCGACCAGGCGACCGGTGACTTCGTGCTGCCGCAGGCCAAGCCCGCCAAGGTGCTCTACCTGACGGCCGGCAGCGGCATCACGCCCGTGATGGGCATGCTGCGCGACACCGAGTTCGACGACGTCGTCATGGTCCACTGCGCGCCACAGCCGCAAGACGTGATCTTCCGCAGCGAACTGCACGACCTGGTCGCGGGCAAGAAGCTGCGGCTCACCGAGGTGCACACCGACACGGACGGCATGCTCGACATCGCCCGTCTCGCCGAACTAGTGCCCGACTGGGCCGAGCGCGAGACCTGGGCTTGCGGGCCCGCGGGCATGCTCGACGCCGCCGAAGAGCACTGGACCGAGCACGGCCTCCAAGAGCGCCTGCACACCGAACGCTTCCGCCCCAGCATCGTCGTCGCCGGCGACGGCGGCGAGGTCACGTTCAGCGCCACCGGCAAGACCGTCGACGCGGACGGCGCCACGCCGTTGCTGGACGTCGGCGAGGAGGCCGGCGTGCTCATGCCCTCCGGGTGCCGCATGGGCATCTGCTTCGGCTGCGTCACGCCGCTCAAGGCCGGCGCCGTCCGCGACCTGCGCACCGGCGAGATCACCGAGGCCGAGCCGGGCGTCCTCATCCAGACCTGCGTGTCCGCCGCGGCGGGCCCCTGCGACATCGAACGGTAGGAGCACCTTGACCGCCATCGACCCCACCGCCCACCTGACCGCGGAGCAGATCGAGGAGCTCGGCCGCGAGCTGGACGCGATCCGCGACGAGGTGATCGCCGGCCGCGGCGAGAAAGACGCCGCCTACATCCGCAAGGTCATCTCGGCGCAGCGCAAGCTCGAGCTGGTCAGCAGGGGCGTGCTGCTGTTCTCGATCTTCCCGCCCGCGTGGCTGATCGGCACCGCCGGTCTGTCCGTGGCGAAGATCATGGACAACATGGAGATCGGCCACAACATCCTGCACGGCCAGTGGGACTGGATGCGGGACCCGAAGATCCACTCCACCACCTGGGACTGGGATCACGTCTCGCCGGCCGAGCAGTGGAAGCACTCGCACAACGAGCTGCACCACAGGTACACCAACGTGATCGGCAAGGACAACGACCTCGGCTACGGCATCATGCGCGTCGACGAGGACCAGAAGTGGCACCCGTTCCACCTCGGCCAGCCGCTGTGGAACTTCCTCAACGCCTGCTTCTTCGAGTACGGCATCGCAGCGTACGACCTGGAGCTCGGCAAGAACCTGCACAAGCGCCGCCGCAAGAACCCGGAGTTCCGCGCGCGGGCCAAGGCCGTGGGCCGCAAGATCCGCAAGCAGGTGCTCAAGGACTACGTGATCCACCCGCTGCTGTCGGGCCCGTCGTTCCTCACCACGCTCGCCGCCACGTTCACCGCGAACCTGGTCCGCAACATCTGGTCCCACTCGGTGATCATGTGCGGGCACTTCCCCGAGGGCGTGCAGGTCTTCGAGCGCCGGTCGATCAGGGGCGAGACGCGCGGGCAGTGGTACCTGCGCCAGATGATGGGCTCGGCGAACATCAGCGGCAGCAAGGCCATGCACTTCATGACCGGCAACCTGTCTCACCAGATCGAGCACCACCTGTTCCCGGACCTGCCGAGCAACCGGTACGCCGAGGTCGCGGTGAAGGTGCGCGCACTGTTCGAGAAGTACGAGCTGGAGTACGTCACCGGGCCTCTGCCCAAGCAGGTGTTCTCCGCCTGGCACAAGGTCTTCCGACTCTCGCTGCCGAACAAGAAGCCCAAGGTCAAGACGCCGGAACGCGAGCAGGAGCTCGTCGCGGCCTGATTCCCGGTACGGGTTCAGATCTTTCGGCCGTACCGGCGGCACCGTCGGCTTCGGTGAGATCCGTGGCGGACGGTCGGCGACCGCGACATCACGCCGTACGACACAGGATCCGCGGCAGCCCAGCGCCGGCTGCGCTGCCTGGAGGTGTGCCAGGAGCTCGGCTCCCAGCCCTCGGCGAGGTGTTGTAGTGCGCTGACCTGCCATGCTCGGGCCGGTAGTCGGATGCGTACGCGCACTCGATGTACCGACGGGCGGGCTGGGTGGAGGTATGGGCTGTGACGCGGACACTGCCGGAACCGATGCTCGCCGCCCCTGTGTCCGACCCTGCGCTGCTGCCGGGGTGGGCGGGTGAGCCGAAGTGATGGCGGGGGTTGGCAGTTGTCCGTTTGCCCGCAGTGCCGCGAGCTGGAGGGCAACGTCACCCCAGCGGTCTCGCGTGGACGGCTGTGCCGTTCGTGCCCTTGATGTAGCGGTGGCGGATGCTGCCGTTACTCCGCAAAAGACGCCGCAGTCGACTCGCGTGGCTCGTCGGTCAGTCGGGTGTCTCGCCCGAGTCGGCGGGCTGGGAGTCGTTGGCCGGCTCGGACCGCTCGATGCCGTCGTCGGTCGCGGCCCAGCTGGCCAGCAGGTTCAGGGCGTCCTGCGAGGGTGAGTGGGGCTCGGCGGTGTAGGTGAGGAGGAACTGGCTGGGGCCGTCGGGGAGTGGGAAGGTTTCGAAGGGCAGGTCGAGGTCGCCGACGACCGGGTGGTGGAGGAGCTTCACGCCCGTGGTGTGCATCCGGACGTTGTGGGCGGCCCAGCGGTGACGGAATTCCGCGCTGCGGGTGGACAGCTCCCCGATCAGGTCCGTCAGCCGCCGGTCGTAGAGATCGCGGCCGGCCTCGGCGCGCAGCATGGCGACCGTGTCGCCCGCGACTTCGTCCCAGTGGCGGAAGAACTCGGTCGCGTGCGGGCTGAGAAAGACGAACCGGGCGTTGTTCGGCGGCCGTACCGGGTCGGTGTAGACGGGGGAGAACAGGGCGCGCCCGAGGTGGTTGGCGGCCAGGATGTCCCCGCGTCCGCTGAGGATGAACGCGGGTGTGCCTCTCATCGAGTCGAGGACGCGCTGAACCGCGGGCCGAACGCGCTGCTGGGTCGGGCGGCGGCGTGGCGGACGGGTCGTGCCGGCGCCGCGCAGAAGGTCGAGCAGGTGGATGCGTTCGGCCTCGTCGAGCTGAAGTGCTTGCGCGATGCCTTCGATGACGCTCTCCGAGACTCCGGTGGCGTTGCCGCGCTCCAGCCGGGTGTAGTACTCGCTGGAGATGCCCGCGAGGAGGGCGACCTCCTCGCGGCGCAGCCCGGTGACCCGTCGGCGTTCTCCGCCGTACACGGGCAGCCCAGCCTGTTCGGGGGTGACCCTGGCCCGTCGCGTGCCGAGGAATTCCCGGATCTCCGCACGGAAATCATCGCGGATGTCGCGGTTTGTGCCGTTGGGGTCGTTTCTGCCTGCCATGCGCTTCACTCTACGAGCGCATCCGCCGGGTTGGGGGTCCCTGTCAGTGACCCCCTCACCAGGGACTCCCACCCTTGCGTGGCAGCCGGTTTCGTTGGTGGTGCACCGCCCACGGCGGTGTGACCGTCCAGACGGACCGCGCTCGTGCCGCCGGTCCCAGCCCCCTCTGCGGCGCTGTATGCAGCACCCCGCACACAGTGGGTGCCGGAGCACGGCGCCTGAAAGGAAATCCCCCCATGAGCAAGGTCATTCTCGTCACCGGTGCCGGACGCGGTCTGGGCACGGACGTCGCCCGCGAGGCCCTCGCCCTCGGCCACCAGGTCGTCGCCACCGGCCGCCGCCCCGAAGAGGTCGAGAAGACCCTCGGCGGGCCGCAGGACGACCTGCTGGTCACCAAGCTCGACGTCACCAGCCTGGCGGAACCCGAGGCCGCCGCGCGGGCAGCCGTCGACCGCTTCGGCCGCATCGACGTCCTCATCAACAACGCCGGGAACCTGTTCACCGGCTACTTCGAGGAGATCTCGCCCGCGCAGATGCGCCGGCAGTTCGAGACCAACCTCTTCGGCCCGATGAACGTCACCCGCGCCGTCCTGCCCATCCTGCGCAAGCAGCGCGCCGGGCACATCATCACCATCACCTCGACCGCCGGGCTGGTCGGCATGGAGTTCACCTCCGCCTACGCCGCCTCCAAGTTCGCCGAAGAGGGCTGGATGGAGTCCCTGCGCCACGACGTCGAGCCCTACAACATCCACACCACCCTCGTGGAGCCCGGCTACTTCCGCACCGAGCTCCTCGTGGACGGCTCCACCAACTGGCCCGAGCTGTCCATCGACGACTACGCCCCGCGCACCGCACCCCGGATCGAGGCCATGAAGAGCATGAACGGCAAGCAGCCCGGCGACCCCGCCAAGCTCGCCCGCGCCCTGCTCACCATCGCCGGCCAGGAGAAGCCGCTGCTGCGTTTCGTCGCCGGTGCGGACGCCATCGAGGCCGCCGAGGCCAAGGCGAAGGAGCTCCTCGCCCAGGCCGAGGCATCCCGCGAACTGGGCGGCGCCCTGGCCTACGACGCCCACGCCTGAGCACCACACCCCGCACCCCGGTCAGGACGGAGGACCGAGCCGGGCGCGCGTTTCGACAGCACGGAGAGAGTCAGCATGCCCCTCAAAGGCGAGTACGAGCCGAGCAAGGCGCAGTTTGTGCGTGACCAGGTGGAGCTGTACGAAAGCTCCGGCGGTACGCAGGGAACGACGCTGAGCATCCTGGTCGCACGGGAAGAAGACGAGAGGCTCCGGGACCTGCCCGTCGTCATCCTGACCACCCTGGGCGCGAAGAGCGGCAAGATCCGCAAGACCCCGGTCATGCGGGTGGAGCACGACGGCGTCTACGCCGTGGTCGCCTCCATGGCAGGAGCCCCCACCCACCCGGTCTGGTACCACAACGCGGTGGCCGACCCCCGAGTCGAGCTTCAGGACGGCCCGGTGCGCCAGGACATGCTGGCACGCGAGGTGACCGGGGACGAGAAGACCCTGTGGTGGGTCCGAGCCGTCGAAGCGTTCCCCGACTACGCCGAGTACCAGACGAACACGGAACGTGAGATCCCAGTCCTCGTTCTGGAGCCGGCGGCCCACGAGCACTGACCCGGCGCAGCCGGTTCAGCCGCGGATCCCCCCGGCAGCCTGGCCCTGGCAACACCGGCGTCGAACCCCACCCGACAGCGGCCAGCTCCAATCCCGCATGATCGGCCCGCCCGGCCGCCTGGACGAAGCACATCACCCGCGACCGCGGCATCGATGTCCCCTCGGCAGTCTGACCCACGACGACACCCACGCCTGAGCACCATGCCGGGTCGAGGACAGAGGCCGCCGGGTGCACCTTCGGCGCTGACCCGCTATCCGGCAACGGCGCCCGCACCGGCGGCGCGCGGACCGCCGAAGCACGCTCCGCCAGCTGGTGCCGCACCCCATTGATCAGAACCGGCCTGACGGCCGTCACGAGAAGGAGTACCGGATGAAGCACGTATCACTGGGCGGGCTCGATGTCTCCCGCATCGGGCTGGGAGCCATGACCATGGCCGGCATGTACACCACGGGCGGGGGGCTCGATGACACCGAGTCGATCCGCACGATCCACCGGGCGCTGGACCTCGGGGTCACCCACATCGACACCGCCGAGATCTACGGCCCCTTCCACAGCGAGAAAATCGTCGGCAAGGCGATCAAGGGCCGTCGGGACGACGTCGTGGTGGCGACGAAGTTCGGTCTCGTCTCCCACTCCGGTGGCGGCCCCGGCGTGATCGACAGCAGCCCCGGCAACGTGAAGGCCGCGGTCGAAGGCTCGCTCCTGCGGCTCGGCACCGACCACATCGACCTCTACTACCAGCACCGCGTCGACCCGAACACGCCCATCGAGGAGATCGTCGGCGCGCTGGCCGAGCTGGTCGCCGAAGGCAAGGTGCGCCACATCGGCCTCTCGGAAGCCGGCCCCGAGACGATCCGGCGGGCGCACGCCGTTCATCCGGTGTCCGCGTTGCAGACCGAATACTCGCTGTGGACCCGTGACGTCGAGGCCGAGATCCTCCCGCTGCTGCGCGAGCTCGGTATCGGATTCGTGCCCTACTCGCCGCTCGGCCATGGCCTGCTGACCGGGCAGATCCGCACCGTCGACGACTTCGCCGACGACGACTGGCGCAAGACCAACCCGCGCTTCATCGGCGCGAACTTCCAGCGCAACCTGCGCATCGTCGACGAAGTACGGGCCATCGGCGCCGAGATCGGAGCCACACCGGCCCAGACCGCGCTGGCCTGGCTGCTGACCCGCGGCGACGACATCGCCCCCATCCCCGGGACCCGCCGGGTCTCACGCGTCGAAGAGAACACCGCCGCCGACGGCATCGAGCTCAGCGCCGCTCAGCTCGACCGCCTGAACAACCTCACACCGGCCGCGGGAGAGCGCCACGACGAGGCGAACATGGCCACCATCGACCGGTGACCTGACGCCCCCGCGACGTGCTGACCCGTCGCACCCGACCAATCTGCTTCCCTTCACCCATTTCACTGATCACTGAAGAGGCTTTCTCAGCATGTCCAAGGTTCTCCTTGTCGTAGGCCACCCCGACCTGTCCCAGTCGAAGGCCAACAAGGCTCTGGTGGACGCCGTCCGCGAGCTGGCCCATGTCACGGTGCACGACCTCTACGCCACCTACCCCGACTTTCAGATCGACGTCGACGCCGAGCAGGCACTGCTGGCCGACCACGACGTGATCGTCTTCCAGCACCCGGTGTTCTGGTACAACACCACCCCTCTGTTCAAGCAGTGGCAGGACAAGGTCTTCACCCTCGGCTGGGCCTTCACCATGGACGGCTCGCCCTCCGAGACGGCCGGCAAGAAGGCATCGTCGCCGTCACCGCCGGCGTCCCCGCCGACCACTACACGCCCGAAGGCGCGAACGAGACCACCCTGGAGACCCTCCTCAGCAACTGGCACGCAACCCTGCGACTTTGCCAGTTCGACATCCAGCCGATGGTCAAGCTGTACGGCACCGCTTTCGGCCTCTCCGACCAGGACCTGACCACCGCCGCCAAGCAGTACAACGAACTGCTTGCCTCCTTCGCCGCCTGACCGCACTCGCACGACAACGGCCGCCGTCGCCGATCGCGACGCGGCGGTGATGGCAGTCTCCGGTCGCACTTCGCCGGATCGGCGCCAAGCGACCGGGAGATCTGTATCGGCGGCGACTGTGTCGTGAAACAGCGACCGCTCGTCGCCGAGCGGTGTCTGAGCTCGGTGGATCTGGATCGCAGGGTGAGCACGTCCGCAGGACCCGGCTCCTGATTTCCACCCGGGTCCGGCCTTCGTATCGGATGAGGTCAGGACCGTGACCCTGGAAGGTGGCGTGCGGGACGCCGAGGCGTCGCTCGACGGCGGTGACGGTGGGGCGGAGCCCGGTGGCAGCGGCATGTTCGGGGTCGGTGAGATGGCGGCCTTGACGGTGTCGGCGTCGGGAGCGTTTCACGGCGTGGGCTCCGGGAGGTGGCGGGTGAGGAAGGCGGCTGTCTCGCGGCGTTGTTCTTCGAGGCGGTGGCAGACGTAGGGGGCGAGGCGGTCGCCGTCGGCGAGGGTGTGGTCCAGGCCGGCGAGGTGAGCGGCCAGGGCCTGTCGGTTGGCGGGGGTGAAGGCGGCGTCGCTGGTCGCCCCGACCCCGAGGGCGCGTATCGAGTCGTGATCATCGGGTGGTCCCGGTGAGGTCTTTGATCCAGATCATCGAGGCGTGCAGGTGGACACTGGCGAGGTAGCTGTCAGGAGTCTTGTCGTATCGGGTGTCTCACCGTCCCAGCTCCGGCCTCCTGGTACGTCACGCTCTGGGGCGGGTGAGGCACGTGGAGCCGACGTGAGCCGACCGGTGCACTGAGGTCCGGGCGGGGACTCATGGGACATGGCCCGGCACCCGGGTCAGGTTCCGGGGAGGACACGGCGCGTTTCGTAGGCCCACATCGCGATCTCGACCCGGTTGCGGGCGCCGAGTTTGGCCATCAGGCTGGCCAGATGCGTCTTCACCGTGCTGAGGCTGATGTGCAGTGCATCGGCGATCTCGGTGTTGGTCAGCCCGCGAGCGACGGCGAGGAGCACCTGCTCCTCGCGGGCGGTGACGGGGGAGACCGGCTGGGCCACGGGCCGGCCGGCGGGCAGGTCCGCGAATGCCTGGAGCAGACGGACGGTGACGCTGGGCGCGATGAGCGCCTCACCGCCGGACGCCGACCGTACGGCCTGGGCCAGAAGGTCTGGTCCCGTGTCCTTGAGGAGGAATCCGCGGGCGCCGGCACGCAGCGCGCCGTAGACGTACTCGTCGAGGTCGAACGTGGTGATGACGACCACGGCCAGCGGGTCGGCGACGCCCGGGCCGGCGACCAGCCGGGTGGCCTCGAGCCCGTCGAGTACGGGCATGCGGATGTCGAACAGGCAGACGTCGGGGCGCAGTTCGCGGGCCAGACGTACCGCCTCCCGCCCGTCGGCGGCCTCGCCGACCACCTCGATGCCGGGCTGGGCGTTCAGCATGATCCGCAACCCGGTGCGGATGATCGTCTGGTCGTCAGCGACGAGGACGCGAATGGACACCGCTCTCGCTCCTCGCTCTCGGCAGTTCGGCGTCGACATGCCAGCCCCGGTCGGTACCCGGGCCGGCTCGTAGTGTGCCGCCGAGCAGCGTCGCGCGCTCGCGCAATCCGGTAAGTCCGTATCCGTCGCGCCCCCGGCCGGTGCGCCGGCCGTTGTCGCGCACGCTCACCCGCACCATGTGCCGTTCCGCGGCGACCCGGACGACGACCTCGGTCGCGTCGACCGCATGGCGCAGCGCGTTGGTCACCGACTCCTGCACGATCCGGTAGACGGCCGCGTCCACGGCCGGGGGCAGCGCGTCCAGCTCGCCGTCGAGCCCCAGGTCGACGCTGAGGCGACCACCCGGGGTGCGCACCAGGCGCTCCAGATCCGCGACACCGGCAGGCGGCGCCAGCTCGGCGCCGACCCCGCGGTCGCGCAGCGCGGCTACCATGGCGCGCATTTCCTCCAGCGTGCGCGCCCCTTCCTCCTCGACCCCCTCCAGCGCCTCGACGGCGGCGGACGGGTCGGTGCCCGCGAGCACCCGGCCCGCCTGAGCTGTGATCACAATGGCCGACACGTGGTGAGCCACCGTGTCGTGCAGTTCCCGGGCGAGCTGCTCGCGCTCGCGGGAGCGCACCTGCTCCAACTGCCGCTCGCGAGCGGTCACCCGGAACCGCACGGCAGCCCCGACCACGCCGGGCAGCAGCAGGAAGACGAAGCCCACGACATTTTCGACGACCGGGGTCTCGTCCGTGACGGAACACAGCGCGCTGGCCGCGAGGATCACCGCGCCGCCCAGCACGATCTCGCGTCCCGATCCCCACCGGGGCAGCGCGTACACCAGCACGAGGACGACCGCGTCGGTGTACAGGCCGACGGGCTCGCGCGATGCGGCGACGAGCGAGGCCACCTGAAGCAGGATCACCGAGCCGAACGCCAGCGTCACCATCGCCAGCGGGCGGGTGCGGCGCCACAGGGGCAGCAGGCACAGCCATACGGCGAACACCACCGCCACCGGCCGCCACGCGACGTTCTCGCGCAGGGTGGCCTCCAGCGCCACACCGGCAAGGCCCGCGGTGAGCAGCGCCCAGTCCCGCCACACCCGGGCGGGCGCGTCGGGCGGCCGGGGTTCGGTCCACAGGGTTCGCAGGTCGTCTCGGAGCACGGTTCTCAGCCTAGGGACTGCGGCGTGCCGCGCATCGGCCGAAAGGACGGGTCGTCACTCCGCCCCGGGGCCGACGGATCCGCGGCCCGCGGGCCGATGCCGCGGAGCGCCGTGGCGACGAGCCTCGGGATCGGCGGCCGTACAAGGACGGCCGACGAGGTGGTTGGAGGACCCGATGCTCTCGAAAGCCCTGTTGCGCCTGGGCGCAAGCGCCGCCCGCCATCCCTGGCGGGTGATCGCGGCATGGCTGGTCGCCGCCACGCTCGCCGTCCTCGCCGCCGTCGCCTTCGGCGGGCGGACCGCGGACTCGATGACCGCTCCGGGACTGGACTCCCAACGGGCCGCGGAACTGATCGAGCGGGCCGGCACCGGCCAGGAGGGGATGACCGCCCAAGTGGTCGTCACCCCCCTCGACGGCGCTGCGACGTTCTTCGACCACGACAGCGCGCGCACCGCTCTCACGCGGCTGCAGACCGAGGTGAAGCGGCTGCCGCACGTGCTCGGCACGAGCGACCCGGCGGGCGCGCTCGACGCGGGCGGGGACACCGCCGTGCGCGGCGGCCTCGTTTCGGCCGACGGGCGGATCGCGGTCGTCCGGGTGCAATACCCCGATCAGAGCCGGCTGTCGGCCGAAGACCTCGACGCCCTCGTCGGTCTCGGCGAACGGCTGCGCGCCGAGTTGCCATTGCGCATCGAGATGGGCGGGAACCTCTTCTACGTCTTCTCCGACCCCGACGGCGGCGCGAGCGAGCTGATCGGCCTCCTCGCCGCGGCCGTGATCCTGTTCCTGGCGTTCGGTTCGCTCGTCGCCGCCGCGCTGCCGATCGGCATGGCGGTCTTCGGGCTGACCGTCGGGGTCGCCACGATGACGGTACTGGCAGGGGTGACAGAGGTCCCCACGTTCGCACCGGTCCTGGGCAGCATGGTCGGGCTCGGAGTGGGCATCGACTACGCGCTGTTCGTGCTCGCCAGGCACCGGGAGTACCTCGCGTGCGGGCTCGATCCGCACGAGGCGGCCGGACGAGCGGTGGCCACGGCGGGGCGGCCGGTGGTCTTCGCCGGCGGAACCGTCGTCGTGTCGATCCTCGGCATGGCGGTCGCGAACGTGCCGTTCATGACGGTGGGCGGGCTTGCCGTCTCGATCGTCGTCCTGACGATGGTCCTCGCGTCGGTGACGCTGCTGCCGGCCTTCCTCGGCGCGGCGGGCCCGCGGCTGGGCCGGGCCGGCCGGATCGGCCGGGCACTTCGGGCCGGGCGGTGGGGCCGCCTCGGCCGACGGCGGGACACGGCGGCAGGCTCCGCCCACGCCGTCGGGTGGCGGCGCTGGCTCGGGCACGTCGGCCGGCACCCGGTGCCGTACGCGGTCGGCGCCGCGGCGCTGCTGCTGACGGCGACGCTGCCCGTGCTCGGCCTGCGCGTCGGCCTGCCCGACGACGGCTCACTGCCCCACAGCCGTACCGAGCGCCGGGCCTACGACCTCGTCGCAGAGGGATTCGGCCCGGGCACCAACGGTCCCCTCGTCATCGCCGCGGACCCCACCGGTGATCCGGGAGTGCTGGACCGACTCGTCGCAACGGTCGCGGCGGATCCGGGCATCGCATCCGTCGCGCCGACGCACATCGATCGGGCCACCGGCATCGCGACCCTCGTGGTGTTCCCGACCACCAGCCCTCAGGACAAGGCCACGGCCGACACCATCGCCCGGCTGCGCACCGACGTGCTGCCCACGGCGATCGGGCACGGCCCGGCCAGGGTCCACGTCGGCGGCGCCGCCGCGAGCCTGTCCGATGTGGGCCAACGCACCAGCCAGCGCCTGCCGGTGTTCGTCGCCGCCGTGCTGGCGATGTCGTTCCTGCTGCTGATGCTGGTCTTCCGCTCGATACTCGTACCGCTCAAGGCGGCACTGCTGAATCTGCTGAGCATCGGCGCGGCCTACGGCATCATGGTCGCGGTCTTCCAGTGGGGCTGGGGAGGCGCACTCATCGGACTGGAAGCGACGGTTCCGATCGTGTCGTTCATCCCGATGTTCCTCTTCGCCATCCTGTTCGGCCTGTCGATGGACTACGAGGTGTTCCTCCTCTCCCGCGTACGCGAGGAGTACCTGCGCACCGGCGACAACGGCACGGCGATCGTTGAGGGCGTCGCGGGCACCGCCCGGATCATCACCTCGGCCGCCCTCATCATGGTGGCGGTCTTCCTGTCCTTCGCCGTAGCCGAGGACCCCTCCACCAAAATGTTCGGGCTCGGCCTGGCCACCGCGATCTTCATCGACGCCACGGTCGTACGCATGGTCCTGGTACCGGCGACGATGACACTCCTCGGCCGGACCAACTGGTGGCTGCCGAAGTGGCTGGACCGGATGCTTCCCCGCGGCCCGGTCGGCACCGACGACACCGACGCGGAATCCACGGGCGAAGCGCCGCGTCCACGGCTGGTTGACCGTTGACTCAACCCCTGCCCGCCCTTGGCGTCCGGCACCTCAGCGCGTCACCTAGGGGCACATCGAGTCGTGATCACCGGGTGGTCCTGGTGAGGTCCTTGATCCAGATCATCGAGGCGCGCAGGTGGAGACCGGCGAGGTGGCTGTCGGGAGTCTTGTCGTATCGGGTGGCGATGCCTCGCCATGCCTTGAGCTTGTTGATCAGGCGTTCGAAGGTGTTCCGCTCCTTGAAGAGATCGGCGTCGTGGCTGACGGGTCGGCCACCTCTGGAGCCCTTCTTCTTCCGGTTGGCGGCCTGGTCCTTCTTCTCCGGGATGACCGCCATGACACGGCGTTTGCGCAGGTGGGCGCGGTTTCCGCGGGACGAGTACGCCTTGTCCCCGGCGACCGCGTCCGGCCGGATGCGGGGGTCGGCCGACGAGCCCGCGTACCCGTACCGTCTTCAGGACGGGGATGAACTGCGGGCTGTCCGCTGCCTGGCCTGTGGTCAGGATGAACGCCAGCGGGCGGCACTCGCGGTCGGCGGCGAGGTGGACCCTGCTGGTCTGCCCGCCTCTGGAACGTCCGTGGAGGGCGGCCTTCAGCCGGAGTTTTCGCCGACGCCGGATGCGTCGTCGTTCTTCCAGCGCGGGATCACTTTCGGTCTCTTGCCCGTTTTGCTCTTCGAGGCCGCCCCCTTTGACCTGGCCTTCTCCTCCTCGGCCGCGGCTTTCTCCAGGGCGGTGACGACGTCCTCGTCGAACTGCTGCCGCAGTCGCTCGGGGTACGGGCCGTACTCGCCGATCGGCAGGTACGGCTCGATGAACTCCCAATCCGGATCGGTCAGTTGCACTCGCGTCACGTAAGACCGTCTGTCGGACCGGACCGTGCCACGAAGGCGCATCCCGCAAATCGATCACGACTCGATGCGCGCCCTAGAACCCGATCACGGTCCGGCCGTGCCGCGTCCAGCCCCGGCCACGGCTGGTGACGACCGTGACGTGTGTGGAGGAGTACGACGGCGACTGCGTGCGAGGTCAGGGACTATGCCTCGGTGCCTTCGCCCCCGCCCAGGCCCTGCGCAGTTCCTCGGCCAGGTTCGCGGGAGCCTCCTCGGCGATGTGGTGACCGCTCTCGATGCCTTTGGCCGTCAGTTCGCCCGCCACCCAGTTCTGCCAGATGCCCTTGATGTCCTGATACAGCAGAGGGAGATCGCTCTTCGTGCCCCACAGCACGAGGGTGGGGCACTGCACGCGTCGTCCGGCCGCTCGGTCCTCGTCGTCGTGCCGACGGTCGATACCGAGTCCGGCCCGGTAGTCCTCGCACATGGCGTGGATGGTCTGCGGATCGCCGAGCGCGTGCTGGAGGTCCTCCCAGGATTCCTGGCCCATGGCCTCGGGGGTTTCCGGGTACCAGAGGCTGAGGTTGGTGCCGATGACGGTTTCCGGACCGGGGCTGGGTTGGGCGCGGAAGAACCAGTGCCACCACCGAGTGGCGAAGTCGGCGTCGCAGCGGGCGAGGGCCTCGCCGATGGGGACGACGTCCAATGCGGTCAGGTGCGTGACGGCCGAAGGGTGCTCCAGGGCCAGGCGGGTGGCGACGTAGCCGCCCCGGTCGTGTCCGACCACGTGGAACGTCTCGTGGCCCAGGGACCGCATGAGTGTCAGGCAGTCTGCGGCCATCCGGCGCTTGGAGTAGGGCGCGTGGTCGTCGTCGGTGGGGGGTTTGGAGGACTGTCCGTAGCCGCGGAGGTCGGGACAGACGACCGTGTGGTCCTCGGCGAGCAGCGGTGCCAGCCGGTGCCATGTGGCGTGGGTGCGCGGGTGCCCGTGGACGAGGAGGACGGCGGGTCCGCGTCCGCCGTGGCGCACGCGCAAGCCGACCTCGCCGAGGTCGATATTCTCGAGTGTGAAATCAGGGAACACCAAGCACCTCTTCCCTTGATTCCGAGGGGTGAACTCCCGGCCGCCGGCCGGCGCGACTGTTCCGCTCCTCCGGTACACCCGTCCGGCCCACCGCTGAGCCGGACGGGTGCGAGCGGAGGACGGAAGGCGCCTCCGGCCGCGGCGTGTTCAGGCGAGGGAGACGTTGTACTCCCGCATCCACGCGTCGACCTCCAGGATGGGAAGAAGGAGGTGACTGGAGTTGAGCCATGTCATGGTCTTCGACCCCGACTGGGTGAGCGCCTCCACGCGCTGAGGATCGAACACGCCATGCAAGGGGGAGGAGGGGTCGCTGAGCACCTTGTCGATGGAGCGCATGACCTCCGCGTTGTAGGCCGGGTCGTGGGTGCCGGGGTATCCGCTCTTGGGCCGGTCCAGGGTCTCCTGCGGGAGAACATCGGCGAAGGCGAGCCGCAGCAGGCTCTTCCAGCGGCCGTCGGCGTTCTTCATGTCCCACGGCACGTTCCACACGTATTCGACCAGTCGGTGATCGCAGTACGGGACACGTACCTCCAGGCCCACCGCCATGCTCATGCGGTCCTTGCGATCGAGGAGGTAGGCGAGGGGGCCCTTCAGGCTGTAGTACATGACCTCTCGCATGCGGGCGTTCAGCCCTTGTTCCCCGGGCAGACGTGGGACTTCCGCCTTGAGGGTGAGGTAGCGGTCGTTCTCCGCGTCGGCCGGGCGGACGCGCCGGTGCAGGTCGGGTGCGAAGGTGTCGGCCAGGCGTGGGGCGTCCCCGATCCACGGGAAGCGGTCGCGCCAGACGAGCCGCTCGTCGTGATACCAGGGGTAGCCTCCGAAGACCTCGTCGGCGGCCTCTCCCGACAGCGCCACAGTGGACTGTTCGCGGATCGCCTTGAACAGCAGGTGCATCGACGTGTCGAACTGCCCCAGGGACGGCAGATCGCGGGCGCGCCGGGCGGCAGGCAGGGCGGCGAGGACGTCGTCGGTCTGCAGGGCGATGTTGTGGTGAACGGTGCCCAAGTAGCGAGAGGCGAGCCGTGCGTAGGGGGCGTCCCGTTCGGGGCGTAGCTCGGTTGGTTTGAAGTCGTCTTCGTCACCGACGAATTCGACGGCGAAGGTGTGCAAGGGGCCGTCGCCGCCCGCATTCAGACGGCGGTTGGCGAGGGCGGACATGATGGTGGAGTCCAGCCCTCCGGACAGCATGGCGGAGCGCGGTACGTCGGCGACGAGCTGACGGTCGATGATGTCCTCGAGCAGTTCCCGGACGGTCGTCACGGTGGTTTTCAGGTCGTCGCGGTGTTCGCGGCTGACCAGTCGCCAGTACGGGTACTCGTGGCTGCCGCTGCGTGAGAAGCGCAGGACGTGGCCCGGGCGGACCTCGTGCAGTCCGCGCAGTGGTGTCTCGCCGGGGAGGGCCAGGCGGGCGTTGAAGAGAATGGGCAGGCTGTCCTCGTCCACGACCGGCTGGAAGAGGGGGTTCGCCATGATTCCCTTGGGCTCGGAGGCGAAGAGAATGCCGCCGGGGTAGGCGAAGTAGTAGAGGGGCTTGATGCCGATGCGGTCGCGGGCGAGGATGAGTTCCTCGCGCCTGGCGTCCCAGACGGCGAAGGCGAACATGCCGTTGAAGTGGTCGACGCAGGCGGCGCCCCATTCGAGGTAGGAGCGCAGGACGACCTCGGTGTCGGAGCGCGTGGTGAATCGGTGCCCGCGGGCTTCGAGGGTCGTGCGCAGTTCTCGGAAGTTGTAGACCTCGCCGCTGTAGACGAGGACGACGGGCTCCTGGCGGGGCTCGGTCGTGGCGACAGCCGGCTGCGTGCCGCCCTCCAGGTCGATGATGGAGAGGCGGCGGTGACCGAGAGCGGTGTGGGGTCCGAGCCAGGTGCCTGCGGCGTCAGGGCCCCGCAGGGCCATCGTGTCGGTCATGCGCTGGAGCGTCGTGTGCTCCTGGCTCAGGTTGCGGGTGAAGTCGGTCCATCCGACGATGCCGCACATGGATGTCCTTTCTGGGACTTCTGGAGCGAGGCCGCTGGCGTCACGCGGAGGCTGATGCGGTAGCGGTGTGTTGCGCGGCCGCTGCGAGGATCCGGGTTGCTTCCGCGATTTCCTCCTCGGTGACGGTCAGCGGTGGGGCGATCCGCAAGGTGTTGCCGTGGCGTCCGCCGATGCCGATGAGGAGACCGTGAGCGCGGCACGCCTCGACGTGGGCGCGGGCGGTGCCGGGGTCGGGCCGGCCGGTGTGTGGGTCGACGATGTCCACGGACAGCATCAGTCCCTGACCGCGGGGATTCGTCAGGTGCGGATGGGTCGCGTCAAGACGACGCAGTTCGGTCAGGAAGCTCTGCCCGGCTGTCTCGGCGTTACGCTGCAGGTCGTGGTCGAGGAGGTAGTCGAGAGTCGCCAGTGCGGCGGTGCAGGCCAGAGGGTTGCCGCCGAAGGTGGAGATGGATTTGCCCGGAATGCTGTCCAGGATGTCCCGGCGGGCTATCACTCCGCCGAGAGGCAGCCCGTTGGCTATTCCCTTGGCGAAGGTGATCACATCGGGCTTGAGTCGGTGGAGTTGATGGCCCCACCAGGTGCGGCCGGTGCGGCCCCAGGCTGTTTGCACTTCGTCGCAGATGAGGACCGCTCCGTGCTGTGCGGCGATGCGCGCGTACCGCTGGAGCAGAGCGGTGGGCGGTGTGTGGAAGCCGCCCAGGCCCTGCACGGGTTCCACGATGAGCGCGGCGGGCGGTGCTTGGTCGGCGAGCCGTGCCTCCAGATCGGCCGCCGGGTCCTCGGGAGGGCGTTCGTCGCCGTTGGGAGAGGTCCTGCCGTTGGACGCGAAGGTGACGTGGAACGGTGAGTACGGGCTCGGTTGCCAGCCCGGCAGTCCAGACACCGCGGTGCTGGTGAGCGACCGGCCGTGGTAGCTGTCGGTGAGTGCGATGACGTGGTTGCTGCCCGCGTGGCAAGTGGCGGCCAGCAACGCGGTGTCGTTGGCCTCTGTGCCGGAATTGACGAAGAAGACGGCCGCGTCGTCGATGCCGGATTGTTCGGCGAGGCGTTCGGCCAGGCGCACTTGGGCGTCGATGAGATAGAGGGTGGAGGTGTGGGTGATGCCGGTGTCGAGCTGACGGTCCAGGGCGCGGCGAAACTCCGCGACGCCGTAGCCGAGGGTGTTGGTGAGGATGCCGGCGAAGAAGTCGAGATGGTCGCGGCCGTGGGCGTCAGTGATGGTGCGCCCGGTCGCGGACACGGGCTGCAGCGGCTGGTCGTAGTAGGTGGTGACCCAGCGGGGCAGGACGCGTCGATGGCGGTCGTGGAGATCCTTGGACGTCATACGCCTTCCTGGGCTCGGGCGGTCGGTGCGGGGAGCTGGTGCAGTCGCTCGCGCAGGGCGAGTTGCCGGGTACGGAGTTCCTCGATGTCCTGCGGCCCGAAGGTCGCCGGGGAATCGGGCCAGTGGTCGCGCAACACGTCCAGCGCCGCAGGGGTGAAATGGGCCTTGCCCTGGAGGTCGACCGTGATGCCGTCGAGGACGGACCACTGCTGGTTGCAGACGATGGCCTGGCGTTCCGACATGCCTGGCGGCAGCCGCAGCGCAATGCTGCGTCCGGTGATGACGACGGGGTAGCCGCCCGGCCTGCCCTGGGGGGCGGCGACGTGTCCGGCGTAGTAGTCGCGCGGGTGCGTCAGAGCGTCGAGCACCGCCGCGCCGGCGGCCGCGCCGATCTCATTGAGATCCGCACGGGGCAGGCGGCGCCCCCGCTGGAGTATGTCGTGCACGGCGATCAGGGGCTGATCGTCGAGCCATGCTCGGACTTCCTGGTCAGACGTGGGAGGAGCGTGCAAGTGGGCATGGTGGGCGAGGACCTTCAGGCATGACTCGTCGCGGAGTCGCAGCTTGCTACGGATGAGACTGACGAGCGTGGAGACGTTGCCCAGCCCGCACAGGACGGGCAGCCCTGCACCGTGCAGGACAGGGTTGACGGCGTCGGGGAAGCACGCGTTCACCACAGCCGTGTGGGGGCTGGCTTCCACGGCGGATGCGGCGCGCAGTGCCGTCGCCGCCTGCAACGGCAGCGTGACGCCGAATCCCGCCGTGCGGATGAGATGGGTCCACGCGGACGGCAGCCCACGCATCTCGGAGGGTGAGTACTCCGAGGAGCAGACCACCAGGACGTGCGGTTGGTGGCGGCCGAGCAGGGGGCGCAGATCGGCGCCTCCCGGTACGTCCAGACGGTGCGGGCAGAAGCGGACGGACCGGTCCGCGAGGACGGCGTGGGCGTTGGCGAGGCTGGCGAGGTGCCGGGCTCGGTCGTAGCCGCGGCTGACGACATGCACGACGGTCGGCCCGCTCGCGCGCTGAGCGAAGGCTTTCGTCAGCGCGCCGGCGAAGGCACCGGTGCCGAGGACGACGACGTGTCGGGGGCGGTTCACAGCTGCGCTCCTGAGGGCGGCTCGTGTCCGGCCACGGGCTTCAGAACGGTGTCGAGGTGGACGATCTCGGGCTCGGCCAGCCCGGGACACCGGGCGCTGAGATCGAGGCGGGGTGGGCGGTCGTCGTCGGTGTAGTACACCGGCGTCAGCCTGCCCAAAGTGTCCGTGCGCACCAGCGGATTCGCTACCAGGAAGTCGCGGACGGCGGGAGTGTCCCGGCGCGGATAGATCCTGAGGCGCTTGGTGGCGAAGTGGTTGGGGGGCCACTCCGGGTGGGCGCCCAGCCTGCGTTTCCACTGGAAGATGCCCTTGCTGATGTACGCCTCGGTGCCGAACAGATCCACGCGCGCGACTCGCTGCTCGCAGGCCCACTGCAGCAGATGGTGGTAGAGCGCCTTGAACGCGCCGGTGCGGTAGTGCTCGTCGAGGCCATCGAGAACGCCCAGAAGCCGGGTGGTGAGGGTGCGCCGGTCCTTGGACCAGTGGCACAGCACCCCAGCCACGCGTGTGCCGGCCTGGCTGAGGAAGAACAGGGTGCCGTGGCGCAGCACAGCGTAGCGGGCCACGTCCAGACGCTCGGTACGGCTGCGGTCTCCGTGCCGGTTGCGCATGGTGGGGCCGTGCATGCGGTCGTAGAAGAACGTGAGCGCCCCGGGTGAGGAGTCCTCTTCCAGTACCCACTGATGCTCCCGCTGGTCGCGGCGGAACTGCCAGCGCTCCCGTTTGGAGATCAGCCGCGCCAGCTCCTCCTGTGACGGTGGGACGTCCACCACGAGGTGGAGGCGGAACGGCGCGGTCACGCTGCCGTGTTCGGGCAGGTGCCGCAGGGCGCGCTCCTCGGCCCCGACTACGACGAGATCGGTGCTGGGCCAGTCGCCCGCGGCCAGGTCGCGCCAACGGACGGTGGCATCGGTGCGCCGGACGGTCGCCCATCCGAGCCGGGTGCGCTGATGCTCGAGGAACTGGAGGATGTTCGTACGGCCCACCGGCAGACCGGCGTACCCGATGCTCACACCGTCCTGGCCGGCGAGGGAGGAGATGACCGGCACGCTCCGCGGGAGGCTGTCGGCCCTGCTGCGGACAGTGCGCCAGCCTGGAGTCGGGGTGTTGTTCCACCAGTAGGCGAGGCGCGCCCTGACCGGGGTGAGGGGATGGTGCCGCGCCGGGCGAGCCGTGTCGGCCTCTCCCGCCGGGGCAGGGGAGGGCGGAGCCGCCGCGGTGGGCAGGGTGTGGTCCTGCGTCGTCATGGGTGCTCGCCCTCAGCTGACTGCGGCTGTGTGCACGAGGTCCCGCAGGTCCCCGTAACCGGTGATCGGCCGCATCTGATGTGCCTGCGGTGCCTGGTAGTCGTCTGCGTCGTAGAAGCCGGACCCGTGGATCAGAATTTCCGTCTCGTCGAGCAGGCCGCGGTCCAGGGCGTTGAGGACACCGGTCATCGCCATGACGAGGGACCATTCGCGGATCTGCCGCAGGTCGGAAGGCAGTTCGACGTGGGCCGGTTCCAGCAGATCGCGTACGAGCGGGTAGCGGTCCAGGCATTCGGCGAGCGAGACGACGATCCCTCCGCCTCCCTGGCGGCGGATGATCTCGTTCATGCGGTCGGAGGTGGCGGGAGTACGGGTGTAGAAGGTGGCGTCCAGTTGCTCGTCGGGGGCGAACGTCCGTTCAGGGAAGCGGGGGTCGGAGTCCTGGACGTGTAGACCGTTGCGGTACTGCCACTGTGGGCGGTAGTCGAACCTGCCGTGGTAGTAGCTGGAGACCATGTCGGGCGTGCCCAGGTGCTGCACCAGGAAGTAGCGCGCTCCCGTGCCGGGCCATTCGCGCCCCGTGTACTGCTGCTGGCCGTAGAAGTGACCGAGCAGTCCGAACGCGCTCGAGACGGAATGGGCGTGTACACGCGGCGCGGTCGGGAGGTGGTCCCGCTCGAACAGGGCCCGTGCGGTGTCCGCAACGGCGTAATTGCTCAAGTCCATGGTGTGCCAAAGCCGTACACCGTACCGGGCGAAGAGGGTGTCGGACTCCTGGTCGGCTAGTGCGCGCGCGAGTTCCTTGACGTGGAGTGGCTGCGAGGCGTCGAGAACGGCGAGCGGGTTGCGGGCACGCAGAACGTCGTCGTCAGTCAGGGGTGAGCGCCACAGCTTGTGACAGGAGGCGGCGGGCACGACGCAGACGATCCGGAGTTGGTCGGCGCCGACCAAGCCGGTCTCTTGAGCCCGCAGCACGGCGTCTCGCAGCGCGGTGGCCTTGTTCGCACTCGACGGCGTGATGATCATGATGGACTCGCCGGTGCGCTGGATGTGGGCCACCGCGCGGCCCACGATCATCAGGGAAGCCAGCGTCTTGGTGGTTCGCGTCCTCGGATTGTGCATCAGGTTCAGGAACCGCAGAGGGGTGCCGTGATAGCTGCCCAGGTCCTGTGCGCTGATGCCGCCGGGTTCGAGGAATCGCTCCAGGGTCGAAGTGAGGGCCGGCAGCCGCCAACCGGGGGTGAACCCGGCCGTCCGGTCACCCCGTCCGGTGTCCGCGAGGATGCCGGAGAGGTCGTCGTAGTAGCGCAGGAGGGCGCGACAGACGGTATCGGGGGCCGTCGGCGCCAATACGGTGGCCTGGGAGGGGGAAGCCATCGTCATCACACCGCTCCCCGGGCGAGCGTGTCACCGCGCATCAGCTGGGAAGCGGCCCGATCGGCGGGCACGTGGGCCGGGTCGTCGCCGATGTCCAGGGGCCGGTTGTGCTGGTCAACGAAGACGATGGTCGGTTGTAATGCCCTGGCCTCGGCCTCGGGAACGCTCTGGTAGGCGATGACGATCACCAGGTCGCCGGGCGAGATCAACCTGGCCGCCGCGCCGTTGATGCCGACGACGCCGCTGCCGCGCTCGCCCTCGATGACATAGGTGCTCAACCGGTTGCCATTGTTGATGTCGACGATGTCAACCTGCTCGCCCGGCAGCAGGTCAGCGGCGTCCATGAGATCGCGGTCGAGGGTCAGGGAGCCGACGTAGTGCAGGTCGGCCTGGGTCACGGTGGCCCTGTGAATCTTGCTGTGCAGCATGGTGCGGTACATGGGGATACTTCCTCACTGTTGGGGTTCAGACGGAGATCTGGATGCGGCGCAGGTGCCGGCTGCGGTCGCTGAAGGCGTTCCGGGCGTGCAGCAGCCGCCAGTTGTCCCACACGAGCATGTCCCTCTCGGAGTAGTTGATGGACACGTGCTCGCGGTCGAACGCGGCGTGCCAGCGCCGCTGCAGCTCCGCGGCCAGATCGTCGTCCCGTATCAGGTTGTTGCAGCTGAACCGGACGATCGTGCCCTGGTCGGTCTCCTCGAGGACGGGGTGACGGGTCTTGAGGTCGAGCCCGAGGCGCTGCACGCCTTCTGTGGTCTTCCAGTTGTACTCGTGCGTGAGGAACCACTCACGTTCCTCGGCCGAGAGGGCCTCGACCCAGGGCCTGGTGTCGGCGAGGGTGGTCTCCCCGCCTGGCCCGTCGGCCGGCGTGACGCACCACAGCGCGATGTACCGCGGAGGGACGACTGCGAAGTCGTATCCCTCCGAGTGCGGGGTCAGCGGACGGGTATTGCCGGCGTGGTAGACGTCGTCCATGCCGGGCTCCGGCCGTACGTCGCCGACAACGGCGCCGGTGTAGTTGGGCACGAAACGGCCCAGGTTCCGGCAAAACCTCACCGGGTCGAACTCCTCCGGCACGTTGCACATCAGGACGTAGCCGTGCTCGTCCATGAGCTGGTGGAAAGTCTTCATCAACAGCTCATCGGTCAACGGATCGCCGTTGAAATCGACCTGGGAGAGAATACTGAGAGGTGAGTGCGCCATTCTTTTCCTCCGACAGAAATGGGCGGAAGCGTGCACCAATGCGTTTCAAGGCAGGTGGCCATGAATTTCGCACGGGTATTGCAGATGGCATGACGAGGCCGGGGTCTCAAACACCGGGTACCCGGCTGCATAACCGGTGGCGTGTCGTAACGATATCCAGGACAGGCGGAGGAATGTCAAGGGCCCGAATATTTAACGTTCCGTATGCATGCATACCTGCGGATTCAGTTACATCCTGTAATCACCACTGCTCATAGAGCCTTGATGGTGATCGCTAGTGATCACTTAAAGTAATTCTGTTTGCCCAGAAAGGCGCCGGGTACTCAGGACAGGGTTTTTGTGTCCGCACCCACAGTGACGGGTCGGAAAGTATAGGGCGAAGCTGAAGATGGCTGAAATCATGCCCCCCTGGTTGGGGCTTGAAGCGAGCTGCGAAGTGACCAAAGGTGTCCGGCGTCCCGCGACGAGAAAGGGTTGTAAGAATTGAGTCAGAGTCGCACCGGGAAGGCCCGGAAAGATCACTTAATTGTTCGCCGTCTTTTGTTCAGTGAAGGTGTGACCGCCCTCGGAGACGGACTGTGGTTCAGCATGTGGGCGGTCTACCTGACCTCCGTTCAGGGCGTCCCCGCCTCGACGATGGGTCTCGCGATGGGACTGGGTGGAGGGCTCGGCCTCCTGGCCGCTTTGCCTGTCGGCACGCTGACCGACCGTCTCGGCGCCCGTGAGACCCTCGTCGCTGTCACCGTTCTGCGCGCCGCGTTCTCACTCGCATTTCTGGCCACGCACACCTTTTGGCCACTCCTGGTTGCTGCCGCCCTGTTCACCTCGATGGAGACGGCCGCCAAAGGCAGCAAGGTAGCGCTCGTGCACCTCATGGTGTCGGAACGGGACTGCTTGCCTGTCCTCGCCCGGGCCCGCGTCGTCCAGCACCTGCTCTACGCCGCCGGCGCGGGCGCCGCCGCCTGGGTGCTCGCGCGCCAGTCGGCCGCCCCCTACCACAGCGCTGTCATCGTCAACAGCTTCACTTTCGTCGTCTCGGCCGCGATCCTGGCCCGCCTCCCGCACGTCCCGCCGGTGCCCGCCGCGCGGCGTCAAGTCAGCACAGCGGCACTGCGCAACATCCCCTTCACGGCGATCATGAGCAGTACCGCCCTCCTTGCCCTGTGTTGGGCACTTCTGTCCAGCGGCCTACCCCTGTGGCTGAAGGAGGACACCACGGCACCGGTATGGATCGCCCCACTGTCTGTGCTGGTCAGCTCCCTCCTGATCGCTCTCTTCCAGGTGCGCGTCACCCGCACCGGGCAACGACTGGCCGGAGCCGTACGCTCCTCATGGCGCGCCAGCGTTGCGCTCGCCGGGTGCTGCCTGGCCTTTGCGGCAGCCGCCTGGCCGGCCAGCCCGGTGGTGGCCGCCGTCGTCGTCCTCGCCGGACTGGGCCTGCATGTGCTGGGGGAGCTGTACTACGTGGCAGCCCGGTGGGGACTGTCCATCAAGCTCATGACACACGGCGCACAAGGGCAGTACCAAGCTGTCGCGGCCACTACGGAAGGTGCCGTAGTAGCCGTCGGGCCTGCGCTGGTCGTCACGCTGGTCAGCGGCGCCGGGGGAGCAGGCTGGGGCATCCTCGCACTGGTCTTTCTCACCTGCTCCCTACCGGTCGCGCCTCTGTGCCGACCGGCACTGCGCCGCCGCACAGCCACCCGCTTGGTGAACGAGAGCTCACCCGCCTGAGAAGTACGATCGGCGAACAGAGGGTGTGCTCGTTCCTGCCGACCGCCAGGGGCAACTTTGGACGTGTGCTGCGATGCCGCCGACCGCCTTTCTCCGCCCACAGCCCGCCGACGACCGCCTTGGTTGTTCTGGCTGCCACCGGCTGCCGAGGAAGACGACCGCCGGTACAGCTCCGCACAGTCGTGGAACAGCGCGTCGGCGTGGCTGGCGGCCGAGACAGCTCCACCATTTCAAGGCCGGTGATCACCACGCCTAGCAGGCGTGTCGACACCGATGGGGCATCGACCGATGCCACCCCACAGAACCGACGTCATGCTGGTCCACCACGTCCGACCCGACGCTACGCAGGACGCCCCAGCCGTGGACGGCACGATGGTGATCGTTCGGCCGTTCGCCAGCGGGGTGGCGGGACCCGGCTCGTGACCGGTCGTGCCCGGCGGGCCGTTCCGTGTCGGTGTGTCCCTCGCCCGCGCCTGGTCCGGCGCTGTTTGAATCACCGTATGGCCAAAAGTGATGAAGCGGCTCTTTTCGGTAACCGGTTCCTGACCGTGCCCGCACCCTCGGAGACGTTCCCCGAAGAAGGCATGTCCGCGTTGGACGCCATGAGGCTCGTGGATGTGGATCTCGCCATGGAGGGCGATCCACAGCGCAACCTCGCCACGTTCGTGACCACGTGGATGGAGCCGGAGGCGCAGCGGCTGATCGCCGAGAACCTCCACCGCAACTTCATCGACCATGCGGAGTACCCCATCTCCGCCGAGATCGAGCAGCGTTGCGTCCGCATGCTCGCCGACCTCTTCCACGCGCCGGGCAGGACGACCGGATGCCGGACCCAGGGCTCCTCCGAGGCGATCATGCTCGGCGCGCTGTCATTGAAGTGGAAGTGGCGTGAGCGCCGCCAGGCGGCCGGCCTGTCGATCGACCGGCCCAATCTGGTCTTCGGGGGAGACGTCCATGTCGTGTGGGAGAAGTTCTGCCGCTACTTCGACGTCGAGCCGCGGATCGTGCCGCTTGCGGAGGGCAAGTACACGATCGGCCCGGAGGACGTCGAGCCCCACCTCGACGAGAACACGATCGGGGTCGTCGCCGTCCTCGGCACCACGTTCACCGGCCACAAGGACGATGTCGTAGGCATCGACGAGCTCCTGCGGGACGTCCGCAAGAAGCGGGACCTCGACATCCCCATCCACGTCGACGGCGCGAGCGGCGCATTCGTGTGGCCTTTCCTCTACCCGGACTCGAAATGGGACTTTCGCCTGGAGCAGGTCCGTTCGATCAACGTCTCGGGACACAAGTACGGCCTGGTCTACCCCGGCATCGGGTGGCTGGTCTTCCGGGACCAGTCCGATCTGGCTGCGGACCTCGTGTTCTACGAGAACTACCTGGGCAAGACCGACGCGACGTTCACGCTGAACTTCTCCACCGGTGCGTCGATGGTGCTCGCCCAGTACTACAACTTCGTCAGGCTCGGCCGTCAGGGCTACACCTACGTCATGAGGATGATGCAGGAGAACGCACGGGCGTTGGCCGACAACCTCAGCAGCAGCGGCCGGTTCGAAGTGATCGGGAGCGACCTCGAGCAACTGCCGCTGGTCGCGTTCCGTCTCACAGGCGAGCACGCCTACGACGAGTCGGACATCGCCTGGCAACTCGCGGCCGAGCGGGGCTGGATGGTGCCGGCGTACACGCTCCCGCCCAACGCGGAGCGGGTGAAGATCCTGCGCGCCCTGGTCAAGGAGACCATGAGCCGCGAGCAGGTCGACCGACTGAGCCAGGACATCGCCGACGCGTGTCGCACGTTGGATGCCAAGGGTGGGGCCCACGTGATCGAGCGCACCCAGGTCAAGCGCGGCACCGGCTACTGACGCGCTGCGGCGCAGCGCCGGCGACCGGGTGCGGAAGGGCGATGGACAGCAGGACCTCGTTTCGGCTCATGGTGGGCATCGGGGCGGCCTGGGCTGGTCTCGGTGTGACCGCGTGTTCGCGGCGTGAGGTGTCGCGTCGGACGACTTCGTAGCCGCCTTCGTCGAGGACGGCCAGGGAGGCGAACCAGACCGGGTCGTCCTGGTGGGGCTGGATGACGACAAAGGGGGCGGCCCCGATGTGGGCGCGGTCGGCGAGGACGGGAACGCCTTGGCGTTCGCTGATCCGGATGGTGCGGTGGGTGCGGGCCGCGGTCAGGTCGTGGGTGCGGCCGGGCAGTGCGGGCGAGATCGACGAGGGCACGCTGGTGGGGCGGGGGCCTGCAGCGGTGGTCACGGGTGACGATGAGCATGGACGCCCACTCGACCAGGGCGTGCGGCAGGCCGAGTGCGGCAGGATAGGAACCAACGAGGCTCCTGCGCTGATGAGTTGAGACGTCGAACACCTTTCTCAACGGCACAGGAGCCTCGTGCGTTGCGGGAGCCCGCCCCGTCACCCCACCGGTGGCCACTCTGAAAACGCTCACCCATCCCCTTCTACGGGCGGTGAGTCCTATTTATTACTCTCGCGAATCCGAGGAAAATCTGCTCGGCTCGTAGAGTGCGAAGATGGATATGTAGGACTTGATCAAGGAAAGCTCACCCGAACCGGGGACGCGGTCACTCATTTCGACGCGTTCCAGGAGGAGATGGAGTGGCGTTAGCGGGATATGGCGAAAGCGACGTTTCATGGCCTCCCCCAGCGCGACTCGAGGCGCAAAGCAAGGACCGACAATCCAACTGCGAACCCCGCTTGGCCGTCGGGTGCGACATACTCGGTGCTTTCGGCACAGGGCGCCGTGACCGGAGGGGGCACATGGTCTGAACAACGGATTACCGAGCCGCTGCTACGTGATTTCCTCGGACTGCTGGAGGCAATTCAGGAGGAACTCAATTCTCGGTGGGACGGCCAGGAGTGCTTTGGCCGTCACGAGAACAGCGCCTGACGGTGAAAACGCCATGAACCGTGACTATGTGAATCCTTCGTTTGCGCAGCGCGAGTATTACTCCGATGCGCACTTCTACGGGACGGGAACTGGCTGGAACGGGGGGCCTGACGACAGCGTCCACGCAGGGGTTCCCCTGACTGCACCGGACACGGGCTGGGACCCGGTCGAGGAACTTGCCTATCTCCTGCAGGAAGCTGTTCCGGCGGAGCAGCCGGTCAGGGTGCCGCCACTTCGCAGAGAGCCCCCCTCCGGCGCCGACTTCACCGACCCGCTGCAGGCTCAGGTCCCGTCCCCCCGACGCCCCTCTGCCGGGCATCGCAAGACGCAAGTCCGAAAACCCCGGCTCAAGTGGTTGCAGACCGGCAGCTTCGCCCTCGTCGCCCTTGTCACCGTCATCGTGGCGATGGTCAGTGTCTTCGGGGGCATGGTTGCCTACAGACCGCTGCAGAACATCACGTCGGGAACGGGTGCCGGCATCGCCCGGTCGTGGCCCCTTCTCGTGTACGGCCCCTGGATGGCGGCCTCTCTCTCCATCCTGCGCGCTGCCCTGCATCAACGCCGAGCCGTGCACTCATGGTTCATCGTTCTCTTCTTTTCCTCGGTCGCGGTAATGCTATGCGTAGCACAGGCCGACAAGACCATCACTGGAATCGCCGGAGCCGCCCTGCCCGCCCTCGCATCCCTCGCATGCTTCCAGCAACTCGTCCGGCAAATCACACTGACCCTGCCACCACGACAGGCCACGCGCCGCCACCGGCTCTAGCCTCGCGCTTTCATGAGCGCGCTCGTCCATACCTTGATCAAATAAGCGGAGAGTGCTTCTGACCTGCAACGATGGGACTTTTCTGGGGTCCTGTTGGCTGCACGGAAAGAAGCACTCTCCAGGTGAGCAAGCGTATCGGGTTGTACCCGTGTGTCCGCGTCGAGGACGGTGGCAGAGGGGCGGTCCCGCAGGCCGGGGCAGTGCTGTTGGTCGAGACGGTCCGCAAGGTGGGCCTGGACACCGCGGTATCGGCGGCAATGGCGCCGTGGCGCAAGCCGCGGACGGTGCACGACCCGGGCAAGGTCCTGCTGGACATCGCGCTCGCAACAGCTCCGGGCGGGGGACTGCCTCGCCGATGTCGCCATGCTGCGGGCCGAGGACGATGTGTTCGGCCCTGTGGCATCACACCCCACGGTCCCCCGGCTCATCGACGTCCTCGCTGCAGCCGGGCCGAAGACGCTCACCGCGATCCGCACGGCGCGAGCCGACGTACGCACGCGGGTCTGGGAGCTGGCCGGTGAAGACAGTCCGGCCGCCGACGGTCAGGTGATCGTGGACATCGACGGGGTGCTGGTCCTCGCCACTCCGATAAGCAGGACACCACCGCGACCTGGAAGAAGACCTTCGGCCATCATCCGCTCGTCGCGTTCGTCGACCACGACCAGACCGGGTCCGGGGAACCGGTGGCCGCCCTGCTGCGGCCCGGCAACGCGGGCTCCAACACCGCGAGCGACCACATCACCACCACTCAACTCGCCCTGGTCCCACTCCTCAGACACCTGCGGCGGGGACGGCAGACACTGATCCGCACCGACTCCGCCGGCAGCACCCGCGCCGTCCTCGACTGGCTCTCCCGACCCGGCCGGCGGCTGTCGTATTCCGTCGGGATGACCATCATCGACACCCTCCACCAGGCCGTCCTGCAGATCCCGAAGAAGGCGTGGACACCGGCCTACGACTCCGGCGGCACCGAGCGATTCGGTGCCTGGGTCGCGGAGATCACCGACATGCCCGACCTGAACGCCTGGCCCAAGGGCATGCGGCTGATCGTCCGCAAGGAACGCCCGCACCCGGCGCCCACGCTTCACCGACCTCGACGGGCTGCGGCTGACCTGCTTCGCCACCAACACCAAAGGGCGGCCAGCTCGCCGATCTCGAACTGCGTCACCGCAGGCGGGCCCGCTGTGAGGACCGCATCCGAGGCGCCCGCGACACCGGCCTGCGCAACCTGCCCCTGCACGACACCGCACAGAACCGGATCTGGCTGGAGATCGTCTCCCTCGCACTCGACCTCCTCGCCTGGATGCCCATGCTCGCCCTGACCGGCAAGGCCCGCCGCTGGGAACCCAAGAAGCTTCGCCTGCGGCTGTTCTCCGCCGCCCAGCTCGTCATCACCGGCCGCCGCTGGCTCCTCTTCACGACCCGGTGGCCCTGGACCGACGAGATCATCCGGGCAATCGACCGGCTCAACGCCTTGCCGAGCCCCGGCTGACCAGCCACACCGACCGTCCCAACGATCCGCACCACCACACCGGGAAAGTGGAACCCGGTGCCCACCCGACGCGACAACCGGGCCGTCAACCTGCCCCGGTCGCGAAAAGACCGCACCTCGCAAACACAGAGTCCCCGTCGGCACAGCAACGAGGACTCATGAACGTTCTGCGTTTGACGATGGCCCGCCACGGGGCTGCACTGGATTCATGGATGCTGCGGCGACTCCGTCCTAGGGAGAGCAGCGATGACAACCATGGAATCGTTCAACCTTCTGCAGCCGTACAAGATCGCCGAGGAGACGTTCGTCATCCCGTGGGCCCTTGAGGCCGCGCCGCTCGGTCATTTTCCGATGAACTCGATGGTGATCCGGGGAGCCGAACCGGTCCTCGTGGATACCGGGGCGCCCGCAGTGCGCTCCCAGTGGCTGGAGGCAGCCTGGTCCGTCGTAGATCCCCTGGACGTACGGTGGATCTTCCTCACCCACGACGACCGCGACCACGCCGGCAACCTCCTGGCGGTCCTCGCCGAATGCCCGAACGCGACCCTGCTGACGACATGGTTCTCCATCGGCCGCATGGCCGAGGAGTGGGAGACCCCCATCAACCGGTGCCGCTTCATGACCGACGGCGACACGATCGACGCGGGCGACCGCACCCTGGTCGCCAAACGACCACCCCTGTACGACAACCCCACAACCCGCGCCCTCTTCGACCCGAAGACCAACGTCCTGTGGGCCGTCGACACCTTCGCCACGAACGTACCCACCCCGATGCCGGACATAGCGGCGTTGTCCGCGGACGAGTTCCGCGACGGCCAATTCTTCGGCGGACGGCTGGTCTCTCCCTGGGTCGCGTTGCTGGACACCCAGAAGTTCCGGACGGTCGTGGACGACTTCCAAGGCCTGAACGCCGAGGTCATCGCCGGCTGTCATTCCCCGGTCCTCCGCGGCCCCAAGATCTCCGAGGCCTACGACCTCCTGCGCCAGCTCCCCGAGATCCCCCCGTGGGCAGAGTTCACCCAGGCCGACCTGGACCAGTGGATGGCGGTCGCCGAGAGCTCGGTACCACCGGAACAACCACGACCGTCAGAGACGTGACTGTGCCCGTGCCCCTAGCCGTTTCCCTACGCCGCCGCAACCTTCCGTAGTCATATGGGATCCCGCCCCCGGGACGTGGCCGTCGCGCCACCCGAGTTCGTCCGGGTGGCTGCGCATCCGCTGCGCTGGCGGCTGCTGAGGGAACTCGCCGACGGCGACTATCGGGTCCGTGAACTGGTGGAACTTCTTTGCGGAGCGGGGCGGGGCCTGTCGTGGGCATCGGTAGGGCTGAACGGCTCGATGCGTGTCTGTACTGGCTCGATGTGTGTCTGTACTGGTCAGGGCCGTTGGACAGGGGCTGGGTCGCCTCAACCTTGGAGCACGCCACGCCGGGCGGGAGCCGGATGACCAGCGGGTCGCCTTGGCGGGTCCCTGGAGCGCGCTCCAGCGGCTGGCGCCAGGCCGCGGCGGTGTCAGGGGCCGGGCCACGGGCGTGGTCCGATCATCCAAGACCGTTCCTTCGCCGAGGAGGACGGCGTAGCCGGACGCATAGACCTGAGACCTGAGGAAGCTGCCGCTCTCCTGGTCGCCCATCTGCCGACCGGCGCCCGCACGGGAAACCCACAGACCCGACAGCCCGGCCACACAGCGCCGCAAGCGGCGGGCCGCCAGGAATTGCGCCAGATTGCGCAACTCGGTCTCGCCGGGCCCCACCTGGGGTGAGCCGTGTCTCACGGTGGTGGCGTTGCTATGCAACGAGGTGCATAAGAGGATCGCGTGCATGGCACTCGAGCACGCGATCCTCGTTTCCCTGCTGGAGAAGCCGGGCTCCGGCTACGAGCTGGCCCGGCGGTTCGAGCGATCCATCGGGTATTTCTGGACCGCCACCCATCAGCAGATCTACCGCGTGCTCAAGCGCATGGCGAGCGACGGCTGGATCGACGTCCGGGACGTCCCGCAGTACGGGCGTCCGGACAAGAAGGAGTACTCCGTCGCCGGGCCCGGACGGGACGCGCTCTCCGCGTGGCTCCACGAACCGACCGAGCCCGAGAGCGTGCGGCACGACCTGGCCGTGAAGGTCAGGGGCGCCGCCTTCGATGATCCGGCTGTCCTGATCAGTGAGGTCGAGCGGCACCGGCAGGCGCACACCGACCGCCTCGCCCACTACCTCGCGGGCGAGTCCCGCGACTTCGGGGAACCCCCGGCGGACGGTCCGCTCGACGCCGAACGGGAACTCCAGCACGTCGTACTGCGCGGCGGCATCGCGTACGAGCGCATGATGATCAACTGGCTCGACGACGTCCTCGCCACACTCGGCGCCTTCGACGCCGGTCGCTGACCGGCCGAGCAGGCTCCCCGGGACCCGTACCCGTACCCACCCTCACCCTCCCAAGCCGAAAGGCGGCACCCATGACCGACGCGCTGCTCTTCAACCCGCGGACGTACGACCCCGCGCACTTCGACCCGGAGACCCGCAGGTTGCTGCGCGCCACCGTCGACTGGTTCGAAGAGCGGGGCAAGCGTCGGCTGATCGAGGACTACCGGACCCGCGCCTGGCTCGGCGACTTCCTCGCCTTCGCCGCCAAGGAAGGGCTCTTCGCGACCTTCCTCACCCCCGCCTCCGCCGCAGAGGGGGAGGGCGACAAGCGCTGGGACACCGCCCGCATCGCTGCCCTCAACGAGATCCTCGGCTTCTACGGCCTCGACTACTGGTACGCCTGGCAGGTCACCATCCTCGGCCTCGGCCCCGTCTGGCAGAGCGACAACCCCGCCGCCCGTGCCCGCGCCGCGGAACTGCTCTCCCAGGGCGAGGTGTTCGCCTTCGGACTGTCCGAGAAGGCCCACGGCGCCGACATCTACTCCACCGACATGCTCCTGGAGCCCGACGGGGCGGGCGGCTTCCGGGCCACCGGTTCCAAGTACTACATCGGCAACGGCAATGCCGCCGGGCTCGTCTCCGTCTTCGGCCGCCGCATCGATGTCGAGGGCCCCGACGGCTACGTCTTCTTCGCCGCCGACAGCCGCCACCCGGCGTACCACCTGGTCAAGAACGTCGTCGACTCCTCGAAGTACGTCAGCGAGTTCCGCCTCCAGGGCTACCCCGTAGCCCCGGAAGACGTCCTGCACACCGGCCGCGCCGCCTTCGACGCCGCCCTCAACACCGTCAACGTCGGCAAGTTCAACCTGTGCACCGCCTCGATCGGCATCTGTGAGCACGCGATGTACGAGGCCGTCACCCACGCGCAGAACCGCATACTCTACGGCCGCCCCGTCACCGCATTCCCCCACGTGCGGCGCGAGTTGACGGACGCGTACGTCCGGCTCGTCGGCATGAAGCTGTTCAGCGACCGCGCCGTCGACTACTTCCGTACCGCGGGCCCCGACGACCGCCGCTACCTCCTCTTCAACCCGATGACGAAGATGAAGGTGACCACCGAGGGCGAGAAGGTCATCGACCTGATGTGGGACGTCATCGCGGCCAAGGGCTTCGAGAAGGACAACTACTTCGCCCAGGCCGCCGTCGAGATCCGCGGCCTGCCGAAGCTGGAGGGTACCGTCCACGTCAACTTGGCGCTGATCCTCAAGTTCATGCGCAACCATCTCCTCGACCCGGTCGCGTACGAGCCCGTCCCGACCCGCCTCGACGCGGCCGACGACGTCTTCCTCTTCCGGCAGGGACCGGCCCGCGGTCTCGGTTCGGTGCGCTTTCACGACTGGCGGCCGGCCTTCGACGCGTATGCCCACCTGTCCAACGTGGCCCGGTTCCGGGAACAGGCCGACGCCCTCTGCGAGTTCGTACTCACGGCCGCGCCTGACGAGGAGCAGGGCCGGGACCTCGACTTGCTCCTCGCCGTCGGCCAGCTCTTCGCGCTCGTCGTCCATGGGCAGTTGGTCCTGGAGCAGGCAGCCCTGTTGGACCTGGACGAGGACGTGCTCGACGAGCTGTTCGCCGTCCTCGTGCGGGACTTCTCCGCGCACGCCGTCGAACTGCACGGCAAGGACTCCGCGACCGAGGAGCAGCAGGCCTGGGCGCTCGGCGCGGTCCGGCGCCCGGTCGTCGACGGGGCGCGCTCGGGGCGCGTCTGGCGGCGTGTCGAGGCTCTGTCGGGGGCGTACGAGATGATGCCCTGAGGCCTCGACGCGCGACCTCGCACCCGCCCGCGGAGTACGGTGGCCGCCACCGTACTCCGCGAGGTGTTCGCCGGTGAGTGCGAAGCGGTTGGCCGAAGGGCGACGGTGTTCGGGAAGAACGGACAGCAGTCGCTGGGTGCCCGGTTGACGGTGACCCATCAGAAACCGGGCTACAGATCCGGTGCTCCCTGCGCCCACTGCCGACCGGACACGGCTCTCCGGCGTCCTCGACGGGTGCCCGGCGGAGCAGGGCCCGGTCAGGTGGTGGGCAGCGGTCGGTTCCCGTGCGGGTGCAGGCGGTCGGTGAGGAAGGCGAGGATCTCGTCGCGGGCCCGGACCGTGGGGTGGCCGGCCTCGTCGACGAGATGGGCGGTGACGACGCTGTGCGGGGTGCCGACCAGGGCGCCGAAGAAGGGCGGCGGGGCCGGATTGGCGGCGCTGTCCGGGAGGACGCGTCCGTCGAATGCGTCGCCGAGCAGCGCGCGGTAGGCGGCGAAGCGCTGCCCCGTGCACCAGCGGTCGCCCTCGAAGCGGTAGGCGAGGACGGTGAGTCCGTCACGGTCGAGCCGGTCGCGCAACGCGCGCGCGTCCGCCGCGTCGAGTTCGAGTCCGCCGGGGTCGTCGAGAGGCAGCGACGGGTGGTTGACCACCGGGGCGATGACTGCCGGCTCCAGGGCCATGGTGAGGGCGAAGTTGCCGGTGAAGCACAGGCCGATCGCGCCCACCCCCGGCCCGCCGCACACTGTGTGGGCCTGGCGAGCCAAGCCGCGCAGCCAGACCGTCACCGGGCTGGTGCCGCCCCCGGCGAAGGCGCGGAACTCAGCGCTGACACAGGCGCGGCGGACGACTTCCCGGCCGCCCTCGACCGTGGGGAAGACGCCGTCCGTCCCGAACAGGGAGGGCACATGGACGGTGAAGCCCGCGTCCCGCACCCAGCGCGCGAGCCGCAGGACGTCGGGACTGATGCCCGGCATCTCGGGCAGCACCACGACCGCGGGGCCGGCCCCGGCCACGTACACCGTCTTCTCCACCCCCTCCACGGCCACGCTCCGGCGGGTGAAGTCGGTGATCGGATCGTCGTCGCTCATGGGATCAGCCTGGGCCCGTGCCCGGCAGCCGGGTGAGGGGCGGGATCGCCAAGACCAGGGGTAATCTCGCCACACGCGAGGGAGCCGGACGGTACCCGGTCGGAGACCCGGGGCCGGGGGCACCAGAGGGGATACGAGAGCGATGGCGGAGGCGACGCGGCAGGCGGACGATGGTGCGGCTACGGGCGCCGGACCGGGTGCGCTGCGGGTCGGGATCCTGGCGTACCCGGACTGCTTCGCGTCCGAAGTGTTCGGCATCCCCGACCTGTTGACGATGGCTGGGCATGTCGCCGGACCGTCTGCGCCCGGCTACCGGGTGTCGGTCGTCTCGCCCCGCCGCCGAGTCACCGCCTCGGGCGGCGCAATCCTGGGTGTGTGTTCCGTACGCGAGGTCGACGTCCTCGTGGTCCCCGGCTTTGAACTGCACCCTGACACGGACCTCGACGCGCGGCTCGCCCGGCTCGCCCCCGAGATCGCGGCGATCCGCGCGCAGGCCGCCGCCGGCACCGCCGTCGTGTCCCTCTGCGTCGGCGCGTTCCTCCTGGCCGAGGCCGGGCTCCTCGACCGGCGCCGGGCCACCACGTCCTGGCTGCACGCCGGCGAACTGGCCAGGCGGTGCCCGGGCGCCGATGTGCGGCCAGAGCACCTGGTCGTCACCGACACGGGGGTGACGACCACGGCCGCCTTCAGCGCCATGTACGACTTCGCGCTGGACCTGATCCGCCGACACAACGGCGCCCGGGTGGCCCGCACCACCGCACGGTTGGCGCTCGTCGACGACGCACGGACGTCCCAGACCCCGTACGTCGACCCGCGACTCCTCCCGCAGCCCGGCCAGGAGTTCTCCCAGCGGGTCATGCGGCGGCTCGACCAGAACCTCGCCGAGCGGTACGACCTCAGCGCCCTCGCTGACGCCTTCCGGGTCAGTACCCGCACGCTGCTGCGCCGCTTCGCCGAAGAGACCGGACGCAGTCCGCTGGCCCATCTGCAGGCCTCTCGCGTCCGCCGTGCCCGCCATCTGCTGGAGACCACCGACCGCACCGTCGCCGCTGTCGCCGCGGCCGTCGGCTACCAGGACGCCGGCACCTTCGCCGCCCTCTTCGCGCGCCACACCGGCCACCGCCCGAGCACCTACCGGGACGCCTTCCGCCGCACGGGCCGGGCTTCCGCCCAGGACGGCGGAGTCTAGGTGTCACTCCGGCCGACCTGTTTCGCGACCAACACAAAGGGCGGCCAGCTCGCCGACCTCGCACTGCGCCCTCGCCGTCGGGCCCGCTGTGTGGACCGCATCCGAGGCGCCCGCGACACTGGCCTGCGCAACCTGCCCCTGCACGACACCGCCCGGAACCGGATCTGGCTGGAGATCGTTTCCCTCGCGCTCGACCTCCTCGCCTGGATGCCGATGCTTGCCTTGACCAGCCAAACCCGCCGCGGGGAACGGAAGAAGCTTCGTCTGCGTCAGGTCTCCGCCGACGTCCAACCCGTGAACACCGGACGCCGCGACTGGCTGCGCTTCACCGCCCGATGGCCCTGGACCGATGTCGTCACCCACGCGATCGACAGGGTCCACAGCCTCCCGAACCGCACCTGACCCCGATCATCTGGCGCCGCAAGGACGGCTACCTCTCCTCGGACGCGTCCGCCGGCTGAATGACCGTGATCTACTTCTGGTTGCGATGCCGATCAATGAGAAGCCGAGGTCATGACCAATCACTGTTGCGAGGCGATGACCAGCCGCGTGAACGTGGGCTGCGACCAGCACGATGGCCCCTTCACCTGTCCTGACGCTCTGGTTGACTTCTCTGCCAAGTTCCAGGAGTACGGGCTGATCATTCATGACGGCGGCACGTCGAGTATCACGATCGACTTCTGCCCCTGGTGCGGACGACGCCTCCCAGAGTCGCAGCGCGACCGATGGTTTGACGAGCTGGAGCGCCGCGGGATCGATCCTTGGGAGGACGAGGTGCCTGTCGAGTTCCAGGATCACCGCTGGCTCGCCTCTCTGCACCAGGAGTAATCGAACCAGCAGCCTCGAACCACTTCTGAAACACGCCTTTGGCTTGTCGTTTTAACTCCATCAGGGACTGATGTAGTCGCCCCACCAGAAGGTTGCGACGTAGGCCCGTCCAAGTGCCTCTCCGCCTCGCCCGCCCCTGATGTGGATGACGATCAACGCCCGGTCCTCAACACCGACGTGCTGTTCAACACCCGCTGGTCATCGGCCAATCCGAGACTGCTCGCGGAGGGCGCGAATGAGCGTCGTGACGCGGGGCCGGTCGCGGCCGCTGATCGTGGCGACGCCGATGTGCCGGATCGGGCCCGGCGATTTGATCGGGACGGTGCTCAGCCCCGGGATCTCGGGGGCGAGTGCGATGGAGGGGATCAGGGAGATTCCCATGCCTGCGGCGACGAGTGAGCGGGCGAAGAAGTAGTCGGTGGTGGTCCCGCGGATTTCTGGATCGAAGCCGGCGTGCTCGGCGTAGCGGCGCAGGTATGCCTCGGTCTTCAGGCAGCCGAGCACCCAGGGTTCGGCGGCCAGTTCGGCGAGGTCGAGCGCATCGTGGTGGGCGAGTCGGTGGCCTGCCGGTAGGACGACGTGCAGGGGGTCTTCCAGGAGCGGCGTCCACTCCAGGCTGGAGCTGGGAGCCGGTCCGACGGGGAGCGGGCCGTCGAAGTGGTAGGCGAGGGCAAGGTCCACGGCGCCCTGCCGGACGAGTGGAAGGGTGTCCTCGGGTTCGCCCTCCCTGACGTGGAGCACGGTGCGGGGATGGACGGCCATGAGCTGGGTGAGAGCGGTGGGCAGCAGGAGCCTGCCGCCGCTGGTGAAGGTGGCGATGGTGAGCTGGGTGCGGCCAGTGCTGAGCTCCGCGACCTGCTGTTGGGCGTGTGCGAGCTCCGCAGCGACGGATTCGGCGGCGCCGACCATGATGCGGCCGGCCGGTGTGAGGGTGACGCCTCGGGTGCTGCGCGCGAAGACCTTGGCACCGAGGCTGTGTTCGAGGGCAGCCACCTGCTGGGAAACGGCCGAGGGAGTGAGGCGCAGAGCCACGGCCGCCTGGTTGAAGCTGCCGTGCTCCGCCACTGCCCGCAGCACGCGGAGCCGCTGCACATCGATCAACAGTTTTCCTTAATACCGATCCACTAAGACAGGACTTCTGCTGATGACAATAGGACTCCAGGATGGGGGCATGCAAAGGATCTGCGTCATCGGCGGAAGCCGGTACTTCGGAAAGCTCCTGGTACAGAGCCTGCAGGTGGCAGGCCACCAGGTCACTGTGATCAACCGCGGCTCCACCCCGCCGCCTGCCGGCGTCGATCACCTGGTCGTCGACCGCAATGACGAGGCCGCCCTGACGGCCGCGCTCGACGCCCGAACCTTCGACGTCGTGGTGGACCAGGTCTGCTACACCCCGGTACAAGCCGCTCTCGCCGCCCGCGCCTTTGCCGGCCGCACCCGGCGCTACGTCATGACCTCCACGATCGAGGTCTACGACCCCGCGACCGCCGCGCTGCCGGTCGTGCCCCCAGGGACGCCGGTACCGGAGGAGAGCGTGGACCCGGCCACCTGGCAGGTGGCCATGGACCTGCCCTGGCACGACGACGCCTACCTGGAGGCGCACTACGCCGAGGGCAAGCGGCAGGCCGAGGCCGTCTTCGCCCACGCCCGCAGCTTTGCCTTCGCCACTGTGCGCAGCGCCCATGTGCTCGGCGGCGGCGCGCAGGAGTTCACCGGCAGGCTGGCGCACTACGTCGAGCGCATCACCCAGGGCGAAGAGATCACTGTGCATGCGAACGCGCTGCCCACGGTCTTCATCCATTACGGGGAACTGGCGAAGCTGCTGCTGTGGGCGACCGCAGCCGACTTCACCGGCCCGGTCAACGCCTGCTCCGACGGCCGGCTCGATGTGCACGACTTCGCCGCGATCATCGCCGCGCAGGCCGGCCGGGAGGCCGTCTACCGGACAGTCCCGGCGGGCGTCGAGGCGTCGCCGTTCTCCTTCGACCGCCACTACGCCATGAGCAACGACCGCGCCAGGGCGCTGGGCTTCCCCTTCTCCCGCACCACCGACTGGCTGCCCGGCGCCGTCGCAGAAGCCCTCGCCATATCCGCTGCCCCCACCGCTTGAGGACCAAGGCCACCATGGACTACCGCACCATCGCGCACACTGCCGTCAGCGCCATCGGGCTGGGTGCCATGCCGCTGTCCATCGAGCACCGCCCGGACGAGACGCGCGCCATCGCCACCGTCCACGCTGCCCTGGACGCCGGTGTCACCCTGATCGACACCGCCGACAGCTACCACTGGCACGCCGGCGAGGCGGGCCACAACGAGCTGCTGATCGCCCGTGCCCTGGCCCGCTACAGCGGCGACACCTCCCATGTCCTGGTGGCTACCAAGGGTGGACGCGGCCGCCCCGGCGACGGCAGCTGGACCGTCACCGCCACCCCGGCCCACCTCAAGCAAGCGGCGGAAGCCTCCGCCAAGCGTCTGGGCGTCGACGCGATCGGCCTGTACCAGCTGCACAAGCCGGACCCGACCGTGCCCTGGGCGGAATCCGTCGGCGCGCTGCGCGAGCTGCTCGACGCCGGCACCATCCGCGCTGCGGGCATCTCCAACGTCACCACCGCCCAGATCCGCCAGGCACATCAGATCCTCGGCGACAAGCTCGTCTCCGTGCAGAACCAGTACTCGCCCGCCGTCCGCGACAGCGAGCCCGAGCTGCAGCTGAGTGAACAGCTGGGGCTGGCCTTCCTGCCCTGGAGCCCACTCGGCGGAATCTCCCGCAGTTCCCTCGATGGCCCCTCCGGCCCCAGCCCCATCGACACAGCGTTCCACCGCATCGCCGCCGAACGCGGCGTCAGCCCACAGCAGATCGCCCTGGCCTGGCTGCTCGCCCGCTCCCCGGCAGTGATCCCGGTACCGGGAGCCAGCCGCCCGGCGTCCATCACCGACTCCGCCAGGGCCGTGGAGATTGCGCTGAACACCCAGGAGCTGATGGAACTTGAGGATGTTCTGCCGGGCTGAGCCAGGTCACGGGTCGCTTGCCGACCCCCGGCAGGAGCCGAGCAGTCGGGCCGGTCAGGTGTCGGACCAGCCTGCACCGTCTGGCAACTCCTGCCGCTGGAGCTGGGGTTCGGCTCCGGTCAGACCTGCTGGAGTCGCCTGGACCGCTGGTGGCCCGAGTCTGTTCGCAACTTGCGGTCAGGAAAGCCGAGGTTGAGACGGCGGCCGCCTTCGCGGTCCGGGCCGAGACGGCGGCCCGCCCCTCGGGTCGACGGGTACTCCTCTGGGCCGGCGCGCCCAACCGCGACACCGCTGCGCCGCAGGGCCGCGCGGACACGGCCCTGCAGCTCTTCAGGGAGGCGCGCAGTGAGCGGGACACCGGCCCCAGACCGTCCGCGGCCGCCCTGGGCGCGTTCGGCATGGTGGCCCCGACCGCGGCGTACACCGCCGCCGAGGCCCATATGCCCTTCGCCGCCGAGCAGTTCGCAGCCCTGGCCGAACAGACCGCAGCCCGCCTTGTCCGCGGCCGCGGGCGGGGAGCTGTCGCCGGCGCAGTGCCTGCTGTACCCGGGTGTTGCCGGGCGCTGCGCTAGAAGGTCAGGTTCCAGGCGTCGATCTTGCCCGTGTCGGAGGCGGCGTTGTCGTTGACGCGCAGCTTCCAGGTGCCGTTCGCGACCTCCGAGGAGGCATTCACGGTGAAGGTCTGGGCAATGTTGTCGGCGCTGCCGCCGGCGTGGTTGTGCAGCGTGTAGACGGTGCCGTCCGGCGCCACCAGGTCGACCTTCAGGTCACCGATGTAGGTGTGCTTGATGTCCACACCCACCTTGAGGGTGGCCGGGGCGTTGCCGGTCACGCCGGTGACGGCGATCGGGCTCTCCACGGTCGCGTTGTCGTTGATGGCGAAGTCCGCGAGGTTCTCGAAGTACTTGCCGGGCGGCGGGGTGCTCCCGACGGCCTTGAGGGCGTCGACCTGTCCTTCGCCGAAGAACGAGTTGTTGGCCGTCGTGCCCGTGCAGCGGCTGTCCGAGGGGCAGGCAATGTCGTTGGCCTGGGCGGCCAGCTTGTCGCGGATCTGCGCCGGGGTGATGCCCGGGTTGGCGCTGGCGATGAGCGCCGCCACGCCGACCACGTGCGGGGTGGCCATCGAGGTACCGCTCTTGCTGCCGTAGCCGCCGCCGGGGACGGTGGAGTACACGTTGCTGCCGGGCGCCGCGACGTCGATGACGCCCTGCCCGTAGTTGGAGAACGAGGCCTTGGTGACGCCGGTGCCGTTGGCCGCGACCGTGACCACGCCCGGCAGCTCGGTCGGGATGTCGAGGCAGGCGTTGGTGATGGTGCGGGTGACCGGTGTCGAGTCGTTCGGGCTCGCGGAGTCGGTCGTCTTGTGGGCGAGGTCGTAGTTCTCGTTGCCCGCGGCGGCGATCTGGAGGGAGCCCTTGCCCTCGGCGTACTCCTGGGCGCGCTTGACGCCCTCGATGATGGCGGCCTGGTCGATGTTGTCCGGGCAGTTGAACTGCCACGGGTCCGTGTAGTAGCTGTTATTGGTGACCTTGAAGCCGTGGTCACCGGCCCAGACGAAGCCGCAGATGGTGTTCTCGGCGAAGAAGAAGGAGTTGCCCGGCTCGGCGACCCGGACCGCGGCGATCTTCACCCCGGGAGCCACGCCGACGACGCCCTTGCCGTTCTTGGCCGCTGCGATGGTGCCCGCCACGTGGGTGCCGTGCGTGTCGACGTCCCGCCAGGCGCCGGCACGGGTGTCGGGCTTGCCGTAGGCGCAGGAGACCGAGTCGGCCGCGTCGAAGTTGGGCGCCAGGTCCTGGTGCTGGTCGTCCACACCGGTGTCCAGGATGCCGACCTTGACGGAGGCGGAGCCCGGGTTCACGGCCCAGGCCTGGTCGGCCTTGATCTGGCTCATGTCGGCCCGGACCGGTTCTCCGGCCGGGGTCGAGGCCTGAGCCGGATTGGCCGGGAGCGCCGGGTTGTAGGCGTCGGCCGGGACGTCCGAGGTGCGCGTGGCGCCGACCTGCTGCACTCCGGCGACGCCCCGCATGGTCGTGGCGAATCCGCTGGACGCCGAGTGGGCGACGATCACGCCGATGGCGTCGAAGTTCGAGAAGACGGTGCCGCCGTTGGCCGCGATCGCGGAGCGGATCGCCGAACTGTCACCGGGGGCGGTGATCACGAGGTAGGCACGCGTGCCGGCCACCCAGGTCGCACTCTGGGAAGCCGGCGCGGCGGCCGGAGCGTGGGCCTTGGCGGCCGGCGCGGTGGAGGGGACGACGGGGAGCGTGCCCGCGAGGGCGCCCGGGGCGCCGAACGCGAGGGCGGCGCCGAGCGTGGCCGCCAGCACCAGCGTGCGTCTAGGGCGTCTGGATATGTGGGGTATCAATGCGTCCTCCGGAGACGGCCAAGCCGTGCTGGAAACACCGGCCAAGCCGTATGAAACGAGTGGTGGACGCAAGATGTCAGACGCGTGCCCCTGTGCGGAAGTACCTTTCTGTGCCGGGATGTTATGAGGGGCATGGCTGAAAAGAAACGTACTCCGGGCATCGGGGGCCGGTGTGACGGAGCATTGATCTTCAGGGTGCTGGCTACTCTGAGCTGGTGTCGTGTCTTCTGATTGAAGGTTTGGGACGGGGGCTGACGAGCTCGTGCACGGTAGGCGGTGAGAGGTCGCGAACTTCGGTGTGGCCCCGGTTCACGTCTGCCGTGTCGGCTTCAGGTCGACGGTCTGCTGGTGGGACAGCAAGCCGGCGATTGCTTTGATGGCGTCGCTCATATGCTGGCGGCGGCCGGGGTGGCGGGCCAGGGCCCGCGAGTTCTTCAAATGCGCGATGCCGTGCTTGACACGGATACGGCGTGAGGAGTGTGTCTTGCGCTGGCGCTCGTGCATCTCCCCGTACCAGTCCGGGGCGTTCTTCATGAACTTGCGGTGCCGTGGTGTCACCATCGCCGGTCTGAGCGCCCAGTCCCTGGCGGTGGCGGCCGCCTGCGGTGACTCGCGTGCGATCATCTCTCCATGAGCAGTGACCTGGAAGTAAGTGCTCTGGCGATCAATGTGACGATCCCGCAGGCGCTTCGCTGGACGGACACTCGACGCGGTGAAGCGTTCACGCTGACCACACTCAATGTCCGGCTTCTCCCGGACGGTCACCTTGCTGTGAAGGCTTATGGCAGACCAGTCGGTGGTGGTCGGGGCGCATACGTATCGTTCCCTGTTCCGGACAAACCCGAACTGGCGGCCCTGGTCTCCGACGCTGCCGGCCGTGCCGCGGCGTTGTGGGCCGCCCATCGTGGTCTCGGCTGATCGCGCATATCGGGCCGTGATGAATCTGCGGGAATCGCCCTCGCGTGCTCGGCGGTCCCCGCGCGGTGATCTGGGACAACCTGAATGTTCATCGCTGCAGTCGACTACGTGAGCACGCGGCAGAGCACGACTGGCTCACCATCGTCCAGCTGCCCAGCTATGCATCCGACATCAATCCGGTCGAGGGCATCTGGTTGTTGCTCCGGCGCAGCACTACTGCCAACGTCGTCTTCCGCGACCGCGACCACCTTGTCCAAGCCGAAAATCAGGCAACACCGGGAGTTTCGTCAAGGCCATCAGGCTCGACCGTCCACGTCCTTCGGATCCGCCTCGGCACGCGCCGCCAGCGACTCCACAAGCGCAAGCCCCTCAGCGCTGAGACAGCCGAAGCGCGGGGCGGTATGTCCATGGCGTAAGCCCGTAACTCCGAGCAAAGGACTGCCCAGCAGCGCCCGCGTTCGGACCTGCAAGCACAAGTGCTCGGCGAACTCCCGAGCTCTGTCGTGCAACGCCCTGCCGACCAAGACGTCTGCCGCGTCGCCTTCGTGCGAGCGGTCGTGAAGCGCCCCCTCCAACGTCTCGACCACAACCTCGTGAGGCAGTGCAAGCAGGGCCATCGACCGCCATGGCCCCAGTGGCGGGGGAGGCCACCGCATGGCAAGGAGGTACGGTCAGCGGCCCTGACGAGACGTCAAAAGGGCACAACAGTCCGAGAAAACGTACTTGATCATGATCGATCTGTGTGAGAACGTACGCGCACACCGGACGCGCTGCGCGGTACACCGACAACGGTGCTCGCCGCGCAGCCTGTCGTTGATGTCTTCCAGGGGGAAACACAGAGATGAAAGCAGTATCGCGTCGCCTCACGACGGTCGCCGCGGCAGCGGCATGCATGGTCATCGCCACCGCGACATCCGCCAGTGCGGGTACGAACTCGCCGGTATCGGACGCGAGCAACGGAGACGGTTACGCGTACTTCGTGGCCGACGGCGACAAGTTCCTGATCCACGACAACCAGTGCGACGGTGGCACCGTCTGGGCTCAGCTGACGTGGTACAAGTCGGGACAGGGCTGGCACTTCCGGACGATCCACAACACCTCCGGATGCAACACCACGGACACCCGGACCCCCTGGAACATCCCCGAGGGTGCGGACGTGTGGGTGAGGGCCTGCGGCAGCATGAGTGAGGGATACGTCAACACCGGCGCTGGTGTTCTCAGCGCCGGACACGACTGCGACTTCACCCAGGGCGGCCAGCGCGGCAAGGCCTGACGCATCGGTGAGGCCCCTCCCGTCGGGCGCAGTTGAGCCATCGAACTGCGCGACCGCGGTAGGGGCCGCTCGGCCAAACGCGACCGCCGGGGACTGGAACGTCTGCTCGGGCTGACGGGTGGTGGCGGAGCGCCACGACCGGGTGGACGCTGACTCGGGCATGTGGCGTCCGGCCGGGCCGGACGCCACCTCTCCCGTGGGGGTGCTCACACTCGTCGTCGTACCAGGTTCAGCAGATCCTTGGTGGAGCCGCGGCGGGTCCAGGCGATCAGGACGAGCGGCACGATGAGGATCAGCGGGGTCGCCGCGTTCTCGCCGCCGAAGACGGTCATCTGGACGACGAACGCGCCGACCATCAGCGCGCTCAGCGCGACGGCGGCCACTGATTGCAGCACCGGAATCAACAGGGCTACACCGCCCGCGAGTTCGAGGGCACCGATGACGTACATGCCGGTGCTGCCCCAGCCGATCCGCTCGAAGGAGTCGACGGCGTAGGAGTTCGCGATCAGCTTGGGCAGGGCGCTGGCGATGCCATAGAAGAGGGCCAGCAGTACCTGCATGGTGCGCAGGGCGATCCGGGCGCGGCGCCCGCGGGCGGCGGAGGCGGGGGAGGAAGCGCCGGAGGTGACGGGGGCGGTGGTCTCGGACATGTGGTTCTCCTGTGCTGCGCGGGGTGATGAGCGGTAAGTGCTGCAGTCGCAGGGATAGACCGGCCGTCACCACAGAAATCATCGCTCCAAGACATCCATCTCCCGCGCCTACTGGGTCTTCGAGGCCTCCCGGAACGAGGACGCCTTCCGCGCCCGCCTGAGGAATTCCTACGGCGGCCCTTCCAACGCTGCCCTCGTCCCGCTGACTGAGGAGGAGGCATGCGTGCCTCCATCCCGTGGGCGTGGGCGTGGGCGTGGGCGTGGGCGTGGCCGGCCCGCTATGCGGGCCGGCCATCACACGTTGAGTCGTAAGGGCAGGGTGTATGCCGTGGCCGAGTGATACGGAAGAGCCTGCCTCGGTCCTGTTGCCCTCGGGCCCGGGACGCTTCGTCCTTTGGCCAGGCCAGCGTCAAGCCGGCGACCATGTGTGTTCGCCGCCGGTGACGCAGAGGGAGAGGTGACCGTGTCCGGACCGCGTCGTCGACGCGGTCCAGGCACCGCCGCGGCTGGCGACGCCTGGATGATCTGCGAGCTGTTGGGACTCAGCATCCCCGCGGCGTCCCAGTACACCGCGGACCGGCTTCCCACCGAGAGACCGGAGTCGCTGAGGCGGCCCTGCGGGCCGAGAGGCAGGGCATCCGCGTTGGGCACTCGTGCTCAGTTCTTGCTCAAATGCCCTTCCGCACGGCGGGTTGCACGATGAAGATCAAACGCAAGCCGAGCAGGACCGACGGGACTAGAGGGCCCAGCCACAGTGCTGGGCATGGCAAGGGGGATGCAATGGCCAAAGCAGTGCGGGCCTCACTGGGCGAGATGTGGATCAAGTGTCAGGTCTGTGAGAGTGATCTCTTCCGTGAACGGGGGGTGAAGCTCAACAGCACTGGCGGGGAGTTGTTCAATTTGGCCTGGGCGGATGAGACCGCCACGGGGTTGATCTGTCTGCGTTGCGGTTTCGTGCATCTCTTCGTCAATCGGCAGATACGACTGCATCGCGCCAAGGACTGATGCCACGCGCTCGGGCTGGTGACCTTGTAAGAGCACGACGCGGAGTTGACGAGCGGCTGGGACGCCATGACGGTCTCAGAGGCCGGGGCATCGCCCGCCTGGCCCGCGGTGACGCGGAGGGCCAGCGGCCGAGCAGTCCCGGCGGACCGCGCGTATTCGTCACGCGCGATCCGAAGTCACCTCCACCTACGCGGGATCCGCGCTGTCATCCCCCCCCCAGCCGTCCCGACCAGGTCGCCCACCGTCTGCGGCGAGGCTGTGCCAGAGGCCGCCCGCCGGCCTTCGACGCCGAGGCATACAAGCAGTGCAACGCCGTCGAACGGTGCATCAACCGACTCAGGCAGTGGCGCGGCCTGGCTATGCGAACGGCCAAGCTCGCCATCGCCTACCAGGCCGCACTCCACCTCGCCGCCATCCTCATCTGGATCCGGCGACAGCCTCAGCGATCGACCACCCAGCACGCGTCTGCAGGCCAGTATCCCGTGCTGACGATGTGTTTTACGAGCCTGAACGCCTCACCGATGGGGACGGTGTCTTCGTCCGGGTACGCGTCATGCCGGCCGTTGGAGAGGACGAACCCGTCGCTCGATCCCTCGGCTTCCGGGTCCACGGCATGCTCGCCGGGATCGCCCTCTTCCTCGAGGAGCATCACCATCGCGCGCTCGGTATTCGTCAAGAAGGCCAACGAACGTCCGGACGAACTGGTCAGCCACGTCTCAAGCTGCCCGCTGTCGATCCTTGTCCGAAGGGACTCCGGCACGCTCTCGGACGACGCAGGGAGGGTGCTGTCGTCATCGATCACCCAGGCCTCGATCATGAGCACGACGATCTCACGGACGGATCTGAGAGACAGTGCCTAGGTGAGCCTTATGTCGTCGCCGCGGGCGTGCAGTACCACGCCCGCGGCGGTCACCGAGACGTCCGCTGGTTCGAGGCCTGCGGGCAGCTTCGGGAGGGTCCGGTCCCGCCCGGCGAACGCACCGTGGATACGCGGGTCGGCCGGGTCCACGGGACGCCCCGCGAACGACGCCGCCACCGGCACTGCTTTGACCGTGCGGCCGGACAGCCGCAGCTCCGCCGTGACGGTCAGCGCCAGACCGAAGACCTGTCGCTCGATGCGAAGCCTGCCGTGGCCGTCGTCGGACAATGACGTGTCCGGGCCGAGCCCGGCGCCGAACGAGCCGAAGGGCGCGGTGAACCGGGCGTCCGCCGACGCGGCGCGGTACGAACCGGCTTGCTCCGACACATCGTTCAGCTCCACCGAGGCCTGCACGGGCCGACCCTCCCCGGTGACGGCGTCCGCCCGCACGGCCACCCGGGAGAAGCTCCCCTCGGCCGCGCTCAGCAAGAACGGGAAGGCGTCGATGCTCACCTGGGGAGTGCCCACTACCGCGGAATGCCGCCCGGCGATGCGGTCGGCCAGCCCGTGCTCGGCGGACACGGCGGCGAACCGGTCGGCAGCGGGCAGGAGGGTGATCAGCGCCCCCATCGTCACCGTGGCCCAGAGCAGACGTTTGCGGGCCCGGGCGAGGTGGCGGCTCACGAAGACCTCCGGGTGGCGGTGAGGGGAGCGCTGCCCGACGCGTCGGGCCCGTCCGTACCGTCCGCCTCGTGGGTGCGGTCGGTGCGGTCGGTGCCGTCGGTGTCGGTACCGGGCTGCACCTGGTCCTGACCGTCGTCCTCGACGTCCAGGTGCGGCAGCAGCCGGTCCAGCCACGCGGGCAGCCACCAGTTCGCCCGGCCGAGCAGGACCATCGTGGACGGCACGAGGATGCCGCGGACGACGGTCGCGTCCAGCGCGACGGCCGTGGCCAGACCCAGCCCGAACATCTTCACCACCGGGTCGTCGGACAGCAGGTAGCTGAGGAAGACACTGACCATGATCAGTGCCGCGGAGGTGATGATCCGACCCGTGCCGGTGAGACCGCTGATCACGGCCTGCCGGTTGTCACCGCCGCGCAGGTACGCGGCCCGGACGGCGCTGAGCAGAAACACCTCGTAGTCCATCGACAGGCCGAACAGCACGGCGAACATCAGCAGCGGCACGTAACCGGGGATCGGCACCGGACCCTCGAGCGCGATCAGGTCCGCGCCCCAGCCCCACGGGAAGACCGCGGTCAGCACGCCGTACGCGGCGGCGACCGAGACGAGGTTCATCAGTGCGGCCTTCACCGCGATAACCGGCGAGCGGAAAGCGAGCAGCAACAGCAGCGCTGCGACGGCGAGCACGAAGCCGACGATCACCGGCATCCGACGGGCGAGGCGCTCGTTGAGGTCGTCCTGGGCCGCTGTCGCACCGCCTACGTGCGTCACCTGGTCGGTGCCGGCAGTGGCGCGCGGCAGCACGTCCTTGCGCAGGTCGCGTACGAGCGTGGCGGTCGTCGGATCCCCGGGCGCCGTGGTGGGGGTGACCTGCCACCGCACCTGTCGGCCGTCGCTGCTGAGCTGTGCCGGAGCCACGGAGGCCACGCCGTGCGTCGCACGTAGCGCGTCGGAGATCGCCGTGATGCGGCCGTCGCCCGGGCCGGCGGCCGGACGGGACAGCTCACCGGTGACCTGGAGTGGGCCGTTGACGCCCGGGCCGAAGGCGTCCGCCAGCCGGTCGTATGCGGTGCGGCTCGACGTTCCGGCGGCCTTGTCGCCGGCGTCGAGCTGGCCGAACGTCAACTGGGAGGCCGGCAGGGCCAGTACGCCGGTGAGGAGGAGGCCGGCCAGCAGACAGCGCCACGGCCGGGCGGCGACGAACTCCGCCGCCCGGCCCCAGCCTCGCGGGCCTCCCGGCGCGGCCTCCGCTTGCCCCGGTGACGCCTCCTGCGGGCGGACCCTCGGGGTGAGCCACTTCCCCAGCAGGGAAAGCAGGGCCGGCAGCAGCGTGAGCGTGAGCGCCATGGCGACAAGGACGGCGATTGCCGGTGCGAGGGCCAGCGCGTGCAGCAGAGGCAGTCCGCCCAGCGCCAGACCCGCCAGCGCGGTGATGACGGCGCACCCCGCGAAGGCCACGGCCTTGCCCGATCCGGCCATGGTGCGCGCCGCCGCGTCCTCGACACCCACTCCGGCCGCCCGCAGTTCACGGAAGCGGGTCAGGCAGAACAGGGTGTAGTCGATGCCCACTCCGAGGCCGATCATGGCGGCGATGGTGGTGCCCGAGGACGGCATGTCCATCAGATGGCCGACGATGCCGATCGCGGACAGCGAGACGGCGAGGCCGAGGGCCCCGTTGAGCAGCGGGACCCCGGCCGCGACCAGGCTGCCGAATCCCACGGCGAGGACGACGAACGCGGCCGCAAGGCCGATGATCTCGCTGTGGCCGGTCGAGCCCTTGTCCGCAGCGGCAGCCAGGTCGCCGCCTGCCGTGATCTCGAGTCCGGCCCCGGTGGCGGGGGCGGCCGCGTCCACGATGCTCCGGGTGGTGCGGGCGGCGATGTCCCGTCCGCTGAGGTCGAGTTCGACCGCCAGGTAGCCGGTGTGACCGTCCGCGCTCAGTGCACTCCTGCCTGCTGGGTCGTAGGGGGTGGTGACGGCCACGACGTGGGGCACCTTCCCGATGGCCCGCGCCGCCGCCTCGACCGCCCGCTTCGTCTCCGGGTCGGTCAGGCCCGCGGTGCCCGGCGGCGCGTACAGGACGAGGGGCTGCCGTCCCGACGCCGAGTCGTGGAACGCCGTCCCGGCGTCGCGTGCGGCCTGGCTGTCGCTGCCGGGGATGGTGACGGCCTCGGTGGTGACCTTGCCGAAGACCGCTACGGCGACGGCGGACACGGTGAGCAACAGCAGCCAGGCTGCCAGGGTCCTCTTGGGTCTGCGGGCACACCAGCGCCCGACGGACAGGAACATCAGGAAGTCGTCCTCCCGTACGGCAGGGGGCGCCCGACGGGATGTCGACCGGCCGCCCTCCCATGGAACTTATTGCACTGAGCGTGCAATGGAACAGTTGCATCAGGAGTGCAAGAATGTCAACGAGACTCTGGGAGGACCGAGGTGAAGCAGCCGACCCGACACGCGCCCGACCGCGTCCCCGACGGCCGTACGGAGCGTGGACGGCAGACCCGCGAGAAGATCGCCGACGCGATGCTGTCCCTGCTCGACGAAGGGGAATCACACTTCCCCGCGGACCGGGTCGCCGAGCGCGCGGGAGTGTCCCGGCGCCTGGTCTTCCACCACTTCGCCGACATGTCCCAGCTCGCGGACACTGCCATCGCCCGGCGGCTGGACCAGCTGGCCGCGCAGATCCGGCCACTCCCGGTGGACGGCCCACGGGCGGGACGCGTGACGGCGCTCGTCGAGCAGCGCGCACGGATCCTGGAGTGGATCACCCCGACCCGGCTGACCATGTTGCGCCTGGAACATCCGTCGCAGCGCGTCGACGAAGCCACCCGGCAGGTGCTCGCCTTCGCTCGGAGCCGACTGGAGGAGGTCTTCGCCCAGGAACTCGCGCGGCTCCGGGAGGAAGGCAGAGCCGACCTGCTCAACGGGCTGGACGCCGTGACCACTTGGGGCGCCTGGTACCACTGGCGCAGCAGCGGACTCGACATCGAGTCCGCTGCTCGTGCCATGGAGACCAGCGTGCACGCCCTGCTCGCGGTCACCGATCGGCCGGAGGCCTTGCCGGGCGCCTGAAGTCCCTCCAGAAGGACCGTGCAGCGCGCCTGCGCCACACGACCGACGCCTTCCTGCGCCGGCTGTACGACACCACCCTCACCATCGGCAGCGCACTTTCAGCCCCGGCCCCCAGGCGCTCGAGCAGTACGCAGCCCGGCCGTCTGCCGGCACGACGATGCCCGAGGGGCTTGCTGACGCGTCGGCTCCCAGACCAGCTGGTGCTCCACGATCCGGCCAACTGCGGCAAGGTCGCGGCCACATGCAGCCCGGGCCGGAGCATCCGGTCCTGCAGATGGACTGGCACGCTGGCTCGACGCCTGATGAGGCGCACCGAGCCGGGATGCGAGTCGGAGCCCCCTGCCTGGTGACAGGGGGCTACGCCCGCGATTAAGAAGTCATCTCATTTGGTGGGTTCGATAGCCTGTCAGCGTGGGAATCGTTGAGCGGCTGGTGCCGGACGAGCTGTGGGAGCTGTTCCAGAGAGTGGTACCGGAGGCTCCGGTCCGGCCTCAGGGGGGCGGCCGGCGCCGACATGGTGACCGGGAAGTGCTGGCTGCGATCGTGTTCGTGGCGACGTCGGGCTGCACGTGGCAGCAGCTGCCGGCCGCCTCGTTCGGGCCGTCGGGAGCGACGGCCCACCGGCGCTTCGCCGAGTGGTCGAAGGCCCGGGTGTGGGCGAAGCTCCATCGCCTGGTCCTCGATGAACTCGGCTCCCGAGGTGAACTGGACTGGTCCCGCTGTGCGATCGACTCGGTGAACATGCGGGCCCTGAAAAGGGGGAACTGACAGGTCCGAATCCTGTGGACCGGGGCAAGTACGGCTCGAAGATCCACTTGATCACCGAGCGGACCGGACTGCCCCTCTCTGTCGGAATCTCCGGAGCGAACCTGCACGACAGCCAGGCCCTCGAACCGCTCGTACGCGGTATCCCGCCCATCCGCTCGCGCCGCGGGCCTCGTCGGCGACGGCCCGCCAAGCTCCATGGCGACAAGGGCTACGACTATGACCACCTGCGTCGATGGTTACGCCAGCGCGGTATCCGGCACCGCATCGCACGCAAAGGCATGGAGTCCTCCAAGCGGCTGGGACGCCATCGTTGGACCATCGAACGCACCATGGCCTGGCTCGCGGGATGCCGCCGACTCCATCGCCGCTATGAACGCAAGGCCGCCCACTTCCTGGCATTCGCCAGCATCGCGTGCACACTCATCTGCTACCGCAGACTCGCCAAATGAGATGACTTCTAAAGATCTGGCTGCGAGATGTCTCCGTGCCGGAAGGGCGTGTTCGAGAAGTTGGGCTGTGAGGTCGGCGATGCCACCACCGTGCGCTGACCCGCCGAGGCTCCCGGAGAAATCCACTGCCGCACAAAACACTGGCGATCAAGGCCTGGCTGGCCAAACACCCACGTTTCGAACTGCACTTCACCTCGACCGGCTGCTCCTGGATGAACCAGGTCGAGCGGCGGTTCGGCGACCTGGCCCACCGGCTGATCCGCCGCGGCCCACACAAGAACATCCAGGCCCCGGAAGCCGACATCCGCGCTTGGGTCAAAGACTGGAACGAAGATCCCAAGCCGTTCATCTGGACCGAGTCAGCCGAAGAGATCCTCGACTCTCTCGCCCGCTTGCCGACGGATCTCTGGCGCAGGACACCAGCGGACATCCCCACTGGGCACGCCCGTAGGCCGGTCGCGGACGCCAAGAGCCACGACCGGCCTCCTTGAGGGCGGGCGCGGCGCCCTCCCGCCTCGATCAACCAGAAGATCACCCCACCGGGTCGGTCAACGCGACGGAGCCCGTTCGGTGCGTCGGCGCGGTGATCTCCCTTTTGAGGATCTTGCCGCTGGGGCCGGTCGGCAGTGTGTCCACGAGCCACACCTGGCGTGGGTACTTGTACGCCGCCACCCGCTCCTTGACGAACTCCTGGAGCTCGGCGGGCGTGACCTGCGCCTTCGGACGCAGCACCACCGCAGCCGCGATCTCCTCGCCCAGATGCGTGTCGGCCACGCCCACCACCGCGGCCAGGGCAACGGCGGGGTGCTCGTGGAGCACCTCCTCGATCTCACGCGGGTAGACGTTGTAGCCGCCGCGGATGATCATGTCCTTCTTGCGGTCGACGATGTAGAGGTAGCCGTCCTCGTCCTGGCGTGCGAGGTCGCCGCTGCGCAGCCAGCCGTCCGTGATGGTGGCCGCCGTCTCCTCCGGGCGGTTCCAGTACCCCTTCATCACGTTAGGCCCGCGGACGGCCAGTTCGCCGATCTCGCCGGGAGCCACGTCCTGGCCCTTGTCGTCCAGGAGCCGCACCTGAACGTCCTTGATCGGGGTGCCGATGGATCCGGCCTTACGCGGCCGGCCGGGGTGGTTGAAGGTGACGACCGGACTGGTCTCGGACATGCCGAAGCCCTCCAGCACCATGCACCCGAAGCGCCGCTCGAAGCCGTGCAGGATCTCCACCGGCAGCGAGGCTCCGCCGGAGACGCACATCCGCAGCGTGGACACGTCTGCCTGCGACGGGTGCTGGAGCAGTGCGGCGTACATGGTCGGTACGCCCTCGAAAATCGTCGCCCCGTCGCGGGCGATGGCGTCCAGCACGGTCTGCGGGTCGAAGCGGGGGATCAGAGTGAGCGAGGCGCCTGCACGGACGGTCACGCTCATCGTGCAGATCTGGCCGAAGATGTGGAACAGCGGCAGACAGCCCACCACCACGTCCTCCGCCGTCATCTGCTGCACATGAACCGTGTTGACCTCGGTGTTGTGCCGCAGACCGGCGTGGGTGAGCGTGGCGCCCTTGGGTCGGCCGGTGGTACCTGAGGTGTACAGCAGCACGGCCACGTCCTCGGCGTCCGGCTCGCTCACCTCCGGCAACGGTTCGTGACCGGCCAGCAGGCCCGCGAAGGCTACGGGTTCGACGGCCATGTGCCGCACTCCGGCGGCGGCCGCACCCTGCGCGCCCTCGCCCGGCGCCTGGTGCCACTCGAAGAGCATCTCCGCGCCCGAGTCGCGCAGGTGGTACTCGGTCTCCCGGGTCTTCAGCAGCGGGTTCATCGGTACCACGACCGCTCCGGCGCGCAGCACGCCGTAGTACAGAACGACGAACTCGGGAACGTTGGGCAGCATCAGCGCGACCCGGTCTCCCGGCCGTACGCCCTCGGCCCGCAGCAGCGCGCTGGCGCGGGCGCTGCGCTCGTCGAGTTCCGCGTAGCTGGTGACCTGGCCCCCCAGTCGCAGCGCGGGGCGCTCCGGCTGCCGCCGTGCCGTCTCCACCAGGAACTGAGCCAGATTGGCCATGACCGCCTCCACGAACGTCGCCGTCGAAATCCGCTGTTCACGCTGACGACATCGTGCAGATATCCGTGGCGATGGCCCATGTGCGGTAAGACAGCGTCTCTCCTCCCGGATTGTTGCCGAGGACAAAACAGGGCCGTTACGCTGCGGGAATGAACCTCTCAGGGGTCGTCTACGCGCTTCATGCGAGGCTGCCGGAACTGGGCGAGCGGATGGCGCAGCGCATCCGCTCGGACGTCGATGCCTACAGCGACGAGTCGCTGATCGCCTTCGACTCGCTGCGCCGCTCGTGCACGGCCAACGCGGACCTGCTCCTGGACCAGCTCGGCCGCGCGGGCGCGCATGACCCGAGCCCGGCCCGGGAGACCGGCCGCCTGCGTGCCGAGCAGGGCGTGCCGCTGGCGGACACCCTGCACGCGTACCGGATCGGCTTCGAGCTCCTGTGGACGGAGGTCCTCACCGAGGCGCGCACCCATCCCGAGGTCACCGACGCCCAACTGGTGTCCCAGTCCGCGGAGATCTGGGCCCTGTTCGGACGCTACGCGGAGGCCGTGGCGGCGGCCTACCGGGAGACGACCGCCGAGCTGACCTCCCGGCGTCAGGCCCGTCGCTCGGCACTGGTGGAGGCACTGTTCACCGGCGTCATCGCCGACAGCACGCTGTGGGAGGCCGCCCGCGAGCTGGGCCTGCCGGACCGCGGACCCTACGTGGTCGCTGCGGCGGCCGCGGACGCTCCCGGCGAGGAGCCGCTCGCGGGGAGGGATGCGGCGCTCCGTCAGGCACAGGTCCACTTCGCCTGGCGGCTACTGCCCGACCAGCAGATCGGTGTGGCCGCCCTGCCCACGGCGACGGCGGAAAGCACCTGCCTGCGCATCCTGCGCCGCGCCGGAGCCCGCGTAGGCATCAGCCCGTGCTTCCACTCGCTGCGCGACACCCCCCAGGCTCTGCGCTTCGCCCGACTTGCCCTGGCCAGTCTCCCGGGCACCGGTCCCGGCGTGGCACGGTTCGACGACAACCCACTGGCCATGGTCGTCGCCGCGGCCCCGGCCGAGGCGGCGCACCTGGTGGAAGTGGTTCTCCAGCCCCTGCTCGACCTCCCGGCCGCGGAACGTGCCCGGCTCTTGGAGACCGTGGAGCACTGGTACGCCGCCGCAGGATCCGCCACCGACGCGGCGCGCAGCCTGTTCGTCCACCCCAACACCGTCCGCTACCGGCTGCGGCGCGTCGAGGAACTCACGGCTCGCTCGCTGTCCGATCCACGGGCGGCGGCGGACATCCGCGTCGCGCTCCTGGCGGTACGCCGGGCGAGCGCTTCATTCAGTGACGTCATCTGGTAACTCGACTGCGTACTGGCGCCCTGTGCCGGCTATCTCTTGACGGTCGTAGGCCAGGTCGCGCACCTGGTTGACGTGAAGACCAGCTCCGCCGTCATCCTCGCCCCGACCGAGGGCCGGTCGGGGGTCCGCGAGGTCGACCCGGTGGGATCGGATCGAGCGCGTGCTGTCCGCGTACGACCAGGCGAGCCGGCCCGGCCCGGAGGCGTTCACCCAGCACGTCGCTGGGGACGGGCAGCGCCTGCACCACTCGCATATGCCCGACCTGCCGCTACTGAGGCCCTGACGGGCCCGGTGGCTGGCCACCCTTGAGACACTCTGCCAACAGAGCTTCAGTGATGGCCGCCCCACTGCGGCAGGTGCTGCTGCGAGGGCGTGATGACGAGCCAAGCAGCGGCGACTTCTCCTCCACGGATTTCCGCAAGTGCGCGACCTCATCGGCGTCCAGTACAGCGTGAAGGGCACAGCCGATCACGCTCCTGCCCGTCGCAGTGCTGTGCTCCCCGTATTCCTCGTCGGGATCGTCCGGCTCCCAGCGCCGGACCTCGACCTCCCACCAACTGTCGTCATCGCCAGGCTCCGGTGCCTGGACCGTCATGTAGAAATCGTCGGAATCGTGCGGCTCGGCGAAAGGGCTCGCACCTAGGGTCGTCCAGCGTGGCCCACATTCCGGTGCACCGGAAGTGCGCTGTGACCAGTACCCGGAGGCCGACGACAGCCTTCTCTCGCTCCTCCGAAGTGAGCCCCAGCCTCACGGCGGTCGAGCCGTTCGCGGGTCTCGTAGTTCAGTGTGTCCATTCCATCGTCATGCTTCGCGAACGGATGGGCGGACTCCCCACAACGCACGAGACTGGGGGCGCCACAGAGGAGATCGGCACGGGCGGCGAAGGCGGAGATCCGATTGAGGGCATCGACGATCGGATGGCAAGGCGCGGGTCGCCCAGGCTCGTCACAGTCATGGATTCGACGCCGTCCGGACCCCGGTAGGTTGCCAGGACCTGGGTCTCCCACGGTTGGCGTGCTGAGAATGGATGGTCAAGGGGACGCCTTTCGCCTGCCCGGCATACGCCGGGCAGGAGGGGTGCGCAGGGATGAGGGGAGGTGGTGGCGGCCCGCGTACCCGCTCACCTCGTCTGGAGATTCGAGCGGTGCAGTCTGAGGGGGAGGCTTTCAGCCGCGTTCTGCCTGCGGGAGGCGTGCGGTTGCTGCCCAGCTGTGCTCTCTGCGTGTCCTGTGCAGGTCGACGAGTCCAGCCTGCCGCAGTCCATCAAGGTCACCTCAGATCAGGGCACCCTGGTGAACCTGGCCTACACCTACGGACAGGGCACCAACAGCGCCACCGATGGCAGCAAGATCCGCACCAGCACGGACAGCGTCACCGGGCTGAAGCGGACGTACAGCTACGACGGGGCGGGCCGCTTCTCCTACGCCAAGGAGGAGAAGGCGGGCGCGATCGCCGACTCCTGGCAGTACTGCTACGACCTGGCCGGCAACCTCGCTTCCCAGGGCACCGACCCCGGCTGCCCGCGCGGCACCACCTACGCCTACAACGACGCCCAGCAGCTGACGAACAAGTCCACTTCCACGGGCACTTGGTCCTACGACGCCATCGGCAACGAGACCGCCGCCGCCTCCACCGACGACTGCATCCGTACCGGCGAGACCTGGACCGACCACTCGCCGATGACGTCGATCACCGTCGACAGCAAGACGTACGTGGGCCAGTACGGCTCCACCGACCAGAGTGAACGTATCAAGCTCGGCGACACGTTCTTCCACTCGGTCCGCTGGGCCTGTCCGCGAAGACGGCCGACGGTGTGGACATGGGCTTCAACCGGGAACCCGGGGGCACGTTGAACTCCATGACGACCGGGGGCAAGACCTACCTCTACCTCACTGACGCGATCGGCAGTGTGATCGGTCTGGCGGACGCGGGCGGCAAGAAGGTCGACACCTACGCCTACAGCCCCCGAGGCGTGCGCATCCTGGCCCAGTCCGCCGAACCGGTCGCCCAGCCCTACCGCTTCGCCGAATCATCGGGGCGGCCGCAGGCACTTACATCGGTGCCACCTGCAAGAGCTGACGAACGGACCAATCGTGGTTGCCGGAGCAGGCGTTGTTGTGCTCCGGCACCCGCGGTTTCGAACAGGGAGAATGAGATGATCCAACCGGGAAGAGGGCACCAGATCCTACTCATCGGCATGCTGGCTCTCGTCTGCGGTGCGCTTCTCCTGGCAATCTCCTCCGGGGGCCCGGCAGCCGCAGTCGGATGGCTGCTCATTGCGGGTGGAGCTCTTTGCGTGCCTGTGAGTCTGATCAGTGAAAAGAAGGGGCAGAGGTGATGTGGTCTTTTTCTGCCCCGCTGTTGCTGCGAGATGGGCAATCGGCGCTCTTGTTCACCGTCGGATTTATCGTGCTGGTAGGAGTCGTTTTAGTCTTCTTCAGTAAGAGGAATAGATGAAGTGCCCGTGACGTCGTAGCACGATCGAGGTTGGTGTGGCCTGACCCAGCGGTACGCGTACGCCAGCCGGCTACGAGACTGGTCCTGCGTACGGCGCGCGAGCTGCTGCGCCAGTCGTACTACTGCTACGAGTTCTCTACCGTGGCGGTCATGCACTCCCTGAGCTTCTTCAGAGTGGCCACTGATCGCGTGATGGCTGAGCCGATGATGCACGCTAGTTGTCGCATAGGCAGGCTTGCTGCCGCTGTGGCCGAAGCTGCTTGCGTTGCACTTGACCAGCTGAACATCGATGCCACCGATGCTGGTTGAGGCGGCCAGGGGTTGTCAGTGGCTGGTGACAGGATCACCGGCATGGTTTTCGTACGTACTACTCCGCCGCGGCCCGTGGACGTGACCGCGGTCTTTCCCGAGCTGGCGCCGTTGGCACGTCCTGCGATTCGGCTGCACCCTCGTCCCGGGTCGCCTTCGGTCGGGGAGAGCTCGGTCGGGGGGCCGTTGCTGTGGCCGGTGGAGGAGCCGTGGCCGCACTGCGAAGCCTCGCACCTGCACCGTGACAGTGGGTTCCGCCAGTCGCCGGCCGAAGTGCGGCTCATGAGGCGCATGCGGGCCCGGTGGCACGGTGATCACGGGGGTCCTGGGATGACGCCCGAGGAGGAGGCGGTCAAGGAGCGGAACGCCGCGATGCTCGCGGAGCGACTCGACGCCGGCCCTCCGTTGCCCGCGGACTGCCCGGTCCCCATGCTGCCCGTGGCCCAGCTGTATCTACGCGACATACCCCTGCTGCGGCCGCCCGGACAGGCCGATCTGCTCCAGGTTCTGTGGTGCCCCTACGACCACGATCCGGATTGGAAGCCGTCGACTGCGCTGTTCTGGCGGTCCGCCGCCGCGGTCGTCGACATCCTCGTCACACCCCCCGAGCCGTACGAGGTGAACTATGAGGGCTATGTGCCGGAACCCTGTGTGCTGGCACCGGAAGCGATCACCGAGTACCCCGACAGCCTCGATCTGAGCCCGCAGATGCGGCTGATGGTGGAGGACTGGAGCAGGTGGCAGGCAGCCGGCGTCGGCGTGGACAGCTCCTACGCGGACTGTCCGCGGGACTTCTATGACATCCATCTGGCAGACGCGCCCGGATGGAAGGTCGGCGGCTGGCCTCCATGGGGCCGCACCGACCCCAACCCCCGATACTGCACTGTCTGTGATGTGCAGATGGCCCCGCTGCTGACTATCGCCTCCGGCGAATGGGAGGGCGGTGAGGGACACAGCTGGGCACCTTACGAAGAACAGGCCGCCGCCTACGCTGCCAACACCGGCGGTCATTGCTGTGGCCAGGACCCTTCGCAGCCGACCAAGGTCGAAGTCGGCAGCACCGACAACATGCAGATCTACGTCTGCCCGACCTCTCCCGAGCATCCGCACACCGACCTGATCCAATGAGCTGTAGAGCCTGTCACACAACCTCCGCAGTCGGTGGCAGAAGTGCCGCCGCGTCAGGGTGTGTGACAAGCCGTTTGCCTCACGGCGGAGGGACCCCGCAACGCACGAGGCTCCTGTGCCGTTGGGGGAGGTGTTCGAAGTCTCAACCCATCGGCACAGGAGCCTCGTTGGTTCCCCAACCTGCCGCACTCGACCTGCCGCACGCCCTGGTTGAGTGGGTCACCGTACTCATCGTCACCCGGGAGGGTGACCGCCGCTGCAAGCTCCCACCGCACCAGCGCGCGCTGGGTGGATCCAGGGGATTTCGGTGAGCTCGCGCAAGAACCGCCGCAACGACCCGGACCGCATGACCCTGCGCAAGTACGACCCCGTCGTCGGCCGCAAGCAGCTCAACCGTCTGCGCGACCACCTCACCGACTCCCGGGACAGCCCGAACGTCCGGAAGTACCCGCGCGGGCCGGCGCTCTGCGCCGGCGGCACGATCGAGTCCTTCAGCAGTCTTCCGGCGAGCTGCAGCACGGTCTGGTGCTTGTCGTATTCGTCGTCGAACCCCAACACCGGGTTGTCGATCCAGGCGAAATCGAGGAGCCGAGGGGGCGTTTCGAGCAGATAGTCGTACATCGCGTCCGTATCGGTGGGCAGGGACTTCATGAAGTTGTAGCTGATGAAGTCGTCGTAGATCTCCTGTCCTCGCGGCGCGGGCGGATTGCTCAACTCGCTGCCGTCACTCCCGTCGCGCACCAGGGTCTTGCGGGTGCCGTCCACGGAGACCCAGCTCTCTTTGCGATACAGGGGCACGGAGACCGCCTTCGCGTCCGGCCCGGTCTCGAGGAAGGTCTTCTCGACGTCGACATAGACGAACTGGTCGTCGCGGATCCTGCCGTACCCGTGCTGGTGCTCGGCCGCCAGCGCGACGTCCTCCAGCAGGGCCGCCGCCGACGTGATACGCGGTCCCGCGTCGGCGCCGCCGGACGACGGCAGCAGGGTGAACGTGACGGCTGCGACGGTCGCCACGGCGGCCGTTGTGCGGGGGAGTGTGGTGGGTGTTACCAGGCCAGGATGCCGCCCAGTGCGTCGTCGCCCGTCTCCAGCGCGGTCATCGAGCCCGCGGTGAACCGCAGGTCCGGATAGGCATGCCGGGCCAGCCCGACCATCTTCGGCGGCAGATCGACGCCGAAGGCGGACACCCCCCGAGTCGGTCGGATACGCCGTCACACGCCCGGGCCGCATCCCAGGTCCGCGCCCACCCCCAGAGCGGCCGTCCGCACGAATTCGGCGAACCCGTCGGCATCGCGGGTGACAGCGGGTCCATCGCGGCCGGAGGCGGGACGCGTTCCACGTAGTCGGCGGCGACCGTGTCGTACGACTCACGGACGGCGCTCAGGAAGGAGGGCTCAGCCATGCGGGCGACCCTGGACCGGAGAACTGACAGACCGTGTGACGACCGGCCCCCAGTGCCCGAGGCCGGCCGGATCCTCTAGGCGGGTGTCGCGGGTTCGGGCTTGCCGGACGTCGAGGAGAGGGCCCCGGACCGGTCGGGGTCCGAGGCCTTCAGGTCAGGCCGGCGTGTCAGCGTCCTGCGAGGAGGCCGCGAAGGCCTCGGGGCCCTGTTCCACCGCCGCCGGGTCCATCCACATGACCTGCCAGCCGTGGCCGTCGAGGTCGTAGAAGCTGCGCGAGTACATGAAGCCGTAGTCCTCGGCGCCGTCCGCCTCGGTGCCGCCCGCGGCGAGTGCGGCGGCGCTGACCTTGTCGACCTCCTCACGGGACGACACGCTGAAGCAGTACAGCGCCAGCGTGTGCGTCGTGGGATCGGCCATCGGCAGCTTGGCGAACTGCGCGAACTTCTCTCGGCTGAGCAGCATGACGAAGGCGTGCTCGCCGACCAGCATGCAGGCGGCGGTCTCGTCGGTGAACTTCGGGTTGAAGGCGAACCCGAGATCGGCGAAGAACGCCTTGCTGCGTTCGAGGTCCGCGACGGGGATGTTCAGGAACAGCATGCGGCCGGGGTGTGCGGGGTTCGTCATGGCGGGTCTCCAGTCGGCGTCTCGATGGCGTACGTCCTGTGGACCGGCGCCGCTGCCGGAACTCATCGGTGGGCTTCGATCGCTGCCCGCGTGCTGAGACGCCGGGCGGGTCGGTTCAGGAGCAGTTGCAGGACGAGGCGTAGACGAGGAACAGGGCGGCCACGGCGAACGTGGTGGCCGCCGCGCGGGCCAGGCGCCCGCGCCGTCCGGGCTTGGCGGGACGAAACGCCTCCCAGCCGCCGTAGCCGAGGAAGGCCAGCAGGGCGCCGCCCACGCCGCCCGTGACGAGCGGGCTGCGCGTGGCCATCTGTTCTGCGGCGAAGCGTCCCAGCGCGAGGGCCGGCGCATCGCACGCAGCCCGAGCAGGCCCGGGACGGACTGCCACAGCGGTGTCAGACTCGCGGGGACCGCCTGCCTTTGAGGCCCGCCGTCAGCGTGTAGCTGGAACGAGGAGTTCGGTGCCGGGGCCGGCCAGGAGTTCCCGTACACGCGTCGCATAAGCACGCGGGTGGCTGGTGTTTCCGTTGTGGCCGCCGGGGATTTCTTGCAGTTCCCGGTCGAGTCGCGCCGCCAGGGCGGTCGCGCAGCGGTGGTCGAAGACGGTCCGTGGCGTGGTGCGCCCGGCCGCCGGGATGATGTGTGTGCCGGTGCTCCGCAGCGCGGCGACGTCGAGCGTGTCCTCGATCACCGCCGTGAAGTCGTGCCGGACGAAGAAGTCGAAGTTGGCCCTGCGCAGGGCGTTCATCGGCTGGGGTGTCAGGTCCGGTTCGGTGCCCTGTGCGTGGGGTCGATGCCCAGGGTCCGGGCGATCTCCGGGAGGGCGGCGCCGAGGCCCTCGCGGAGGTAGAGGTCCTGAAGTGCGGCGAGTTCGTGCTCGTGGCGAGCACGTTCGGCGTCGGGCAGGAGGCGTGGTGCGACGGGTTCGTGGGCGAAGAGGACGCGGATCTGTCCGGGGTGCCGCGTGGCGGCGTGCAGGCCGATGACGGCTCCGAGACTGCAACCGAGCATGAGGGCCGGGCTGTCCGTGAGTGAGGCCAGCAGACGGTGGACGTCGTCGGCGTGCTCGGCGAGTGTCGCACCTCGCTCGGGGTCGTCGAATCGGCTGCGGGAGAGGCCGCGTCGGTCGTAGGTGGCCACCGTGTGGGAATCGGCGAGCCGGGCGACGGATCCGTGCAGACGGCGCCCGATCCCGCCGACCGGCGCCGCATGCTGGTGCGCCCGAACCCCGAGGTGTCCCCGCGGGTGGCGCAGGTCCGCGCCGCCGGAGTCGACGACGCTCTCGCCACGGCCCTGGGATCCGATGATCCCCGGTGGCTGGCCGAGGTCACGGAAGCGCTGGAAGTGCTGGCCCGTCATCTTGCGCCCGCGCCCCGGCCGGCGCCGTCCCGAGCGCGGCCCGCGCGTTCCGGACCGCCGGCGTAGACGGGTTCGCCTCGGCGTCGGCCTTGTCGGGCTCCAGCCGGACCGCGCACGGCGCCTGGCCGGATTCCGGGCAGGGGATCGGCTGGGGCGCCGGACGCTGATGCGGTGCCGTGCCGAGGGCGCGCCAAGGGCGTGCCGATGCCGTGCCGGGGGCCGCGTCCCGCTGTGCGGGAGACGATGCCCGCTCCCAGGGCGCCCGGCCGTGCGGCTGGCGAGGCGAAGACGCGTCCAGCTCGTGTGGGAGGCGAGGCGAGCTGCGGGAGTTCTCGGATGGTGGCATCCCTTTGCGGGGGCTGTGACCACTGGGCAGCGGATCCCGACCCGTCGCCGGCTATCGGCCACGGCCTGTAGGCAACCGGCCACCGGCGACGGGCGACGGGCTAGCCGATGGCGTACGCCCGGTAGATCGTCTCCACCGAGCGGTTTCCGGCGGAGTCGGTCACCTCGGAGCGCAGAGCGACGGCGCCGGCGGCCGGATTGTGGACGGACGCCTGCCAGGTGGAGCCCGCGGAGTGCCTGACCGTGGTCCCCTTCCAGGTTCTGCCGCCGTCCACGGAGGACCAGAACCGGACGGACTTGACAGTCGCTTTGGTGAACCTCACGTCGGGGTTCTGGGGGCCTCGCAGGGCGCTCACCGAGACCGTCGTAGTGCTGTTCGGCGCGGCCTGGTTGCGGGCGTTCAGCCCGGCGGGCAGGAAACGGGTCAGGAAGACGGGCGCGACCGTCGCCTTGGCCGGGTCGGCCGTGAACGACCAGTCGAGGGTGACGCGCGACGACAGCATGCCGGTGGGGAAGGTGATGCCGGGACGGTGGCGATGCGCGTCGACCGTCAGGCGGTACCGGCCGGTCGAGCGGATGCGGGCGGAGAAGGTGGCATCGGAATTGCCCCAGTTGGTCAGGGTCTGCTTCTTGACGACCGTGCTCCCCTTCGACAGGACCACGGTCTCCTTCGTGGGGTCGCCCCAGCTCTGGCCGATGTCGGGGTCGCCGATCAGAGCCTCCGGAACGAAGTAGACGGACTTCTGCCAGACCGTCGGCAGATGGTGCATCGGACCCCAGACGGCCCGGCCGAAGATCTGGGTGGCGCTCTGCCCGGCCTGCAGCGTCCTGGTCTTCGGGAAGCCGCCGCCGATGTCGTCACCGTTGCTCGCGAAGATGTCCGCGCGGGGCTGCCAGGTTCCGGGGGTCACATGGGCGACGGCGTCGTAGGGCGCCTCGGCGCTGTGGACCTCGGCCATCAGGTCGGTGGTGCAGTCGTCGACCTTCGGCATGGCCTGCAGGGCGGTGTCGTTCAGGGGGGCCATCTGCGTGCCGCCGCGCACCGAGAAGCGCATCGTCGCCAGCTTCGACCGCTTGAACGAGCCGCCGGGCGCGGCCGGGATGCCCGTGGTGTTCTTCACGGCGACGTAGGTGTCGGCGCCGGACCACTGCGCCAGGTACCCGAACTGCAGCAGCTTGGAGGAGTTCGGGATGGCGTAGAGAGACCCCGCGTCGTTCCAGCCGCTCACGCCGTAGGCGGACGGCATGTTGCCGACGGCGGCGCACACCCGCGCGTTGATCCGTGCCGGGCCGCTCACGTCGGGGGGCGTGTCGAGCGAGACCCTGACGGCCTTGCCCTTGCGCGCGTCGAGCGTCACCGACGTGCTCCCCGATACCTTCACGACCTGCGCGCCGAGGGTGTCGGAGCCCGGACCGTCCGGGGCGCTCTCGTAGATGTCGGTCATCGCGATGTATCGCCCCGACGGCAGACTGATCCGCTGGCCGGACCTGACGCTGTACATCTGACCCGACGGCACGGCGACGACGGTGACGGTCGTCGCGACCTTGCCGCCGTGCCGCCCCAGCGTGGTGACGGTCAGTGAGCCCGACGCCGCCTGCGCGGGAGCCGCGGAAGCGATCAGCTGTGCCAGCGCGGCCACCCCGACACCGGCGAGCGTTCTTCGTCCAGCCATCGTCAATTCCCCCTTCGAACACGACAGTCGGCCAATCCTAGCCATGTCACGAACATGGCAGATCGGGGTGAGGGGTCGGCTGGAGGAGCGGCGGCGGGCCGGGCCATGGGCCGGGGACGCGATGATGGCGGGTATGCGCATCCGAATCGACGCCGTCGACCTGCCCGGTCTCACCCACCCCGGATCCGCAGACGGCGAGGCGCCCGCCCACGGCAACGTCCATGTCGCCGTCCACGCCCGTGACCGTCCGGCCGAACTCCTCGACCCGCAGCCCGGCGACGCGCCGTCCGCGACCTGAACCCTGGAGTGCACCGCGAGCACCTCGCCGGTCGGCACCGAGGTCAAGGGGCCCTACGTGCAGGACCGCCTGGGGCGGCGGTTCGTCTACCTGTCGTGGGGCACGGTCGACGCGTCGGGCGTCTTCACGATGTTCCGCCGCGCCAAGCCCATGCTCGACGTCATCCCCGCCGACGTGCTCGCCGACGCCGCGCGCGACGAGGGTGTCCATGCTCATGCGCTGCGGAGGCTGGGTCACCAGCCGGTAGACGTGTTCCCGCGACAAGGTGACGCCGCGCTCTGCAGTCAGGTCAGTCAGAACGGGCGTAGGGCGGACCAGCGTTCCAGTCCGTGTATGACAGCACTGGAGACGTGCGCCAGATCGATGTGGCGCCGCCGGGTCAGGTCCACGCGCGGGTCGACGACCTGCGGATCCTGCCCGGCACCGAGATCATCCTCGGTGCCACCGAGGATGGGCGAACTTGTCGCCCAGACCGGACGGAGTGCCGAAGCACGGCATGAGCGTGCAGCTCATGGCAGATCCGCAGGGACGTCTGATGTGGGCTTCACCAGCCTTGGCCGGTGCCGTCCACGACGTCCGGGCCGCGCGCGAGCACGGCATCATCGCGGTGCTCGCTGAGGCCGGCATCAGCTGCTGGGCAGACAAGGGCTACCAGGGCGCAGGCGGCGCGGTCCGTCTCCCTTGCCGTGGCCGATGGGAAAGCCGTTCCACCGGCCAGCAGGTGGTGAAGCGGTCCCACGACGGCGAGCACCCAGCTCACGCTCTTCCAACAGCCCAACCACCGACGGCATCCACGACCTCCCGGGCCGCGACAGCACGACAGGCGACTACTCCCACGGGATCATCGGCCCCACGCCCGACCAGCAGAAACGCAGTCTTCAGCTCCGGAAAGCAACGGCTTCCAAGGCGTCCTTGGGCAGGACTGTGCGGAGCGTCGTCGAGCGCGTGCACCGCACAGGCCTGGCCTGGTCAGGGCTCGCAGGGCGATGTCCGTGAGCCGGGCGTGACCTCGGCGAGATGAAGATCGTTGGCGGGTCACGAACAACACCAGTCGGGCACCTATCGCCCTCTCCCGCGGGACCGCCGGCGGAATGATCCAGGGATCAGACCATTTATTCGGACGGGAACGTGCAACCGCTCTGCCGTCCGTGCCACCGACTCAAGACGCGCGAGGACTCTGGGGGCCGCTGGTGCCCCGCTCTGAGGCTGCCGGGCTACCTCGGTGCGACGCCGATGATTGGGACCGACAGGCCGCCTACGCCGGGGAGTTCGTCCACCAGCACGCAGTCGAGATCGCCGGCCGCACCGGCGATCGGGAGTCCATGGAGGGTCTGCAGACGTCGAGGCCCAACCCGCCTACTCCGAGTCCAGTCAACGAGCCGAGTAGTGCGGTTGGATCGAACCCGGGGCTTGGTGCGGCGCTGGGGGTGGAGAATCGTGACCCACCGGGTGGTGTAGTCACTGGCCGAGCGATGTCGACTTCGGCTGCGGGAGGGACTGACGGTCGTCCCCGGTGGTTGGGGCCTTATCACCGGGCGACAAGGCGACAACCCGTGTCGAGTATCAAAAACGGGCTTAGGTCGCCGCCGTACCTTGCTGCTGATGTCAGCCAGGCATAGCGGCTCGGTGCCCTCGGTGGGTCAAGCCCGCAGGTAGGTGAGGACGGCCAGGACCCTGCGATGGGTTTTGTCCGTCGGAGGCAGGTCCAGCTTGGTGAGGATGTTGCCGATGTGCTTGCCGATCGCCGCTTCGGAGACCACCAGCTCCTTGGCGATCGCGCCGTTGGACTTGCCTTCGGCGATCAGCGCCAGCACCTCGCGTTCGCGCGGGGTGAGCTGCTCCAGCGGGTCGCGGCGGCGGCGCAGCAACTGGCGCACCACCTCGGGGTCGACCACAGTCCCGCCGTCCGCCACCTTGTGCAGCGCTTCCACGAACTCCTCGACCTGGCCAACCCGGTCCTTGAGCAGATAGCCGACACCCGATCCGTCGCCGGAGTCCAGAAGCTCGGCAGCGTACGTCCGTTGCACGTACTGGCTGAGGACCAGGACCGGGAGAGTGGGGCGCTTCCCGCGCAGCCGTACGGCCGCGTGCAGGCCCTCGTCCTGGAATCCCGGCGGCATGCGTACGTCCGTCACCACGATGTCCGGAGCGTGCTCCTCGACCGCGGCGACCAGTGCCTGCGCGTCCCCGACGGCCGACACCACCTCGTGGCCGCAGCGGCTGAGCAGGCCGATGAGCCCTTCCCGCAGCAGCACGCTGTCTTCGGCCAGCACTACGCGGAGCGATCGGCCCCCTTGGTCAACTCGCAAGGAAACTCCACACGCAACAGAGTCGGTCCACCTGGCGGACTGGTCAGGGCAAGTCTGCCATCCAGGACGGACACCCGGTCCGCGAGGCCGGTGAGGCCGCTACCCGCCGAGGCGTCCGCGCCGCCGCAGCCGTCATCCCGAACTTCAAGGAACAGGCGTCCGTCGTGATAACCGCCGCTCACCTGCGCGCGGTCGGCCCCGCTGTGTTTGGCGACGTTGGCCAGCGCCTCGCAGACCACGTAGTACGCAGCGGATTCGACCGCCTGGTCTGACCGGCCCGGCAGTTCGAGGTCGACGTCGACGGCGATCGCGCAGCGGTCGGCGGCGTCAGCGACCGCAGCTTGAAGGCCGTAGTCCGTGAGGACCTTGGGGTGGATGCCGTGAATGAGCTCGCGCAGCTCCGCGAGCGCCTTGCCCGCCTCCTCGTGAGCCCTGGTGAGCTGGTCGGCGAGCGGGCCGGGCGGGGCGTCGAGGCGGGCCAGCCCGAGGGTCATCGACAGGGCCACAAGGCGCTGTTGCGCGCCGTCGTGCAGATCGCGCTCGACACGGCGCCGCTCGGCCTCGAAGGCCTCCACCAACCGAACGCGGGAGCGGGCCAGTTCGACCACCTTGGCGCCGAGCTCGCCCTCGCGGCCGGCGATCAGCAGCCGGGCCAGCTCGGCGCGGGCGCCCGCCGTGACGCCGATGACGTAAGCGCACGGGACCATGAGGAGCAGGCCCAGCACGGCGACGCCGAGGGCGGTCGGCCAGGCGGTGACCGTCCACAGCTTGAGCACCTTCGCTTCATGGCCGTCGCCGACCGTGGCCATCAGCAGCGGGGTGGAGACCATGGACAGCGGGAAGAGCAGGGCGACCGTGATCGCCAGGGCATCGACCGGCCACAACAGCCCGGCGAACAACAGCGCGTACCCGAGCTCCCGCCAGGTCGCCTGTTCGCGCAGCCGGGTGGTCAGCCAGGCCCACAGTCCCGGTGCGGCCGGCACCCGGTGCCGGCCGGACACCGGGTTGCGGTCGATCAGGCGCAGCCTGCGCCGCTCCACCTCGGCCATCGGGATCCCGCTGAGAGCGACCAGGACGAGCAGCGGCAGCCCCACCAAGACGATGGCGAGCGCACCGCAGACCGTGGCCACGGTCGCGATCGCCACCAGGGCGGCGGCGCCGGTCACCGTGCCGGTGAGCAGATACGCGGCGGAGCGCCAGGGCCAGGACGACAGCAGGAAGCCCGGCCGGGACATGGCCTGCCACACATTCCGAGAGTGCATGTGCATGACCGTAAGTGGCCCCACCGGTCCGGTGCCATCGGTCCAGGGTGCGTATCGGGGGTAGCCCTGGCACTACCCCAAGTCTCGTTCTGGCCGTACTGCGTCACGAGGGGCTTCCGCGGTTTCGTGGAGGCACCAACGAGCCAAGGAGCAGACACTGGTGGGGGAACATATGAGCAACGACGCGATCCGATTGCGCTCCGTGACCCGGCGGTACGGCTCGGGCGGCACGTCCGTCACCGCCCTCGACGAGGTATCGCTCGCTTTCCCGAGGGGGACCTTCACCGCCGTGATGGGCCCCTCCGGGTCCGGCAAGTCGACCCTGCTGCAGTGCGCCGCAGGCCTGGACCGGCCCACATCGGGCTCGGTCACCGTGGGCGACACGGAGCTGACCACGCTGAGCGAGACCAAGTTGACCCTGCTGCGCCGCGAGCGCATCGGCTTTGTGTTCCAGGCGTTCAACCTGCTGCCCTCGCTGACCGCCGAGCAGAACGTGGCCCTGCCGCTGCGGCTGGCCGGCCGTCGCCCGAAGAAGGCCCAGGTGCGGGAGGTGCTCGAACAGGTCGGAATCGGCGACCGCGCGCGGCACCGCCCGACGGAGATGTCCGGCGGCCAGCAGCAGCGGGTTGCCCTGGCCCGCGCCCTGATCACCCGCCCCGAAGTGCTGTTCGGCGATGAGCCGACCGGCGCGCTCGACTCGCAGACCGGCCGCGAGGTGCTGACCCTGCTGCGCGGCATGGTCGACCGGGAGGGCCAGACGATCATCATGGTCACCCACGACCCCGTCGCCGCCTCCTACGTCGACCGCGTCGTCTTCCTCGTCGACGGCCGTGTCAACGGTGAGCTGATAGGCGCCTCCGCCGAGGACATCGCAGCGCGCATGACCAAGCTCGAGGCGGCGCCGTGCTGAGCACCACGCTGCGCACCCTGCGCACCCGCTGGGTCACCTTCGTGGGCAGTTTCGTCGCCCTCTCCCTGGGCGTGGCGCTGATCGCCGTGATGGGGTTGGCCCTGGCGTCCTCGCTGGACGCGCCTGACCGGGGGCCGGAGCGGTTCGCCGCCGCGCCGGTCGTCGTCAAGGGCCAGGACACCCTTGAGGTGCCCACTTCGGTCGGCGACCGCACCCAGAAGCTCGCTCAGCCGCGTGCCGTGCCCGACGACGCGGTCGCGAAGCTGCGGGACCTCGGGACCGTCGTCGAGGACCGGTCGTTCGCCGTGCGGGCCGAGGGCGGGCCCGCCGACCTGGTGGGCCATCCCTGGTCCACCGCTGCCTTCGCGCCGTACGAGCTCGAAGCGGGACGCGCGCCCGAGGCGGCTGACGAGGTCGTCGTCAGCGGTGACTGGGCCCGTCCGGGCACCCGGGTGCGGACCGACGGCGGCACGGTGCGCATCGTCGGCACCGTGGGCGGGCTCGGCTTCGAGAACGCAGTGTTCTACACCGATACCCGCTCCGCCGAACTGTCGCCGCGCAGTCTCCAGCTCGTGATCGACGCTGATGCGGCGGCCGTGCACGAGGCAGTGCGCGGCAGCGAGGGCGTCCAGGTCCTGACCGGGGACGCGCGCCGGCACGCCGACGCCGACCCCGACCGGGACAGCGAGGCCCTCACCGCGATGAACGCCATGTTCGGCACGGCCGGCGGCGTCACCGGGTTCGTCTCGGTGTTCGTGGTGGCCTCGACTTTCGCGTTCGCAGTGGCCCAGCGGCGCCGCGAGTTCGGGCTGCTGCGCACCGCCGGGGCGACCCCGGGCCAGATCCGCCGCATGGTCGTCTACGAGGCGCTCGCGGTCGGTGTGCTCGCCTCGGCCGCCGGCTGTGTGCTCGGTTCCTACGGGGCTCCGAAGCTCGCCGAGTGGGCGGTCGACGAGAGCCTTGCGCCCCGCTGGTTCACCATCGGCGACTACACCTGGCCCTATCACTTGGCGTTCTGGACGGGCCTGTTCGTGGCCCTGTGCGGCGTGCTGGCCGCGTCCTGGCGGGCGGGTCGCACCGGTCCCACCGAGGCGCTGCGCGAGGCGTCCGTGGAAACCCGGGCGATGACACGGGGCCGCTGGCTGTTCGGCGGGGCCCTGCTGATCACCGCCGCGGTGACGCTGGCCCTGGCCCTGGTGGCGAACCCGGGCGACCTGCTGCAGCGCAAGACCTATGTAAGCCGACCGATGCTGCTGATCACCGCGGTCGCGCTGCTCGCGCCGGTGCTGGTGCGGCCACTGGCCCGGCTGATCGCCTGGCTGCCGGCCCAACTGCCGGGCGCCGGCGGGATGCTGGTGCGGGAGAACGCCGCCACCGGAGTCCGCCGCACCGCCGCCGTCGCGGCGCCCGTGCTGGTCACGGTCGCGCTGGCGGGCTCGCTGCTCGGTGCCACCGCCACCCTCAACGAGGCGAAAGCCACCGAGGTGCGCGAGCAGACGGCCGCCGACTTCGTCGTCACTCCGGCGGGCAATGCCGGCTTCGACGAGGCCACGCTGCAGCGACTTCGGGCCGTGTCCGGTACCGAGGTCTCGGCGAGCTCGTCGAGCGCCGTGTACGTCCTGGAGGACGGCGTGGCGCTCATCAGGTCCGATGCCAGAGCCGTCGAGCCGGAACCGCTCGCGGCAACGGCGCATCTCCCGCTCGCCGCGGGCATGGTGAGCAACCTGGACGACGACTCGATCATCGTCAACGAGGAGTGGGAGAAACACACCGTGGGCGAGCGGGTGGACGTCTGGCTCGGTGACGGCACGAGGAAGTCCCTGAAGATCGCCGCGGTCATGACCATCGGCACCGGCAACAACGGCGTCTACGTCACCCCGCGCAACGCCCCCGCGGCACCCGTCCACCGGGTCGACGTACGCCTCGCGGACGGTGCCGACGCGGGCATCGTGGCCGCCGGTCTGCGTCAGGCGGTGCGGGCATCGGGCGGGGAGGTCCTCAGCAGGGACGCCTGGGTGCGTGCGACGTACCCCGAGACCAACCGGACAACCCGGATGGGGTTCTTCCTGGTCCTCGGGATCGCCCTCCTCTACACCGGCATCTCGCTGGCCAACACGATGGTCATGGCGACCTCCGACCGGGTCCGCGAGCTGGCTGTGCTGCGACTGGCCGGCGCCACCAGGTGGCAGGTGCTGCGGCTGGTGGGCGCCGAGGCGCTGATGGTGGTCATGGTCGGCGGACTGCTGGGAACGCTGGTCGCCGGACTCAACCTGATGGGCATGTGGAGCGCGCTGGGCCTGCTCTCGGTGTGGACGTCCATCGAGATCCCGTGGGCGACACTCGGGGCGGCCCTGGGTGCCTGCGCGGTGCTCGCCGTGATCTCGGCGGTCGCTCCGGCCGGCCTCTCCCTGCGCCGTAGGGCGGTGGAGCTGGCGGGCGTACGCGAGTGACTTCTGTTCCGGCGCCACCTGCCCGGATGCGGACCTCGTGGATCACAGTCCGAGGGGACTCTTCCCGTGGCCTGCAGGTGTGCTCTTGGCCTAGGCGCGGGAAAAATCGCGGGGACCGGACGCATCTCGCGGCCAAGCCTGTCTGCCAGTTCCTGCGCGCTCATGGCCTGCTCGTCGACGATCCCGGACCTGCACCGGGACCGCGAACCGGCCTGGATCGAGAGGCTGCTGGCCGCGCTGCCGCAACCCGTCGCCGAGGAAGTCGGCGCATGGGGGAGGGCGCTGCGCGGCCAAGGCCCTCGGGAGAACGAGCCGCGCAACTGGGAGGGCATCCGCCGCTACCTGAGCACCCTGCGGCCGGTCCTCACTGCGTGGACGGCGGCTGGCATCACAACGCTTCGGGAAGTCACCGCAGACCACATCCAGGACATGCTGGACGGCATGGAGGGGACTGGCCGCCGCCAGCGCGTCACCGCTTTTGCGCAGCTTGTTCCGGGCGCTCAAGCGCGAACGGCCGGTCGTCCGCGACCTTGTTCGCCACCTGCCCGTGGGCGATCTGACCGGCGTCCCGCGGCCGGTCCCCTCCGACGTGCTGGCCAGCCTGCTCGACCAAGCCGCCACCCCGTTCGCGCGGCTCGCCATCGCCCTGGCAGCCATCCACGCTGTCCCCGCCGCAGAAATCCGCACCCCGCTCACCGCCGACCTGAACCTCGCCCGTGGAACTCTCGAGCTGCGACGCGGCCTGCGTCGGCACACCCTCTACCTGGATGTCACCCACCAGCTCGCCGCCGACTGGCTCACCTACCGTCACCAGTGCCGGCCCACCAGCGCCAACCCCCACCTGATGGTCACCCAGAAGACCGCCCCCGACCCGGACTACCCGGCCGTGCACCGGATCACCACGCAGAAGGTCCTGCCCAAGGGACAGACCCTCGAAAGGCTGCGCCAGGACCGGGTTCTCGACGAAGCGTTCACCACCAGCGACGCGCTCAAGCACATGAGGCTTTTCGGCGTCACCGAACAGACCGCCATGCGCTACGTCGGCACCGCCTACCCGGAGCGAACTGCCCAGGTAGCGGGCACCCGCCGAGCCCGATGTCGCAGCTAAAGCCCGTGGCGGTGTGGCAGCGGGTCCGGCATCATCCCCGTGTGATTGTGATGCAGCCCGTTCTGGAGATCTTCGCTGCCGACGACTTCGCTCTCTGGCCGGTTGGCGAGCACGAGTCGTACGGCTACCTCGTGCTGGACGGGGAGCTGACTCCGGCGGAGGTGGGCACGGCGGTTATGCGGATCGCCGACTGCAACAACTTCGAGCCGGAGGAGGAGCACGGGCTGTGCCCGACCGACCCGCTCGGCACGTTCCTGCACGGGCTGCTCACCATGCCCGACCTGTTCGCCGCAGGCGGGTTCCGGGTGACCGACACAGCCACCGACACCGTCTTCGTCGAGCCGGGCTGCTGCAACGGCCTGGAGACGTGGCGGGACTGGCGGGAGGTGCTGGACGGCACCTGCTGCTCCTACTTCGGCCACGAACCGTCCTCGGCAGCCGAACGTGTCGGCGACACCGTCCGGCTGACTCTCGACGCCCACGCGAAGGACGGCAGCCCGGCGATCGAGCTGCCGGTGGACCAGGTGCGCGCGCTCGTCACCGGTGCCCAGGCGGACTTGCGTGACTTCCTCAGCCTCGCCGGAACCTGGGCCGAACGACACCTGCCGACACACGCCGCCGCCGTCACGGCCGCCTTGGCCCGGGCACTGGACCTAGTCTTCTGAGTCAGGAATTCTGTTCAGATAATTGGCGAGGCGTTCGAGGATCTCGTCCGCGGTCTTCGTCCAGACGTAGGGCTTCGGGTCGG
>NZ_JBVJSQ010000017.1:0-226143 GCF_055606485.1 Streptomyces sp. NPDC037083 | reverse complement strand
AGGGGGGACCCTGTGGGAGAGTAGGACACCGCCGAACAAATATTGTGGGAGACCCCCGCACCTCATGGTGCGGGGGTTTTCTGCGTTCCGGGTACATATTGACGGGCTCTCCTTCATGGGAGAGCCCGTTTTCGTTTTTTTACAGGCGTCCTGCTGCCTTCAGTGCCAGATAGGCGTCCGCCAGTGCGGGGGCGAGGTCGTCCGGGGTCGCGTCAACCACGGTGACACCGTGCCGGCGGAGTTGTTCGGCCGTGCGGTGGCGTTCGGTCTGGGCCTGGGCGGCGGCTGCGGCCTCGTACACGGCGTCGGCGTTGCCGCGGGCGGCTGCCATGCGGGCGATGTGCGGGTCGGCGACCGAGGCCACCAGGACCGTATGGCGTTGGGTGAGCTGGGGGAGGACGGGGAGCAGGCCTTCCTCGACCGGCGCGGCGTCGAGCGTCGTCATCAGGACGATGAGAGAGCGGCGGGGGGCCGTGCGCAGGGCCGCGGCGGTGAGGCCCCGGGCGTTCGTCTCGACGAGTTCCGGTTCAAGGGTCGCCATGGCGTTGACCAGGGAGGGAAGTACGTCGCGTGCTGTCCGGCCCTGGACCAGGGCGCGCACTCGGCGGTCGTAGGCGAGGAGGTCGACTCGATCGCCGGCGCGGGCGGCCAGGGCGGCCAGGAGGAGTGCCGCGTCCATGGAGGCGTCGAGGCGAGGGGCGTCGTCGACCCGTCCTGCGGAGGTGCGGCCGGTGTCGAGGACCAGAAGGATGTGCCGGTCCCGTTCGGGACGCCAGGTGCGGACCGCGACGGTGGAGTGGCGGGCTGTGGCTCGCCAGTCGATGGAGCGGGTGTCGTCGCCGGGGACGTATTCGCGCAGGCTGTCGAACTCGGTGCCCTCGCCGCGGGTGAGGACGCTGGTGCGGCCGTCGAGTTCGCGCAGCCGGGCCAGTTTCGACGGGAGGTGCTTGCGGCTGGTGAACGGGGGGAGGACGCGCACGGTCCAGGGGACTTTGTGGGCGCCTTGGCGGGAGAGGAGGCCGAGGGGGCCGTAGGAGCGGATCGTGACGCGGTCGGTTCGGTGGTCGCCGCGGCGGGTGGGGCGTAGGCGGGTGGTGATGCGGCGGCGTTCCCCGGGCGGGATCGTGAGGCGGTGACGGGAGGCCTCTGTCTCCGTTCCCGGCTGCCAGCTACTGGGGGGCCAGGCGTCGCGGAGGCGGGCGCGCAGGGGGCGGCCGGACGGGTTGGTGATCGTCAGGATGATGTCTGCGGGCTCGCCGAGGCGGGCGGTGGTGTCGCCGGAGCGGGTCAGGCCCAGTCGGCGTACCGGGGCTGCCAGGGCGAAGTCGCAGGCGCAGGCCAGGGCCAGGGGGGCGTTGACCGCGAGGATGCCCGTCCAGCTGGGGTCCCAGATGCCGACGGGCAGGGAGCCGAGGGCCGCGAGGAGCGCGGTGCGTCCGGTGAGTGCCATCAGCGGGGGACGGGGACGTGGGCGAGGATCGCGGTGATGACGGAGTCGGCGGTCACGCCCTCCATCTCGGCTTCCGGACGGAGCTGTACGCGGTGGCGGAGCGTGGGCAGGGCCAGGGCTTTGACGTCGTCGGGGATCACGTAGTCGCGGCCGGTCAGCCATGCCCATGCGCGTGCTGTGGCCAGCAGAGCGGTCGCGCCGCGGGGGGACACGCCCAGGGTCAGGGACGGTGATTCGCGGGTGGCGCGGCAGATGTCGACGACGTAGGCCGTGATCTCGGGGGACACGGTGGTCTTGGCGACGGCCGTGCGTGCGGCTTCGAGGTCGGCGGGGCCTGCGACGGGGCGTACGCCGGCGGCGCGCAGGTCGCGGGGGTTGAAGCCGTCGGCGTGCCGGGTGAGGACGTCGATCTCCTCCTGGCGGGAGGGGAGCGGGATGGTGAGTTTGAGCAGGAAGCGGTCCAGCTGGGCTTCGGGCAGGGGGTAGGTGCCTTCGTACTCGACGGGGTTCTGGGTCGCGGCGACCAGGAACGGGTCGGGCAGGAGACGGGGTGTGCCGTCGACGGTGACCTGGCGTTCCTCCATGGCTTCGAGGAGGGACGACTGGGTCTTCGGCGGGGTGCGGTTGATCTCGTCGGCGAGGAGGAGGTTGGTGAACACCGGGCCGGGCTGGAAGGAGAACTCGGCGGTGCGGGTGTCGTAGACGAGGGAGCCGGTGATGTCGCTCGGCATGAGGTCGGGGGTGAACTGGACGCGCTTGGTGTCCAGTTCCAGTGCGGAGGCGAGGGCGCGGACGAGCAACGTTTTGGCCACTCCGGGGACTCCTTCAAGGAGAACGTGTCCGCGGCAGAGCAGGGCGACGACGAGGCCGGTCACGGCGGGGTCCTGGCCGACCACGGCCTTCGAGATCTCGGCGCGCAGGGCTTCCAGGGAGGCGCGGGCGCGGCCCGGATCCCCGGTGGTCCCGGCGTTGTCAGTGGTCGGGTCCATCATGGACGGCGTACCTCTCTTTCGAGGGCGTCGAGTTGGTCGGCGAGTGCGATCAGGGCCGTGTCATCGCCGGGTGACGGGCCGAAGAGGAGCAGGTGCAGGGCCTGGCCGTTGCCGTGGAGGTGGGCGGACAGGGCGGGGATGAGGGCCTCGGGCGCGTGCGCCTGGGGGACGGGGACGCCCAGGAGAGGAGCGAGGCGGGTGCGGGTGGTGGAGCGAAGAGCGGCGGCCGCGCGGTCGCGAGCGGCGGCCTTGCGGTAGAGGCGGGCGCGGCCTTCGACGGTTTCGGAGGCGCGGATCGCCACGGGGAGTTTTTCGGGCACCAGCGGGCCTAGTCGGCGTGCCCGCCAGAGGGCGGCGAGGGCTGCCGCGACGAAGAGCTGCAGGGTGCCCCAGAGCCAGCCGGAGGGGAGCAGGTCGAGGAAGTCCTGCTCGTCGTCCGGGGCGGTGGCGGTGGTGTCGGAGAGCGAGGGGAGGTACCAGACCAGATGGGCCCGGGAGCCGAGGAGTTGGAGGGCGAGCGAGGCGTTGCCCTGCTCGTCGAGACGGTCGTTGTAGAGGATGTCGGGCGCGCCGAGGACGATGGTGTCGCCGTCGCCGGAGGTGTCCGGGACGCGGAGCAGGGTGGCCAGGCGCTCGCTGGGGTAGCACTCGTCGGCGTCGAGGTGGCGGGTGGTGTAGCGGATGCCGCCGGTTTCCGCGGTGCCGGCGCGGCGGGCGGCGGGCAGTGCGCAGTTCGGGGAGAGCGCGGAGCCGCGACTGTGGGCCGGGTCGGCGCTCACGCCGGGGGCGAGGGTGCCCACGGACGGGCTGCCGGGTGCGACGAGGAGGGTGCGGCCGCCGGAGACGGCGATCGCCGAGCGCAGTTGCCTTTGTTGACGTGTCGTCAGGAGGTCGGGGGCGGCGACCAGGAGGGTGGTGTCGGGGCGGGCCGCGGTGCGGGCCTCGGCCAGGGAGGTGACCACGCGGGTGGACACGCCGTGGCCGGCGAGGAGTTCGGCGATCGCGCGGCTGCCGTAGGGGTCGGCGGAGCGCGGGTCGAGGGCGCCGTGGCGGGCGTCGGACTGGAGCACGGCGAGTGTGACGGCCGCCGCGAGGAGGAGGACGAAGGCGAGGGTGAGTCCGCGCGCGCGGGTCCACAACTGCAGCGCGGTGGGGGAGGCCGAGGTGGACGGGAGGGTGGCCTCGGTCGTCATTCGGCGGCTCCCCGGCCGGCGGTGGGGGCCGCGGTGCGGAGGCTGTTCGCCGTCAGTCGGGGCTTGGTGCGTTCCAGGTCGAGGTCGAGTGCGGCCATGCGCGTGTACGACTGCTCGGTCGCGCGGCGGCCGCCGTACGTGACGTCGTCGAAGTCGCGGGCGGCGGTGCGCAGTCGGTCGGTGTGGGCGGGCAGGGTGCGGGCGGCCTCGGCCGAGGCCTCGTCGGCCGTGCGGCCGGGGCGGGCGTCGAGGAGGGCCCGTTCCTCGAGGGAGCGGACGATGGCGCGCATGCGTTCCTGGACGGCCTGGTTCCAGTGGCCCTGGGCGGCGTGTGCAGCGGCTGCCGCGCGGTGTTCGGCGGCGCTGCGCGGGCGGTCGTCGAACAGGGCGGCGGTGGAGGCGGGCCGACGGCGCGGGGCGCCCAGGCGCCACCACAGGGCGCCCACGACGGCCACGACGGCGAGGACGACGACCAGCAGGCCCACTGTGCCGCCGGGGGTGGCGGTCGACGCCGTGTCGAACAGGTCGCCGATCCAGTCCCAGAGGGTGTCCAGGGCGCGCTGGAAGAGGCTGGGGTCGTTCTGGTGGTACAGGTCCTTGGACAGTTCGCGGCGGGCCGCCTCCCGGGCGGGATCACGTGGGACGGTCACCGGTGGTTCGTCGCCCGAGCGGGCCAGTGCCGGCACCACGCGGTCGCCCGACCGCACGAAGGCCGCTGCGGCCCGGCCGGCGGCGCGGGCCAGGGCTGCCCGGGCGCCGTCGGCGATGCCGGGCAGTGCCTGCGCGGGCAGGCTGCCAGGCAGCGCCGACATGGTGAGTGCTCCCCCCGTCAGGCTCACCGCATCAGCTCCCGGGGGTCGGGCCGGGAACGGGGGAGCCGTAGTCCCGGAGGCCTGCGGCGCGGGCCAGGTCGAGGTCGAGGGCCTCGCGGCGGATGCGCTGGTCGATGTACAGGAGGACGGTGACGCCTGCCGCGATCGGGAACGTGATCATGGATCCGATGACCGAGCCGATGCCGCTGACGATCAGGTAGGCCCAGCCGTAGTCGGCGCCTGCCTCGACCATGCCGCTGACGCCTCCGTCGCTCAGTGCGGCGCCGAGGACGGCGAACGGCACGATGACGATCATGGAGACGATGTTCGCGATGAGCAGGGCGAGCGACTGGATGCCGAAGACGCGCCACCAGGAGCCCCGGGTGAGCTTCGCGGACCGGCCGAGCGCCTTCTTGATGCCCTGCTTCTCCAGCATCAGCGCGGGCGAGGCGAGGGAGAAGCGGATCATCAGCCACAGCACGAGGACGAGCGAGCCGAGGATGCCGAACGCCTTGAGCGAGGCGCCCGCGTCGTCGTTTCCGGTGGCGCCGACCAGGATGCCCGGCAGCAGACAGACGGTGGCGATCGCGGCGGCGATGAGCACCAGCAGGAAGATCAGGCCGAACAGCCGGGGCACCTGGGGGCGGGCGTCGCGCCATGCCTCCTTGAGGGTGACCGGTTTGCCGAGCACTGCCCGGCTGGTGACGGCGGTGAGCAGGGCGGTCGCGGTGATGGTGCCGAGGAGGGTGACGAGGAGGAGGGGGCCGGAGGCGCGCATGGCGTCGCCCATGGCGTTGAGCTGCTCGTCGACGGTGGCGCTGGGGTCGCCGAGGGCCGCGGTGTCGGTGGAGCCGTTCAGGAGCAGGCCCTGCAGCAGGACGACGACGACCTCGGTGACGATCGCGACGGTCAGCGAGATGCCCAGGACGGTGCGCCAGTAGGTGCGCATGGTCGCGACGGCGCCGTCGAGGATCTCGCCCACGCCGAGCGGGCGCAGTGGGATCACGCCGGGCTTGGCCGCGGGCGGGGGGCCGCCCCAGCCCCCTCCCCAGCCGACGGGAGGGCCGTAGCCTCCGCCGTATCCGCCGTATCCGCCCTGTGGTCCGGGGCCTGCTGGGCCGCCCGGGTGTCCGCCGCTGGGCCCGGCGGGCGGCGGTCCGCCCCAGCCCGCCGGACCGGCCGGCGGGGGTGGCGGGGGCGGTGGGGTCTGGCCCGGGTGCTGGGGGCCTGCGGGCGCGGACCACTGGCCGGGTGGCGGCTGTTCCTTGGACCACTTCGGGCCGGGGCTCTGCGGGTTCGCGTCCGGCTGGTCCGCGGGCCGAGTGCCGGCGGGCCGCTCGGTGGGGCTGCCGGTGGGCTCGGGGCGGGACGTGCCGGGCTCCTGTCCGTCGGAGGGGGCGGATCCGGGCGAGGCCCAGCCCGGAGTGTCGTTCATCGTCGCTCCTTCACGGTGCCCGTCCGCGGTCGCGGCGGCAGGTTGGGAGCCATCGTGCCATGGGGTGCCTATGGGTGGACCGGCCGCGGTATGGGCTGCACACCTTCAATTGTCCGCCGGATCGGGGGCAGACTGATCACATGGCTGATCAGTACGCGCAAACCGGCGAGGACACGCGGCCGACCGAGAAACCTGCGATCCGTTGGGAGGAACCGCCCGAAGGACCGGTACTGGTTCTGCTGGACCAGACGAGACTGCCGGCCGAGGAAGTCGAACTGGTGTGTACGGACGCGTCCGCGCTGGTGGAGGCGATCCGGTCGCTGGCCGTACGCGGGGCACCGCTGCTCGGCATCGCGGGAGCGTACGGCGTCGCGCTCGCCGCCGTACGCGGCTTCGACGTGGACGACGCCGCGGACGCGCTCGCGGGAGCACGTCCCACCGCGGTGAACCTGTCCGTCGGCGTGGGCCGGGCCCGGGCCGCCTACCAGGCCGAGCTCGCCAAGGGCGGTGATCCCGCGCAGGGCGCGCGGGCCGCGCTGGCGGCCGCGCGGCAGCTCCACCGGGAGGACGCCGAGGCCAGCGCCCGGATGGCCGGGCACGGGCTGGCGCTGCTCGACGAACTGCTGCCGGGCGGCGGACACCGAGTCCTCACGCACTGCAACACCGGGGCACTGGTGTCGGGCGGTGAGGGGACGGCGTTCGCGGTGGCGCTCGCGGCGCACCGGGCGGGGCGGCTTCGCCGACTGTGGGTGGACGAGACCCGTCCGCTGCTGCAGGGAGCGCGTCTGACGGCGTACGAAGCGGCGCGCAGCGGCATGGCGTACACCCTGCTCACCGACAACGCGGCGGGTTCGCTGTTCGCAGCGGGCGAGGTGGACGCGGTGCTGGTGGGGGCCGACCGCATCGCGGCCGACGGCTCGGTGGCGAACAAGGTGGGCAGCTACCCGCTCGCGGTGCTGGCGCGGTACCACCATGTGCCGTTCATCGTGGTGGCGCCGTTGACGACGGTGGATCCGCAGACCCCGGACGGGGCGTCGATCGAGGTGGAACAACGTCCCGGGTTCGAGGTCACGGAGGTCGGCGCGCCGCAGGCGCCGATGACGGGAGCGGGAGGAGGCGTCCCCGTGGCGCCGCTGGGGACCCAGGCGTACAACCCGGCGTTCGACGTGACACCGCCCGAGCTGGTCACGGCGATCGTCACGGAGGAGGGCGCCCTCTCGCCCGTGACCGCGGACGCGCTCGCCGAGATGTACGCCAGGACGCACCACGGGGGAAGCCGGCCCTGACCGTCGTCGATCGCCGGTCGGGGGATCGGCGATCGGACCTACGAGCGTGCGGGCTGGCCGGCGATCAGGAGAGTCGTGCCGGCGGGCCGGAATCCCAGCCGGGCGTAGACGCGTGCGGCGGTCTCCTTCGCGTAGGCGAGGAAGACCGTGTCGACGCCGTGCGCGCGGGCGTGGGCGACCAGGGCCGCCGTCACGGCGGCGGCCAGCCCCTGGCGGCGGGCCGAGTCGAGGGTTCCCACGCCGCCGACCTCCGTGACGCCGACGGCCGGGTGGTAATGGCCGGCCGCCAGGGGAGTGCCGTCCGCGGCGAAGGCGGCGACGAGCGTCTTGTGCCCGGCGCGCAGGGTGGGGCGCACCGCGTCCGCGGTGCCGTCCGCGGTCAGCTCCTCGGCCAGCCTCGCCAGTTCCGCCCGCTCCGACGGGCGGTCCGCCGGGGCGGGCTTCTCGGCGAAGACGAGGCGGGGCAGGGCCAGAACGGCGGGCAGCGCGGGATCGTCCGCGGTCAGCGCACGCAGCGTCACGCCGTCCGGCAGGGACTGCGCGGGGAGCACATGACGGGGCGGGAGCGCCATCAAAGGGCGTCGCAGCACCTGGAGGCCGGCGGCCTCGATACGGGCCCGCAGCGTCGGCGCCGACTCGGCCAGCCACTCGAACGCCTCCGGCACACCGAGCTCACGCTGCCGGGCGCGCACCCGGGCGATGTCGTCGGCGCCCACAAGGGCCGAGCCCTGCTCCGTGGGCTGGGCGTGACCCGGACCGCCGTAGTAGGGGGCGCCCGGCTCCCGGCGGACGAACAGACGAAGCGGACCGAAGTCCTCGGCGTCGGCGAAGAGGAGAGGGACGGTGGCGTAGTACTCATGGACGCGGTCGCGCAGCGGATCGCTCATGCGGCGCATCACACCAACGGCGGCCCCTGCCGCGCACCGGAATTTCCCGCTGAACCGCCCCCACCGACCGGCCCCGACACCGTTGTCGGACGGCCGGGGCAGACAGTGACCGCCGCGTACGACTATCGTCACGGGCCAGTGACCCTGCTCACCAGCGCCTCTGTCACTGTTACGAGAATGGGATGATGTCGTTTATGAAGGGACGAGTCCTTGTCGTCGACGACGACACCGCACTGGCCGAGATGCTCGGCATTGTGTTGCGTGGTGAAGGTTTTGAGCCGTCTTTTGTAGCCGACGGCGACAAGGCGCTGGCTGCTTTCCGTGAGGCGAAGCCCGATCTGGTGCTGCTGGACCTGATGCTGCCCGGACGGGACGGCATCGAGGTGTGCCGCCTGATCAGGGCGGAGTCCGGGGTGCCGATCGTGATGCTGACGGCCAAGAGCGACACCGTCGACGTGGTCGTCGGACTGGAGTCGGGCGCCGACGACTACATCGTGAAGCCGTTCAAGCCGAAGGAGCTGGTCGCCCGCATCCGGGCCCGGCTGCGGAGGTCGGAGGAGCCCGCGCCCGAACAGCTCGCCATAGGCGACCTCGTCATCGACGTGGCCGGTCACTCCGTGAAGCGGGACGGACAGTCGATCGCGCTGACGCCGCTGGAGTTCGACCTGCTGGTCGCGCTCGCGCGCAAGCCCTGGCAGGTGTTCACCCGCGAAGTGCTCCTCGAGCAGGTGTGGGGCTACCGGCACGCCGCCGACACCCGCCTGGTCAACGTGCACGTACAGCGACTGCGCTCCAAGGTCGAGAAGGACCCGGAGCGGCCGGAGATCGTGGTGACCGTCCGTGGTGTCGGATACAAGGCAGGACCCAGCTGACATGTCCGGGGACAGCGCCGCTTCGGCTCCCGGCCGGTCCGGGGCCCGACCGGAGCGGCCTGTCGGCCGTGACACGCCGGGTTCACGCTTCGCCCGCCTCCTGCAGGGCGGACTGCTGCAGGGCGGGGTGCAGGGCAGCCCCGTCCTGCGACTGCTGCTGCGCTGGGTGCGCAGGCCGCTGCTGCCCGTCATGCGGCTGTGGCGGCGCAACATCCAGCTCAAGGTCGTCGTCACGACGCTGCTGATGTCGCTCGGCGTCGTCCTGCTGCTGGGCTTCGTCGTCATCGGTCAGGTGCGCAACGGGCTGCTGGACGCCAAGGTCAAGGCGTCCCAGAGCCAGGCCACCGGCGGGTTCGCCGTGGCCAAGCAGAAGGCCGACGAGGCCGCCAGTGCCGTCGCCGACGAGGGCGCCCCGGCCGACGGCCGAGGCTCGCAGAACGTCATCGAATGGATGAGCGAGCTCGTGCTGTCGCTGTCCAGCGGCGGACAGGGCGCCTTCGACGTCGTCACCCTGCCCCCCGGCGACGACAGCGGCGGCGGCCGCGGGCCGCGTGCCTCCGGCTTCGTCGACCCCAACAAGAGCGTCCCGGTAAACCTGCGCGAGAGGGTCAACAGCAGCACCGGCGCGGTGCAGAGCTACTCCCGCATCAAGTACCTCAGCGACAAGGACTCCCAGCCCGCCCTGGTCATCGGCAAGCAGGTCAACGACCCCAACGGCGAGGCTTACGAGCTGTACTACCTCTTCCCCCTCACTCAGGAGGAGAAGTCGCTCAGCCTGGTCAAGGGGACGCTCGCGACCGCCGGACTCTTCGTCGTCGTACTCCTCGGGGCCATCGCCTGGCTCGTCGTGCGGCAGGTCGTCACGCCCGTGCGGATGGCCGCCGGGATCGCCGAGCGACTCTCCGCCGGACGCCTGCAGGAGCGGATGAAGGTCACCGGCGAGGACGACATCGCACGCCTCGGCGAGGCCTTCAACAAGATGGCGCAGAACCTTCAGCTGAAGATCCAGCAGCTCGAGGACCTGTCCCGGATGCAGCGGCGATTCGTGTCCGACGTCTCGCACGAACTGCGCACCCCGCTGACGACCGTACGCATGGCCGCCGACGTCATCCACGACGCCCGCGTCGATTTCGACCCCGTCACCGCGCGGTCCGCGGAACTGCTCGCCGACCAGCTCGACCGGTTCGAGACGCTGCTCGCCGACCTGCTGGAGATCAGCCGCTTCGACGCCGGCGCCGCCGCCCTGGAAGCCGAGCCGATCGACCTCAGGGAGGTCGTGCGGCGCGTCGTCAGCGGGGCCGCGCCGCTCGCCGAACGCAAGGGGACCACCGTCCGCGTCATCGGCGACCAGCAGCCCGTCGTCGCCGAGGCCGACGCCCGGCGCGTGGAACGGGTGCTGCGCAACCTGGTCGTCAACGCCGTCGAGCACGGCGAGGGCAAGGACGTCATCGTCAAGCTGGCCGCCGCGGGCGGGGCCGTCGCGATCGCCGTCCGCGACTACGGCGTCGGGCTCAAGCCCGGCGAGGCCACCCGCGTCTTCAGCCGCTTCTGGCGCGCCGACCCGGCACGCGCGCGTACCACCGGCGGCACCGGCCTGGGCCTGTCCATCGCCCTGGAGGACGCGCGACTGCACGGCGGATGGCTGCAGGCCTGGGGAGAGCCCGGCGGCGGCTCGCAGTTCCGGCTGACGCTGCCCAGGACCGCCGACGAGCCGCTGCGGGGCTCGCCGATACCACTGGAACCCAAGGACTCCCGCCGCAACCGGGGGGAGCGCGACGACGCGGGCCTGCCGCGCGGCGGAGGCGAGAAGAGCGCGACCGTCCCGGTGCAGCCCGCCACGGAACAGCTGTCGGCCTCCCGGACCCCGCTCCGCATGGCCACGTCGACCCCGACGGCCGACCCGACGGCGCTGCCCGGCAACGGCGCGCGCGTGGTGTCCCGGCCCACGCCCGGCACGAGCGGCGCACGGGGACAGGACGAGCCGCCCGCCGCCGCGACGCCGCCGGAAAGCGGGAACCCGGACCGGACGGACGGGACGGACACGCTGAGCCCGGGCGCTCCGGGCGCTCCGGGCGCTCCGGGCGACAGGGGCGACAGGGGCGACACGGGTGGTGCGGCGGGCGGTCCGGGTGACGGTTCGGCGGACGATGCGGGCGGTGCTGACGACGTCGTCGACGGCGCCGACACGGTGTCGAGGGGGAATCCGCACCGGCCGCGTGCCGGGGCGGAGGGCGCGGACGAACAAGGGGAGGCATTTCGTGGGCGCTGAGCAGCGCGAGGGGGGACGCCGGCGCATGCCGGGGCGCGCGGTGGCGTACGCCGCCTGCGGTGTCGTCCTGCTGGCCGGGTGCGCCTCCATGCCCGACAGCGGAGATCTGCGGGACGTCGAATCAACCCCGCGCCAGGACACCCAGGTCCGGGTGTTCGCGATGCCGCCCCGGGACGACGCGCCGCCCTCCGAGATCGTCCAGGGCTTCCTGGAAGCCCTCACCAGCGACGACCCCGGCTACTCGACGGCACGGCAGTACCTGACCGACAGAGCCGCCCGCAAATGGGAGCCCGAAAGGTCCACGACGGTCCTGGCGGACGGGCCGGCGACCGAGGTGTACCCGGTCGGGAGCAGAGAGGACGGCGACGACTTCTCGATCGTCCTGACCGGCACCCGGGTCGCCACCGTCGACGCCCAGCAGTCGTACGCGCCCGCCTCGGGCGCCTACGGCCAGACGGTCCACCTCATCCGCGACAAGAAGACCGGGCAGTGGCGCATCGACGCCCCCCCCGCGGGCGTCGTCATGGGCAAGTCGGACTTCCAGCGCAACTACGTGTCCGTCAACAAGTACTACTTCGCCTCCAACACCAATGCCGACAGCGCCGGGCAGCCCGTGGCCGTCGCCGACCCCGTCTACGTGCGCGAGCGGGTCGACCCCATGACGCAGATGGTGCGCTCCGTGCTCACCGGACCCACCAGCTGGCTCCGCCCCGTCGTCAGATCCAGCTTCCCCACGGGCACCGCCCTGCCCAAGGGCATCACCTCGCTGGCACCCGACGACCAGAACAAGCTCACCGTGCCGCTGAACGACAAGGCGGCCCACATCGGCCAGGGCAAGTGCGACGAGATGGCGGCCCAGCTGCTGTTCTCCCTGCAGAGCCTGACCCCCACCGTCGACGAGATCGCGCTGCGCGCGGGCGGCGCCCAGCTGTGCTCCCTCACCAAGGACCGGGCCCCGGCCGTCGCCGCACGCGGCTCGGACACCACCCCCGACCACCTGTACTTCATCGACGGACGGCACCGCCTCGTACGGATGACGAGCGGCAGCGCCAACACCAAGGCAGACGCCGTCCCCGGAGCGCTCGGCGACGGCACCAAGGCGCTGCGCTCGGTGGCCGTGGCCCGCGACGAGCACAGCGCGGCCGGCGTCGCCCTGGACGGCAAGACGCTCTACGTCACCTCCACCGTCTCCGGCAGCTCCCTCGGCGACCCCGTCCTGGAGAGCAAGGGCAAGACGGAGGCCGACCGGCTCACCACCCCCAGCTGGGACGCCCACGGCAACCTCTGGATCGCCGACCGCGACCCCGCCGACCCCCGGCTGCTGTTGCTGGAGAACGGCGGCGGCGAGCCCCTGAAGGTGCTCACTCCGGGCCTGGACGGCCGCATCAACGCGGTGCGCGTGGCCGCGGACGGCGTGCGCATCGCGCTGGTCGTGGACAAGGGCGGCAAGCAGTCCCTGTTCATCGGACGGATCGAACGAGGCGTGGGCAACGGGACGCGGCCCGCCATGTCGGTCCAGGAACTGCGCTCCGCGACACCGGAGTTGGAGAAGGTCACGGCCATGTCGTGGGCCGGGGACAGCCGGCTCGTGGTGGTCGGGCGCGAGTCAGGCGGCGTGGAGCAGGTGCAGTACGTGCAGTGCGACGGCTCGTTCCCCGAGGCGGGAACGCTTCCGGGCCTCGCGGAGGTCAGCAGCATCGCCGCCTCCGAGGACAGCGACATTCCCTTGTTCGCGACCTCCAAGGAGGGGTTGCTGTGGCTGCCCGGCGGGAGCGGGTGGCGGACGCTGAAGGAGACCGCCTCGGTCGCGTTTTACCCGGGGTGAACATTTCTTGACCCGTTACGGAGGTTCCACGCCGGGCGCCGCGCACGGCGTGGGACTTAGGGGCGGGGTTGGTTTGGCGCGGTGGCGGAAGTGCTGGAGGGCGTTCGCGTTTTTCGGCCGGCAGCGCCGCCCCGCCCAATTGCCGGTCCGACCATTGTCTGTCCGACCGGCTTCGGCCGCCGCTCGGCGCTGCGTTCCAGCTGCGTTCCCCTGACTTCCCGCTGACTTCCCGCTGACTTCTCGCTGACTTCTCGCAGTCTGCACGCCGCCTTCCCGTGAGTTTTCCACAGGACGTCGGAGGGTTTTCCACAGGGCTGGTGAGCGTCTTCCGACACTGGCACAGTGATCGACGTGGAAGGCGTTCGCAGGTGGTGGCAGGAACTCGCCGGCTTGGTGCTGCCCGCCGAGTGCGCGGGCTGCGGAAGCGCACGCACGGTGCTCTGCCCGCAGTGCCGTACGGCGCTCGACGGAGGCGCGCCGTTCCGGGTCCGGCCCGTGCTGGAGCCGCCTGGTCTGCCCGCCGTGCACGCGGCAGCCCGGTACGCGGACGAGGTACGGGCCGTGCTGCTGGCCCACAAGGAACGCGGCGCGCTGGCCCTGTCCCGACCGCTGGGGGCTGCGCTGGCGGGGGCTGTGCTGGTGGGGGCGCGGGAGGCGGGGGTGGGGAGGGAGGGGGAGGGGGAGGGGCCCCCACCCCCCGGCAACCTGCTTCTCGTCCCCATCCCCTCCGCCCGCGCCGCGATCCGGGCCCGTGGCCATGACCCGGCGCGGCGGATCGCCCTGGCGGCGGCCGGGGAACTGCGGCGGGCCGGCGTACCGGCTCGGGTGGCCGCGGTACTGCGGCAGCGGCGTCCTGTGGCCGACCAGGCGGGGCTCGACGCGCGTGGGCGGCTGGACAACCTGGTGGGCGCGTTGGCGGTCGTGCCCGGCGGTGAGCGAGTGCTGTGCGGTGCTCCAGTGGTGCTCGTCGACGACCTGGTCACGACGGGTGCTTCGCTGACGGAGGCGGCGCGAGCGGTACGGGCGGCCACGGGCGCGGGAGGGGCGGGAGGAAGGGCCCGAGGGGAACCCGTGGCGCGAATGGAGCAAGGGGAGCCGACGGCGCGAATGGAGCAAGGGGCCCCCGCGGGCCCGGCTGGCCAGAACAAACAAGCCGAACGAGCTGAACGAGCCGAACGGGCCGCACAAGCCGCAGGGGCCGCACGGGCCGGACGAGTCGCTCGGGCCGAACACGCCGATCGGGCCGGACGGCCCGGTCGGGTCGGGCAGGCCGAACGGGCCGTGCCAGCCGGGGCCGGGTCGGCTGAGCCGGCGGAAGCGGTGGCGGGGCGGATGGGCCGCGGCGGCGCGGGCAACGGGGTGGGCGGCGGGGAGGCGGAGGGTGAGATGTGTAGTGGTGGTGAGGGGGCCGTGTACGGGGATCTCACTCGGGAAGACAGAAGAGGGAGACCGTCGGGAGTGAGAGGGGGAGACGTGGGCGGAGTCTCGGGGTCGCCGTCGGATGCGGGCGGCGCCGGTGAGGTGCTGTGCGCGGCCGTGGTCGCGGCGCCGCCGGACTCTTTCGAAATAAACCGGAACTGATGGAGAACTTGCGTCGTTGCAGGTAATGAGAGAGTCAATTCACCTGAACGGAGGTACGCCGCAGTAGAGGGTGACGACATCCGTCCGGGCGAGATATGTTCGGTTGTGAGGGAAAGCCGCAGGCCACACCTCTCATATCCGAATGCCGTGCTGCGGTTTCCGGTAATCGTCTGCAGCACCTGGGGTGTAGATCTCGCCCATGGGGGAGGAGGAGGTGGAAGTCACCAAGTCCGAGGTTCCGGTGCTCGCCGGAGCTTGGTGCAAAAGGGAGATGCTCCGCCGGCGAAGCGGAGTGATCCGGGAACGGAGTTCTGCGTGGACATCGTCGTCAAGGGCCGCAAGACCGAGGTGCCCGAGCGGTTCCGCAAGCACGTGGCCGAGAAGCTGAACCTGGAGAAGATCCAGAAGCTCGACGGCAAGGTGATCAGCCTCGACGTCGAGGTGTCCAAGGAGCCCAACCCCCGACAAGCCGACCGGTGCGACCGAGTGGAGATCACGCTCCGCTCCCGTGGCCCCGTCATCCGGGCGGAAGCGGCGGCCAGCGACGCGTACGCGGCACTCGACCTCGCGGCGGAGAAGCTGGATGCCCAGCTGCGCAAGCAGCACGACAAGCGTTACACGCGCCGCGGCGCGCGCAGGCTCTCCGCGGCAGAGGTTCCCGACCACGTCCCGGGTGTGGCGACGCTCAACGGCAACGGCCACCCCGTCCCGGCCGACGAGGCGAAGAGCGTGCCGACGAAGAAGATCGGCTCGCTCGAGGTGCAGGGCGATGGTCCCCTCGTGGTCCGCGAGAAGACGCACGTGGCCGCTCCGATGACGCTCGACCAGGCCCTCTACGAGATGGAACTGGTCGGACACGACTTCTACCTGTTCGTCGACTCCGAGACGAAGCAGCCCAGCGTCGTCTACCGGCGGCACGCCTACGACTACGGCGTGATCTATCTCGACAGCGACCCGATGGTGGCGCAGGCGCACTCACCCGAGGCGGGTGGTGCGCTGGGCGGCTGACCCCTTCCGGTGACAGCTGAGCGGTGTGCCCCTGGGAGCGCGTGTGCGCCCCCAGGGGCATCCGTGTGCGACCCCTTCGGGCATCGCTCTGTCACCGCGTTGTCGTCCGGGCATGGAATCATGGCAGGGCGGCTCAATCGGTGGGCCGTTGCCTTGCGTTGGCGATGGCTCTCGACCACGGCCACAGCCTTCAGGGGGAGGAACGATGGCGGACAGCTTCGGACCGATGCGGGACGAGGACGCCGACGACGGCGTCGTCGGCATGGGCCCGGACGGGGGAACCTCACGCAAGGAGCCGATCAGAGTCCTTGTCGTGGACGACCACGCCCTGTTCCGTCGCGGACTGGAGATCGTGCTCGCGGCCGAGGAGGACATCCAGGTCGTCGGTGAGGCGGGTGACGGCGCCGAGGCCGTGGACAAGGCCGCCGACCTGCTGCCGGACATCGTGCTGATGGACGTGCGCATGCCCAAGCGCGGCGGCATCGAGGCGTGCACCTCCATCAAGGAGGTGGCCCCCAGCGCGAAGATCATCATGTTGACGATCAGCGACGAGGAGGCCGACCTCTACGAGGCGATCAAGGCGGGCGCGACCGGTTACCTCCTCAAGGAGATCTCCACGGACGAGGTCGCCACCGCGATCCGCGCGGTCGCCGACGGTCAGTCGCAGATCAGCCCCTCCATGGCGTCGAAGCTGCTCACCGAGTTCAAGTCGATGATCCAGCGGACCGACGAGCGCAGGCTCGTGCCCGCGCCGCGGCTGACGGACCGGGAGCTGGAGGTGCTCAAGCTGGTCGCCACCGGGATGAACAACCGTGACATCGCCAAGGAGTTGTTCATCTCCGAGAACACCGTGAAGAACCATGTCCGCAACATCCTGGAGAAGCTTCAGCTGCACTCCAGGATGGAGGCCGTGGTGTACGCGATGCGGGAGAAGATTCTCGAGATCCGCTGACCTCGAGTCCGGGCGGTCAGACGAGGGCGCGGGAGAGCTCTGCGATGAGCGGCTCGCGCAGGTCCGGGGCGTCCACGCGTTCCACGCGTACGTTCGTGCAGTCCACCCAGGTCGCCGCTTCGAGCAGGGCCTGCGCCACGGCCGGGACCGCCTTGGGGCCGTCCAGGGTGACCTGCCTGGCGACCAGGGTGCGGCCCTCACGGGCCGGGTCGACGCGCCCGACGAGCCGGCCGCCGGCCAGGACCGGCATCGCGAAGTAGCCGTACACCCGCTTGGGCTTGGGGACGTAGGCCTCCAGGCGGTGGGTGAAGCCGAAGATCCGCTCGGTGCGCGCCCGTTCCCAGATCAGGGAGTCGAACGGCGACAGGAGCGTGGTGCGGTGGCGGCCGCGCGGGGGCGTCGCCAGGGCTGCCGGGTCGGCCCAGGCGGGCTTGCCCCAGCCTTCGACCGTGACCGGGACCAGCCCCGAGTCGGCGATCACCGCGTCGACCTGTTCGCCCTTGAGACGGTGGTAGTCGGCGATGTCCGCGCGCGTGCCGACGCCGAGGGACTGACCGGCCAGGCGGACGAGGCGGCGCACGCACTCGGCGTCGTCCAGCTCGTCGTGCAGCAGGGCGGCGGGTACGGCGCGTTCGGCGAGGTCGTACACCCGCTTCCAGCCGCGGCGTTCGACGCAGACCACCTCGCCGTACATCAGCGCGCGTTCCACGGCGACCTTGGTGCCGGACCAGTCCCACCACTCGCTGGTCTTCTTCGCGCCGCCCAAGTCGGTGGCCGTGAGCGGACCTTCGGCGCGGAGCTGCTTGACGACCTGGTCGTAGGTGCCCTCCGGGAGGGCGTGGTTCCAGTGCGGGCGGTTGCGGTAGGCGCGGCGCCGGAAGGCGAAGTGGGGCCACTCCTCGATGGGGAGGATGCAGGCGGCGTGCGACCAGTACTCGAAGGCGTGGGTGTCCCGCCAGTAGGCGTTCTCGACCGTCTTGCGGCCCACGGCTCCCAGGCGGGCGTAGGGGATCAGCTCGTGGGAGCGGGCCAGGACCGAGATGGTGTCGAGTTGGACCGCGCCGAGGCTGCGGAGGACGCCGCGGACGCCGGCCTTGCGGTCGGGCGTGCCGAGGAAGCCTTGTGCCCGTAGGGCGATGCGGCGGGCTTCGTCTGCGGAGAGCTCGGTGGCGGGGCGCGGGGTCGTCATGACTCGCACGATAGGGGGTGGGTCTGACAGTGGAAGGTGAGCTGGGTTCTCGTGCGGTGGCGGCCGGGCCCTGTCGGGGTTGCAAGCGGTCGGGGACGCGGGCAGCCGGGGCTGCAGGCGGTCGGGAGACGGGCGGTGGCCGGGGGCTGCGGCGGCGGTCGGTGTCAGCTTTCGAGCCGGGCGGCACGCGGTGGTGCGGGGAGGTAGGGCGCCGTGGACGGCAGTTCCAGGTCCGACGGGAGGAGGGCGGCCAGCCAGCAGTCTCGTCGCACGCCCTTGTTGTTGATGGCGGAGCGCAGGGTGCCCTCCAGGGTGAAGCCGGCGCTCTCCGCGACCGCTCGGGAGGCGGTGTTGCCGACTTCGGCCCGCCATTCCACGCGGTCCACGGCTAGGTCGGTGAAGGCCCAGCGGGAGGCGGTGCGGGTGGCCTCGGTGATGTAGCCGCGGCCCCGGTGTTCCTTGGCCGCCCAGAAGCCGATCTCGGCCGTGCCCACGGCGCGCATGGTGAGGCTGATGACGCCGGTGAGGGCCCCGTCGGGGAGGAAGACGCCGAAGGTGAACATCGAGCCGGTGGCCCAGCCCTCCGGGGCGAGCATCTCGACGAAGCTGCGGGCGTGCTCGGGGAGGTAGGGGGAGGGGATCGTGGTCCAGCGCTGGATGTCGGGGTCCTGGGCCGCGGTGTACACGGCGTCGGTGTCCCGCGGGTCGAGGGGGCGCAGGATCAGGCGGGCGCTGGTGAGGGTGACGGGCTGCTGCTCCATCGGCCGATTCTGCTCGGGGTGCGTCGAGGACGCCATTGTTTTGCCGTGCGTGAGCGTGTGATCACAATTCGCGCAATTCGTCTGGCGGACGCGGCACCATCGGCGGCGTCCGGCCGTTGTCCCTTTTGAAGAAGATTTGTGCGGCAGGTGCGCAGCAGTGTGCGGTCCTCATCACGGCAGGCCTCCCGGCGTGGTGGGGTCCTCGCATACGATGGCCGTTGCTCAGCAAGTCCAATGGAAACCGACCGTCCCAGGCCCGACCGGCAAGGAGACCAACCCCCGTGTCCGTCCTCTCGAAGATCATGCGTGCAGGCGAAGGCAAGATCCTGCGCAAGCTGCACCGCATCGCGGACCAGGTCAACTCCATCGAAGAGGACTTCGTCGACCTCTCCGACGCCGAGCTGCGGGCCCTCACCGATGAGTACAAGCAGCGGTACGCCGATGGTGAGAGCCTGGATGATCTGCTTCCCGAGGCCTTCGCCACCGTACGCGAGGCCGCCAAGCGCGTCCTCGGCCAGCGTCACTACGACGTGCAGATCATGGGCGGCGCCGCCCTGCACCTGGGCTATGTGGCCGAGATGAAGACCGGCGAGGGCAAGACGCTCGTCGGCACGCTGCCCGCCTATCTGAACGCGCTGTCCGGCAAGGGCGTCCACCTGATCACGGTGAACGACTACCTGGCCGAGCGCGACTCCGAGATGATGGGCCGCGTTCACAAGTTCCTGGGTCTGAACGTCGGCTGCATCCTGGCCAACATGACGCCGGCCCAGCGTCGCGAGCAGTACGCGGCCGACATCACCTACGGCACGAACAACGAGTTCGGCTTCGACTACCTGCGCGACAACATGGCGTGGGCGCAGGACGAGCTGGTCCAGCGCGGCCACAACTTCGCCATCGTCGACGAGGTCGACTCCATCCTGGTCGACGAGGCCCGTACGCCGCTGATCATCTCGGGTCCGGCCGACCAGGCCACCAAGTGGTACGGCGACTTCGCCAAGCTGGTGACGCGCCTGAAGAAGGGCGAGGCCGGCAACCCGCTCAAGGGCATCGAGGAGACCGGCGACTACGAGGTCGACGAGAAGAAGCGCACGGTCGCCATTCACGAGGCGGGTGTCAGCAAGGTCGAGGACTGGCTGGGCATCGACAACCTCTACGAGTCGGTGAACACCCCTCTGGTGGGCTACCTGAACAACGCCATCAAGGCGAAGGAACTCTTCAAGAAGGACAAGGACTACGTCGTCATGGACGGCGAAGTCATGATCGTCGACGAGCACACCGGCCGTATCCTCGCCGGCCGCCGCTACAACGAGGGCATGCACCAGGCGATCGAGGCGAAGGAAGGGGTGGACATCAAGGACGAGAACCAGACGCTCGCCACGATCACCCTCCAGAACTTCTTCCGCCTCTACAAGCGCCACGACCACGAGGGCAAGGAGCAGCCCGGTCTGTCCGGCATGACCGGTACGGCGATGACCGAGGCCGCCGAGTTCCACCAGATCTACAAGCTCGGCGTGGTGCCGATCCCGACGAACCGGCCGATGGTCCGCAAGGACCAGTCGGACCTGATCTACCGCACCGAGGTCGCGAAGTTCGAGGCGGTCGTCGACGACATCGCCGAGAAGCACGAGAAGGGCCAGCCGATCCTCGTCGGCACGACGTCGGTCGAGAAGTCCGAGTACCTGTCGCAGCAACTGTCCAAGCGCGGTATCCAGCACGAGGTGTTGAACGCCAAGCACCACGAGCGTGAGGCGTCGATCGTGGCCCAGGCGGGCCGCAAGGGCGCGGTGACCGTCGCCACCAACATGGCCGGTCGCGGTACGGACATCAAGCTCGGCGGCAACCCGGACGACCTCGCCGAGGCGGAGCTGCGCCAGCGGGGTCTGGACCCGGAGGAGCACATCGAGGAGTGGGCGCAGGCCCTGCCTGCCGCCCTGGAGAGGGCCGAGCAGGCGGTCAAGGCCGAGTTCGAAGAGGTCAAGGAGCTCGGCGGTCTCTACGTCCTCGGTACCGAGCGGCACGAGTCCCGTCGTATCGACAACCAGCTGCGCGGTCGTTCCGGCCGTCAGGGCGACCCGGGCGAGTCCCGTTTCTACCTGTCGCTGGGCGACGACCTGATGCGGCTGTTCAAGGCGCAGATGGTCGAGCGCGTGATGTCGATGGCGAACGTGCCGGACGACGTGCCGATCGAGAACAAGATGGTCACGCGCGCGATCGCGTCCGCGCAGTCGCAGGTCGAGCAGCAGAACTTCGAGACGCGTAAGAACGTCCTGAAGTACGACGAGGTCCTCAACCGCCAGCGTGAGGTCATCTACGGCGAGCGGCGTCGTGTTCTGGAGGGTGAGGACCTGCAGGAGCAGATCCACCACTTCATGGACGACACGATCGACGCGTACGTCGGCGCGGAGACCGCCGAGGGCTTCCCGGAGGACTGGGACCTGGACCGTCTGTGGGGCGCTTTCAAGCAGCTCTACCCGGTGAAGGTCACCGTGGAGGAGCTGGAGGAGGCGGCCGGCGACCGGGCCGGTCTGACGGCCGAGTTCATCTCCGAGTCCATCAAGGACGACATCCGCGAGCAGTACGAGTCGCGAGAGTCGCAGCTCGGCTCCGAGATCATGCGTGAGCTGGAGCGCCGGGTCGTGCTGTCGGTGCTGGACCGCAAGTGGCGCGAGCACCTCTACGAGATGGACTACCTCCAGGAGGGCATCGGCCTGCGCGCGATGGCGCAGAAGGACCCGCTGGTCGAGTACCAGCGCGAGGGCTTCGACATGTTCTCCGCCATGATGGACGGCATCAAGGAGGAGTCCGTCGGCTACCTGTTCAACCTGGAGGTCCAGGTCGAGCAGCAGGTCGAGGAGGTCCCGGTCGCGGACGCCGCTCCGGTCGACATGGAGAAGCAGGACGTGGTGCCGGCGCAGGCCGGTTCGCGTCCGGAGATCCGTGCGAAGGGGCTGGACGCTCCGCAGCGTCGTCAACTGCACTTCTCGGCACCGACGGTGGACGGCGAGGGCGGCACGATCGAGGGCGACTTCGACAGCGACGACGACGAGCCGGTGCGTTCCGAGGCCGACGGTCTCACGCGCGCGGAGCGCCGCAAGCAGGCGAAGGCCGGGCGGCGTCGCAAGAAGTAGGCCGTAGGCCGTGGAGTGCTCGTCCGACGGCGCTGTCGCCCGACAGCGGCATGTGGTGCGTCGCGGTCGTGACCGGCCACGTGTGTCGCGTGACGCGTGTCGTGTGAAGCGTGACGTCGGCGGTGGTGTGGGACGGGCAGCGGCTTGAGGGGCCGGGTCACCTGTGGGTGGCCCGGCCCTTCGGCGTGTCCGCCCTCGCGTGCCGGTCTTCGGCGTGAGATCCGTTCACGTGCGTGCCGGTCTTCGGCGTGAGGTCCGTGCACGTGCGTGTCGGCACATCACGTGCGTGCCGGTCCTCGGTGTGCGGCCCACCACCTGCGTTCCGGCCCTTCGTGGTGCCTGCTCTCGTGTGCTGGTCTTTCGGCGTGCCGGTCGTTCAGTCGTCGTCGGTGTGGGGGCGGCGGGGGCCGTCGAGTTCCACGGCGGTGCAGCGCCATCGGCGGTCCGTGCCGAGCTCGAGGCGGAAGGCCATCGCGCGAAGGCGGTCGCCGGCACCGATGCGGGCGAAGGCCTCGATGGCGCCGGGGCGCGGGACGTAGTAGCCGATGTCGCGCACGACGGGCAGGGCGCCGTGGGCGGTGCGCAGGGGGCCGCGCTCGGCGAGGTGGGCCAGGTCGTCGTAGGCGCGTCCGAGGGTGTGGCGGAGCATGAAGTGGACGGGGCGCCGGCCGGTCAGGACCGCGAGGAGACGGTCGGCGAAGAGGTCGGTGGGGCGGGGCTGGGAGAGCGGGCCACGGGGCGTCCGGACGGTCGCGGGACGGCCGTCGGCGGGACCGGTGCGGGTGGGGGCGCCGGGTGAACCGGGCGGGCGTCCGCCGTTCGCGGCTGTGCGAGGCGCGGCGCCGTTGGGGGTGCGGGGCGGTGCGCCTGAGGGGCGTCGGGTGTCGCGGCGGCCGGGAGGGCGGGTGCCGGGGTGGTGCTGCGTCCTCGTCATGACCTTGTTCATGGGGTCCCCGTTCGGTGAGCCCGGCTTCTACCGGGCGGTAACTTGCCGTCGTGGATCTTGTACGGGGTCGCGGTCGGCGACGGCAAGCAGCAGGTGCGCCCGAGCCGGGGGCTCGGGAAGTTCACCTATCAGGGTTGGTCCGGGGTGTCGAAAGCCCGGTGTGGCGGGGGCGGGCCGGGTGAGTTCCGGGGCGTGGGGTTGACGTCCGCGGGGGTGTGGGCAGGGACTCGAAAGGGGACGCCCGCACGTATCCTGAAGGCCCTCGGGGTGACGCGGAACCGTCGCGGAACCGCCCTTCTCCGGGGCAGTCGAGTCCGAGCTTGCGACCACGAAATGAGCGGCCAGCCATGCGCGTCTACGTCCCCCTGACCCTCCCCGCTCTCGCCGAGGCGCACAAGACGGGTGAGCTGGGGTCCGGGCCGCTCGTCGCGTACGCCGTCACGCCCGCGCTGCGCGAGTGGTACCTCTCCGACGACATCGAGGAGCTGGAGTACGCGGCGCTCAGCAGGGCCGCGCTCGCCTCCCTGCGGCTGCTGGCGGCGGACCCGGGCGTCGCGCGGCGGCGTGTCGTGGTCGCCGTGGACGTACCCGACCGTGCGGCCGCCGTGGACCCCGACCGCGGGCTCGACCCGGCGGCGCTGGGCGAGGTGCGGGTGGCCGGCGCCGTGCCGTTGGCCAAGGCGGCGGCGGTGCACGTCGACGCCGAGGACGCGGAGGCGGACGTGAGGGCCGCGGCGGAGGCGCTCGGGGCGGCGGACGGCGGGGACGACGACGCGCAGTTCGTCGTGGACGGGGCCGAGGACCACGAACTGCTGTGGTTCGCCACGCAGGAGATCCCGTCCCTGGTGGGGTCGGGGGACTGAGTCCGGCGCGGTCTTCAGGGGCGGAGCCCGGCGGCTTCGCGGCCGTCCACTTGATTGTCGGTGGCGGCGGGTACGTTTGCAGACATGGGGAAGCAGCAAGCGGCGCACATCGTCTGGGACTGGAACGGGACGCTGTTCCACGACAACGACGCGATCATCGGGGCGACGAACGCGGCGTTCGTCGAGCTGGGGCTGGAGCCGATCACGCTGGAGCAGTACCGGTCGCTGTACTGCGTGCCGGTGCCGAAGTTCTACGAGCGGCTGATGGGAAGGCTGCCCACCGATGCCGAGTGGGAGCTCATGGACGACGTCTTCCACCGGTACTACGCCGAGCACCGGGTGCGGTGCGCGCTGACCGAGGGCGCGGTGGAACTGCTCACGGGGTGGCGGTCGGCGGGGCACAGCCAGTCCCTGCTGAGCATGTACGTGCATGACGAACTCGTGCCCCTGGTGCGAGGGTTCGGCATCGAGCCGCACTTCGTCCGGGTGGACGGGCGGACCGGGCCCTCCGGGGGCAGCAAGGCGGAGCACATGGTGCGGCACCTGCGGGAGCTGACCGGGGTCGAGCCGGCCCGCACGGTGGTGATCGGGGACGCCGCGGACGACGCGGTGGCCGCGCTGCACGTGGGGGCGCAGGCCGTGCTGTACACCGGCGGGTCGCACAGCCGGGCCAGCCTGGAGGGTGTCGGGGTGCCGGTGGTGGACACGCTCGGGGAGGCCGTGGAGGTCGCGGGGCGTCTGGCCGCGGCCGCGTAGAGGCCTGCGGCGGCAGCGCCTTGAACCGGCCCTCGCCGTAGCTCTGACCGACCGGCCCTCGCCGTAGCTCTGACCGACCGGCCCTCGCTGCGGCTCCGGGTCAGCCGGCCCTCGCTGCGGCTCCGGGTCAGCCGGCCCCCGCTGCGGCTCTGAGCCGGTTCGGAAAGGCGGAGTGGCTCAGGTCGCCGGCGCTTTGGCGCGCAGCACCGTCAGGAACTCGCGCATCCATGCCGGGTGATCCGGCCAGGCGCGGGAGGAGACCAGCATGCCGTCGACCACTGCCTCGGTGTCCTGGAAGATCGCCCCGGCCGACTGCATGTCGATCTCGAGCGCCGGGTAGGCGGTGACGCGTCGGCCCCGGAGGGCGTCGGCGGCCGCGGTGAGGAGGGGGCCGTGGCAGATCTGGGCGACGGGCTTGTCCGCGTCGAAGAACGACTTGAGGATCTTGCGGAGTTCGGGGTCGTTGCGGAGGTACTCGGGGGCGCGGCCGCCGGGGACGACGACCGCGGCGTACTCGCCGGGGTCGACCTCGGAGAAGGCGAGGTCGGCGGGCCAGGTGTAGCCGGGCTTCTCGGTGTAGGTGTCGAAGCCGGGTTCGAAGTCGTGGACCACGAACCGGAGTGTCTTACGGGTGGGCGCGGCGATGTGGACCTCGTAGCCCTCCTCGCGGAGGCGCTGATAGGGGTAGAGGACTTCCAGGGACTCCGCTGCGTCGCCGGTGACGATGAGGATCTTCGCGGACATGGTGGGCGGCTCCTCTCGGGCGGGCGCTGTCATGGGCAACGTGCCTCTTGGGGGTGCGTTTGCCAAGAGGGGGCGTTCTCAGCGTCCCGCGGGGCTGGTCCGGCGTCGACTTTTCCGGCCTCGGACCTGCTTTCCGGCCTCGGACCTGCTTTTCGGCCTCGGACCCTTTTCGGCCAGGGGCCGGCCGCCGTGTGCCACGCTTTCCCCGGCCGCAGGCCTCCCTTTCCGCCGCGGGCCCGCGCTCGCTCCCTCGTACCTGCCCGTAGCGCCCCCGTCCTGTCGGCCTGCCGTCTTACGCCCGCCCCCGACCCCGACCCGACCCCGACCGCGCCCCGCCCCCCCGTGGCCGTCGCCGGCTCACGCCGTCGGCCCCACCGTCCCCGTTCTCCACTCCCGTCCCGTAGCTGTCGTTCCGTATCCGCAAGCTGTGCAGAACGTCAAAGTTCTGGTCCGTCTTTTGTACACATACGGCTCATGACGGGGCCCCGGTGAGGAGCGATAGCCTTGGTGGCGTGATCAGCGCGATATCTCGCGGGGGCGCTGTTGCCCCCGCCCTGCGCCCGGTGAGTGCGGACCATCTCCGCTACCGGGCGGCGGTCGCTGGTCGGCGCGGGCGGGACGGGGTCGCAAGGGACCCCGGGGCGGCGCGCACACCCCGGACGAAGGCGACGCGGAGAGCAGCGTCACACCCCGGAGTGGTGTCGAGAATGGCTGATAACCCCCCGCTCGTCTCACCTTGCGGCATAGCGTCGGAGCAGTCCGGAGATCCCGGGCCGTGGCGTCGAGTCGCAGGGGAAGAGCCCGCACTTCCTTCTACGTCACGCAACGGCGCGCGACAGGAGTCAGAGGACAATGCAGACCAAGCTGGACGAAGCCAAGGCCGAGCTGCTCGAGAGGGCGGCGCGGGTCGCTGAGAACAGCCCGGTCGGGGGGTACCTACCGACTGGGACGACGGGCGAGGGCACTCCGGGGACCCCGGACCAGGCCGCCCTCCTCGCGTTCCTCCATCGCTACTACCTGCACACCGCCCCGGAGGACCTGACCGACCGCGACCCGGTCGACGTCTTCGGGGCCGCGCTCTCGCACTACCGGCTCGCCGAGAGCCGGCCGCAGGGCACCGCGAACGTGAAGGTCCACACGCCCACCGTCGAGGGGAACGGGTGGACGTGCAGTCACTCCGTCGTCGAGGTGGTCACCGACGACATGCCGTTCCTCGTCGACTCCGTCACCAACGAGCTGACCCGCCAGGGGCGGGGGATCCACGTCGTCATCCATCCGCAGGTCGTCGTGCGGCGCGATGTGGCCGGCAAGCTCATCGAGGTGCTCAGCGTCCCGCCCGTCGCCGGGGACCTTCCGCACGACGGGCACGTCGAGTCCTGGATCCACGTCGAGATCGACCGTGAGACCGACCGGGCCGACCTCAAGCAGATCACCGCCGACCTGCTGCGCGTCCTGTCCGACGTCCGGGAGGCCGTCGAGGACTGGGAGAAGATGCGGGAGACGGCGCTGCGGGTCGCCGACGGGCTTCCGGAGGAGCCCGTCCCCGGCGATCTGGACCGTCCCGAGGTCGGCGAGGCCCGCGAGCTGCTGCGCTGGCTGGCCGCCGACCACTTCACCTTCCTCGGCTACCGGGAGTACCAGCTGCGGGGGGACGACTCCCTCGCCGCCGTTCCCGGCACCGGCCTGGGCATCCTGCGCTCCGACCCGCACCACGCCGACGGCGACGCCCACCCCGTCAGCCCGTCCTTCGAGCGGCTTCCGGCCGACGCCCGTGCCAAGGCGCGCGAGCACAAGCTGCTGGTGCTGACCAAGGCCAACAGCCGGGCCACCGTGCACCGGCCCTCCTACCTCGACTACGTCGGCGTGAAGAAGTTCGACCAGGACGGCAACGTCGTCGGTGAGCGGCGCTTCCTCGGGCTCTTCTCGTCCGCCGCCTACACCGAGTCCGTGGCCCGGGTGCCGGTCGTGCGGCGCAAGGTCGAGGCCGTGCTGCAGGGCGCCGGGTTCTCGCCCAACAGCCACGACGGGCGCGACCTGCTCCAGATCATGGAGACCTACCCGCGCGACGAGCTCTTCCAGACGCCGGTCGACGAACTGCGCTCCATCGTGACCAGCGTGCTGTACCTGCAGGAGCGGCGCAGGCTGCGCCTCTACCTGCGGCAGGACGAGTACGGACGCTACTACTCCGCGCTCGTCTACCTGCCCCGCGACCGCTACACCACCGGCGTGCGGCTGCGGATCATCGACATCCTCAAGGAGGAGCTGGGCGGGACGAGCGTCGACTTCACCGCCTGGAACACCGAGTCGATCCTGTCCCGGCTGCACTTCGTCGTCCGCGTCCCGCAGGGCACCGAGCTGCCGGAGCTGTCCGACTCCGACAAGGAACGCATCGAGGCGCGCCTGGTGGAGGCCGCGCGGTCCTGGGCCGACGCGTTCTCCGAGGCGCTCAACGCCGAACTCGGCGAGGAGCGGGCCGCGGAGCTGTCGCGGCGCTACAACAACGCCTTCCCCGAGGGCTACAAGGCCGACCACACCCCGCGTGCCGCGGTCGCCGACCTGGTCCACCTGGAGCGGCTCACCGAGGAGCGGAACTTCTCGCTCAGCCTGTACGAGCCGGTGGGCGCCGCGCCCGACGAGCGCCGCTTCAAGATCTACCGCAAGGGCGACGCGATCTCCCTGTCGGCGGTGCTGCCGGTGCTGAACCGGCTCGGCGTCGAGGTGATCGACGAGCGGCCCTACGAACTGCGCTGCACGGACCGCAGCCACGCGTGGATCTACGACTTCGGTCTGCGCATCCCCAAGGCGCTGGCCGGTCCCGGCGGCGACTTCCTCGGCGACGACGGGCGCGAGCGGTTCCAGGAGGCGTTCTCCGCGACCTGGACCGGCAAGGCCGAGAACGACGGGTTCAACGCGCTGGTGCTGGGCGCAGGCCTGAACTGGCGGCAGGCCACGGTGCTGCGCGCGTACGCCAAGTACCTGCGCCAGGCCGGGTCCACCTTCAGCCAGGACTACATGGAGGACACGCTCCGCACGAACGTCCACACCACGCGGCTGCTGGTGTCGCTGTTCGAGGCGCGGATGTCGCCCGACCGGCAGCGCGCCGGGCACGAGATCGTCGACGCCCTGCTGGAGGAACTCGACGCCGCGCTCGACCAGGTGGCCTCGCTCGACGAGGACCGGATCCTGCGCTCCTTCCTGACGGTCATCAAGGCGACCCTGCGCACGAACTTCTTCCAGAAGCGGGCGGACGGCGAGCCGCACGACTACGTGTCGATGAAGTTCGACCCGCAGGCCATCCCGGACCTGCCGGCGCCCCGGCCCGCGTTCGAGATCTGGGTGTACTCGCCGCAGGTGGAGGGTGTGCACCTGAGGTTCGGGAAGGTCGCGCGCGGCGGTCTGCGCTGGTCGGACCGGCGTGAGGACTTCCGGACCGAGGTCCTCGGCCTGGTCAAGGCGCAGATGGTGAAGAACACCGTCATCGTGCCCGTCGGCGCCAAGGGCGGCTTCGTCGCCAAGCAGCTGCCCGACCCGGCGGTGGACCGCGACGCATGGCTCGCCGAGGGAATCGCCAGCTACCGGACGTTCATCTCGGCGCTGCTCGACATCACCGACAACATGGTCGGCGGGGAGGTCGTGCCGCCGACCGACGTCGTGCGGCACGACGAGGACGACACCTACCTGGTGGTCGCCGCAGACAAGGGCACGGCGACGTTCTCCGACATCGCCAACGAGGTCGCCCAGTCCTACAACTTCTGGCTCGGGGACGCCTTCGCCTCCGGCGGCTCGGCCGGCTATGACCACAAGGGCATGGGCATCACCGCCCGCGGCGCCTGGGAGTCGGTGAAGCGGCACTTCCGGGAGCTGGGCGTGAACACGCAGGCCGAGGACTTCACGGTCGTCGGCATCGGCGACATGTCCGGTGACGTGTTCGGCAACGGCATGCTGCTCAGCGAGCACATCCGCCTGGTCGCCGCCTTCGACCACCGGCACATCTTCATCGACCCGAACCCGGACGCGGCGACCTCCTACGCCGAGCGCCGCCGCCTGTTCGAGCTGCCCCGCTCCAGCTGGGCCGACTACGACACCGGGCTGCTGTCGTCCGGCGGCGGGATCTTCCCCCGCACCGCCAAGGCGATCCCGGTCAACGCGCACATCCGCGAGGCCCTCGGCATCGAGGCGGGCGTCGCCAAGCTGACCCCGGCCGACCTGATGAAGGCGATCCTGCGGGCGCCGGTGGACCTGCTGTGGAACGGCGGCATCGGCACCTACGTGAAGTCCGGCACGGAGTCGAACGCGGACGTCGGCGACAAGGCCAACGACCCGATCCGGGTGGACGGCGCCGAGCTGCGCGCCAAGGTCGTCGGCGAGGGCGGGAACCTGGGCCTGACTCAGCTCGGCCGGATCGAGTTCGCCCGGCACGGCGGCAAGATCAACACCGATGCCATCGACAACAGCGCCGGCGTGGACACCTCCGACCACGAGGTGAACATCAAGATCCTGCTGAACGGCCTGGTGACCGAGGGCGACATGACGGTCAAGCAGCGCAACAAGGTGCTCGCGGAGATGACCGACGAGGTCGGCGCGCTCGTCCTGCGCAACAACTACGCGCAGAACACGGCGATCGCGAACGCCCTCGCCCAGTCCAAGGACATGCTCCACGCCCAGCAGCGCTTCATGCGCCACCTGGTCCGCGAGGGGCATCTGGACCGCGCCCTGGAGTTCCTGCCCACCGACCGGCAGATCCGTGAGCGTCTCGGCGCCGGCCAGGGCCTGACCAGCCCGGAGACGGCCGTCCTGCTGGCCTACACGAAGATCACGGTGTCGGACGAGCTGCTGCACACCTCACTGCCCGACGACGACTATCTGCGCGGTCTGCTGCACGCGTACTTCCCGACGGCGCTGCGCGAGCGGTTCCCCGAGGCCATCGACAGCCACCCGCTGCGCCGCGAGATCACCACGACCGTGCTGGTCAACGACACGGTCAACACCGGCGGTACGACGTATCTGCACCGGCTGCGCGAGGAGACGGGCGCCTCGCTGGAGGAGATCGTGCGGGCCCAGACCGCGGCCCGGGCGATCTTCCGCGCGGCGCCGGTGTGGGACGCGGTGGAGGCCCTCGACAACAAGGTCGAGGCGGATGTGCAGACCAGGATCCGGCTGCATTCGCGGCGGCTGGTCGAGCGCGGTACGCGGTGGCTGCTGAACAACCGGCCGCAGCCGCTGCAGCTCGCCGAGACGGTCGAGTTCTTCGCCGAGCGCGTCGAGCAGGTCTGGTCGCAGCTGACGAAGCTGATGCGGGGCGCGGACCTGGAGTGGTGGCAGCGGATCTACGACGAGCTGACCGCCGCGGGCGTCCCGGACGAGCCGGCCACCCGGGTGGCCGGGTTCTCCTCGGCGTTCCCGGCGCTGGACATCGTCTCGGTGGCCGACCGCATGGGCAAGGACCCGCTGGACGTCGCCGAGGTCTACTACGACCTCGCCGACCGGCTGCGCATCACGCAGCTGATGGACCGCATCATCGAGCTGCCGCGCGCCGACCGCTGGCAGTCCATGGCTCGCGCGTCCATCCGTGAGGACCTGTACGCGGCGCACGCGGCGCTGACGGCGGACGTCCTGGCGGTCGGCAACGGGGCCTCCACCCCCGAGCAGCGCTTCGGGGCGTGGGAGGAGAAGAACGCGGCGATCCTGAGCCGGGCGCGCACCACGCTGGAGGACATCCAGAACTCGGAGACGTTCGACCTGGCCAACCTGTCGGTGGCCATGCGGACGATGCGCACCCTGCTGCGGACGCACTCGTAGGCGGCCGTCACGCGTAGGCGGCACGACCGCCACCCATGGGCGGCACGACCGCCCTTCGTGGACGGCACCACCACGAGGAGGGCGCCCCCCGAACCTTCGGGGGGCGCCCTCCTCGTGTGCCGTCCGGCGGCTACTTCTTCTTGGCCTTGGGGTCCGAGGTGAAGGCCTCGTACGCCTTGACGACGTCCTCCGCGGGCCCGTCCATGCGCAGCTCGCCGCGTTCCAGCCACAGCGCGCGCTCGCAGGTCTCGAGGATCGAGCTGTTGCTGTGGCTGACGAGGAACACGGTGCCCGCGTGCTCGCGCATCTGACGGATGCGCTCCGCGGAGCGGTTGCGGAACTTGGCGTCGCCGGTGGCCAGGGCCTCGTCGATGAGCAGGACGTCGTGGTCCTTGGCCGCGGCGATGGAGAACCGCAGCCGCGAGCCCATGCCGGACGAGTAGGTGCGCATCGGCAGGGAGATGAAGTCGCCCTTCTCGTTGATGCCGGAGAAGTCGACGATCTCCTGGTAGCGCTCCTTGATCTCCTCGCGCGTCATGCCCATGGCCAGTCCGCCGAGGTAGACGTTGCGCTCGCCGGTCAGGTCGCTCATCAGGGCCGCGTTGACGCCGAGGAGGGAGGGCTGGCCGTCGGTGTAGATCTTGCCGCGCTCCACGGGGAGCAGTCCGGCGATCGCCTTGAGCAGGGTCGACTTGCCGGAGCCGTTGGTGCCGATCAGCCCGATCGCCTCGCCCTTGTAGGCGACGAAGGAGACGTTCCTGACGGCGTGCACGGTGCGCACGCCCGACGCCTTCTCGGCCTGCTTGCGGCGCACGATGCGGTTGAGGGCGGCCGTCGCGCTGCCCCGGCCGCCGACGGTGCCGTTGACGCGGTAGACGATGTCGACGCTGTCGGCGACGACGGTCGGGGACCGCTCGTCGGCGATGTCGAAGGGGGCGGTGCGCGATGCGTTGTCAGCGATGTCAGCCACGGCCGTACGTCTCCTCAGCCTTCCAGAAGTAGATGAACCCGCCGACGCCTGCGAGCAGCGCCCAGGCGGTCGCGACCAGCCATACGTGGGGCGGCAGCTGGCTCGCGTGGAAGGTGTCGATCAGCGCGAAGCGCATCAGGTCGATGTAGACGGCGGCGGGGTTGGCCCGCAGCAGCTCGGCGACCCACGGCGGCATGCCGTGGTGCTGCTTGATCAGGTTGTCGATGCTCCACATCACACCGGAGATGTACATCCAGGTGCGCAGGACGAACGGCATGAGCTGCGCGACGTCCGGCGTCTTGGCGCCCAGCCGGGCCATGATCATGGAGACGCCGGCGTTGAAGACGAACTGGAGCGTCAGGGCCGGGATCACGAGGATCCAGGAGGGGGCCGGCGGGACGCCCACGGCGAGCAGGATGAACACCAGGGCGGCCATCGAGAACAGCAGTTGCTGCAGCTGCTGCAGGCAGAACGAGATCGGCAGCGCGGCCCGCGGGAAGTGCAGGGCGCGGACCAGGCCGATGTTGCTGGAGATGGCGCGGGTGCCGGTCATGATCGAAGTCTGGGTGAACGTCCACACGAAGACGCCCGTGACCAGGAACGGGATGAAGTCCGCCACGCCCCGCTTGGTGTTCAGCAGCACGCCGAAGATGAAGTAGTAGACCGCCGCGTTCAGCAGCGGGGTCATCACCTGCCAGATCTGGCCCAGCTTCGCCTGGCTGTAGGTCGTGGTGAGCTTGGCGGTGGCGAACGCGGTGATGAAGTGGCGGCGCGCCCAGAGCTGGCGGATGTACTCCGGCAGGGAAGGGCGGGCGCCGCTGACCGTGAGGCCGTGCCGTGCCGCCAGGGCCGCGAGGTCGCCGTGGGGCGCGGCCTCGGTACGGGGCGGTGTGTGGAGGACCTGACTCACATCCGCTGCTTTCACTCGGGGGGAGGGGGCGCAGGGGTCCGGCGTGCCGTCGCACGACGTTTCCTTACGCTTTTCTTCACGTTTTCTTACGTCGGGACGGGACCGTATCGTCGCAACGTGAGAGTAGGCCGATCATACGTCGGAACGCAACCGTTTCGTCGTAACGCCCTATGCTGGTCCGCATGACGACGAACGCGACGAACGCCGACGGGCCCCAGGCGCGCCCACGCCGCCGGGCACCCGCGGGCGCGGCCGTGCTCCGCGAGGACGTGACGGAGGCCATCCGGGCCGCCGTGTTCGAGGAGCTCGCGACCGTCGGCTACGCGCGGATGTCCATCGAGGGCATCGCCCGCCGCGCCGGCGTGGGCAAGACCGCGGTGTACCGGCGCTGGCGCTCCAAGCTGCATCTGGTCCTCGACATCGTCTCGGTGATCGCCGTGCAGGGCCTGCCGGCCCCGGAGACGGGCAGCCTGGAGGGCGACCTGCGGATGCTGTACGAGGTGACCTCGCGGGCGCTGCGCCACCCGGTGGCCTCGCAGATCATCCCCGACCTGCAGGCCGAGGCGGCCCGCAACCCCGAGATCGCCGAGGCCCTGCAAAAGGTGCTTCGGGAAGGGCAGGAGGGGGTCGCCCTGAAGATCGTGGCGGCGGCCGGGGAACGCGGCGAGATCCGCGAGGGGCTGAACGAGGAGCTGGCGCTGGACCTGATCTCGGGTCCGCTCTACTGGCGCTCGGTGGTGATCCGCAGCCCGAAGCTGCCCCAGGGCTACCTGGCCGCCCTGGCTCGGGCGACCGCCGAGGCCATCAAGGCGCTGTAGCCGTCCGGGGGCGGGCGGCCTGCCCTATCCGAGCCCGAACGCCGGAGCCCGGAGCCGGAAGGTCGGAGTTCGGAGCTCGGAGACCGGGCCGGGGTTTCAGGCGGCGGTCAGGTGCGTGGCCAGGGCGGTGAGTTCGGGCAGGCGCAGGACGCGGTCGCCGTACCCCGGCAGTGGCACGTGCAGCGCGGCGGTCCACCGCTCGGGGACGTCGTCGATCCCGTGGACGGCCCCGGCGAGCCCGCCCGTCACCGCCGCGACGGTGTCCGTGTCGCCGCCGAGGTCGACGGCGGCCCGCACGGCGTCCTCGAAGCAGGAGGTCGTACGCAGCGCCCACACGGCAGATCCGAGACAGGGCCAGACGGCGCCGTTGAACTCGGTGGCCAGGTCCGGGTGCCAGTCGGGGGCGAGGACGGCCGCGTACCGCTCGCGATGGTCGGGGTGGACCTCGGCGAGCGTCTCCGGGAGCGCGGCCAGCGGGTCGGCGCCCGTGAGGGCGACGCGCACCAGCTCATGGAAGACGGCCGTGCCCTCCCACGCGGCGCGGTCCCCGTGGGTGAGGGCGGCGAGGCGGCGGCCCGCGTCCATCGTGGCCGCGCGGCCGTGCGGGGCGTAGTGCACGGCGGAGGTCGCGGCCCGCATCAACGAGCCGTTGCCCGCGGCCCGTCCACTGGTCTGGAAGTGCAGCGCGGCGGCCGTCTCCCAGGGGTCGCCGCTGCTGAGGACCTGCTCGGTCTGCAGGCCGATGTCCTTGGGATCGGCGGCGGCCCAGCGCTGGAACCGCCGGAAGACGTCCGCAGGGTCCAGTCCGCCGCACTCCAGCAGGGACTCCCCGACGAGGACGGCCATCTGTGTGTCGTCGGTCGCCTCTCCTCGGTCCCAGCCGCCTCCCCCGCACATCTCGCCCCCGTGACCGGGACGCGGGAAGCGCTCCGAGAAGGCTCCCTCCGGTCCGAACTCGAAGGGCGCGCCCAGCGCGTCTCCGACGGCGGAGCCCACGACGCACCCGACGGCTCGGGCGTCGGGCCGCACACCGGGGTGCGCGAGAGGCTGCACGAAGGGGTGTTCGACGGCGTCTGCGGGATCGGTCATCCGGGCAGCCTACGAGCCGTTCCCGGCCGTTCCTGTCCGCGGGCCTGTCCGCGGGCCGCGTCCGGATGCCGTCGGGTCCAGCCCTGCCAGGCGGAGGTGACCATGTCGCGGACGTCGTGTCGTGCCTTCCAGCCCAGTTCGACGGCGATGCGGTCGGCGGCGGCGACCACGCGGGCCGGGTCGCCGGGGCGGCGTGCGGTGACCGTCGGCGGCCGGTCGTACCCGGTGACGGCGTTGACGAGGTCGATCATCTCCCGCACCGAGACGCCCTCGCCGCGCCCGATGTTCAAGGTCAGATCGCGCCCGGGGTGGGCCTGGAGGGCGTGCGCGGCGGCCACATGGGCCTCCGCCAGGTCGACCACATGGATGTAGTCGCGGACGCAGGTGCCGTCCGGGGTCGGGTAGTCGTCGCCGAAGACGAGCGGGGCCGTGTTCCCGGTGAGCCTCTCGAAGATCATGGGGACGAGGTTGAAGACGCCGACGTCCGCGAGGTCGGCGCGGGCCGCCCCGGCCACGTTGAAGTAGCGCAGCGAGGCCGTGGCCAGGCCCGTGGCCCGGCCCGTCGCCCGCACCAGCCACTCGCCCGCCAGCTTCGTCTCGCCGTAGGGCGACAGCGGGGCGCACGGGGTGTCCTCCGTGACCAGGGGGACGTCGGGCATCCCGTACACCGCGGCCGAGGAGGAGAAGACGAAGGACGGCACCCCGGCTGCCGTCACCGCGTCCAGGAGGACTCTGAGGCCCTCCACGTTCTCCCGGTAGTAGAGCAGCGGCCGGTCCACCGACTCGCCGACCTGCTTCTTCGCCGCGAGGTGGACGACGCCCGTGACGGAGTGCTCGGCGAGGGCGCGCGCGACCCGCTCCCCGTCCAGCGTGGAGCCCACCACCAGCGGCACCTCGCCCGGCACGCGCTCGGCGAGCCCCGTGGACAGGTCGTCGTAGACCACGGCCCGCTCGCCCGCTCCGGTCATCGCCCGTACGACGTGCGCCCCGATGTAGCCGGCGCCGCCCGTGATCAACCAGGTCATCGTGGCGTCCCCCTCGTCCGTCGGTCCGTGAATGGGCATGCGATGGCAGGCGATAGCCCGTGATGGTGGGTCATGGTGGGTGATGGTGCGGTTTGGTGTACGGGTCGTCTCACAGTGAAGCAGGCGCCCGGATCTCGCGCCGAGCCTGTGGACAACTCTCCGGGCCGGGCTCGACGCGGGCCGTTCCGGAGCGCCACAGGCGGAGATAGGACAGCCCGGCCGCCGCCGCCAGCAGGGCGTTGCGCACCACCATCAGCGTCGTGCCGGTCCAGGTGCAGCTGACGACCTCCCAGTAGTTCAGGGGGTAGATCACCGTGCTGACCGCGGTCGCCGCCAGGAGCAGCACGGCCACCGGGCGCTGCGTGGTGTGCCGTGAGGTCAGGCAGACGGCGGCCAGGCCCAGCAGCCAGATCATGTACTGCGGGCTGATCACCCTGCTGGTGACGGTGAACAGCAGCACGGCGCTCAGGGCGGCGTCGTAGGGGGTGGCCGGCGTCCAGCGGCGGGCGCGGACCCGCCACAGCACCAGCAGGCCGAAGGCCACGGCGGTCAGCGCCAGGGACGCATGGGCGACGGAGGAGACGTAGGGGCCGACGAACTCCATCGCGCCGTACCGGTAGCGGGCCGCGCCCGGCCAGCCGGCGTGCGAGGCGAGCAGGAAGGCCGTGCCGCCCAGGGACTCGATCTGCACGCCCCTGGTGCCCTGTTGGAGCAGGAAGGACAGGGGGTCGCGGAACGCCAGGGCGAGGAGGGCGAGCGACGCCACCCCCGTGGTCGCCGCCCACCTCCACGCCGACTTCGTCTCCCGCCCCCTCGGCGTGCCCAGCAGCACCAGCGCCGGCCACACCTTCACCAGCGCGCCCAGTGCCGCGAACGCCCCGCACGCGCGCGTGGAGCGCGACAGCGTCACCAGAGAGATGACGGCGAGGGCCGTGACCTGTACGTCGTAGCGCACGAAGGGCACGTGCAGCAGCAGCGGCAGCCCGCCCGTCCACAGGGCGGCTCCGAGCAGGGACCGGCCGGTGCGGGCGCCCGCGCGGGCCAGGGCCAGCCCCGTCGCCGCGTCGGCGACGACGGTGAGGGCGACGAACGCCTGGAAGTACGTCAGGCCCGGCAGCAGGGCGGGCGACAGCAGGACCGGGCCGGCGCCCGGCGGGTACTGCCACAGCGGGTCGTGCGCCGGGAGGCCGCCCTGTGTGAGGACGTCGTACCAGCGGTGGTACAGCCCCCACACCTCGCGCGCGACCCGTCCGCCGCCCAGCAGCGGCGAGGCGCTGTGGACGAGCAGCCACAGCATCACGGCGCGGGTGGCGAACCACGCGGCGGCGAGGGCGAGCAGGCGACGCTTCGTCGTGATGTCCATCAGTGCGGATGGTAATCACGATGACTGTCTCTTTTGCTCCATTACATACCTAATGAGCCGTCAATCGCCGTGATGGGTGGGCTTGCGCAGCAGAATCGCGGACGTGGTGTGTGCGCGCTCGCAGAAGACAGCCCGTCCCGAAGTCCTGGCCGTCACCGTCCCAGCGGCCGTCATGCTCGCCCTCGGCCTGTGGGGTCTCGACCGCGGCGGCATATGGCGCGACGAGGCCGTCACCTTCCAGGTCGCCCGGCGGACGGTGCCGCAGATCTGGCGGCTGCTGCACGGCGTGGACGCGGTGCACGGCCTGTACTACCTCCTCATGCACGTCGTCCTCGCCGTCCACCCGGGGGAGGTCGTCCTGCGCCTGCCGTCGGTCTGCGCGGCCGCCGTCACGGCGGCCCTGGTCGCGGCCCTCGGGGTGCGGCTGGCCCGTCCCCGGGTCGGCCTGTGGGCGGGCCTGGTGTACGCGGTGACCCCGCTGGCCGGCCACTACGCGCAGGAGGGCCGCTCGTACGCGCTGGTCGCGGCGGGCGCGGCGGGCGCGACACTGCTGCTGGTGCGGGCACTGGACGACGGGCCGGGCGGGGCCGGGCGTGCGGGATCGTCGGCGCGGTCGTGGTGGGCCTACGGGTCGGTCGTCGCCGTGACGTGCCTGCTGCACGAGCTGGCGGTGTTCGTGCTGTGCGCCCACGCGCTCACGCTCGCGCTGCTGCGGGCGCCCAAGCGGGTCTGGCGGTCCTGGGCCCGGACGGCCGCGGCGGTGGGAGTCGTCCTGCTGCCCCTGGTGCTGGTCTCGCGGGTGCAGTCACGGCAGGTCGAGTGGTTGCCGGTGCCGGACTGGGAGAGCGCGGAACGGCTGCTGCGGAGCTTCGCCGCGGGCCCCCGGGGGGTGGTGTTCTGGGGGTGTCTGGCGCTGATGGCGGTGGGGCTCTCGGTGGGGCGGACGACGGCCGTCATGGCGCCGCTGACGATCGTGCCGCCGGCTCTCCTGATGCTGATCTCGCAGGTCAGGCCGCTGTATCACGACCGGTACGTCCTCTATGCCATGGCGGGGGCGCCGCTGCTGATCGCGGCCGGGGCCGACCGGCTGGCCGGCCTCGCGGGCCGCCGGCCCCGCCCGGGGACGGTCACCGCCGCGGGGGCGCTGGCCGTCGCCCTGGTCTTCCTCCACCTGCTCCCGTTGCACCGCCACTACCGGACCCCGGCCCACCGCCCCGACAACCTCGCCGCCGTCTCGGCCCTGGCCGTCCGCGAGGTCCGCCCGGGTGATCCGGTGCTGTTCCTGCCGTCCCTCGGGCGGCGCGCGGCGCTCGCGTACCCGAAGGGTTTCCGGGGGGTGCGGGATCTGGCGCTGAAGACGCCCGGGGCCGAGTCCGGCACGCTGTACGGGCGCGAGGTCGGGCCCCGGGAACTGCAGCGCAGGCTCGCCTCGGTGAAGCGGCTCTGGGTGGTCTCCGAGCCGTACGCGCTGCGTTCGCGCTGGTTTCCCGGCGAGCCGACCGAGCGCCTCAAACTCGTGGCCGTGGAGGAGCGCTTCACCCCTCGGTGGGAGGGTGAACGCGACGGCGTGACCCTCAGCCTCTACGTCCGCCGCCCGGCTACGGGCCTCCCGGCGCCTCCTGGGCGGTCGCCGCGTCCAGGGCGGCGGTGAGCTGGTCCAGCTGCTCGCGCAGCGCACCGATCTCGGCGAGTTCGAAGCCGGTGGCTCCGACGATCCTGCGCGGCACCTCCAGGGCCCGCTCGCGCAGTTCCGCGCCCTGCTCGGTCGGCCGGACCTCCACCGAGCGCTCGTCGCGGGCGCTGCGCTCGCGCCGCACCAGCCCGGCCGCCTCCAGGCGCTTGAGCAGCGGCGAGAGGGTGCCGGAGTCCAGGCGCAGGTGTTCGCCCAGCCGCTTGACGGGCAGCGGCCCCTGCTCCCAGAGGACCAGCATCACCAGGTACTGCGGGTAGGTCAGCCCGAGGTCCTTGAGGATCACGCGGTAGACGCCGTTGAAGGCGCGCGATGCGGCGTGCAGGGAGAAGCAGATCTGGCGGTCCAGGCGGAGCCAGTTCTCCTCGGTGTTCTCCTGGCCGACGAAGGTGTTCTCCTGGCCGACGATGGGCAGCGGGGCGGTCATGTCTCCAGGGTAACCCTCACGCGCTATTTGGTTGTGCCCAATTTAATTGTGTGCTCTACTTGTCTCCGTGAGGCGGCCGGACCGGGCCGCCGCAACGATGTGAGAGGGATGGTTTTCCATGGACGCGCTCTACACCGCTGTCGCCACCGCCACGCACGGCCGCGAGGGTCGCGCCGTCTCCTCCGACGGCCGGATCGACCTGGCGCTGGCCATGCCCGCGGAGCTGGGCGGCAACGGGCAGGGCACCAACCCGGAGCAGCTGTTCGCCGCCGGTTACGCCGCCTGCTTCGGCAGCGCCCTGGGCCTCGTCGGCCGCCAGGCCAAGGTGAACGTCAGCGACGCCGCGGTGACCGCCGAGGTCGGCATAGGCCAGCAGGGCGAGGGCTTCGCGCTGAAGGTGACCCTGCGCGTGGAGCTGCCCGACACGCTGGACGAGGCGACCGGCCGCAAGCTCGTCGAGCAGGCCCACCAGGTCTGCCCCTACTCCAACGCCACCCGCGGCAACGTCCCGGTCGAGCTCGTCATCGAGTAGTCCTCCGGGCGACCAGCCCGAACGGGCAGTCCCCAGGACGCCGATCGGAGAGCCAGGGGGAGAGCCGGGGGAAGCCGGGGGGAGCGGACAAGGTGCGCTCCCCCCGGCTCGCGCTACCGCTGCCCCAGCGCCCGCTTCGACCGCCACGCCGCCAGCAGCAGCGCGGGCAGCCCGATCAGCACCAGCCACACATGCCCGGGCGCGCCTTGGCCCAGCCGCTCGCGCAGCAGATCCGCAGCGGGCTCCCGGGCCGGGGCGAGCACGCCGGTGGACCGGCGGAAGCACACGGCCGTCGACGCCACCAGGGCCGCGAGCGCCCACCGGCCCACCACGGCCCGCCCCTCGCGCTCCCATCCCGCGACCAGCGCCACCGCCCCGACCGCCGCCACCGCGAACGTGACCGGGTCCACCAACGCGATCAGGGCGTACAGCGCGCCCAGCCACGCGTACCCCCAAGGGCTCCTCAGACCGCTCGGCCCGACGTAGCGGACGCGACAGCGCACCGCTCCCGCGCGCGAACCCGTCGACGCCCAGGCCCAGAAGGCCAGCCCGACGGCGAACGCCGACGGGTGAGCGGGGCCGCCACCGGCCGACGTCTCCCCGAGGCGGCCGCCCCACAGCCACGCCACCGCGAACAGGGCCGGCACCGCCGCCCACGGACGGTCCGTCAGCACGCGGCTGAAGCGCCCCATCCCGGTCAGCAGCACCAGCAGGTTGACCGGCCCGGCCACGGCCGCGCGGCTCAGCGGGTCGTGCCAGTACGGAATCGACATCGCCAGCCAGACCAGGGTGCCGAGGAACCGGTACGGCGTCGGATGCCGGAAGGGACGGACAGTGGGGCGCATTCCACGCGCATTCCCGCTCGCGGCGCCATGTTCTCGGCGGCTAGGCCGCACGGTGGATCCCCGCGGCCGCGACGACGACGCGGCGGACACCGGCCGGGATCGTGCCGGAACGCGTGATAGGCCAGTCGACCATGTGGAGAACTGACCGGCTCCGTCGAGCGCCGTCGCCGTCGAACGACCGACGCGTACTCCTCTTCTGGTTCCTCGTGTTCGCCCTGGTGTTCGCCGCCGCGCAGTCGACGCAGACGCAGGGGCGTGCCGCCATGGACACCCGCCAGTACCTGGCGCACAGCTACATGCTGCAGGGACTCGGCCGGGAGGAGGCCTCCCGCCGCGCGGTGGACTACTTCTGCGACAGCGTGCGGGTCCGGTCGGCGCAGCGCGAGAGCGCGGACCTCGCGCGCTACCGCGACGACGACGCCGGCAGGACGGCCGAGCGGCAGTGCCGGCGGACGATGGGAGACCGCGTCGCCCGCAATGCCCGGCGCACCGACGTCAGCGGGTACATGGCCCTGTTCAGCGACCCGCGGATGTCGGAGATCTTCGCCACCAGGCCCGGATACCCCCTGTACACCGTGCCCTTCGTCCGCTCGTTCGGGCCGGTCCTCGGCCTGTGGCTGGCCTCGCTCGTGGCGACCGTCCTGGCCGGCGGGTTCGTCGTGCTCATCCTGCGGATGCTGGGGGTCTCCGTTCCGCTCGCCCTGACGGGACAGGTGCTCTACTACGCGCTGCCGACGGGCAAGGAGGCCATGCTGCCCCTGTGCGAGGGACTGCTGCTGTGCCTGCTCCTCGCCGCCGTCGCCGGATGCGTCCGCGTGCTGCGCGGGCGCATCCGGTCGGGGACGACCATCGCCGTCCTCGCGTTCGCCGGCGCGGCCGTCGTCAAGTACGCGCAGACGCTGCTGGCCGTCGCCGGGATCGCCGTCACGACCGCGCTCCTGGTCGGCGCGCGCCGGCTGCGGGGCAAGGACCTCCGGCGTCCGGAGCTGGCGATCCTCGTCATGACGACGGCGCTCGCGGCGCTGATCCAGCTCGCCGTCCACGTCCTCGGGCTGCCGAGCACGAAGGCCAGCCTGCAGGAACTGCTCTCCGTCCACTACACCAGGAACCCCGTCGGCGACCCCGCGACCGAGTTCCTGCGCCTGAGCCTCGCCTTCTGGCGGGAGTGGCTGCGCGACGCGCTGGTGCAGCCGCTGGTGCTGCTCCTGCTCGCCTGCGGGGCGTGGGGCGCCTTCCGGTACCACCGGCCGTCCGCCTGTCTGCTCGTCGGCGTCGCCGTCGCCGGCCTGGTGAACCAGGCGGGACACCCCGAGGCGTCCATGGGACCGCGGCTGATGGTGATGGCGATGCTGTTGCCGGTGTGCGGGATCCCGCTCCTGCTCGAGAGTCATCTGCGAGGGCACGGCACGCGGGGGCGGGACCTGGTCGGGCCCCCGCGCGTGGCCCGGCAGTCGCCGGCGCCCGCCTCCCGCTGAACCGTGCTCAGCTGTACTCCGGCAGACGCGCCGAGCGGTCGACCGCCCCGGGAATCCTGACGACCGGGCCGTCGCCGTCGCCGTCCGTCGGGTCCCAGGTCTCGCCCAGCAGGATCCGCCGGACGACGCGTTCCGCGGCCCGGCCGTCGTCGTACTCGCAGAAACGCTCCCGGAACGCCGCTCGCAGCCGGGCCGACTCGGCGTCCCGCCAGGCGCCGGAGGCGAACACCTTCGCCAGCTCCTCGTCGGAGCGCGTCACGTGCCCCGGCGGCTCGGCGGTGATGTCGAAGTAGGCGCCCCGCGCCGCCCGGTAGGCGGCCCAGTCGTCGGCGTGCACCACGATCGGGCGGTCCAGGTTGGCGTAGTCGAACATCAGCGCCGAGTAGTCCGTGACCAGGGCGTCGGCGGCCAGCAGGACGTCCTCGACGTGCGGCTCGTCGGTGACGTCGGTCAGCGCGCCGCGGCGGTGCAGGTCGCGCAGCACCAGCGCCCGTTCGTGATGGCGGGCCAGCCCGGGGTGCAGACGCACCAGCAGCCGGAACCCGGGACCGAGCGAGCCCGCCAGCGCCTCCAGGTCGACCCGCCAGACATGACGGCCCTTGCGGTAGTCGCGCGTCGTCGGCGCGTACAGCACGACCGTCTCGGACGCCCCGACGCCGAGCCGCTCACGCAGCTCCGCGCCGCGCCCGGCTCCGCCCCGCACCAGGACGTCGTTGCGGGGGCTGCCGGTGCGCAGCGACGTGAAGTGGCAGGGGTAGGCCCGCTGCCAGACCTCCTCGGAGTGCCGGTTCGCGACCAGGCTGACGTCCCACCGGTCGCTGCGCCGGAGCATGCCGCGGACGTCGGAGCCGTGCCGGGCGCCGGGACGGTCGAGGAGGTCCAGCGCCATGTACTTCAACGGGGTGCCCCGATGCGTCTGGACGTGCACGGCGCCGGGGCGTTTCACCAGGTCGCCGGCCCAGTTGCAGTCGTTGATCCAGTGCTTGGCGCGCGCCATCACCCGGTAGTAGCGCCAGGAGCCCGTCGTCACGTGGTCCGTCCCCGGCGGCACCAGGTCCACCGCGTCGGGCTGGACGACCCACACCCCCCGCACGTGCGGGGCCAGCTCGGCCGCCCGGGCGTGGATGGCGAGGGGATCGCCGTTCACGGCGCGGCTGTGCCCGGCGGAGTACACGGCGAGCGCCGGGTCGAGGGGCCGCCGCAGCTGCAGCCGGTACCAGCTCCGCTTGACGTGCCGGGCGACCAGGTCGCGCATCCTGCCCGCCTTGCGCCCTGCCGCCCTGCCGCCGCGCAGCCACAGGCCGAGACCGAGGTGGGCCCGGTGGTAGGGGGCGAGCGCCAGCAGCCGGATCTCCGCGCGGCGGCTGTCCGACGGCGGCACGAAGCCCGGCGGCACGTGGCTGCGGTAGAAGGCCCGGATACGCCGGTAGAACTCCGCGCGGTCGGCCCGCAGCACCCGCTCAGGGCGGGCCATGGTGAACAGCATGTGGTCCAGCGCCCGCTCGAACAGCAGCGGCCGGGCCCAGTCCAGACCGGGCCGCTCGGCGAGGAACGCGAAGAGCCCCTCGTACTGCTCGAAGATGTCGAAGTGCCTGCGTCCGGGGGTGCGGGTGATCGCGCCCTGCCGGCGCTGCCGGTACTCGACTCCCACCCGGTCCAGACAGGCGATCCGCTCGGCGGTGACCATCGTCTGGTAGGTGACGGGCGCGTCCTCGTACAGCCCCGGCCGGTACCGGAAGCCGTGCCCGAGGAAGAACTCCCGCCGGTACGCCTTGTTCCAGGCGACCAGGAACAACCGCAGGTACTCGGGGTGCGCGCGCACGTCGAACGTGTCGGCGCCGGCCTGTTCGAGAAGCCCGGCGGCGTCACTGCGGCCCGCGCGGCCCCACCAATGTGTGCGCACGTGGTCGAAGACGAGGATGTCGGGGTCGCGCGTCGCGTCGAGCCGGTCGGCGACCGCCCGCAGCAGCCCGGGCGTGTAGCGGTCGTCGCTGTCGAGGAACAGGACGTAGTCCCCGGTGGCGTGCGGCAGGCCGGCGTTGCGGGCGCGGCCCAGGCCCACGTTCTCCGGCAGGTGGACGGCCTTCAGGCGCGGGTCGCGAGCCGCGTACTCGTCGAGGATCGCTCCGCAGCCGTCGGGCGAGCAGTCGTCGACGGCGATCACCTCGATGTCGTCGAACGACTGGCCGAGCACGGAGTCGAGGCATTCACGCAGGAACCCCTGCACCTTGAAGACGGGGACGATGACGCTGAAGCGGGGCACGAAGGTCAGCTCCTCGAAGAGGTCGTGACGGCGGCGGGGGCGGGCGTGCGCCGGGCGAGCGGAACGGCGGGCTCGATGCGCTCGGCGGGCTCCCCGAGCAGCACCCGGCGCACGACGCGCTCGGCGGACCGGCCGTCGTCGAACTCGCAGAACCGGGCGCGGAACCGGGCGCGCAGCTCGTCCGCCTCCGGACCCGCCCAGCGGCCGGAGCGGAAGACGGCGGCCAGCTCCTCGGGGGTGCGGGCGACCGGGCCGGGTGGGGAGCCCAGGAAGTCGAAGGTGACGCCGCGCGTCTCGCGGTACACGTCCCAGTCGTCGGCGTACACCACGACGGGCCGGTCGAGATGGGCGTAGTCGAACACGATCGACGAGTAGTCGGTGATGAGGGCGTCCGCGGCGAGGCAGACGTCCTCCGCCGAGCGGTGCCCCGTGACGTCGATGATCCGCTCGTCGCGCGGACGGGCGCGGTCGTCGTCGTAGAAGTAGTGGGCGCGCAGCAGGACCACGAAGTCGTCCCCCAGGGCGTCGCACAGCGCCCGCAGGTCGAGCCGGCCGTCGGATCCGGTGTCGTGGTCGCGGTGGGTGGGCGCGTACAGGAGCGCGGTGCGGCCCTCGGGGACGCCGAGCAGACCGCGGACGCGACGCACGTCGTCCGCCGACGCCGTGTAGTAGATGTCGTTGCGCGGATAGCCGTACTCGAGCATCTCGTACGAGGACGGGAAGGACCGCTCCCACACCTCGGTGGACAGCCGGTTCGAGCTGAGGTTGTAGTCCCAGCGGTCGACCCGGCCCAGCAGCCGGTCGAAGCTTCCGGTGGCGGCGGCGACCACCGGGTGGTCGGCCTGCTCGATGCCCATCTTCTTCAGCGGGGTGCCGTGCTGCGTGGAAAGGTGCACGCTGCCGGGGCGTTTGACGACGGCCCCCTCGAAGTTGGCGTTGTTGACGAGGTACTTGGCGCGGGCCAGCACCTGCCAGTAGCGGCGGCTGCCGATGACGGCGTGCTCGACGCCGTCCGGCACCGTGTGCGCCTGGTCGGCCTCGACGAGGAACACCGAGCGGATGTGCGGGGCGAGTTCGGCGGCCTTGGCGTGGATCGCGGCCGGGTTGCAGGCGTAGCCGCGGCCCCAGTAGGCGCAGTACACGGCCAGGTCGGGATCGATGCGGCGGCGCAGCTGGCGCCGGTAGTACAGACGGGTGCGCAGCCCCCGGGCGCGGGGCACCCGCCGGGCGGCCGCCGCCGCCTTCCGGTTGGCGCCGCGCAGCGCCCGGAACGCGGTGTACGCGCCGGCCGCCAGCAGCCGGTGCTGCACCCCGAGGCTCCCGTCCGGCCTGCGGAAACCGGCCGGGCGGTGACGCCGGTACAGCCTGCCCGCGCGGCGGAAGAAGGCCCGGCGGCGTCCGGCCAGCCGGTCGGGGTGCGCGGCGGTCTTCAGGACGGTCGCGAAGAGCTGCTCGAACAGCGGGCCCGACCGGTCTGCGGGCAGCCCCCGCTCGGCCGCCCGGGTCAGCACCTGCTCGATCCGCTCCAACAGTTCCATGTGGTGGGCGCCGGGCTGGTTCAGCGGGTCGCCCTGCCGCCGCAGCAGATGCCGAACGACGACCGAACGCAGGACCGCGACCCGTCCGGCGTGCACGGTGACCAGGCCGCCGAAGCCGACGTCGGTGAAGTGCCCCTCCGAGAAGACCAGTTCGTGTTCGGCGAGGAACGAACGCCGGTAGAGCGTGCCCCACACCGGCAGCCGCACCCCGGTCACCTGCGGCGCCTCGACGGGGGAGAAGGCGTCCTGTGGCGTCTTCGCCAGCAGCGGGGCCGCCGGGTTGGCCGACTCGCCCTCCCACCAGGGGACGCGCTCGTGCTCGGCGTACAGGACGTCCACGTCGCCGGTCTCGGCGAGGCGGGCGTCCAGCGCCGCCAGGGCGCCCGGGGCGAGGGTGTCGTCGCCGTCCAGGAACAGCAGATACGCGCCGGTCGCCGCCCGCAGTCCGGCGTTGCGCGCCCCGGCGAGGCCCTCCGCGGGCCCCGACCGGGCGGGGAGCACCCGGGAGTCGCGCCGCGCGTACCGGGCGGCGACGGCGGCGGCCACCGAGTCGGGCGCGTCGGCGACCGGGATCACCTCGAAGTCGCCGAAGGACTGGGCGAGGACGGAGTCCAGCGCCAGGGACAGCCGGCCCTCCCCCACTCGCGTGTCCACACGGCCGGGGGGAGGACCCCCGTCCCCGTAGGACGGGACGATGATGCTGAAGCGGGGCATGCTGCTCTTTCTGTGTCTTGTCGGTGCGGTGCCTGGTGCTCAGGCCGTACGGACGCGGCCGGGGCGTCCGGTCGGGCGCCAGGTGGACGGCCGGGTCGGGGTGGGCCGGGACGAACCGGAGGGCATGCGAACTCCCGGTGGGGCGAGCGGCGTTCAGCGGCGGTCGACGACGGGACGGGGGCCGGAGGGCCGCGGCACGACCCGGAGCGGCGAGCGCCTCGCGGAGACGGCCGACTCGGCGGCGGGCTCCGCGGTCGCCGGCGCTGTCGCCGCCGTCTCGGCCTCCGACGTCGCTGTCGCTGCCGTCGCTGTCGCTGTCGCCGCCGTCGAGGGCGCGGGCCGGCGTTCGGCGAGCGGCGTCACCGCGGGCAGTTCCGTCTCGCCCAGCACGACCCGCCGGACCACGCGCTCGGCGGCCCGGCCGTCGTCGTAAGGGCAGAACCGCTCGCGGAACGCGGTGCGCAGTTGGGCCGAGCGGGAGCCGCGCCAGTGGCCGGTCGCGAAGATGTCGATCAGCTCGTCCTCGCTGCGCGCGACCGCGCCCGGCGGGAAGGCCCGCAGGTCGAAGTAGGTGCCGCGGGCCGCCTCGTACGCCTCCCAGTCGTCTGCGTGCACCACGATCGGGCGGTCGAGGTTGGCGTAGTCGAACATCAGGGACGAGTAGTCGGTGATCAGCGCGTCGGAGGCCAGACAGAGCGACTCCACGCTCGGGTGGTCGCTGACGTCGATCACACCGGGCGTCGGGCGGTCGAGCAGCGGGTCCTGCCAGTAGTGGGCCCGGGCCAGGATCACGAAGCGCGGGCCCAGACGGCGCAGCACGCGCTCCAGGTCGAGGTGGCCGCGCTGGCTGCGGCGGTAGTCGCGGTGGGTGGGCGCGTACAGGACGGCGACCGTGTCGCGGGGGATGCCCAGGGACTCGCGCAGCCGGGCCACGTCCGCCGCCGTCGCCTGCTGGAAGACGTCGTTGCGGGGGTATCCGTACTCGAGGGTCTCGTAACCGCCGGGGTAGACGCGCTCCCAGATGAGGGTGGTGTGGCGGTTGGCGGACAGGACGTAGTCCCACTTGTCGACGCCCCTGAGCAGCTCGTCGAAGTCCATGCCGCGGGCGGCCGCCGGACGGTCCTGCAGGTCGAGGCCCATGTGCTTGAGCGGCGTGCCGTGCTGGGTCTGGACGAAGACCTGACCGGGGCGCTTGACCAGCCGGCGGTCGAAGTTGACGTTGTTCACCAGGTACTTGGAGCGGGCCAGCGCCGTCCAGTAGGCGGCCGTGCCCGGGCGCACCGGCCGCGGACCGGGCGGGACGGCGTCCTGGTGCTCGGGGCGGGCGATCCACGCCGTGCGCACCTGCGGAGCGAGGGCGCGGAACGCGGCCTCCAGCGCGCCGGGGTTGCAGCCGTGGCCGCGGCCCCAGTACGCGGCGAACACGGCCCGGTCCGCGCGCAGCGGCAGCCGCAACTGGACGCGGTAGTGGGCCTGCAGGACGGCCGCCCGCAGCGCCCGGGTCGTCTTCGCGGCGGTCTTGTGCATGCGCCGGCGCAGCGTCATGGACGCCTCCAGCGCCCGGTAGGTGCGGTGCACGCCGAAGTGGACCAGGGTGTGGCGCAGTCGGCAGCGCAGCGACACGGCGGCGCCAGGGGTGCGGTAACGGCGGTAGTGCGCACGGGCCCTGCGCAGGAACTCGGCGCGCGAGCCGCGCGGCAGCCGGTCGCGCTTGGTGAAGACCGTCGAGAGGTGGTCGACCATGCGGCGGAACAACACCGGTCGCCACCGGGCGAGTTCGGGCCGCTGCTCGACGAACGCGAAGACCCGGTCGTACTGCTCGAAGACGTCGAAGTGTTCCCGGCTCGTGGTGGACAGGATGTTGCCCCGGCGGCGCTGGCGGTAGTGCACACAGACCCGGTCCAAGGTCGCGAGCGTCCGCGCCGCCATCAGCGCCGGGTACGTCCACGGCGTGTCCTCGTAGTAGCCGGGCGGGAACCTCAGGCCCGTGCTCTGCACGAACTCCCGCCGGTACGCCTTGTTCCAGGCCACCATCAACACCCTGAGCAGTCCCGGACGGTCCTGGAGCCGGAAGGGCGCCGGGCCCTCCTCGCTGAGCTGCTCCGCGAACTTGTTGCGGACGGACTCCCCCGTCCAGTAGGTGCTCGCGTAGTCGTACACCAGGACGTCCGGCTCGCCGGTCTCCTTCAACCGGTCGGCGATCGCGCGCAGCGCGTCCGGGGTGAGCGTGTCGTCGGAGTCGAGGAACAGCAGGTAGTCGCCGGTGGCCCGGTCCAGGCCGGCGTTGCGGGCCCGCCCCAGGCCGACGTTCTCCGGCAGGTGCACGGCGCGCACCCGCGCGTCCCGGGCGGCGAACTCGTCGATGATCTCGCCGCAGGCGTCCGGCGACCGGTCGTCGACGGCGATCAGTTCGAGATCGGTGTACGTCTGGGACAGCACCGATTCGAGGCACTCGTGCAGGTACGCCTGAACCTTGTACGCGGGGACGATGACACTGAACCTGGGCAAGGGACATCCATGGGTCGGCGCGGGCGGTAGACAGGGCCTTGCCCGAAAACGGCCGATGGAGTGACTTGGTTACGGTTTCTGAGGCATACGGGGGACTTCGGGTGAACGGACGGGGGCGGGCCGATGACTCGGCCCGCCCGTGGATTCAGGGCTACTTGACCGCGCCGGCCATCACGCCGGACACGAACTGCCGCTGGAACGCGAAGAACACGGCCAGCGGGATCACCATCGAGATGAAAGCGCCGGGCGCCAGCACGTCGATGTTGTTGCCGAACTGCCGTACCTGCGTCTGCAGGGCGACCGTGATCGGCTGACTGTCGGCGTTGGTGAACACCAGCGCGACCAGCATGTCGTTCCACACCCACAGGAACTGGAAGATGGCCAGGGAGGCGATGGCCGGCCCGCCGAGCGGCATCACGACCCTTGCGAACAACCGCAGTTCGCCCGCCCCGTCGAGGCGGGCCGCCTCCAGCAGTTCGCGGGGGATCTCCGCGAAGAAGTTGCGCAGCAGGAACACCGCGAAGGGCAGTCCGAACCCGACGTGGAACAGGATCACCCCCAGGATGTTCCCGAACAGGCCGATCCTGCCGAACAGTTCGGCGATCGGGATGAGCGCCACCTGCACGGGCACGACCAGCAGCCCCACGACACCCAGGAACCACCAGTCCCGGCCGGGGAACTCCATCCACGCGAACGCGTAGCCCGCGAGCGAGCCGATGACGACGACCAGCACCGTCGCCGGCACCGTGATCAGCACGGTGTTGACCAGGGAACTGGTGATGTCGCCGTTCTCCAGCAGCTTCTGGTAGCTGTCGAAGGTGAGCTGGGAGGGCTTGCTGAACACCTCCCACCAGCCGCTCGCGCTCATGTCCTCGGGGGAGCGCAGGGAGGAGATCAGCAGACCGATCGTCGGCACCAGCCAGAACAGGCCGACGACGATCAGGAAGGCGCGGAGCAGCCCGCCGTTGAGCTTGTCCATGATCCACTCGAGTCGCCCGGTCACCGTCGCACCTCCCGCCTCAGCCTGCGTACGTTGAACCACATCACCGGGATCACCAGCAGCAGCAGGAACACCGCGATCGCGCTGGCGATGCCGGGCTGGTCCTCGGAGAAGCCCTTGCGGTACAGCTCCAGGGCGAGCACGTTCGCGTCGTCCTGCGAGGAACCCGGGGCGATGATGAACACCAGGTCGAAGACCTTCAGCACGTTGATCATGAGGGTGACTGCGACGACCGCCAGGACCGGCGCGAGGAGCGGCACGGTGACCCTGCGGAACACCTGCCACTCGGTGGCGCCGTCGACGCGCGCCGCTTCGAGCAGTTCGCGTGGGACGCCGGCCAGACCGGCCGCGATCAGCACCATCGCGAAGCCCGCCCACATCCAGATGTAGGAGCCGATGATCGCCGGGGTGACCAGCGAGGGGCCGAGCCAGTCCAGGCCGTTGTACGCCTCCTTGAAGTTGCCCGCCGGGAGCCGCAGTTGAGCCCCCTCCGCCTTGGCGGGGAGGGTGAAGGTCCCGTCGTCGGCCGCCTTGGTGGAGGCGACCACCTCGCCGTCCTTCACCGCCTCGACCCGCATGCCGGCATAGCCCAGTTCGGACGGGTCGGGAGCGCCGAGCGTGCCGACGCCCTTGCCCCGGGTGAAGTCCTGCCACGCGGTGCCGGTGATCCTCCCGGGCTCCGGTCGCGCCGCGACGGCCGCCTCGGCGCCGTCGGGCATCTGGTCGGGGGCGACCCCGACCATGGGCAGCAGGACCGGAACCCCGGCCCGGACGGGGGTCTTGGTGATGAAGCCGCCCCCGTCGGCCTCGAGCGGCGAGTTCCGGCCGGGGTGGGCCTTGGGGAACGCCGACGCCTGCGCGAACGTGTCGTGCACGCCCACCCACACCGCGTTGGCGACGCCCTTGTCCGGGTCCTGGTCGTAGACCAGCCGGAAGATGATGCCGGCGGCGAGCATCGAGATCGCCATCGGCATGAAGACGACCAGCTTGAACGCGGTGCCCCAGCGCACCCGTTCGGTCAGCACGGCGAAGATCAGACCGAGCGCGGTCGCGACCGTCGGCGCGAACACCACCCAGATCACGTTGTTCTTCAGGGCGGTACGGATGCCTTCGTCCGTGAAGAGGGCCTTGTAGTTGTCGACGCCGGCGAAGCCGTCGCCTGACTGGTCGTAGAAACTGCGCACGACCGAGTACCCGATCGGGTAGACCACGAGCGCGCCGAGCAGCACCAGGGCGGGCAGCAGGAACAGCGCTGCCACGGTTTTGCGCGTGCCGGTCACGCTCCTGCGCGAGCGAGGAGGGGCGGGGGCTCCGGGAGCCCCCGCCGCGGGCGTCGCCATCGCCGCGTCAGTTCCCGTACGCCGTCGCCGCGTCCGACTCCAGTTTCGCCTGGGTGCCGGCCACGTTCGTCGGGTTCTTCAGGAAGTCCTGCAGGTCCTTCCACTCGCCCTTGCCGGGCGTGCCGCCGAAGGCCTGCGGGGCCTGGTCGGACATGTCGAAGCGGAAGTCGTCGCCCGCAGCGATCAGCGCCTTGGCGATCGTCCGCTGGACCTCGTTCGGATAGGCGGCCACATCGACGTTCTTGTTCGGCGAGAGGTATCCGCCCAACTTGGCCTGGATCTCGGCCGCGTCCGGCGAGGCCAGGAAGGTGGCGAGCGCCTGGGCTCCCTTGGAGTCCTTCAGGATGACGGCCGCGTCGCCGCCCGAGACCACGGGCGCGCTGCCGCCGACCGCCGGGAACGGGAACACCTTCGCGTCCGTGCCCACCTTCGCCTTGGTGTCGGCGATGTTGACCTGCACGAAGTCGCCCTCGTAGACCATGGCCGCCTTCGGCTGGTCGCCGCCGGTGAAGGTCTGTGTCACCGAGGCCGGGAACTCGGTCTGCAGCGCGCCGCTCGCCCCGCCCGCGATCCAGTCCTTCTTGCCCCATACCTGGGCCAGGGTGGTCAGGGCCTCCTTCACCGAGGGGTCCGTCCACTTGATCTCGTGCTGGGCGAGCTGGTCGTACTTCTCCGGGCCCGCCTGGGAGAGGTAGACGTTCTCGAACCAGTCGGTGAGCGTCCAGCCGTCGGCGCCGCCGACCGAGAACGGTGTGACGCCGGAGTCGTACACCGTCTGCGCGGTGGTCAGCAGGTCCTTCCACGTCTTGGGCTCCGACGCGCCCGCGTTCTCGAGGACCTTGGCGTTGTACCAGATCAGAGACTTGTTCGCGGCCTTGTAGTAGACGCCGTACTGCTTGCCGCCCACCTTCCCGATGTCCTGCCAGCCCTGCGAGTAGTTCTTGGCGAGCTCCGCCTGGGCCTCGGCGCCCAGCGGTTTGGCCCAGCCCTTGTCGGCGGCCTGTTTGATGGCGCCGGGCTGCGGCAGCATGGCCACGTCCGGCGGTGAGCCGCCCGCGATCTTCGAGCCCAGGAAGTTGATGATCGGGTCCTGCGCGGGCACGAAGGTGATCTTCGCGCCGGTGCGTTTCTCGAACTCGGCGAGGACCTTCTTGAAGTTCGCCTGTTCGGTGCCGGTCCATACGGCGGCCACCTCGAGAGTGGTGCCGTTCAGCTTGGGCAGGGTGAGAGTGCTACCGGAGTCCTTGGTTCCGGTACTGCCGTCGTTTCCGCTGCTCTTGTCGTCGTCGCCGCCGCAGGCGGAGAGCGAGAGTGCCAGGGCTCCTGCCAGGAGCGTGGCGGCGCCCTTCACGGTCCTGCGTGTCCGGATGGTGCTGCTCGTGCTGCGCATCACTGCCCCGTTCTTCGTTCCTCGTCGAACGTTGAGCGCTGTCCCGTGGCACTGGTCTACGCCGGGTGTCAGGGGTCGGCAAGAGTGCCCACCCTGTCAACCGGGCGATCGTGACCGCGTCGTGATCGGTGTGGCTCCGTGCCGTCGTCAGTGGACGCCGGACGGGCTGGGATGGCGCGCCGCCCGTTCCAGGGCGCTGGCCAGCAGCGCCAGGTCCGTCGGGCCGTTGCCCAACTCCCGCACGGGTCTGCGGGCCGGGGGATCGCCCATGCGGGCCCACTCCAGGGGGACCACAGTGGGCCGCAGCGTCGCGGTGCGGGGTATGCGGCCCGTGACGCGGCCGCCCTGAAAGGGCGTGAGACGGCCGTCCGCGCCCTTGAGTCGGCCGCGGCCCGGCGCGGGTTCCTCCGGGCCGGCACCCGGCGGGTCTAGCGTGATCCGAACAGTGGACCGGCGCACCGGTTCCGACTCCGCGGTACGGCCCCCGGGGCCGGTCGCCGCCACCAGATGGACGCCGAGCCGCTCGCCCTCGCGGGCCACCGCCTCCAGCGCGCGCATGACCGAGCCGGCGGCGGGCCGGCCCGGAGAGCCGAGGGCGGGGGAGACCAGCGCGTCCAGGTCGTCGACCACCACCACCAGCCGGGGCAGCGGCGGCGGGGCCTCGGCGCGCTGACGGGCGGCCGCTCCCGGGCGCAGCCGGATGGTGGCGCTGGGCGGGGCGTCGAGGTCGGCGGCGCCGCTCCCAACTCCCTGCGCCTGGACGTTCGGCGCGCTCGGGGTGCGCTGCGGGCCCGGGGTGCGCTGCGGGACGATGCGGCCGGAGACCGCGCGGTGCGTGTGCCACTCCGTGAAGTCGGAGCGGCCGAGCAACTCGGCCCGCCGCTTCACCTCGGCGCTCAGCGACTGTGCGAACTCCCGCATGCGGACCGGGTCGTTGGCGGTGAGATGCGTGGTGACGTGCGGCAGGTCCGTGCACACCCGCAGGCCGTCGCCGTGGCCGCCGCCCTTGCCGACGGTGTCGCGGCCGTCCAGCAGGATGACGCTCAGCCGGTCCGGCCGCTCGGCGGCGGCCAGCGAGGCGACGACGGCCCGCAGCAACTCCGTGCGCCCGCTGCCGTTCGGTCCCTCGACCAGCAGATGGGGACCTTCGGCGACCAGGTCCACGCCCACCGGACCGCGCGGACCGGCGCCGAGCACCGCCCACGCCCGTCCGCCGAGCGCGTCGGCGTCGTCCGCCGCGTCCGCCCAGCGGGCCATCAGCGAAGCGGGCGTGGCACGGGCCAGGCCCAACTCGTCCAGCAGGCGGGCCGACTGGGGCAGCGGTGCGGACACCCGCGTGTGCCGTTCGCCGCCGCCCGCGCCTTCGGGGCGCAGCGGCGCGAGTGCCCGCGCGAAACGTTCGGCCCAGGCGGGGGAGACCGCGTCCACCGCGCCGACCGTGCCGGGGCCCACCGGGCCGGGGCGCTCCGTCTGCGCACCGGCCGGTGCGACCCGCAGCAGTCGCATCGCGGTCGCCACGTCCCCGCTGAGCAGGGCGACCGCCCCGCAGGCGCGGAACGTGGGCGCGGCCGCGCAGGCCGCCTCGTACGTCTGCGTCACCGGCGACGAGGGGGATGCGGCGGGCGTCTCGGCCAGGCAGAGCACGTGTATGCCGGCGCGCGGACCGGCCACCGCCAGCCGTGCCACCGCCTCCCGCAGGTCCGCTCCGCCCGGGTCGCCGTCCACCACGACCACCGTGTACGGGCCGGGGAAGCCGCCGTCGGCCGAGTCGTCCGCCACCGCCCAGGAGGGGCGGCGGGCCGCGCCACGGGGCGTGAGCGCCGGCGTGTCGGCGCCCGCACTGTCGGAGAGCTGGTCCTCCAGCCGGCGCAGGAGTTCGTCCGCGCGGGCCGTGGCCTGGTCGCGGTCGTAGGCGAGGAGGAGACGGCAGTCCTGGCCGTGCCCCGGCCGCAGGTGGGGGAGCCAGCCGAGCCAGGACCACTCGGCGGTGCGCTCCTCCTCGGAACGCCCGCGGTCCGTGCTGATCAGAACGACTTCCAGGGTCTCCGGGGAGTGCAGCGCGGCGAGCTGGGCGAGCACCGCGCGCGCGAGCCCGGACAGGCGCGGCCGCGGGCCCGCGAGGCCGAGCGCGCCGACCTCGCGCAGATCCGCCGTCACCGGGACGGCGGGCAGCAGCCCCGACCCGTCGGGCGCGGGCCGGTCGGCCGTGCCGAGCCGCACCGTCAGCGCCTCCGGGTGCCCGGGCGCGCGCTCCCACAGCCGGGGGCCCGGGCCCAGCGCCGTCAGCAGCAGCGCCGCAGGGTCCGGCCAGGTCTCGGGCGCCGGGGACGGGGCGGCCGACGGCTGCGCCGCGGCTCCGGCCGCCGCCGGCTCGTCGGGCGGGCCGGGGACGGCGGTGTCCGCCGCGTTGCCGCGCCCGCCGGCCAGCCGCCGCGCCCACGCGGAGAGGCCTCCGCGCTTGCGCACGCCCGGGGGGACCTCGGTGCCGCGCAGGGGGGTGCCCTTGCGGCGGCCGGCCGCGCGCGGATCGTCGTCGGCCCAAGGGTCGCCGCCGTGGCCGTGGCCCTCCTCGGGACCGCTCTCGGAGCTGCGGCCGCCGGAGCCGATGCCGGCGCCACCGTCGTACGGGGACGCGTGGCCGGGGGCGCGGGCGTCGCCGTGCGCGCCGTGCGGTCCTCGGGCGTCCTCCTGCCCGGCCGTGAAGGAGCCGATCCCCGAGCGGCCCCCGTGGGTCGCCGTCGTGCCGTCGCCCGCCGCGGCCGGGTCGCCGGGGGAAGCCGACCCCGGCGAGGGCCGGCGAGCGGGGTCGGGCGTGCGCGCCGCGCCGCGGCTCTCGATGCGCGGCGCCGAGCCCTGGCCCGGGACCACGGGGGGCGTCAGGGGCGTGTCCCCGTCCCCGTGCTCCCGCTCGCCCCGGACCGCCGCCGAGCCGCTCCAGTCGACCGTGCCGTTGGCGTGCCCGGTCGGGCCGGCCGGCGGGGTCGCACCGGAACGGCCGGCCCGGCCTTCCGGGACACGGGTGCCTGCGCCCGCGTCTGATCCCGCGTCCGCTCCCGCGCCGCCGTCGGGTGCGCCGGTGTCCTGCACGCGCGTGTGCGCCGCGTCCGTGCTCTGGGCCGCCGCGCCCCCGCACGGCACCCGCACGTGTCCCTCGCCGTCCGGCGTGGTCGCCACCCGGGGACCCGGGCCGCCGGGCGGGGCCAGGCGCAGGGCCGACTCGCCCACGCGCAGCAGGGCGCCGGGGGAGAGGCGGACGGGCCGCGACTGCACCCGGGCGCCGTCCAGCGTGGTGCCGTTGGTGGAACCGAGGTCGGCGACGGTGACGCGGCCCTCGGGGGAGAGCGTCACCGCGCAGTGCAGACGGGACACGTCCGGGTCGTCGAGGGGCACGTCGGCGTCGGCGGAACGGCCCACGCGGACCTGGCCGCCGTGCAGGAGATGGACCCCGCCCGCGTCGGGCCCGGCCACCACGTGCAGACGGGCCGGGGCGTCGTCGACCTCGGGATGCGGCTCGGGGTCGGCCGGGGCGCCCAGGGACAGCACGGCGCCGTCGATCAGCGGGGGCTCGCCCAGGGTGCAGCGCTGGGTGTCGAGCCGCTCCACGCCCGCGTACAGCACGACCGCCGCCGCGGACGAGGACGCCGGGGCGCCCTCTCCGGAGACCGCCGTGGCCAGCGCGGACGCCACCGCCGCCAGGGCGGTGCCGGCGGGCGCCGTGACCAGCACGTCGCAGCTCGCGGCGCGGGGCCGGGAATCGGCGGGCGCGCCCGTCGGGTCTACGACGGTCAGCCGGATCTGCATCGCCGTCAGCGGTCCCTTCTGCACGGGCGCGGGCTTCCCCCCACCCCACACGAGCACAGCGGCCAGTACTGCAGGCATCCTCGCACCTGTCACTGACAACGCGCCCCTCACCCGAGGACAAGTGATCTTGATTGGTCGGCTCTGCCCGCAAAAGTGCCTGACAACCACCTCGTCGACGATCAGTTGAGATCGGTCACGTCCGGCTCCGGCAACCAGGAAGCCGGGGTGAAGCGTCTTTCCTTCGAATGAAGACGACAGCCCGGTGTCCGCATCGCGGCACTACAGTGGGTCGGAACACCGGCAGGACAGGCGAGCGAGCCTGGAGAGCCCGGCAAGTCTGGCAAGTCTGGCAAGCAAGCAGCAGGGAGCGCATGACGTGCGGCCGGTAGGCAGCAAGTACCTGCTCGAGGAGCCGCTCGGGCGCGGCGCCACGGGCACCGTCTGGCGAGCCCGCCAGCGCGAGACCGCGGGCGCCGAGGCGGCCGTGCCGGGCCAGCCCGGGGAGACCGTCGCGATCAAGGTCCTCAAGGAGGAGCTCGCGAACGACCCCGACGTCGTGATGCGCTTCCTGCGTGAGCGTTCCGTGCTGCTGCGCCTGACCCACCCGAACATCGTCCGGGTCCGCGACCTGGTCGTCGAGGGTGATCTGCTGGCCCTGGTCATGGACCTCGTCGAGGGCCCCGACCTGCACCGCTACCTGCGCGAGAACGGCCCCTTCACGCCGGTCGCCGCGTCCCTGCTCACCGCCCAGATCGCCGACGCCCTCGCCGCCAGCCACGCCGACGGCGTCGTGCACCGCGACCTGAAGCCGGCCAACGTCCTGCTCAGGCAGGACGGCGGCCAGATGCACCCGCTGCTCACCGACTTCGGCATCGCGCGCCTCGCCGACTCCCCGGGCCTGACCCGGACCAGCGAGTTCGTCGGCACGCCCGCGTATGTCGCACCCGAGTCCGCCGAGGGCCGCCCGCAGACCTCCGCCGTGGACATCTACGGCGCCGGCATCCTGCTGTACGAGCTGGTCACCGGCCGTCCGCCGTTCTCCGGCGGCTCCGCCCTCGAGGTGCTCCACCAGCATCTGAGCGCCGAGCCGCGCCGTCCGTCCACGGTCCCCGACCCGCTCTGGACGGTCATCGAGCGCTGCCTGCGCAAGAACCCCGACGACCGACCGAGCGCCGAGAACCTCGCGCGAGGACTGCGGATCGTCGCCGAGGGCATCGGCGTGCACGCGAACTCCATGCAGATCGCGGCCGCGGACGGGGTCGGCCATGTGCTCGCGCCCGACCCGGCGCCCGCGACCGTGCCGGGCGGCGCCTACGACCCGAACGCCGCGACCAGCGTCCTGCCGCACACGTCCGGCCCGGCGGGCGCCGCCGACCCCACCGCCGTCCTGCCCCACACGGGCGGGCCGCAGGGCGCGGCCGACCCGACGGCCGTCCTGCCGCCGGTGCCGCCGCACCAGGCCGGCCAGCAGAGCGGGCCAGGGCAGCCGCCCGAGCAGCCGCACCCCTGGCAGACCCAGCTGCGGGCGGCCCGCGACCGCAACGAGCAGACGCAGGTCCAGCAGTACCTCGACCCCGGCGAGGACCCGCTGCGCCGCCGCCCCCAGCGCCAGGTCTCCCGCCAGCAGCAGCAACAGCAACAGCAGCAGCCGTACCAGCAGCAGCGGCCTCAGCAGCGTCCGCAGCAGCAGCCCGGCTACGGGTACCCGGGGCAGCCTCCGCAGCAGCAGTACGCGCCGCCCCAGCAGCCGCAGCAGCAGCCCCAGCGGTACGCGCCGGCGCCCACGCCCCAGCAGCAGCCGCGCCAGCGGCCCGCGCCGGAGCCGCGTCAGCCGCGCGAGCCCAGGCAGCGCAGCGCCAACCCGATGCGGATCCCCGGGCTGGGCTGTCTGAAGGGCTGCCTGTTCACGATCGTCATCCTGTTCGTGGCCGGCTGGCTGATCTGGGAGCTCAGCCCGCTGCAGGACTGGATCGGCACCGGCAAGAGCTACTGGCAGCTGATCAGCGGCTGGTTCGACGACGTCACCGGCTGGATCGGCGATCTGGCGAACGCGACCGGGAACGGTTCCGGCGGTTCCGGCGGCACCGGAAACTGACCGGACGGCTCCGGCCCTGACCGCGAGTTTGTGTACTTGTCGACATCTGGCGGGTGATTTCCGTCTCCGCGGTGAAGGTTGGCTCCCGGGACGCGTACTTTGATGGGCAACACGCGTCTGTAGGAGCAGCCTTGGCACGGAAGATCGGCAGCCGGTACACCGCCCACCAGATCCTGGGACGGGGCAGCGCCGGCACGGTGTGGCTGGGCGACGGACCGGACGGACCCGTCGCCGTCAAGCTGCTGCGCGAGGACCTCGCCTCCGACGAGGAGCTCGTGGGCCGCTTCGTGCAGGAGCGCACGGCGCTGCTCGGCCTGGAGCACCCCCACGTCGTGTCCGTGCGGGACCTGGTCGTCGACGGCAACGACCTGGCCCTGGTCATGGACCTCGTCCGCGGCACGGACCTGCGCACCCGCCTCGAACGGGACCGGCGCCTCGCGCCCGAGGCCGCCGTGGCGATCGTCGCGGACGTCGCCGAGGGACTGGCCGCCGCGCACGCGGCCGGGATCGTCCACCGCGACGTGAAGCCCGAGAACATCCTGCTCGACATGCAGGGCCCGCTCGGCCCAGGCGGCTCGCACCGCGCGCTGCTGACCGACTTCGGCGTCGCGAAACTGATCGACACCCCCAAAAGGACCCGCGCCACGAAGATCATCGGCACTCCGGACTATCTGGCGCCGGAGATCGTGGAGGGCCTGCCCCCGCGCGCCTCGGTGGACATCTACGCCCTGGCGACCGTCCTGTACGAGCTCCTCGCGGGCTTCACCCCGTTCGGCGGCGGCCACCCGGGCGCGGTGCTGCGCCGGCACGTCACGGAGTCCGTCGCCCCCCTGCCCGGCATCCCCGACGAGCTGTGGCAACTGATCGTCCAGTGCCTGGCGAAGGCGCCGGCCTCCCGGCTGCGGGCCTCCGAGCTGGCGGCACGCCTGCGGGAGCAGCTGCCGACGCTGGCGGGGATGCCGCCGCTGGACGTCGACGAACCGGACACCGAGACGGAGGAGGGCGGCGAGCCGGACGAGGCGGCGCCCGCCGCCTCCGCCGAGACGCCCGCCGGCCGGGTGCGACGGGGCTCGGTCCCGCTGGTGCCCCACGCGAAGCCGGACTCCAACCGGGACACCCACACGTCGATGCGGGTGCCCGCGCCGGACGAGCTGGCGGGCGGGGCGCACGGGACGGCCCGGGTGCCGAGGGCCGCGGGCGCGCCGCGCCCCGGCTCGGCAAGGAACCGTTCCGCCACCCGACGGCGCCGGATCACGCTGGGCGTGGCCGCGGCGGCCCTGGCGGCGGCGGTCGGGGTCGGCACCTGGGCGGCCACCTCCGGCGACGACGCGGGGGCGCCCCCGCAGGACACCGGGAACTCGGCGCCGATGTCACCCTGACCAGGTCGGTCCGTCCCCTCCGGGCCTGCCGCCCTCGGACCTGCGGGGGCGGCGGCGGAGCCCCGGGGACGGGCCCATCGGCGGCACCCGGCACTCCCCGGTTGGCGGAGCCGTTACGCTGGAGGCGTGGCAGTCGTCGATGTATCCGAAGAGCTCAAGTCCCTCTCCTCGACCATGGAGTCGATCGAGGCCGTTCTGGACCTCGACAAGCTGAGGGCAGACATCGCCGTGCTCGAGGAGCAGGCGGCCGCGCCGTCCCTGTGGGACAACCCGGACGAGGCGCAGAAGATCACCAGCAAGCTCTCCCACCTCCAGGCCGAGGTCAGGAAGGCCGACGTCCTGCGCGGCCGGATCGACGATCTCTCCGTGCTGTTCGAGATGGCCGAGGAGGAGGACGACCCGGACACCCGCGCCGAGGCCGAGTCCGAGCTGGCCTCGGTCAAGAAGGCGCTGGACGAGATGGAAGTCCGGACGCTGCTCAGCGGGGAGTACGACGCCCGTGAGGCGCTCGTCAACATCCGCGCCGAGGCCGGCGGCGTCGACGCGGCCGACTTCGCCGAGAAGCTGCAGCGCATGTACCTGCGGTGGGCGGAGCAGAAGGGCTACAGGACCGAGGTCTACGAGACCTCGTACGCCGAAGAGGCCGGCATCAAGTCGACCACCTTCGCCGTGCAGGTGCCGTACGCCTACGGCACGCTCTCCGTGGAGCAGGGCACGCACCGCCTCGTGCGCATCTCCCCGTTCGACAACCAGGGGCGCCGCCAGACCTCCTTCGCGGGCGTCGAGATCCTCCCCGTGGTCGAGCAGACCGACCACATCGAGATCGACGAATCCGAGCTGCGGGTGGACGTCTACCGGTCGTCCGGCCCCGGCGGCCAGGGCGTGAACACCACCGACTCCGCGGTGCGCCTGACCCACCTGCCCACCGGCATCGTCGTCTCCTGCCAGAACGAGCGGTCGCAGATCCAGAACAAGGCGACCGCGATGAACGTCCTCCAGGCCAAGCTGCTGGAGCGGCAGCGCCAGGAGGAGCGGGCCAAGATGGACGCCCTCAAGGACGGCGGCAGCTCCTGGGGCAACCAGATGCGCTCGTACGTCCTGCACCCGTACCAGATGGTCAAGGACCTGCGCACCGAGTTCGAGGTCGGCAACCCCGAGGCCGTGTTCAACGGTGAGATCGACGGTTTCCTGGAAGCCGGAATTCGCTGGCGCAAGCAGCAGGAGAAGTAGGTTTGTCGACAAGGCAACCGCCCCTGATTCAGGGGCGGTTGCTTTTTACGTCACATTCACAGCACCAACATCGCGCAAAGGCCCCCGACTAGGACATTGCGTGCGCAACGACCTTGACGTTGCTTTGAAAAATGGGGAAGGTGCAGTGTGGCATGCGTATCTCCGGGGCGCATGTGAACCGGGGGGCTTCAGCTGCATATCTGCTACCTCCGTCGATCACAGCCCCGAGCGCGGCCTCATCGACGATTCAGCTACTGGGGGTAGCAACCATATGACGAAGAAGACGCGGATCCGGGTCGCGCGGATAGCCGCCGGCGCTGTGATCGCCGCGGGCGCCTCGCTGACCGTGGCCGGGGTCGCCGCGGCCGACGACGACGCGCTTGTCGACACCAGCACCACCACCTCGGTCGAGGTCCAGACCGGGGACGACCCGCCGCTCTGCGACCTCTTCCCGACCGACCCCTCGTGCACCGACGACAACGGTGGCACGGGCAACGGCGGTTCGGAGAACGGCGGCTCCGAGAACGGTGGCAGCCAGAACGGCGGCTCCGAGAACGGTGGCAGCCAGAACGGCGGCTCCGAGAACGGTGGCTCCGAGAACGGCGGTTCGGAGAACGGCGGCTCCGAGAACGGTGGCAGCCAGAACGGCGGCTCCGAGAACGGTGGCTCCGAGAACGGCGGCTCCGAGAACGGCGGCTCGGAGAACGGCGGTTCGCAGAACGGCGGCTCCGAGAACGGTGGCAGCCAGAACGGCGGCTCCGAGAACGGCGGTTCGGAGAACGGCGGTTCGCAGAACGGCGGGTCCGAGAACGGTGGCAGCCAGAACGGCGGCTCCGAGAACGGCGGTTCCGGCAACGGCGGTTCCGGCAACGGTGGCTCCGGTAACGGCGGTTCGGGCAACGGCGGCGGCTCGTCCTCCGGCTCCTCCTCGACCGGCGGTTCCGGGACCGTCGGCGGCTCCGGCACCGACACCGACGGCGCCTCCACCCAGGAGGTGGGCAGCTCCGCGCTGACCGACACCTCGGACGCCACCTCCGACGCGGCGGCCCAGGGCGGCGGCAAGGAGCTGGCCGAGACCGGCGCCGGTCAGACCTCGTTCCTGATCATCGGCGCTGCCACGATGATCGCCGGCGGTGTCGGCTTCCGTGTGCTGCCGCGCCTCGTGGCCGGCCGCGGCGGGGCCGCTGCCTGACGGTAGGTAGTCGCACCCGTACGTGACGTACGCGCGAGGGGCCCGGAGCGATCAGCTCCGGGCCCCTCGTCGTGCGTGTCCCTGCGGGGCAGGCGGTCGGGCTGCCAGACGGTCCGGTGGTCAGACGGTCTGGTGGGCCAGCAGCGCCACCGCCGCGACCAGCACCGCCAGCAGCGCGATCAGCGCCATGGGGTTCAGCCCCGAGAGGAAGTTCTCCTGCTGCAGCCGCTCGCGGTTCGCGCGGCACACGGGGCACCGGCCCTCGCTCACGGGCGCCGCGCAGTTAGCGCACACCAGCCGGTCGTACGTCATGCGCCTCGCCCTCCTAGCACCGTTTCCATGGACACAACGCCTACGGGAACGGGAACGTTCCCCCTCCACTGTGCCAGGTTCCTCCGGGGGCCGCGCGGCTCACCCGGAGAGCGGGGGGCGTACAAAGTCCCGTACAAAAACGCACAAGCCCCACTCAACCCCTCCCGACGCCTGCGCCGCCCTCCCCGGTTCGCGTATGGTCACGCTCATCTACCCCCGGCGACCCGTGGTGCATCCGTGATCCGATTCGACAACGTCTCCAAGGTCTACCCCAAGCAGACCCGCCCCGCACTCAGGGATGTCTCCCTGGAGGTGGAGAAGGGCGAGTTCGTGTTCCTGGTGGGATCCTCCGGCTCCGGAAAGTCCACCTTCCTGCGGCTGGTCCTCCGCGAGGAGCGGACCAGCCACGGTCAGGTGCACGTCCTGGGCAAGGACCTCGCGCGCCTCTCCAACTGGAAGGTGCCGCAGATGCGCCGCCAGCTGGGAACGGTCTTCCAGGACTTCCGGCTGCTGCCGAACAAGACGGTGGCGGAGAACGTCGCCTTCGCGCAGGAGGTCATCGGCAAGTCGAAGGGGGAGATCCGCAAGTCCGTGCCGCAGGTGCTCGACCTCGTCGGGCTCGGCGGCAAGGAGGACCGGATGCCCGGCGAGCTGTCCGGCGGTGAGCAGCAGCGCGTGGCCATCGCGCGCGCCTTCGTGAACCGGCCCAAGCTGCTGATCGCCGACGAGCCCACGGGCAACCTCGACCCGCAGACCTCCGTCGGCATCATGAAGCTGCTCGACCGGATCAACCGGACGGGCACGACCGTGCTGATGGCCACGCACGACCAGAACATCGTGGACCAGATGCGCAAGCGCGTCATCGAGCTGGAGCAGGGCCGCCTCGTCCGCGACCAGGCGCGCGGCGTCTACGGCTACCAGCACTGACCGCCCCCGCCATCGCGCCCGCCCCCGCGGACGTCCCCGGAAAGGCCTGAACAACACGCCATGCGCGCCCAGTTCGTACTGTCGGAGATCGGCGTAGGTCTCCGCCGCAACCTGACGATGACCTTCGCCGTCATCGTCTCCGTCGCCCTGTCCCTGGCGCTCTTCGGCGGGTCGCTCCTGATGAGCGACCAGGTCAACACGATGAAGGGCTACTGGTACGACAAGGTCAACGTCTCGGTCTTCCTCTGCAACAAGAGCGACGCCGAGTCGGACCCGAACTGCGCCAAGGGCGCGGTCACCGCGGACCAGAAGAAGCAGATCAAGTCCGACCTCGACAAGATGGGCGTCGTCGAGAAGGTGACGTACGAGTCGCAGGACGACGCGTACAAGCACTACAAGGAGCAGTTCGGCGACTCCCCGCTGGCCAGCTCCCTCACGCCGGACCAGATGCAGGAGTCGTACCGCATCAAGCTGAAGGACCCGGAGAAGTACCAGGTCATCGCGACCGCCTTCGACGGGCGCGAGGGCGTGCAGTCCGTCCAGGACCAGAAGGGCATCCTCGACAACCTCTTCGGGCTGCTCAACGGCATGAACTGGGCGGCGCGGGCGGTGATGGCGCTGATGCTGGTCGTGGCCCTGATGCTGATCGTCAACACCGTGCGCGTCTCCGCCTTCAGCCGTCGGCGTGAGACGGGGATCATGCGGCTCGTGGGCGCCTCCGGTTTCTACATCCAGGCGCCGTTCATCGCCGAGGCGGCGGTCGCCGGACTCATCGGCGGCACGGTCGCCTGCGGATTCCTGGTGATCGCCCGGTACTTCATCATCGACAACGGCCTGGCCCTGTCCGAGAAGCTGAACCTGATCAACTTCATCGGCTGGGACGCCGTGCTGACGAAGCTTCCGCTCATCCTCGCCACCAGCCTGCTGATGCCCGCGCTGGCCGCGTTCTTCGCCCTGCGCAAGTATCTGAAGGTGTGACGCACGCCCTGTGGGTCGCGCGGTCAACCGGCCGTACGGCCCATCGCGTTCCCCTAGACTCACCGGCATGTCAGGCCGTGACCTGTTCTGTCAGCCCCGCCGTTGCGGCCGCGGGGCGGTCCTGACATTGGTCTTCGCGAGCGTGCTCGTCGCCGGTGCGGCCACCGGTTCGCTGCCGCAGCAGTGGGGCGAGGGCCGCGGGAACTCCGCGGGGGCGGCTCCTTCCACCGCGCCCGCCGGCCACGCCGAGGACGTGACGCGGGCCGCCGAGGAGGCGGCCGCGGACGGCAAGTCCCCGTTGGAGGCCGCCGAGCGCGCCGTCAGCCGCAGCGGGGACCGCTGGGCGGCCGTCTACTCCGAGGGCGAGTACGAGGAGTTCGAGGACTCCCTCGACGGCCGGTACACGGGCGTCGGCCTCGATGCGCGGCGCGAGCGGGACGGCCGGATCGAGGTGACCAAGGTGCAGCCGGGTTCGCCCGCGGCCGCCGCCGGGGTCCGCTCGGGCGACCGGCTGCGCAGCGTCGACGGGCGGCCCGTGGACGGGCTCCCGGTCACCGACGTCGTCTCCCTACTGCGCGGTGACGCCAAGGACGACCCCGTCGGCACCGCCGTCCGTCTCGGCCTGCAGCGCGGCACGCGCGCGTGGACCGAGACCCTGCGCCGGGCCCGGCTGTCCACGGACTCCGTCACCGTCCGCGAGGTCTCCGGGCACGTCACCGTCGTCACCGTCGCCGCCTTCACCAAGGGCGTCGGCGACAAGGTGCGCAGCGCCGTCCGGCACGCCCCGGCCGGCGCCGGGATCGTTCTGGACCTGCGCGGCAACTCCGGCGGACTGGTCACCGAGGCCGTCGCGGCCGCCTCCGCCTTCCTCGACGGCGGTCTCGTCGCCACCTACGACGTCGACGGCGACCAGCGCGCCCTGCACGCCGAGGACGGCGGCGACACCGTCCGTCCGCTGGTCGCGCTGGTCGACGGCGGCACGATGAGCGCGGCCGAGCTGCTCACCGGCGCGCTTCAGGACCGGGGCCGCGCGGTCGTCGTGGGCTCGCGCACCTTCGGCAAGGGTTCGGTGCAGATGCCGCGCCGGCTGCCGGACGGCTCCGTCGCCGAGCTGACCGTCGGGCACTACCGCACCCCCGCCGGCCGTGCCGTCGACGGCCGGGGCATCACCCCCGACCTGGAAGCGGACGACGGGGCGCTGAAGCGGGCGGAGACCGTGCTGAGCGGACTCGGCGACGCGTCCTGAGCCTCCCGGGGGCCCTCGCGTAATCGGCTTTCCCTCGGACCGCCTCGAGGTGCGAAAATGGCGGGACTATGAGCAAGGGAATGTACGTACCGAAGGAGTCCCAGCCGAAGCAGGGCGGGGCGGCCCCGTCCGGCAAGGTCAAGGACGGCAAGCGCAAGATCGTCGCGCAGAACAAGAAGGCCCGGCACGACTACGCGATCATCGACGTCTACGAGGCGGGCCTCGTGCTCACCGGCACCGAGGTGAAGTCGCTGCGCCAGGGCCGCGCCTCGCTGACCGACGGCTTCGTCCAGATCGAGGGGAACGAGGCGTGGCTGCACGCCGCCCACATCCCGGAGTACAGCCAGGGCAGCTGGACCAACCACTCCGCGCGACGCAAGCGCAAGCTGCTGCTGCACCGTGAGGAGATCGACAAGCTGGCGGTGAAGTCCGAGGAGACCGGGCACACGATCGTGCCGCTCGCCCTGTACTTCAAGGACGGCCGGGCCAAGGCCGAGATCGCCCTGGCGCGCGGCAAGAAGGAGTACGACAAGCGGCAGACCCTGCGCGAGAAGCAGGACCGCCGGGAGACGGACCGGGCGATCGCGGCGGCCAAGCGCAAGCAGCGGCACGCCTAGCCGCGCGGGCCGCGGGGAATACGGTGGCATCGGCGTGCGTTGGTCACGTACGATGGCACCTGTGCCCCGCAGTGGGCACGGGCCCTCCTCGGAGGGATTGAAAAATCAACATGGGGATGATCGGTTTCGACAGCGGCTGTTGAAGCAGGGGAAGCGTGTCGAGGAAGCGGCAATGATCTCGTAAACCATATGTCGCAAAAAATAATCGCCAATACCAAGAGCGATTCCCAGTCCTACGCCCTCGCTGCCTAATAAGCAGTGAGTGTAGGACCCTTAATGGGTGTCAGCCCGGGAGTGTTCCCGACCCGGATCCTGGCATAATCTAGGGGACTAAACCTTGATCCCGGTCACGGGGTGAAGAGGGAAATCAAACAGTGACTGGGCCCGTCGGCGACTTGTTCGCGTGATCGCCGGGGCCGAGAAAATCACAGCGAACTGCACACGGAGAAGCCCTGATTCTGCACCGTTGGACGCGGGTTCGATTCCCGCCATCTCCACTCATCCCATGTGAACAGAAGACCCCGCCCCCTCAGGGGGCGGGGTCTTCTGCGTACGTACGACGGCGAGCGCGGCGGGAGGCGGCGTGGACGGCGCGAACGACGTGAGCGAACCGGCCGGCGTGGCCCGCCGGGACGTCCTCGTCCGCGTGCCCCTCGACACGGGCGGCCCGGACGGCCGAGGGCCGTCCGGGCCAGAGCTGCGCCGGCACGTCGAGCGCACCCGTGCGCTGGCCCGGGAGCTGGCCGCTCACCTCGGCCCCGCCTGGGCGGTCCGGTTCCGCGACGAGCGGCGCGGCGAGGACCGCTTCGTGTGCTGGGGGTGCGGGGAGGTCTTCCTGACCTACGAGGCCTACGGCGACCCTCCGCACCACCCGCTGCACATCACCGTCCTCGGCGAGTACCACGCGCACCCGCTGCGCGAGGGTCCCCACCGCGGCTTCGCCCCGGACGACCCCGCGGCCGCGCTCGGCCTCACCGGCGCCCTGGCCGCCGGCCTGTCCGCCTGGGCGAAGGACATCGACGCGGCCCTGGACGCCTGGCTCGCCGACCGGGACGACGTCCGCTGGGACGCCGCGGTGCTGCGTCTGCACGAGGAGGGCGAGAACCTGGCCGAACGCCTCGCCGGTGAACTCGCCCCCGGCCGGACGGTGTCCTACGAGGGGGTCCAGGGCGTCTCCCGCGCCCTCCTGGGCACCCGCCTCACCGACCCGGTGAGCCCGGCCGACGCCCCCTGAGCGACGAGTGCCGCATCCCCTCACCGTTCCCGTCGCCGGCTCTCGTCCGTGGTCGTCCCGCCGGCGCCCCCTGCCGTCGGCGACGCGGCTGCCGAGGAGGCGTCAACGGCGTGTGCGCGGCCCGGCCCCTCGTGAGGTGTAACGGGCCCGCTTGGGGCTGACGGTGTCCGCGGGGCGGTCGGCCAGGGGTCGTACTTCGCCAGATTCTGGCGCAAGCGGACAATCGTTGGCTCGCGTCAGAGGCTTTTCCAGCCATGCCTGGAGGGGTGTTTCCCACCGCCCCCAGGTGGGGCCTGTTTGTCCCTTGGTGTCTCCGGTGTGGCGAAAGCGGCTGGTCCTTCGGACCCGCTCCGCGCTTCGACGAGTCGCGGTCCGGAGTGTGGTGCCCGGGTGAGTGCCTCGGCGACCTGTCAAGGGTCTATTTCCGGCCATAGGCATGAACATGACTTCTGTTCATAAATGACACATCGAGAACACGGGCCCCATGTCTGCGCTAGATTCGTCGACCTGAGCGCAATGGGGTAAATGGGGCGCGGGAGCTGGGTGGGGGCCTGGTTCCATCGATGCGTGCTCGGGGTCGTATGCGCACCCAGAACAGTTCCGTGGGGGGAAGTGCACAAGTGAAGAATTGGCGGGAAGACGCCCAACCGAAGTGGCCCGAGGCCGCGTTGCCGACCGGGGACGTGCCGGTCGTGGGGGCAGGATCCCAGAGCTTCGCCGGGGCGGTGGGGAAATCCCTGACGTCCGTGGCGGGAGAGAACGGCGGATACCGGTCTTTGCCGGATGCACCACGTGAAAGCGATCCGTCGGTGACCTCGAAATCCTCGAACAGCCTTTCCGAAAACGAACGGTCGAGCGATCTCCGGGATCCCTGGGGAGAAACGCCCGGCGGTGTGGACGAGGACCACGATCCGGACGAGGTGACGGTCCAGCTCGATCCCCTGAAGCAGGGGCGGGCCGACGGCCCGGAGGCCGCGTCCGACGTCCCCGTGTTCGTCGACGAGTCGGGCCGCCGCAGCCGGACGTTCCGCCGCATCGGCATCGTCGTGGGCACCGCGTGCGGCGCCTACGCCGTGGCCATCGTGGCCACCCTGCTGTCGGGCAACGCCGGCGCACCCTGGCTGCCGCTCCCCGTGCCGGGCCAGGCCGACGACAAGCCGGCCGCCGGGAAGGTCGACAGCACGTCGGCGCCCGACGACTCCGGGACCCCGTGGCCCGGCGGGCCGGGGGCCGGGCTGCCGGGCGGAGCGGGGGCGACCGCCTCCGTGCCCGGGGCGGTTCCGGGAAAGCCGGGGGCGAGCGCGGCGCCCGGCGTCCCGGCGAGCGCGGGTCCGTCGAGCGGGGCGGCCGCCGCGGCCCGGCCCTCGGCGGGCGGCTCCGTTCCTCCCAGCGCCGGCCCGACGGCCTCGGCCCCCTCCGCACCCGGCCCCAGCAGCCCGGTGATCGCGCCGACGCCGTCCGCGCCGCCGCCCGCGTCCTCACCGGCCGCGTCCCCCTCCCCGGTCTCCTCCCCGTCCCCGGCCGGAGGAGCCTCCACCACGGTCGCCGACGGCCCCCCGGAACCGGCCCCGGCGGCGTCCAGCCCGGCAAGCTGAGGCAGGGTCCGCCCGGGGCTCCGGCGGACGAAGTCCGCCGAGCGCGCGCCGACCACGCGCCGAGCCGACGAGGAGCCGACTCCGCGCCGACCCGACCCCGAGCCGGTTCGACGAGGAGTCGGCGGCCGGGCTGGTCCCGGGCCACGGCCCATCGGAGGGCGAACCGGCCCCGGACACCCGCACCGACGTCCCGACCACCGCGGCCGACCGGCCCGCGTGAACGACGACGCCGTGTCGACCGCGCCGCCCAACAGGGGCTCGGTCCCCGGCCGGCCGCCCGATCCCCGCAGCCCTGCCCCCCGACCACCCCACCCCTCGCGACCGGAACCGGCCGTCCGGCCGCGACCGTTTCGCACCGTCCGACTCGCGCCGCCGGCGCGGCCGCCCGACCGTCCGGTCCGGCCTCCGCTCCCGGGGCGCTCACCCCGCCCCCGCGCACCGGTCGTCCTCGACGACCGCTCCGCGTCGCCCGGCCCCGGGCGCGCCCTCGCCGCACAGTCCCTGGTGCGGTCCGTCCGCCCACCAATCGTCCCCGGAGAACCACCTCTCATGGCACCACGTACCAGCCGGCGTTCGGCCCGACGGTCCCCCGTCGGGCAGTTCGCGCACTCGTCCGGCGGCCAGGCCGCGCCCGCATCCCCGCCGCCGGGGGGCCTGCCGGGAGGTGAGCCGCCCGGCGGGCGGCGGGCCGGCCGGCGCCTCGGCGGACGGCAGGGCCGGGGCCGCCCCGCGGGACTCGCCGCCGACGGATCCCCGCAGAGTCCGGCGCCTGCCGCCGTCCGCCGGCGCCCGGTCCCCCTCCGGCTGCGCCATCTGCTGCCGCTGCTCGTGCTCTTCGCGATGATGGCGATGCTGATGCTGCGCGGCTACGTGCACAGCGAGATCCTCGCCGACTACCGCATCCGCCCCGAAGCCGCCTCCGACAAGGTGCCGGAGGAGATCCTCGACGGCGGCCCGGTCGTCGACACCCGCGGCGGACAGCGGACCAGCCTCGAGGTGCCGGACCACAGGATCGTGCTCACCTTCGACGACGGACCCGACCCGAAGTGGACCCCCGAGGTCCTCGACGTCCTGAAGAAGCACCACGTGCACGCCGTCTTCTTCATCACCGGCACCATGGCCTCCCGCTACCCCGACCTGGTCCGGCGGATGGTCGACGAGGGGCACGAGATCGGGCTGCACACCTTCAACCACCCCGATCTCTCCTACCAGTCCGAGAAGCGCATCGACTGGGAACTCACCCAGAACCAACTGGCGCTGGCGGGCGCGGCGGGCATCCGGACCTCCCTCTTCCGGCCGCCCTACTCCTCCAGCACGGACGCCCTAGACGACGCGTCGTGGCCGGTCACCCAGTTCGTCGGCACACGCGGATACCTCACCGTCTTCACCACCGCGGACAGCGAGGACTGGCGCCGGCCGGGCGTGCGCGAGATCATCCGCAACTCCACGCCGCAGGACGGCAAGGGCGCGATCGTCCTCATGCACGACTCCGGCGGCGACCGCCACCAGACCGTCCAAGCCCTCGACGCCTACCTCCCGCAACTGCAGGCCGAGGGTTACACGTTCGAGAACCTCACCGGGGCCCTGCAGGCGCCCAGCGCGCACACCCCGGTCACCGGGATCGAGCTGTGGAAGGGCAGGGCCTGGGTCTTCCTGGTCGAGGCCTCCGACGACATCACCGCCGTCCTGGTCGTCGGTCTGGCCGTCATCGGCGTCCTCGTCTTCGCCCGCTTCGGCCTGATGCTGCTGCTCTCCGCGATCCACACCCGCCGTACCCGCCGCAAGGGGTTCGTCTGGGGCCCCGACGCGCCGGTCACCGAGCCGGCGTCCGTGCTCGTCCCGGCCTACAACGAGGCCAAGTGCATCGAGAACACGGTGCGTTCGCTGATGAAGAGCGAGCACCCGATCGAGATCCTCGTCATCGACGACGGCTCCAGCGACGGCACGGCCCGCATCGTCGAGGACCTGAAACTGCCCGGCGTGCGCGTCGTCCGCCAGCTCAACGCGGGCAAGCCCGCCGCGCTCAACCGGGGCATCGCCAACGCCCGGCACGACCTCATCGTGATGATGGACGGCGACACCGTCTTCGAGCCGTCCACGGTCCGCGAGCTCGTCCAGCCCTTCGCCGACCCGAAGGTCGGCGCGGTCGCCGGCAACGCCAAGGTCGGCAACAAGGACACCCTCATCGGCGCCTGGCAGCACATCGAGTACGTGATGGGCTTCAACCTCGACCGCCGGATGTACGACGTCCTGCGCTGCATGCCCACCATCCCGGGGGCCGTGGGGGCGTTCCGCCGCAGCGCGCTCGACCGCGTCGGCGGGATGAGCGACGACACCCTCGCCGAGGACACCGACATCACCATGGCCATCCACCGCGACGGCTGGCACGTCGTGTACGCGGAGAAGGCGCGCGCCTGGACCGAGGCCCCGGAGTCCGTCCAGCAGCTGTGGTCCCAGCGCTACCGCTGGTGCTACGGGACGATGCAGGCCATCTGGAAGCACCGCCGCGCCCTCGTCGAGAGCGGGCCGTCGGGCCGCTTCGGCCGCGTCGGCCTCCCCCTGGTCTCCCTCTTCATGGTCGTCGCGCCGCTCCTCGCCCCGCTCATCGACCTCTTCCTCGTCTACGGCCTGCTCTTCGGCCCGACCGGCAAGACGATCGCCGCCTGGTTCGGCGTCCTCGCCGTCCAGGCGGGCTGCGCGGCCTACGCCTTCGTCCTGGACCGTGAACGACTCACCCCGCTCATCTCCCTCCCGCTCCAGCAGCTGCTGTACCGCCAGCTGATGTACATCGTCCTGCTCCAGTCCTGGATCACCGCCCTCACCGGCGGCCGGCTGCGCTGGCAGAAGCTGCGCCGCAAGGGGCAGGTGGCGGCCCCGCCGGGCGCGCCGGCGGCGACCCTGGAAGGAGGAACGGCCTGATGAGCACCCACCCCACGGAGACCACTGCCGAGCTGCCCGAGCTGCCCGGACCGCCGACCCGAGGCGCCGGCCCGGCGCAGGAGAGCGCGCAGCAGCGGGACCCGGGCAGCAGCGGGGCCCCGGCAAACCGGGCCCAGGCACACGAGGCTCCGGCAGACGAGGCCCCGGCAGACGAGGCCCCGGGCAGCGAGGTCACGGCCGGCCGGGGGCCGGGGGAGGCGAGCGGAAGGAAGCAGGGCGGCGGACGCGACCGCTACTTCGACCTCCTGCGCGCCATCGCCCTCTTCCGTGTCGTCTTCTACCACCTGATGGGCTGGGCCTGGCTGCCCGTCGTCTTCCCCTCCATGGGCGTGATGTTCGCGCTCGCCGGCAACCTCATGGCCCGCTCGCTGGCCCGACGGCCCGCGCTGGAAGTCGCCCGTGGACGTCTGCGCCGGCTGCTGCCCCCGCTGTGGCTGCTGGGCGCGGTCGGCGTGACGGGCATGCTGGCGGGGGGCTGGAGTCCCGACGACGAGGGGCACCCCGGCTGGTGGTGGCTCCACCTCGCCTTCTGGATCCTGCCGCTCAGCGACCCGCCCTACGGCGAGGGCCTGCCCGGCGTGCACGGGCTGATCGGCGACGACTGGGCCGTCGATCTGGGCGTGCCCCTGTGGTACATCCGCGCCTACCTCTGGTTCGTCCTGCTCTCCCCGCTGCTGCTGCGCGCCCTGCGCCGGTTTTCCTGGCCGACGGTCCTCGCGCCGATCGCGCTGTCGGCGACCCTGGAGTTCGGCGCGCTGCCGGTGCCCGGCTGGCGCCTGGAGTCCAACCTCAGCGACTTCGGCGCGTTCGGCGCGTGCTGGCTGCTGGGCATGGCGCACCAGGAGGGGATCCTGCGCAGGCTGCCCCGCTACGTCGTCCCTTCGCTGGCCCCGGCGATCGCGGGGATCGGCCTCTGGTACGCCCTCGGCCACGACCTGCGGGAGGGACACGACCTGGACGACATGCCGTTCGCCCAGTCGCTGTGGTCGTTCGCGGCGGTCCTGCTGCTCCTGCACATCAGCCCGTCCTGGACCGAGTGGCCGGCCCGGCTGCGCCGTTGGGACCGGCTCGTCACCCTGCTCAACTCCCGTGCCGTGACGATCTACTTGTGGCACAACGTGTGCATCGGAGTCGTCGAGGCGATGTGGGACCGCCTGTGGGGCGTCGCGTGGCTGGAGGCCGACGCACCGTGGATCCTGCAGAGTCCATGGCCGCAACTGCCGGTCATCTGGCTCCTCACCGCGGTGTGCGTCGTCTGTTTCGGCTGGGTCGAGGACCTGGCGGCCCGCCGCAGGCCCCGCCTGTGGCCGGACGGCCGGACCGGGGCGCACCGGGCCTGAGGGGGCGTACCGCGCCTGTGCAGGACGGCGCTCGACGAACAGACGCAGGGGCGCGGCCGGTAGGCCGCGCCCCTGTCGTGCCCGGGGCCGTGCCCGGGGCCGTGTTCGAGGCAGCCCGGGGCCGTGCTTGAGGCCGCTCGGGGTCGTGAAGGCCAGGTCAAGCGGATCGGCCGCCTCGTACAGGGGCCGCGGGCGTGTGGAAGACTGCCCGGCGTTGCGCAAGTGAACAGTGGGCCGGTGGTCCGGCCGGTGGGGGAGATGAGTGCCGATGAGCAAGCGGCAGGTGCAGAAGATGCTGCGGGCGATGGCGGGAGGCGGGCCCGTCGAGCTCACCAGCCCCATGGCCTCGGTGAAGAAGCTGGCCCGACTCGCCTCCCTGGCCGAGCAGTTCGGCTACGAGTACGCGGACGTCCGGCAGGGCGGCGGCTCGCGGGGCAGCGCGCTGAGGATGCTGATCGTCCCCGACCCCGCTCCACAGGCACGCGCGCGTGCCGCGCAGAACTGGGCGCAGTACCCGAACGCCCACGACGGCGTGTCCCTGCCGCCCCTGGCCCCGGACGCCTTCGAACTCCTCAAGACCCGCATCACCTTCGACCTCACGGGCAGACACGCCGAGAAGCGCATGGGGTACGGCGCGCTGGGCGCCACCGCGGGCTGCGCGATCCTCGGTATACGGCTCGGCGGCACGGGCACCGACTTCGTCGCCGCCGCCGTCACCTGGGTCGTCCTGATGGGCGTCTTCGGCATCGGCTTCGCAGTCAACCGCCGCCGCAACGCCAAGGCCGCCGCCCGTCTGGGGGCCGCCGGGTTCGTCCCGGTGACCGACGAGAGCGGGCGCGTGCGGTACCTGCCGGCGGCCGGGGCGGCCGGACACGGCCAGAACCCCTTCGGCGGCGGCTTCCCGTCCCAGGCCCCCGGCCCGTACGGACCCCATGGCGCGGCCCAGGCGGGCGGGGGCGGCGGCTACGGCCACCCGCAGCAGCAGCCCCACCCGCAGCCCGGACCTTACGCGCAGCCCCAGCCGTCGCCGTACGGACAGCAGCAGCCGTATCCCCAGCAGCAGTACCCACAGCCCCAGCAGTACCCCCAGCCCCAGCAGCAGACGTACCCCCAGCAGACGTACCCCCAGTCGTACCCTCAGGCCCAGCCCCAGCCGTACCCGCAGCAGCCCCCGGCCCCGTACCCGCCGCAGCCTCCTCACCCCCACGGGCAGCCGCCCCACAGCTGAGCGCTCACCGCAACCTCTCACCGGGCGTCCGCGCAAGGTGAGAGCAACGTTCCTTTCCGGTCACCCACAGCCACAGCCCGGAAACGCGCCCTCCCTACCTTCGGGACTCATCACCGCTCATCCCCCCGAACCACCCGAGCCCGGAGCACGTGGAGGCGTCATGACAGCCCCGAGTACAGCCCCCGCACCCCCGTCCCCCGCCAAGAAGGGGAGTCGCTGGATCGAGGAGTGGGACCCGGAGAACGAGGCCTTCTGGAACGAGAAGGGCGAGAAGATCGCCCGCCGTAACCTCGTCTTCTCCGTCCTCTCCGAGCACATCGGCTTCTCGATCTGGACGATGTGGTCCGTGCTGGTGCTCTTCATGGGCCCGGAGTACGGCCTCACCCCGGCCGACAAGTTCCTGCTGACGTCGATGGTGACGCTGGTCGGGGCGGTCGTGCGAGTGCCCTACACCTTCGCCGTCGCGATCTTCGGCGGGCGGAACTGGACGATCATCTCCGCCGGCCTGCTGCTGATCCCCACCGTCGCCGCGTTCTCGGTCATGGAGCCGGGGACCTCCTTCAACACGTTCCTGCTGGTCGGGCTGGTCGCGGGCATCGGCGGCGGCAACTTCGCCTCCTCCATGACCAACATCAACGCCTTCTTCCCCCTCCGGAAGAAGGGGTGGGCGCTCGGACTCAACGCGGGCGGCGGCAACATCGGCGTGCCGGTCCTCCAGCTGATGGGCCTCGCCGTCATCGGGGCGAGCGGCGGGCCGCGCGTGCTGCTCGGCATCTACATCCCGCTGATCGTCATCGCCGCGACCCTCGCCGCGCTGTACATGGACAACCTGGCCTCCGTGAAGAACGACACCGGCGCCGCGATCGACTCCGCGAAGGACGCGCACACCTGGATCATGTCCTTCCTCTACGTCGGCACGTTCGGGTCGTTCATCGGCTACAGCTTCGCCTTCGGACAGGTCCTGACCAACCAGTTCGGCCGGACGCCCCTGCAGGCGGCCTACCTCACCTTCATCGGCCCGCTGCTCGGCTCGCTGATCCGTCCGGTGGGCGGCTGGCTGGCCGACAAGTACGGCGGCGCGAAGATCACCCTCTACAACTACGTCGGCATGGCCGCGGCCACCGCCGTCCTGGTCTTCGCCAGCATGCAGAAGTCGCTGCCGCTCTTCGTCACCGCCTTCGTGGTGCTCTTCGTGCTCAGCGGCCTCGGCAACGGGTCGACGTACAAGATGATCCCGGGCATCTTCCAGGCGAAGGCCGTCGCCAAGGGCCTGGAGGGCGAGGCGGCCGCCGCGTACGGCCGCCGGCTGTCCGGCGCCTCCATGGGACTGATCGGCGCGGTCGGCGCGCTCGGCGGCGTCGGCATCAACCTGGCCTTCCGTCAGTCGTTCCTCTCCTACGGCTCCGGAACCGGCGCCTTCGTCGCCTTCCTCGCCTTCTACGCGGCCTGCTTCGCGGTCACCTGGGCCGTATACCTTCGCCGCCCGGCGGGGCGCGTGACGGCAACGAGCTCGGCCTCCGAGGCGAAGCCGCAGCTCAGCTATGCCGAGGTGTGACGTAACACTGGCGACATGAAGCCGAACCGAGCCTGTCACGCACCGTTGACAGGCTCGTCGGCATGTAGGTGTGAACATGACTCGAGCGGGACGAGAGCTATGTACGAGGAACAGCAGCAACCGGCCACCGGCCCCGAGGGATCCGTCGAACACGGACCCCTGGCGGGCTTCACCGTGGGCGTGACGGCCGCGCGCCGGGCCGAGGAGCTCGGCGCGCTGCTTCAGCGGCGCGGTGGGGCGGTGCTGCACGCGCCCGCCCTGCGGATCGTGCCGCTCGCCGACGACGGCGAGCTTCTCGCCGCCACCAAGGACCTCATCGACCAGGCGCCGGACGTGGTGGTCGCCACCACGGCCATCGGCTTCCGCGGCTGGGTCGAGGCCGCCGACGGCTGGGGCCTCGGGGAGCAGTTGCTCGCCCGGCTCGGCGGGGTGGAACTGCTGGCCCGCGGACCCAAGGTCAAGGGAGCCGTACGGGCCGCGGGGCTGACGGAGGACTGGTCGCCGTCCAGCGAGTCGATGGCCGAGGTCCTCGACCGGCTCCTGGAGGAGGGGGTCGACGGCCGCCGGGTCGCCGTCCAGCTGCACGGCGAGCCGCTGCCGGGTTTCGTGGAGTCGCTGCGGGCCGCGGGCGCGGAGGTCGTGGGGGTGCCCGTGTACCGGTGGATGCCGCCGGAGGACATCGCGCCGCTCGACCGGCTCCTGGACGCCGCCGTCTCGCGCGGACTGGACGCGATCACCTTCACCAGCGCGCCCGCGGCCGCCTCGCTGTTCTCGCGCGCCGAACAGCGCGGGCTGCTGTCCGAGTTGCTCAACGCCCTGCACCACGACGTGCTTCCGGCCTGCGTCGGCCCGGTCACCGCGCTGCCGCTGCAGGCGCGGGGCGTGGACACCGTCCAGCCGGAGCGCTTCCGGCTCGGGCCCCTCGTGCAGTTGCTGTGCCAGGAGCTGCCGGGGCGGGCGCGGGCGCTGCCGGTCGCCGGGCACCGGGTGGAGATCCGGGGGCACGCGGTGCTGGTGGACGGGTGTCTCAGGCCGGTGCCGCCGGCGGGCATGTCGTTGCTGCGGGCGCTGTCCCGGCGGCCGGGCTGGGTGGTGCCGCGGTCCGACCTGCTGCGGGCGCTGCCGGGCTCGGGCCGCGACGAGCACGCCGTCGAGACGGCGATGGCCCGGCTGCGGACCGCCCTCGGCGCGCCCAAACTGATCCAGACCGTGGTGAAGCGGGGATACCGGCTGGCGCTGGACCCCGCCTCGGACGCGAAGTACGCGGACGCGTAGGCGGGTTGCCCGGCGTCGGCGCACGCGCCGGCGCCGTTGCCCGCGGCCCGTGCGGCCGGTGACCGTGACGCCCGGGGCCGCGCCGTGACGCATCGGCCCGCGCCGCACGGCCCGGGGGGTTCCGGTTGCGCCCCGGGCCGGGCACTGTGAGAGGAACGGGTTCCTCGGTGGTGCTCCTCGGTTGGCGGTGACGCGCACATGGACGAGCTGCGGTTCGATGCCGGACGGATCTGTCTCGACCTGCTCGCGACCGCACACCCCCTCGAACGGCTCGACTCCGTCGGGCCGTTGTGCGCGTGGATCCACGGCTCAGGGCTGGTCCCGCCGGAGACCCCGCTCACCCACGCCGACGCCGCCTGGCCGCCTGCGTTCCGGGAACTGCGCCGCAACGTGGGCCGGTTGGTGCACGGCTGGCTCGCCCAGAACGGCGCCGGGCCGTACAGCACGGTCGGCCCGTACGACGGCGCCCTGGCCCGGGTGAACGACGCGGCCCGGCCCGCGCCCCCGGCCCCTCGTGCGGTGCGCGGCGAAGACGGTGCGCTCGTGCGGGCGTTGGACCGGCCGCCGGGATGCGCGGCACTGCTGGCCGCCGTGGCCCGTGACGCGGTGGAGCTGCTCACCGATCCGGTCTCCCGGGCGGGGCTGCGGCAGTGCGAGGGGGACAACTGCCCCATCGTGTACGTCGACATGTCCCGGGGGCGGCGTCGTCGCTGGTGTTCCAGCGAGGTCTGCGGGAACCGGGAACGGGTGGCCCGGCACCGTCGGAGGGCGGCGCTCGCACGCAGTTGACAGAGTGTCACCACGTCACCACGCTGCCCGGTATGCGGCTTTCGGGCAGGCGGCGGAGTGCAACTGTCGAAGTGATTTCGATTACACGCCGTTTACCCTCGCCGGTCGCCGGGCAGGCCGCGCGATCTTGTCGGTGTGGCGGAAATGTAAAGAAAAGAAGGTGGGAATGTGCCCCCATGTCCCCCTCGTCATGACACCACGAAGAAAAGTGTCCCCTCGGTTTGAACACTCAACCCCCCGCCTGCGTACCCGTCGTCGAGCGACCGACTGGGGGAACCCCCGGACACCGGAGGTGGGCGTGCGCAAGGATGCGGCCGTGGCCAATGAACGTGGATCGAGGGCCCGACATCGCATGTCCCAGCCCTCGGAACCTGACGAGGAGCTGATGCGTGCTCTGTATCGGGAGCATGCCGGACCCCTGCTTGCGTATGTCCTGCGCCTGGTTGCCGGAGATCGGCAGCGTGCCGAGGACGTCGTGCAGGAGACGCTCATCCGTGCCTGGAAGAACGCCGGTCAGCTCAATCGAGCGACCGGATCGGTACGCCCCTGGCTGGTGACGGTCGCACGCCGCATCGTCATCGACGGCCACCGCAGCCGGCAGGCCCGGCCGCAGGAGGTCGACCCGTCGCCGCTGGAGGTCATTCCTGCGGAGGACGAGATCGACAAGGCGCTGTGGCTGATGACGCTGTCCGACGCGCTCGACGACCTGACCCCGGCCCACCGGGAGGTGCTCGTCGAGACGTACTTCAAGGGGCGTACCGTCAACGAGGCGGCCGAGACGCTGGGCATACCCAGCGGCACCGTGCGCTCCCGGGTGTTCTACGCCCTGCGGTCGATGAAGCTGGCTCTGGAAGAGCGGGGGGTGACGGCGTGATGAGCGGTTACGGGGGATTCGGAGCAGGTGGTTCGGGTATGTCTGGTCCCATGCAGGGGTCAGTGGGATCTCCGAGCCCGAGCGAACACGAGACCGTCGGCGCCTACGCCCTCGGCATCCTCGACGACGCCGAGGCGACCGCCTTCGAGATGCACCTCGCCGGCTGCGAGTGGTGCGCCCAGCAGCTCGACGAGCTGGCCGGGATGGAGCCCATGCTGGCCGCCCTCGCGGACCTGCCGGGCACCGGCACGCCCGCGATCGGCGACTCCCTGTCCGCCCGCCCCAGCCCGCGGCTGGCGGAACGGCTGGTCGACGAGGTGTCCGAGCGCCGCGCGCAGAAGCGCCGCCGCTCGTTCTTCCTGGTGGCCGCCGCGGCCGCACTGATCATCGGCGGCCCGCTCACCGTGCTCGCGGCGACCGGCGGCGACAGCGGGACCAAGGACGTCCAGGCCGGCTCCACCAAGTCCGCCAACTCCGCCAAGACGACGTTCGACACGCTCTCCGACCGGGTCTCCGCGACCGACTCCGCCTCCAAGGTCTCGGCGACCGTCGCCATGGGCGAGAAGGCGTGGGGCACGGAGGTCGGCGTCGAGCTGAAGAACGTGGCGGGTCCGGAGAAGTGCTCGCTCATCGCCGTCGGCAAGAACGGCGAGCGGGAGACCGTCTCCTCCTGGTCGGTCCCGGAGTGGGGCTACGGCCTGCCGAACGCCAAGACCGAACAGGCCAAGAACCCGCTCTACGTCGTGGGTGGCGCGGCCTTCAAGACCAACGAGATCGACCACTTCGAGGTCATGACCTTCGACGGCAAGAAGCTCGTCCAGATCGACGCGTAGCTTCGCATGGCTTCGCGGGCCCCCTTCGCGTACGGTTGACGGCTGCCCAGCACGTCAGAAGGGGGCCCGGTGGCCGCTCAGGCACAGCAGGAGACCGCGGTCGGATCGGTTGAGGAAATCGCACCGGATTCGGTGCGGGACCGAGAGATCAGCGTCGAACAGGAACACCTCGACCGGGTGTACCGCCGCCTCGAGGAGAAGATCCACGAGGCGGAGTTCCTCATGAACGACGCGGCCCAGCGCGGCCAGGTCGGCACGCCCGGAGCGCTCGCCGAGCGGGACGCGCAGGTCTTCCGCGCGGGCGTCCACCTCAACCGGCTCAACAACGAGTTCGAGGACTTCCTGTTCGGGCGGATCGATCTGCTCCTCGGCAGGGACGGCAAGAAGGGCCCGGACGGCGCCTACACCGCCGTGGAGCCCGCCGAGGGGTCCGTCCGCCCCGACAACACCGCCGACATCGCCGAGACGCTCCACATCGGCCGTATCGGCGTCCTCGACTCCGACTACGCGCCGCTGGTCATCGACTGGCGGGCGCCCGCGGCCGCCCCCTTCTACCGGTCCACCCCGGTCGACCCGGGGCGCGTCGTCCGCCGTCGCGTCATCCGCTCCAAGGGCCGGCGCGTCCTCGGCGTCGAGGACGACCTGATGCGCCCCGAGCTGAGGGCCTTCCTCGGCGGCGAGGAACTGCCGGTCATCGGCGACGGCGCCCTCATGGCCGCCCTCGGGCAGGCCCGCAGCCACACCATGCGCGACATCGTCGCCTCCATCCAGGCCGAGCAGGACCTGGTCATCCGCGCCCCCGCCGCCTCCGTCACCTACGTCGAGGGCGGCCCCGGCACCGGCAAGACCGCCGTCGCCCTGCACCGGGCCGCCTACCTGCTCTACCAGGACCGGCGCCGGTACGCGGGCGGCATCCTGATCGTCTCGCCCACGCCCCTGCTCGTGGCGTACACCGAGGGCGTCCTGCCCTCCCTGGGCGAGGAGGGCCAGGTCGCCATCCGCGCCATCGGCTCCCTCGTCGACGGCGCCGAGGCCACCCTGTACGACTCCCCGGCGGTGGCCCGGGCCAAGGGGTCGCACCGGATGCTGAAGGTGCTGCGCAAGGCGGCGCGCGGAGCCCTGGAGAGCGGCGGCGACGGCGGCCGGGGCGCGGCCGCGGCCCAGCTGTCCTTCGGCGAGCCCGACGAGACCCCCGCGACCCCCGCGACCCCGGGGACGCCCACCCGGCTGCGCGTCGTCGCCTTCGGCCGCAGGCTGGAGCTGGAGGCCGCCGACCTGGACCGGGTCCGCCAGAGCGCCCTCAGCGGCACCGCCCCGGTGAACCTGCTGCGCCCCCGCGCCCGCAAGCTCCTCCTGGACGCCCTGTGGGAGCGCTCCGGCGCGGCCGGCCGGCACACCGACCCCGAGCTCGCCGCCGAACTGCGCTCCTCCTTCGACGAGGACGTGACCGGCGAGGACTCCTTCATCGCCTTCCTCGACGCGTGGTGGCCCGAGCTGACCCCGCAGACCGTGCTGCGGGCCATGGCCGACGAGCGGCGGCTCGGCCGCTGGGCCCGCCGCATCCTCAACCCCGGAGAGGTCCGCAAGGTCGCCCGCTCCCTCAGGCGGGACGGGCTGTCCGTGCACGACATCGCCATGCTCGACGAGCTCCAGGCGATCCTCGGCGTCCCGGCCCGCCCCCGCAAGAGACGCGAGCTCGACCCGCTGGACCAGCTCACCGGCCTGGAGGAGCTGATGCCGGTGCGCGAGGAGTCCCAGCGCGAGCGCGCCGAGCGGCTCGCCCAGGAGCGCACCGAGTACGCCCACGTCATCGTCGACGAGGCGCAGGACCTCACCCCGATGCAGTGGCGCATGGTCGGCCGGCGCGGCCGGCACGCCACCTGGACGGTCGTCGGCGACCCGGCCCAGTCCTCCTGGTCGGACCCCGACGAGGCCGCCGAGGCCCGCGACGAGGCCCTCGGCACCCGCCCCCGCCGGCGCTTCCAGCTGACCGTGAACTACCGCAACCCGGCCGAGATCGCCGAACTGGCCGCCAGGGTGCTGGCCCTGGCCATGCCCGGCGCCGAGTCCCCGTCGGCGGTCAGGTCGACGGGTGTCGTGCCCCGGTTCGTGGCCGCGGACGGAAGGCACGGCACGGGGGTCGGCGACACGCTGAGCGCCACTGTCCGCGCGGAGGCCGAACGCCTCCTGGAGCGGGTCGACGGCACCATCGGCGTCGTGGTCGCCATGAACCGCCGCGAGGAGGCCAGACGCTGGCTCGCCGGCCTCGGCGACCGCGTGGTGGCCCTCGGCAGCCTGGAGGCCAAGGGCCTGGAGTACGACGCCACGGTCGTCGTCTCGCCCGCGGAGATCGCCGACGAGTCCCCGGCCGGCCTGCGGGTGCTGTACGTGGCGCTGACCCGGGCCACCCAGCAGCTCACGGTGGTGTCGGGGGACCGGGACGAGCCGGACGCGAACGCGGTGCCCGACCTTCTCAGGGAGTGAGGAATCCGACTGATTCCTGTGAACTCCGCGGACGGGAATGGTCTTCGGGCATCCGTTTGTTAGCCTGGTCGTGACACCGGCTCGATCCAAGCCCCCGGGCCCAACCTTCGTCGCTACGAGCGACCACTTGCCGCGAGGCGAGCATGGCGGGTCGGTGTCATGAACGTCGGAGAGGCCCACATCATCCTGTGATGTGGGCCTCTTCCATGCGCCGTCCCCCGGGTCACGGGGGCCGCGCTCCCGGGGTCGCCGAGAACAAAACGATCGCAATTAGGCGCGGCTTTCACGTACTCGTCGGTAGGTGCGACGATCGGACGGCAAACCCGCGACCCAGCAGTGCAGAGGAAGTCGGCCATGGCAACGGCGCCCAGCGTCTCCTACTCGATGACGGTCCGGCTGGAGGTGCCCGCGAGCGGAACCGCGGTCTCCCAGCTCACCGGAGCCGTCGAGTCCCACGGAGGCTCGGTGACCGGCCTCGACGTCACGGCGTCCGGCCACGAGAAGCTTCGCATCGACGTCACCATCGCGGCGACCTCGACCGCGCACGCCGACGAGATCGTCGAGCAGCTCCGCCTCATCGAGGGCGTCACGCTCGGCAAGGTCTCCGACCGTACGTTCCTGATGCACCTCGGCGGCAAGATCGAGATGCAGTCCAAGCACCCCATCCGCAACCGTGACGACCTCTCGATGATCTACACGCCGGGTGTGGCCCGCGTCTGCATGGCGATCGCCGAGAACCCCGAGGACGCCCGCCGCCTCACCATCAAGCGCAACTCCGTTGCGGTCGTGACGGACGGTTCGGCCGTGCTGGGCCTGGGCAACATCGGCCCGAAGGCCGCGCTGCCCGTCATGGAGGGCAAGGCGGCCCTCTTCAAGCGGTTCGCCGGCATCGACGCCTGGCCGCTGTGCCTGGACACCCAGGACACCGACGCGATCGTCGAGATCGTCAAGGCCATCGCGCCGGGCTTCGCCGGCATCAACCTGGAGGACATCTCCGCGCCGCGTTGCTTCGAGATCGAGGCCCGGCTGCGCGAGGCCCTGGACATCCCGGTCTTCCACGACGACCAGCACGGCACCGCGATCGTCGTCCTCGCCTCCCTCACGAACGCCCTGCGTGTCGTGGGCAAGGGCATCGGGGACGTGCGGGTCGTGATGTCCGGCGCGGGCGCGGCCGGCACGGCCATCCTCAAGCTGCTGCTGGCGGCCGGCGTGAAGAACGCCGTCGTCGCCGACATCCACGGCGTGGTGCACGCCGACCGCGAGGACCTCGTCCACGCGGCCCCGGACTCGGCGCTGCGCTGGATCGCCGACAACACCAACCCCGAGGGCCTCACCGGCACCCTGAAGGAGGCCGTGCGCGGCGCGGACGTCTTCATCGGCGTCTCCGCCCCGAACGTCCTCGACGGCGATGACGTGGCCGCCATGGCGGAGGGCGCGATCGTGTTCGCGCTCGCGAATCCGGACCCCGAGGTCGACCCGGCGGTGGCCCGTCTGACGGCCGCGGTGGTCGCCACCGGCCGCTCCGACTTCCCCAACCAGATCAACAACGTCCTGGTCTTCCCGGGCGTCTTCCGCGGTCTGCTGGACGCGCAGTCCCGGACGGTCAACACCGAGATGATGCTGGCGGCCGCGAAGGCCCTGGCGGACGTCGTGAGCGACGACGAGCTCAACCCGAACTACATCATCCCGAGCGTCTTCAACGACAAGGTCGCGGGCGCGGTGGCGGGCGCGGTGCGCGAGGCTGCGAAGGCGGCGGGCGCGTCGGCCTCGTAGGCTCGGTGTCATGGCGTGCGGGGGCTGCGAGGGCTGTGAGGATCGCCACGACGGCCCCCGCGACGGCGCGTCGCGGAACCTCGCGCCGTGAGCGGCCCTCTAGGGTTGCGGCCTGGCACGCCTTCGTGTGACACACATGGGTTGTCCCACGCCTCCGTGCGGGTGCCGGATTGGCTTTCCCGCCGCAGGTAGGGGCAGGATGCGTCTCTGGGCGCGAGCACAACGACTTCGCTGTGCCCCACATGCGGCTCCGCCGCGTGGCACGCCTCAACGGCAAGAAGAACACGGGAGTAACAACATGAACCGCAGTGAGCTGGTGGCCGCGCTGGCCGACCGCGCCGAGGTGACCCGCAAGGACGCCGACGCAGTGCTGGCCGCGTTCGCCGAGGTCGTCGGCGACATCGTCTCCAAGGGCGACGAGAAGGTCACCATCCCCGGCTTCCTGACCTTCGAGCGCACCCACCGTGCCGCTCGCACCGCCCGCAACCCGCAGACCGGCGACCCGATCCAGATCCCGGCCGGCTACAGCGTCAAGGTCTCCGCGGGCAGCAAGCTCAAGGAAGCCGCCAAGGGCAAGTAGGCGCTCACGTACGCGACGGGACCTGCGTACGAGGCTCAGCAACGCGAATGGGGCGGCTCCCGGTCACCGGGAGCCGCCCCATCGTCGTACGTACCGGCCGAGCGCCCTGCCAGGAGGCGGTGGCCGGCCCAGCGCCCTGCCCGGGAGCTCGGCCTTCGCGCCCGGCTCCCCGGGCTTCTCCATGCCGTGCCTGCCCGGGGGCGCCCCCCCGGGCCCCCGGCCGGAGGGCGCTGTCGCGGGCCCGTGGCCGGGGCCGGGAGGCGGTTTCTAGCCGAGTGCCTTGCCAGGGAGCTCGACCTTCGCGCCCAGCTCCATGAGCTTCTCCATGAAGTTCTCGTAGCCGCGGTTGATCAGGTCGATGCCGTGGACCCGGGAGGTGCCCTGGGCCGCGAGGGCGGCGATCAGGTACGAGAAGCCGCCGCGGAGGTCGGGGATGACCAGGTCGGCGCCCTGGAGCTTGGTGGGGCCGGACACGACCGCGGAGTGCAGGAAGTTGCGCTGCCCGAAGCGGCAGTTCGAGCCGCCGAGGCACTCGCGGTAGAGCTGGATGTGGGCGCCCATCTGGTTGAGCGCCGAGGTGAAGCCCAGGCGGGACTCGTAGACCGTCTCGTGGATGATCGACAGCCCCGTGGCCTGCGTGAGGGCCACGACCAGCGGCTGCTGCCAGTCCGTCTGGAAGCCGGGGTGGACGTCCGTCTCCAGGGCGATGGACTTCAGCTGGCCGCCGGGGTGCCAGAAGCGGATGCCCTCGTCGTCGATCTCGAAGGCCCCACCCACCTTCCGGTAGGTGTTCAGGAACGTCATCATCGAGCGCTGCTGGGCGCCGCGGACGTAGATGTTGCCCTCGGTCGCCAGCGCCGCGGACGCCCAGGAGGCGGCCTCCAGACGGTCCGACAGCGCGGCGTGGTTGTAGCCGCCGAGCTTGTCGACGCCGGTGATGCGAATGGTGCGGTCGGTGTCCATCGCGATGATGGCGCCCATCTTCTGCAGCACGCAGATGAGGTCCTCGATCTCCGGCTCCACCGCCGCGTTCGAGAGCTCGGTGACGCCCTCCGCCAGCACCGCCGTCAGCAGCACCTGCTCGGTCGCGCCGACCGACGGGTACGGCAGCCGGATCTTCGTGCCGCGCAGCCGCTGCGGGGCCTCGAGGTACTGCCCGTCCGCCCGCTTCTCGATCTTCGCGCCGAACTGCCGCAGCACGTCGAAGTGGAAGTCGATGGGCCGTCCGCCGATGTCGCAGCCGCCGAGGCCCGGGATGAAGGCGTGGCCGAGGCGGTGCAGGAGAGGGCCGCAGAACAGGATCGGGATCCGGCTGGAACCCGCGTGGGCGTCGATGTCGGCGACGTTGGCGCTCTCGACGTAGGTCGGGTCGAGCACCAGCTCGCCGGGCTCCTCGCCCGGACGGACCGTCACCCCGTGCAGTTGCAGCAGGCCGCGTACGACGCGCACGTCACGGATGTCCGGCACGTTGCGCAGCCGGCTCGGCGCACTGCCCAGCAGGGCGGCGACCATGGCCTTGGGTACGAGGTTCTTCGCACCGCGGACTCGGATCTCGCCCTCGAGCGGGGTTCCGCCGTGGACAACCAGTACGTCGTCAGAGCCGTTGACGGTCATGTGTCTCGCGTTCCATGGATGGTGGATTGGGGCAGGGCCGTTGGGTCGGGGCAGGGCCAGAGGAGACAGAGTAATCGCCGTCGCCCCCTCTCCCGTAAGCCCGAGGACGGCCCAGGGAGGTCATGGCTGTGTCACAACACGAACCGTTCACCGCCGGCCACAGGGGGTCACCACCGGCCGTCGGTTCCGGCCCGTGCGCCCGGAACCCACCCGTGCGCCCGACCTGCCCCGCCCTCGTCCCGCCGCATTGCCTCCCCACATCGCGGAAAGATGCGGGATCATGTCTGGCATGACCGAGGTGTCCTCGCTCACAGGACGGCTGCTCGTGGCAACGCCCGCCCTGGCGGACCCGAACTTCGACCGTGCGGTGGTGCTCCTCCTCGACCACGACGAGGAGGGCTCCCTCGGCGTCGTCCTCAACCGGCCCACCCCGGTGGGCGTGGGCGACATCCTGGAGGACTGGGCGGACCTCGCCGGCGAGCCCGGCGTCGTCTTCCAGGGCGGCCCGGTGTCCCTGGACTCCGCCCTCGGGGTCGCCGTCATCCCGGGCGGTCCGGCCGTCGACGGGGCCCCGCTCGGCTGGCGCCGGGTGCACGGAGCGATCGGCCTGGTCGACCTGGAGGCGCCGCCGGAGCTCCTCGCCTCGGCCCTCGGCTCCCTGCGCATCTTCGCCGGATACGCCGGCTGGGGGCCCGGCCAGCTGGAGGACGAGCTGGTGGAGGGCGCCTGGTACGTCGTGGAGTCCGAGCCCGGCGACGTCTCCTCCCCGTCGCCCGAGAGACTGTGGCGCGAGGTGCTGCGCCGCCAGCGCAGCGAACTGGCGATGGTGGCCACCTATCCGGACGACGCCTCGCTCAACTGATGCGCGTGAGCATCCCTGCCGGGCTTCAGTACGCTTGGCGCCATGAGCACTCTTGAGCCTGAGACCCAGCCCCAGCGAGGCACTGGGACGGGGACCCTCGTGGAGCCGACGCCGCAGGTGTCGCACGGCGACGGGGACCACGAGCGCTTCGCCCACTACGTCCAGAAGGACAAGATCATGGCGAGCGCCCTGGACGGGACGCCCGTCGTGGCGCTGTGCGGCAAGGTCTGGGTGCCCGGCCGCGACCCCAAGAAGTACCCCGTGTGCCCCATGTGCAAGGAGATCTTCGAGTCCATGGCGGGCGGCGGGGACGACAAGGGCAAGGGCGGCGACAAGAAGTAGCCCACTCACCTCCCGGAGGCCCTCGGGGCGCGTTCCGACGTGCCCCGAGGGCCTCCGGCGCGTTCCCCGTGGCACGGGTGCGCGGGATGGCGGCCGGACGGTCGCGAAGGGGGTGGGGACCGGAAGCGGTGGGGACCTCCGGTCGGCGGGCTCACGGAGAGCTTCTGGTCGAAGCCCTCTCCGGATTTCCTCCGGGCGGTGTCGGAACCGAAGGAATTCGGCCGTCACTTCGCCCTCTGCCATGCCGAGGCGGACGCGGCGGTGACCGCGTCCGTGGTGCTCGCGTCCGTCGCGGCCGCGTTTCCCGCCGCTACGGCAGAGACCGCCGCGACCCGATTCCGGTTCCCCTTCCGGACCGCCTTGTCGATCATGTTTCCCGGCCTTCCCGGCGCCTTGCCGGCCCCTTCTCGACGTCTTCTCGACGCCCTTTGATCCGGATGTCCGACAAACTTCGGGAAGGCGTTTCCGGATGCCCCGACGGTGTTCTTCGTACTCGTACAGCGACGCCCGGCTCCGGGCCGGGCGGAGCGGTCAAGGACTGACGTGACGGACCTCATTCCGGCGCCCCGGCGCCTCACCCGGGACCACGGCGGCCACAGCCGCCTGGACGCGGAGACACGGCTCGAGGCGGGGCCCGGCGCCGAGGGCGTCGCACGCTGGCTGCGGGCGACGATCGGCGCGGCGACCGGCTTTCCCCTTCCCGCGCACGGCGACGGCGAGCAGCGCATCCGGCTGGCCGTCGACCCCCGCCTGCCCCCGGAGGGCTACCGGCTGTCCCTCGGCGGCGCCGACAGGCTGATCGAGGGCGGAAGCGCGGCCGGCGTCTTCTGGGGGGCGCAGACCTTCCGGCAACTGCTCGGCCCCGACGCCTACCGCCGGGCGCCGCTGCGCCCCGGCCGGGACTGGCGCCTCCCGCTGATCACCGTCGAGGACGGCCCGCGCTTCCCCTGGCGCGGCCTCATGCTCGACGTGGCACGGCACTTCATGCCCAAGGAAGGCGTCCTGCGTTACCTGGATCTGATGGCCGCGCACAAACTCAACGTCTTCCACTTCCATCTGACGGACGACCAGGGCTGGCGCGTCGAGATCAAGAGGCATCCCCGGCTGACCGAGGTGGGTTCCTGGCGGGCGCGCACGAAATTCGGCCATCGCGCCTCGCCTCTGTGGGACGACAAGCCGCACGGCGGCTTCTACACGCAGGACGACATCCGGGAGATCGTCGCGTACGCCGCCGAGCGGCATATCGCCGTCGTCCCCGAAATCGACGTCCCCGGCCACTCGCAGGCCGCGATCGCCGCGTATCCGGAACTCGGCAACACCGACGTCGGCGCCGCGTCCGGCGGCGCCCTCTCCGTGTGGGACAGCTGGGGGATCAGCCCCCACGTCCTCGCCCCCGCCGACCACACCCTGCGCTTCTACGAGGGGGTTTTCGAGGAGGTGCTGGACCTGTTCCCCTCGGAGTTCGTTCACGTCGGAGGCGACGAATGCCTCAAGGACCAGTGGCGCGAGTCGCCGGCCGCGCAGGCCCGCATGAGGGAACTCGGGCTCGCCGACGAGGACCGGCTGCAGTCCTGGTTCATCGGCCACTTCGACGCGTGGCTCTCCGCGCGCGGGCGGCGGCTCATCGGCTGGGACGAGATCCTGGAGGGCGGCCTCGCGCCGGGGGCGGCCGTGTCGTCCTGGCGCGGGTACGCGGGCGGGATCGCCGCCGCGCGGGCCGGGCACGACGTCGTGATGTGCCCCGAGCAGCAGGTGTACCTCGACCACCGGCAGCACGGCGGCCCGGACGAGCCCGTGCCGATCGGCTACGTGCGCACCCTGGAGGACGTCTACCGGTTCGAGCCCGTTCCCGCGGAGTTGACGCCCGAGGAGGCGCGGCACGTCCTCGGCGCGCAGGCCAACCTGTGGACCGAGGTGATGGAGGATCACGCGCGCGTGGACTACCAGGCCTTCCCCCGGCTCGCCGCCTTCGCCGAGGTCGCCTGGAGCGCCCTGCCCGCCCCGCGGGAGAGGGACTTCGCCGGCTTCGAGCGGCGGATGGAGGCCCACTACGGGCGACTCGACGCCCTGGGCGTCGGCTACCGCCCGCCGTCCGGGCCCCGGCCGTGGCAGCGGCGGCCCGGCGTCCTCGGACGCCCCGTCGACGGGCCGCCCCCGAACCGGTGAGCCGGGCGTCACGGAAAAACCCTGGCAGGACCCCCGAAGAGTGGCGATTCGCGCGCACCGGTGATGCCGCGCAAAACGGACCATCTCCACGGTGAGGTGGGCGAATGCCTCCTAGCGGACCCCCGCGTTCGGGCGTTGCGAAGATGTGCCAGAGTTGCCACGTCCGCCCTGTCAGCACGTACCGTACGGCAACACAGGTGGGACCAGGTGGGGCAGCGGGAAGGGGCAGCCGGTTTTGAGCACGCACGCACCGCAGGCGGCGCAGGCCGTCACGCTGCCCACGTCACTGGACGAGGCCGTGGCGGCGCTGGCCGCGATGCCCGCCGCCGTGCCCGTGGCCGGCGGCACCGACCTGATGGCCGCCGTCAACTCGGGACAGCTCAGACCCGCCGGACTGGTCGGCCTCGGCCGGATCAGCGAGATCCGCGGCTGGCAGTACCAGGACGGCCACGCGCTGCTCGGCGCCGGACTCACGCACGCGCGCATGGGCCGCCCCGACTTCGCCGCCCTCATCCCGGCGCTCGCCGCCGCCGCGCGCGCCGCGGGACCGCCGCAGATCCGCAACGCGGGCACCCTGGGCGGCAACATCGCCTCGGCCGCCCCCACGGGCGACGCGCTGCCGGTGCTGGCCGCGCTGGAGGCGACCCTGATCATCGCGGGCCCCGGCGGAGCCCGCCGGGAGATCCCGGTGTCGCACCTGCTGGCCGGCATGGAGATGCTGCGCGGCGGCGAACTCATCGGGTACGTGCGCGTGCCGCTGCTGCACGCCCCGCAGGTCTTCCTCAAGGCGACCGGCCGCACCGGCCCGGGCCGTGCGGTGGCCTCCGTGGCGCTGGTCCTCGACCCCGCCCGGCGCGGCGTCAGGTGCGCCGTCGGCGCCATAGCGCCGATGCCGCTGCGGCCCCTGGAGGCCGAGCAGTGGGTCGCCCGGCTGATCGACTGGGACAACAGCCGCACGATCGTCCCCGAGGCCCTGACCGCCTTCGGGGAGTACGTCGCGGCCGCCTGCATCCCCGACCCGGCGCCGGACGTGGACGGCTCCGTACCGGAACTTCCGCCCGCCGTACTGCACCTGCGGCGCACCGTCGCCGCGCTGGCCCGACGAGCACTGGGGAGGGCGCTGTCGTGACCGACGACCAGCACGGACCCGGACACGGACAGGACGAAGGGCAGGGCCAGGGCGCCCCGCAGGGCGGCGGCCGCTGGGACCCGCTGCCCCAGGGGGACTACGACGACGGCGCGACCGCCTTCGTGAAGCTCCCCGAGGGCGGCATCGACGCCCTCCTGGCCGGCCGCGGGGACAGCCCGCTCGCCGCGCCGGGCCACGGGTACGTGCCGCCGCAGATAACGGCGGCGCTCCCCGAGGACGCCTCCGCGGCCTGGGCCGCCCCGGCCGGCGGCAGCGACTGGCCCGTCGCGCAGGACACCCCGCAGACGGTCGGCGACGACCGCTTCACGTACCACCCCGGCGCGACCGGCCAGTGGGCCTTCGAGGACTCCTCGGCGGCCCCCGGCGGGCCGCAGTCCGCGCCCGGCCACGACGTCACCGGACAGTGGTCGATCCCCGTCGCGGGCGGCGACCTGCCCGACGAGTCGGGCGAGTTCACCACGTCGTCCCTCGTCGAGCAGTGGGGCGGCGGCACGCCCCCGGCCACGCTGCCCGGCGGCGCGGCCGCACCCTGGGCGACGGGTCCGGCCGACCCGGCGGACCAGTCCTGGGCGCACCCCGCGGACGAGGCCGACGCGGCCACGCGACCGGAGACGGACCGGCGGTTCGGCCACGCGCCGGAGCACACGCCCCCGCACGGCACCGGACACCCGCCGCAGCACGACCCGACGGCCGCGGACCCCGACCGGCACCGCCCGGCCGACGACCACGCCGGCCGGCACGCCCACCCGGCCGGGACGTTCGCGCCGGAGGTCTCCGCCGAGGCGTACACGGTGTCCCCGAACGGCCCCCTGGAGGCCGCCCAGCGGGCCGCCGAGGCCGAGGGGAGCGCCGGGGCCGCCGGCGACCCGGAGCACGCCCACGGGGCCGTCCACGAGCCCGCCGAGGCCTCCCACGGGGCCGCCGGGCCGACCGGCGAACCCGCCGCGCAGGCCGACGCCCCCGCCCCGGCGGACGCCCGCGAGGACGCCCCCGCCCCCGACGACACCCCGCGCGACGCGGAGGCGACCCCGGAGCCCGAGGCGGCCGACGCCCCAGGCGACGCACCGCCGCCGTTCCACGAGGAACACCCCCTCGCCGCCTACGTGCTGCGCGTCAACGGCTCCGACCGGCCCGTCACCGACGCCTGGATCGGCGAGTCGCTGCTCTACGTCCTGCGCGAGCGCCTCGGCCTCGCGGGCGCCAAGGACGGCTGCTCGCAGGGCGAGTGCGGGGCCTGCAACGTCCAGGTGGACGGCCGGCTCGTCGCCTCCTGCCTGGTCCCGGCCGTCACCACCGCCGGGAGCGAGATCCGCACCGTCGAGGGCCTCGCCGTCGACGGACAGCCCTCGGACGTGCAGCGGGCGCTCGCCCGGTGCGGGGCCGTGCAGTGCGGCTTCTGCGTGCCCGGCATGGCGATGACCGTGCACGACCTGCTGGAGGGCAACCCGGCCCCCACCGAGCTGGAGGCCCGGCAGGCCCTGTGCGGCAACCTGTGCCGCTGCTCGGGCTACCGGGGCGTCCTGCGGGCCGTCCAGGACGTCGTGGCCGAACGCGAGGCGCACTCCGCCGCCGAGGCCGAGACGGACGGCGACGAGGCCCGTATCCCCCACCAGGCGGGCCCGGGCGCGGGCGGCGTCCACGTGTCGGCGTTCGAGAACCCGGCACAGCCCCACCCGCACGACCCGGCATACGGACAGGGTCAGGACGGAGGCCAGGCGTGAGCAACGAAGCAGCCACCGCGACGAGCCCCGCGGAGGCGGCCCCCGCCCCCGAGCCCATCCCACACGGCATCGGCGCCTCCCTGCAGCCCGCCGACGCGCGCGCGAAGACGGAGGGCACCTTCCCGTACGCGGCCGACCTGTGGGCCGAGGGCCTGCTGTGGGCGGCCGTGCTGCGCTCACCGCACCCGCACGCACGCATCGTGTCCATCGACACCTCCCACGCGCGGGAGATGCCCGGCGTACGGGCCGTCGTCACCCACGAGGACGTCCCCGGCCGCGCCCTGCACGGCCGCGGCAAGGCCGACCGGCCGGTCTTCGCCTCCGACGTCGTACGCCACCACGGCGAGCCCATCGCGGCCGTCGCCGCCGACCACCCGGACACCGCGCGGATGGCCGCCGCGGCCGTCATCGTCGAGTACGAGATCCTCGACCCGGTCATCGACCCCGAACTGGCCTTCGAGGCCGAGGCCCTGCACCCCGACGGCAACCTGATCCGGCACATCCCGCTGCACCACGGCGACCCGGCCGCGTCCGGCGAGATCGTCGTCGAGGGCCAGTACCGCATCGGCCGCGCCGACCCCGCCCCGATCGGCGCCGAGGCCGGCCTGGCCGTGCCCCGCCCCGACGGCGGCGTGGAGCTCTACCTGGCCTCCACCGACCCGCACACCGACCGGGACACGGCCGCCGCCTGCTACGGCCTCGAACCCGAACGGGTGAAGATCGTCGTCACCGGCGTGCCCGGCGCCACCGCCGACCGCGAGGACCAGGGCTTCCAACTCCCGCTCGGCCTGCTCGCGCTGAAGACCGGCTGCCCGGTCAAACTCACGGCCACGCGCGAGGAGTCCTTCCTCGGCCACGCCCACCGGCACCCCACCCTGCTGCGCTACCGCCACCACGCCGACGCCGACGGCCGGCTGGTGAAGGTCGAGGCGCAGATCCTGCTCGACGCGGGCGCCTACGCCGACACCTCCGCCGAGGCACTGGCCGCCGCCGTCTCCTTCGCCTGCGGCCCCTACGTCGTCCCGAACGCCTTCATCGAGGGCTGGGCGGTGCGCACGAACAACCCGCCGTCGGGCCATGTGCGCGGCGAGGGCGCGATGCAGGTGTGCGCCGCCTACGAGGCGCAGATGGACAAACTGGCCAGGAAGCTCGGCGTCGACCCGGCGGAGCTGCGGCTGCGCAACGTCATGGCGACCGGCGACGTCCTGCCCACCGGCCAGACGGTGACCTGCCCGGCCCCGGTGGCCGAACTCCTCCAGGCCGTCCAGGAGTTCCCCCTCCCCGCACTCCCCAAGGACACGCCCGAGGAGGACTGGCTGCTGCCCGGCGGCCCCGAGGGCGCGGGCGAGCCGGGCGCGGTGCGCCGGGGCGTGGGCTACGGCCTCGGCATGGTGCACATGCTGGGCGCGGAGGGCGCCGACGAGGTCTCCACGGCGACCGTGAAGGTCCAGGACGGCGTCGCGACGGTCCTGTGCGCGGCGGTGGAGACCGGCCAGGGCTTCACCACGCTGGCCCGTCAGATCGTCCAGGAGACGCTCGGTGTGGACGAGGTGCACGTGGCCCCCGTCGACACCGACCAGCCCCCCGCGGGCCCCGGCTGCCGCGGCCGCCACACCTGGGTCTCCGGCGGCGCGGTGGAACGCGCGGCCAAGATGGTCCGCACACAGCTGCTGCAGCCCCTGGCGCACAAGTTCGGCATGTCCACGGAGCTGCTGCAGATCACCGACGGCAAGATCACCTCGTACGACGGCGTCCTGTCGACGACCGTCACGGAGGAACTGCACGGCAAGGAGCTGTGGGCGACCGCGCAGTGCCGCCCGCACCCCACCGAGCCGCTGGACGCGGCCGGCCAGGGCGACGCCTTCGTCGGCCTCGCCTTCTGCGCGATCCGCGCGGTCGTGGACGTCGACATCGAGCTCGGCTCGGTGCGGGTCGTGGAACTCGCGATCGCCCAGGACGTCGGCCGGATCCTGAACCCGGCGCAGCTCACCGCCCGCATCGAGGCGGGCGTGACGCAGGGCGTCGGCATCGCGCTCACGGAGAACCTGCGCACCCCGCGCGGCCTGATCCGCCACCCCGACCTCACCGGCTACGCGCTGCCCACGGCCCTGGACGCCCCGGACATCAGGATCGTCAAGCTGGTCGAGGAGCGGGACGTGGTCGCGCCGTTCGGGGCGAAGGCGGCCAGCGCGGTCCCGGTGGTGACCTCGCCCGCGGCGATCGCCTCCGCCGTGCGCGCCGCGACGGGCCGCCCGGTGAACCGGCTTCCGATAAGGCCGCAGGCCGCGGTGGTCACGGACCGGTGAGCGAGCCGGATCCGGCCGCCGGACAGCGCTACGAGCCCCCGCCGGGCGTGGGCAGGCTGCCGGCGTGGATCCTGCTGTTCGTCGCCGCGGCGGTGGCCGTGGTGCTCGGCGGCGTCTACTTCACGTGAGGGCGTGGGCCCGAAGGATCCGCCGCGGCCGAAGGATCCGCCGAGTTTCCGATCTCGGGTGATCGCGGCGGGGCGGGAACGCACCAGGGCGCGCTGACGTCTGTCAGCGGGGGACCGGTGTCGGGTGTGCTGGGTGCTGTCGCTGGTCGGGGCCGTTGTCAGTGGGTCCGCATAGGCTGCGGAGCAGTGGGACGGCGCACGCAACTTTCCGCACGGGGGACCGATGAGCACGACCAGGACCACCACCGCCACGACGACGATCACCTTCACCGAGGACGAGCTGAACCCCTACGTCACACACGCGCCGACGCGCCGCTGGCTGACCGGCCCCGGCCTGCCGGGCCTGCCGGGAGACGGCGCTCTGATGACGTTCGAGGCGCTGCGCACGGACGGCCTGCGCACGGTCGCCGACTCCACGGGCGACCCCGAGGGCCGGTTGGCGGCGGCGGTGCGCGACCGCCTGGTGATCGGCGGGATCCTGGGGGCCGACGGCCGTGAGACGGAGTCCGTCCTGCTCGACGGGGTGACGGGCGAGATCTCCACGACGTACTTCCTGCACGACCGCCCCGACCTGATGGACCTGCGCCCGCTCGCGCCCTCCCTGGAGAAGCTGGTGCGCTTCGCGACTGCGGTGGACGAACTGGCGGCCCTGCGCGGCCAGTTCGCCTCCTACGCCGGTCGGCTCGGTCCGAAGGCGGTGGCGGAGGCGTCCCGGCAGCTGCTGGCGGTGTTCGAGGCGGGCGCGGAGAGCGCGCAGGGCCCCGACGGCCCGTCCGGCCCGGCCGGCCTCTTCTGGAAGCTGGCGGCGGTGATCCGCCCGCTGGCCCTGGTGGCCGGCCCGGGCACCACGTCCGGTCTGGCCCTGGACCTGCCGGTCCGCCTGCTGGACGAGGAGTTCGGCTCCGGCGAGGTCGTCCGCTTCGAGGACGTCGACATCCCGAGGGCGCTCACGCACGCCCCGACCCGCCGCTTCCTGCGCGAGAGGGGGCTTCCGGAGGAGGTCGTCTGGTTCTCGCTGGAGACCGACACGCCGTTGCAGACCCTCGCCGAGTACCGCGCCGGCGACCGCATCGGTGACGAGTACTGCGCGGACGACCGCAGCGGCGTCCCGGCCGAGCAGCGGATCCCGGCCGACGCCGACCGGCTGATCCGCCTGGGCCGCCTCCTCGAGGGCACGAGCCTGGTCCTCGACGGCGGCACGGGCGCGGTGCTGAGCTGGAGCGAGCCGGACCTCGTCCTGCGTCCGCTCAACGCCGACATCTCGACCCTGGCCTTCACCCTCTGGCTGATCCGTCGCGAGCGGGCCCTGGACGCGGTGCACACCCTGACCGAGGCCTACGACCAGCTCGCCGAGACGATGTGCCGCACCCTGGCCGCCGTCGACCCGGTCGCCTGCGACCCGACCCCGGTCCGGAACACCCCCACGGACGACGGCCGACGCTACTGGCCGCAGATGTTCGAGGACGAGGCGGGCGGAGGCCTGCGCGCCTGACCCGGGCCCGCCGGGCGGCCCCGGTGCGCCCTGTCCACGGCGGAGGACAGACCGTGGCCGCACCCGGCCCCCGGCGTCCCGACGACCGCAACCGAGACGGACGACCAGGAGGGCGGCACCCCCGAAGGAGCGCCGCCCTCTCTTTCTGCCTGGTCAGGCAGTGGAGGCCATGGCGGGAATCGAACCCGCGTAACTCGCTTTGCAGGCGAGTCCCTAAGCCACTCGGGCACACGGCCGGGCCGGGGTGGGGGTGTGGGCCCCCGTCCGAACTTGGTACGTCGACCGTACGGGGGCGGAGGGAAGGGGCTCAAGGGCGGCGCGGGGGCTGCAACGGGACTGCCATACGCCGTTCATGAAACCCGGGTGGCGGGCCGGGGTCGTACGACCAAGGTCCCGGGTGCGGACCGGTCCTCCGACAGGGGTCAATGTCGGCCGTGCACCTTACGCTGACGACCATGGCCGCCCTCGAACCCCGCGACACCGGTGTCGCAGACGAAGTCCTGTCCCTCGCCGCGAAGCAGAAGGCCGACGAGGGCGTCCTCGGGCGGTCGCATCGGGCCCTCACCGTCGGGATCGTCTCCGTGGTGCTGCTCATCGCCTTCGAGGCGACCGCCGTGGGGACCGCGATGCCGGTCGCGGCGCGGGAGCTCGACGGGGTGTCGGTGTACGCGTTCGCGTTCTCGGGGTACTTCACGACGAGCCTGTTCGGGATGGTGTTCGCCGGGCAGTGGTCGGACCGGCGCGGGCCGCTCGGGTCGTTGGCGGGCGGGATCGCGGCCTTCGCGGCGGGGCTGCTGCTCTCCGGGAGCGCCCAGGTCATGTGGGTCTTCATCGTCGGGCGGGCCGTGCAGGGACTCGGCGGCGGGCTGGTGATCGTCGCGCTGTACGTCGTCGTGGGGCGCGCCTACCCGGAACGGCTGCGGCCCGCGATCATGGCCGCGTTCGCCGCCTGCTGGGTCGTGCCGTCCGTGGTCGGGCCGCTGGCCGCCGGTGCGGTGACCGAGCAACTGGGCTGGCGGTGGGTCTTCCTGGGCATACCCGCCCTCGTCGTTCTGCCGCTCGCGCTGGCGCTGCCCCGGATACGGCAGCGGGCCGGCGGGCCCGTGGAGGGGACGGCCGCCGCGGCCTTCGACCGGCGGCGGATCCGGCTCGCGCTCGCGATCTCCCTCGGCGCGGGGCTCCTGCAGTACGCCGCCCAGGACCTGCGGCCCGTGTCGGCGGCGCCGGCCGCGGCGGGGCTCGCGCTGCTCGTGCCCGCCGTGCTCGGGCTGCTTCCGCGCGGCACGTGGCGGGCGGCTCGCGGACTGCCGTCCGTGGTGCTGTTGCGCGGTGTCGCGGCCGGCTCCTTCATCGCCGCCGAGTCCTTCGTGCCCCTGATGCTCGTGACGGAGCGGGGGCTGAGCCCGACCCTGGCCGGGTTCTCGCTCGCCGCCGGCGGCGGCACCTGGGCGCTGGGATCGTGGGTGCAGTCGAGGCCGTGGGCGGAGCCGTACCGGGAACGGCTGATGGCGCTCGGGATGGTGCTGGCGGCCGCCGCCATCGCCGCGGCGCCCAGCGTGCTGATCTCCGCCGTGCCCGCCTGGACCGTGGCCGTCGCCTGGGGTTTCGGATGTTTCGGCATGGGGCTCGTCATCTCCTCCACCAGCGTGCTGCTGCTGAAGCTGTCCGCCCCGCACGAGGCGGGGGCCAACTCCGCCGCCCTGCAGATCTCGGACGGCCTCTCCAACGTGCTGCTGTTGTCCGCGGGCGGCGCCGCCTTCGCCACGCTCGGCGGTGGGAGCGTGGCGCACACGACGGCGGCCACGGCCGCGGACGGCGCCTCCCATCCGGCCGCCTTCGCCGCCGTCTTCCTGCCGATGGCCGCGGTGGCCCTCGTCGGAGCCTGGGTCACCACCCGCCTCCACGAGCGGCAACCGTGAGGCCGGGCCCGCTGAGCCCTGGAGTCGCCGACCCCGGCTGGGCCCGCTGAGCCCTGGAGTCGCCGACCCCGGCTGGGCCCGCTGAGCCCTGGAGTCGCCGACCCCGGCTGGACCTGCTGAGCCCCGGAGTCGCCGACCCCGGCTGGGCCCGCTGAGCCACCGAGTCGCCCACACCCGTCGAGCCGCTGAACCCGCTGACCCGCCCGCCCCTAAACCCGTGGCCCCCCGCTCGCCCGCCTTCTAATCTCCCCCCATGTACACCGTCAGCCTGCCCCCTGAGGTCGGCCGTGCCCTGGCCGACCTCGCCGATGCCGCCGGTTGCCGGCCCGAGGACATCGCACGGGACGCCGTGTGCGCGCGTCTGCGGGACGAGGAGGCGCGGGTGCGGGCCGAGGCCGAGCGGCTTGCCGAGGCCCACGCCGACCTGTTGAGGAGGCTGGGGGAGTGAGTCACCCGGTCCCTGCGCCCACCCGGCACCTCACCGTCGCCGAGGTCACCGAGATCGCGCGGATCGCGTTCGGGGGGAGTGCGCCCGAGGCGCGTGCGCCCGATCTGCTCGCCTCCGCCGTGCACCGGCCCCGGGCCCGGATGTTCGGCACGGCCGCCTACGACGACGTCCACGAGCAGGCGGCCGCCCTCCTGCACGCGATCGCCGCCAACCACCCCCTCGTCGACGGCAACAAACGCGCCGCGTGGCTGGCCGCGGCGACGTTTCTCGCGCTGCACGGCGTCGACCTCGCCGGCTGCGCCCAGGACGGGGCGTACGCCCTGGTCATCGACGTGGCGTCGGGCGCGGAGTCCGAGGTGTCGGCGATCGCGGAACGGCTGAGGGCGTTGTGACCTGGGTCCCACCCACGGCCGACCCGGCCTTGTTCGCGCGTTGACACCGCCGGGCCGCCGGTAGGGTGGCCCGGTTGTCATACGTAGCCGAGTCCTCTCGCACCCAGAGACGCCCGCCACCCGCCACCGCCCTATCCGACGCGCTTCGCGCGGACCCTCTTGATTCGACCCCGAACCCGGAGACCGTGACTACCACCGCTGCCACCAGCTCCTCCCACCACCTGTCGCCCGCCTTTCCCGGCCGTGCCCCATGGGGCACCGCCAGCAAGCTGCGCGCCTGGCAGCAGGGGGCGATGGAGAAGTACATCCAGGAGCAGCCACGCGACTTCCTCGCCGTCGCCACCCCCGGCGCCGGCAAGACGACGTTCGCGCTGACCCTCGCCTCCTGGCTGCTGCACCACCATGTCGTGCAGCAGGTGACCGTGGTCGCGCCGACCGAGCACCTGAAGAAGCAGTGGGCGGAAGCGGCCGCGCGGATAGGGATCCGGCTGGACCCCGAGTACAGCGCCGGGCCGCTCAGCAAGGACTACCACGGTGTCGCCGTGACGTACGCGGGCGTCGGCGTACGCCCGATGCTGCACCGCAACCGCAGTGAGCAGCGCAAGACCCTCGTCATCCTCGACGAGATCCACCACGCCGGTGACTCCAAGTCGTGGGGCGAGGCGTGCCTGGAGGCGTTCGAGCCGGCCACGCGGCGGCTCGCGCTCACCGGCACGCCGTTCCGGTCCGACACCAACCCCATCCCCTTCGTGACGTACGAGGAGGGCAACGACGGGATCCGGCGGTCCGCCGCCGACTACACCTACGGGTACGGGTCCGCGCTCGCCGACAACGTCGTCCGGCCCGTCATCTTCCTCTCCTACAGCGGCAACATGCGCTGGCGGACGAAGGCCGGCGACGAGATCGCCGCCCGGCTCGGCGAGCCGATGACCAAGGACGCGATCAGTCAGGCCTGGCGCACCGCCCTCGACCCGCGCGGCGAGTGGATGCCGAGCGTGCTGCGCGCCGCCGACCAGCGGCTCACCGAGGTCAGGAAGGCCATCCCGGACGCCGGCGCGCTCGTCATCGCCTCCGACCAGGACTCCGCGCGCGCCTACGCCAAGCTCATCCGGGAGATCACCGGGTCGAAGGCCACCCTCGTGCTGTCCGACGACACGGGCGCGTCCAACCGCATCGACGAGTTCAGTGGCAGCAACGACCGCTGGATGGTCGCGGTGCGGATGGTGTCGGAGGGCGTGGACGTGCCGCGGCTGGCGGTCGGGGTGTACGCCACCACCATCTCCACGCCGCTCTTCTTCGCGCAGGCCGTCGGACGGTTCGTGCGGTCCCGGCGGCGCGGCGAGACCGCGTCCGTCTTCCTGCCGACCGTGCCCGACCTGCTCGGCTTCGCCAACGAGATGGAGCGCGAGCGCGACCACGTCCTCGACAAGCCCAAGAAGGAGGGCGAGGAGGACCCTTACGTCGAGTCCGAGAAGGAGATGGACGAGGCGAACAAGGAGCAGGACGAGGACACCGGCGAGCAGGAGCAGTTCGCGTTCGAGGCGCTGGAGTCCGAGGCCGTCTTCGACCGGGTGATGTACAACGGCGCCGAGTTCGGCATGCAGGCCCACCCCGGGAGCGAGGAGGAGCAGGACTACCTCGGCATCCCGGGACTGCTCGAACCCGACCAGGTGCAGATGCTGCTGCAGAAGCGGCAGGCCAAGCAGATCGCGCACAGCAGGAAGAAGCCGGACACCGAGGCCGACCTGCTCGAACTGCCCGCCGAGCGGCGGCCGGTCGTCTCCCACAAGGAGATGATGGAGCTGCGCAAGCAGCTCAACACGATGGTCGGCGCGTACGTCCACCAGAGCGGCAAGCCGCACGGCGTGATCCACACCGAGCTGCGGCGCGTGTGCGGCGGACCGCCGAGCGCGGAGGCGACGGCCGGACAGCTGCGGCAGCGGATCGCCAAGGTGCAGGAGTGGGCGACCCGGATGAGGTGACGGCTGCGCAAGCCGTGGCCGTGCCGTCGGGGACGACGTGAAGTGACGGCCGTGTCCGGTGAGGGTGCGCCCCCGGCGGGGGCGCGCGCCGTGCGGCCCCGCTCCGTACGTATAGGGATAAATGCAGGTAGTCCATACCGGCCACTGACCGGATTCTGGACGGAGCCTTCCGCTCAGCGAACCTGCTTCGCTACTGTCCCGCTACGCACACGCCCCGTGGCAGCGCCGCCGCGGAGCGCAGCCGTGAAGCGACCGGCCCCGGACACGCCGGGGCCGTCTGTCGATCGGCGGCCTCTGAAGCGCGTCACTGACGGGACTCTGTGACGCAATCCGCCGCGACGGGGGCCCGCCGACCTCACCACTGAAGGAGTGGGCGTCGTGACCGCGGAGACCTCCCAGACGCTCGATCGAGGACTGAAGGTCCTCAAGCTGCTGGCCGACACCGACCACGGGCTGACCGTGACCGAGCTTTCCAACAAACTGGGCGTGAACCGGACCGTCGTGTACCGGTTGCTCGCCACGCTGGAGCAGCACGCCCTCGTACGACGTGACCTGGGCGGACGTGCCCGGGTGGGCCTCGGTGTGCTGCGGCTGGGCCGGCAGGTGCATCCGCTGGTGCGGGAGGCCGCGCTGCCCGCGCTGCGCTCGCTGGCCGAGGACATAGGGGCGACCGCGCACCTGACGCTGGTGGACGGGACGGAGGCGCTCGCCGTCGCCGTCGTCGAGCCGAGCTGGACGGACTACCACGTGGCCTACCGGGCCGGGTTCCGCCACCCGCTGGACCGGGGTGCCGCCGGCCGGGCGATCCTCTCCGCCCGGCAGAAGACGGCGCGTCCCGCCGACGAGCCCGGCTACACGCTGACGCACGGTGAACTGGAGGCCGGCGCGAGCGGCGCGGCCGCCCCGCTGCTGGGCGTCACCGGCGTCGAGGGCAGCGTGGGCGTGGTGATGCTGGCCGACGCGGTGCCCGAGCGGGTGGGCCAGCGGGTCGTGGACGCGGCACGGGAGGTGGCAGAGGCCCTGCGCTGACCACCGGCCGCCCACGACCTGCGGCCCGCCCCACGACCTGCGGGCCGCCCACGACCTGCGGCCCGCCCCACGATCTGCGGGCCGCCCACGACCTGGGGGCAGGCCCCACGATCTGCGGGCCGTCCACGACCTGCGGCCGGGACGCGCGCGGACGGGCGCGGGCCGGAGTGCGGCCCTCGTGGGCCGGAGTGCGGTCAGCCGCGGGGGCGAGATGGGGGCGCGTTAGATTTACTCCGTGCTCTCACGCCTCTCACGCCCCCAGGCCCTCGCTGTCTGCGCCCTGCCCCTCGTGGCGCTGCTCGCCACGGCCGCGTTCGCGCCGCTGCCGTTCTCGGTGGCGCAGCCGGGCATGACGGCGAACGTCCTCGGCGAGAACAAGGGGGCCCAGATCATCACGGTCTCCGGCGCGCCCACCCGGCAGACGAGCGGGCAGCTGCGGATGACGACGATCGAGGCGACCAACCCCGACACCGACGTCAGGCTCTCCGACGTGATCGACGGCTGGTTCCGCTCCGACCAGGCGATCATGCCGCGTGACTCCGTCTACCCCAGCGGGGAGAGCACCAAGGAGATCGAGCAGCACAACACCGAGCAGATGCAGAAGTCCCAGGACGCCGCGACCGAGGCCGCTCTTGCGTACCTGCACCTCGGCGACGACGACGTCAAGGTCACGCTGAAGCTGTCGGACGTGGGCGGGCCGAGCGCCGGGCTGCTGTTCTCGCTCGGCATCGTCGACAAGCTCGACGGCGACGGCAGCGGCGGCGACCTCACGGGCGGCCGCACGATCGCCGGGACGGGGACGATCGACGCCGACGGCAAGGTCGGCGCGGTCGGCGGCGTCGCCCTGAAGACGCAGGCCGCCCGGCGGGACGGGGCGACCGTGTTCCTCGTGCCCAGGGACGAGTGCGGCGACGCGAAGTCCGAGCTGCCCAAGGGGCTGCGGCTGGTCCCGGTCAGCACACTCAAGGGTGCGATCGAGGCGCTGGTCGCGCTGGAGAAGGGCAAGGGCTCGGTCCCGAGCTGCTGACCGGCTACTTCACGAGCCCCTGGTCCTTCATCCACTCCAGCGCCACCTGGTGCGGATCCTCCCCGTCGACGTCCACCCGGGCGTTCAGCTCCTGCGCGACCGTGTTGTCGAGCTTCCTCGTGATCGGGTTCAGCAGGTCCGCGATCGCCGGCCACTTCTTCAGCGTCGCGGAGTTGATCACGGGGGCCGCGTTGTAGTGCGGGAAGAAGCCCTTGTCGTCGTCCATCACCGCCAGGTCCATCGACCTGATGCGGCCGTCGGTGGTGTACACCTCCCCGTAGGAGCAACTGCCCTTCGCCGCCTGGGTGTAGATGATCCCGGTGTCCATCTGAGTGATCCGGGAGGCCGGCACGTCCAGCCCGTACGCCTTCGCCATGCCCGGCAGCCCGTCCGTCCGGTTGGCGAACTCGCCCTCCACGCACAGCGTCACGGCGGCGGGGTCCGACTTCGACAGCGCGGCCACCTCCGACAGCGTCCGCGTTCCGTGCTTCCTCACGTTGGCCCGGCTCGTGGCCAGCGCGTAGGTGTTGTCCAGCCGGGACGGCGGCAGCCAGGTCACCCCGTTCCCCAGGTCGGCGTCCCGCACCGCCTGCCACTGCCGGCGCGGGTCGGCGATGGGCTCGCCGTTGCCCATGTAGGTGATCCACGCCGTGCCCGTGTACTCGTACATGGCGTCGGCGTCGCCCCTGCGGACCGCCTCGCGGCTGCCGAGGGAGCCCTGGATGCCGGTGCGGTCCAGCACGTCCGCGCCGGCCGCCCGGAAGGCGATGCCGATCATCGCGCCGAGGACCAGGTTCTCGGTGAACGACTTGGACGTCACGGTCAGTTGAGCGCCCTCCAGCGGCTCGCCCCGTCCGATCGAGCCGGGCGAGACCTCGTCGACCATGGGGGACCCGCTGGACAGCCCGCAGCCGCAGGCCAGCAGCAGCGCCCCGGCCGGCCGGCACACCCTGCGCAGGCGCCCGCCTCCCGTCCCCCTCCTCATGCGCCCGTCTCCAGTCCCCGCGGCCGCAGCAGCACCTCGGCCAGCGAGCCCAGCCAGTCGACCAGCAGGGCCAGGGCGACGGTGAGGATCGAGCCCAGCACCAGCACCGGCATGCGCTGGTTGGTGATGCCGGCCGTGATCAGCACGCCCAGGCCGCCGCCCCCGCCGAAGGTCGCTAGGGTCGCCGTGCCGACGTTCAGGACGAGCGCCGTGCGGACGCCGGCCAGGACGAGCGGGACGGCCAGCGGCAGCTCCACCCGGGACAGCACCCCGAACGGGGACATGCCGATCCCGCGGGCCGCCTCCAGCAGGGTCGGGTCGTTCGCCTTCAGCCCGGCGACGGTGTTGGAGAGCACGGGCAGCACGGCGTAGGCGATGATGCCGACCAGGGCCGCCCGGCGGCCGATGCCCAGCCAGATCACCAGCAGCGCCAGCAGGCCGATCGCCGGGGTGGCCTGCCCCGTGTTGGCCAGGGCCAGTGCGACGGGGGCCGCCCTGCGGAACCTGTGCCGGGTCAGCAGGACGCCCAGCGGGATCGCGATGACCAGCACGAAGAACGTGGAGATCACGGTCAGCTCGACGTGCTGCCACAGCGCCTTGGACACCTGGCCGCCGGACAGCGCGTTCCGGGAGACGGCGTCCAGGTCCGCCTGCTCGAACCACAGCCAGGTCGCCAGCAGCACGGCGACCAGGAAGGCGGGCAGGAGCGTCAGCTTCCGCCGGGTGAGGCGTCGTCCCGGGGGAGCGGACGGCGGGACCGCGGGCTCCGCCTGCTCCTCGGCCCGCTCCCTCGGCCGGTCGTCGCCCCGCTCCTCCGGCCGCGCGTCGAGCCGGGCGTCCGGGCGTCCGTCCAGGGGATCGTCGAGCAGGTCGTCGAGCTCGGGGGCGCTCACGCCGTCGTCTCCCGGGCCGGGTCCCGCTGGACGGCGTGCGTCGGCACGGCCCCGGCCTCCTGCGGTTCGTGTCGCGTCTCCAGCGCCTCCAGCCGGTCGGCCTCCAGCAGTGCGTGCACGGAGTTCATCAGCGTCTCCATGTCGACGACCCCGGTGTACTCGCCCCGCCGTCCCGTCACCGCGACCCGCCCGGCGCTGTCCGTGAGGACCGCCGCCAGCGCGTCGCGCAGCGTGGCGTCCCGGGTCACGGTGCCGAGGACCGGGGTTCCGGCCCGCGCCAGGGAGCCCCGGGCCCGCATCAGGTCACCGCGGCGCAGCCACCTGTGAGGCCGGCCCTGTCCGTCCAGCAGCAGGATCTCGTTGGTGCCGCTGGAGCGCAGCCTGTTGAAGACGGTCTGCAGGGGGTCGTGCACGGTCACCGTCGGGTAGCCGGTGACCTCCACGTCCCGCACCCGGCTGAGGTTGAGCCGCTTCAGCGCCGCCCCCGCCCCCACGAACCCGGACACGAAGTCGTCCGTCGGGTTGGTGAGGATCGCCTCCGGGGTGTCGAACTGGGCGATGTGCGAGCGCTCGCGCAGCACCGCGATCCGGTCGCCCAGCTTGATGGCCTCGTCGAAGTCGTGGGTGACGAACACGATCGTCTTGTGCAGCTCGTTCTGGAGCCGGATCAGTTCGTCCTGGAGGTGGTCGCGGGTGACCGGGTCGACCGCCCCGAACGGCTCGTCCATCAGCAGCACCGGCGGATCCGCCGCCAACGCCCGCGCCACGCCCACCCGTTGCTGCTGCCCACCGGACAGCTGGCGCGGGTAGCGGCCGTGGAACTCGCCGGGGTCCAGCCCGACCAGGTGCAGCATCTCCGCCACGCGCTCCCGGATCCGCGCCTTCGGCCAGCCCGTCATCCTCGGCACGAGCGCGATGTTCTGCGCGACCGTCATGTGCGGGAAGAGACCGGACGACTGGATCGCGTAGCCGACCTTGCGTCGCAGCTTCACCGGGTCGATGCCGGTGACGTCCTCGCCGCCGATCCGGATCCGTCCGCCGCTGGGCTCGATCAGCCGGTTGATCATCTTCAGGGTGGTCGACTTCCCGCACCCCGAGGGCCCGACGAGGACGACCGTCTCACCCGCCCCGATCTTCATCGAGACGTCGTCGACCGACGGCTCGGGGCGGCCCGGGTAGCGCTTGGTGAGGTTCTCCAGCTCGATCGACGCGCCGTGCGAGTCAGACACGGATCCCCCTGGGAATCGTCAGCCGTCCGATGAGGACGTACCCGGCGTCGAACAGCAGGGCCAGCACGATGATGCCGAGCGTGCCCGCGAGCACCTGGTTGAGGGCGTTCCTGCTGCCCAGCGAGGCGATGCCGCGGAAGATCTCGTTGCCCAGGCCGGGCCCGGAGGCGTACGCGGCGATGGCGGCGATGCCCATCAGCATCTGCGTGGAGACCCGGATCCCGGTCAGGATCGGCGGCCAGGCCAGCGGCAGCTCCACCCGGGCCAGCCGCGTCAGCCGGGACATCCCGATGCCCTTCGCCGCGTCCACCAGGGAGGGATCGACGCCGCGCAGCCCGACGATCGAGTTCCGCACGATCGGCAGCAGCCCGTACAGCGTCAGCGCGATCACCGTCGGCGGCACGCCGAGTCCCGCCACCGGGATCAGCAGACCGATCATGGCCAGCGAGGGCACGGTCAGGACGGTGGAGGCGGCGGTGGTGGCGAGACCGCCCGCCCAGGCGCTGCGGTGGGCGACGACCCCGGTCAGCACCCCGACCAGGGTCGCGACGACCATGCACTGGAAGACCACGCTCGCGTGCTGACCGGCGTCGGCGAGCAGCTGCTGGTGACGGTTGTCCAGGTACTCCCAGAAGCTCACGCGCGCTCACCCCACAGGTCTGCCAGGCCCTTCCCGGTCGTCCGCGGCCTGCTCCACCAGCGGGATGATCCGCAGCGGAACGGGGTTCTCCATCACGATCGCGGTGGAGGCCCGGACAATGCCATCAAAACCGACGACCCGGTCGATGACCCGCTGGAGATCGGCGTTGGAGCGCGCCACCAGCCGGCACAGCATGTCCCCGCTGCCGGTCGTGGTGTGCAGCTCCAGCACCTCCGGCACGGTTCCCAAGTGGGCCCGGACGTCGGCCCCTTGCCCCTGCCGGATCTCCAGCGTGGCGAACGCGGTGACCGGGTAGCCGAGCGCCGCCGGATCGACCTGCGGCCCGAAGCCCCGGATGACTCCGTTCGACTGAAGCCGGTCCAGCCGCGCCTGCACGGTCCCGCGGGCCACCCCCAGCCGCCGGGACATCTCCAGCACCCCCAGCCGCGGCTCCCGTGCCAGCAGCACGATGATCCGGCCGTCCAGACGATCGATCCCCATGCCGTCCGCCTCCGATCTGGTCACCCTGTACAGAAAGCCCGCCGAAACCGCCGTACCGCTGCACACATTGCCCAGCGATGAAGCGAACTATTGCGCACCTTGCCGACGGGGGCGAGGCTTCCGTTATGACGCAGACCACACACCACACTCCCGACACCGCCCGGCAGGCCGATCCCTTCCCGGTCAAGGGAATGGACGCGGTCGTCTTCGCCGTGGGCAACGCCAAGCAGGCGGCGCACTACTACTCCACCGCCTTCGGCATGAAGCTGGTCGCCTACAGCGGACCGGAGACCGGCAACCGCGAGACCGCCTCGTACGTGCTCACCAACGGCTCGGCCCGCTTCGTGCTCACGTCCGTCATCAAGGCCGCCGGCACCTGGGGCCACTTCCTCGACCGGCACGTGGCCGAGCACGGCGACGGCGTCGTCGACCTCGCCATCGAGGTCCCGGACGCCCGTGCCGCGTACGCCTACGCGATCGAGCACGGCGCGCGCTCGGTCGCCGAGCCCTACGAGCTCAAGGACGAGCACGGCACGGTCGTCCTCGCGGCCATCGCCACCTACGGCGAGACCCGCCACACCCTCGTCGACCGCTCCGGCTACGACGGCCCCTACCTCCCGGGCTACGTGACCGCCGCCCCGATCGTCGAGCCCCCGGCCCACCGCACCTTCCAGGCCATCGACCACTGCGTCGGCAACGTCGAGCTCGGCCGGATGGACGAGTGGGTCGGCTTCTACAACAAGGTCATGGGCTTCACGAACATGAAGGAGTTCGTGGGCGACGACATCGCCACCGAGTACTCCGCCCTGATGTCGAAGGTCGTCGCCGACGGGACCCTGAAGGTCAAGTTCCCGATCAACGAGCCCGCCATCGCCAAGAAGAAGTCCCAGATCGACGAGTACCTGGAGTTCTACGGCGGAGCCGGCGTCCAGCACATCGCGCTCAACACCAACGACATCGTGCAGACGGTCCGCACGATGCGCGCGGGCGGCGTGCAGTTCCTCGACACCCCCGACTCGTACTACGACACCCTCGGCGAATGGGTCGGCGACACCCGCGTCCCCGTCGAGACCCTGCGCGAGCTGAAGATCCTCGCCGACCGCGACGAGGACGGCTACCTGCTGCAGATCTTCACCAAGCCGGTCCAGGACAAGCCGACCGTCTTCTTCGAGATCATCGAACGCCACGGCTCGATGGGCTTCGGAAAGGGCAACTTCAAGGCCCTGTTCGAGGCGATCGAGCGCGAGCAGGCCAAGCGCGGAAACCTGTAATTAGGAAGGCAGTTCCGCCGGAGCCGGCTCGTCGCCCAGCTGTGCGGCCGCTGCCCGGGCCGACGGCCCGAGCAGCGGCGAGAAGTACGGGTTGATCCGCAGCGCCTCCTGAAGGTGACGCCGGGCCGGCCCCTCCTTGCCCAGCGCCCGCTCGATCATGGCCCGGTGATAGACGTACGGCGCGCTGCGCACCGTACCCCCGTGCTCCCGGTCGGTGGCGATCACGGCGAACCGCAGGCCCTCCTCGTCCTCGCCGGCCCGGTGCAACGCCCAGCCCAGCGCGTCCGCGACGGCGATCCCCGGCTGCCTGCGCCACTCGGCCCGCAGCCGCCGCACCGCCAGGGCCGCGTCCCCGTGGTCCGCCTCGAACCGGCCCAGGATCAGGTCCCCGTCGACCCCGCCCGCCGCCTCCTGCCGGACCCGCGTCCGCACCAGGTCGTACTGCACCCGCGCCGCCCGGGCGAGCCCCAGCGACTCGTACAGCTCGCCCAGCTCCAGCGCGTACTGCGGCAACGGCTGCTTGGCGAACGCCATCCGGTAGGCGTTCAGCGCCTCCGACGTGCGCCCCAGAGCCGCCAGAGCCCGTCCCTGCCCGGCCTGCGCGGCCCGCTGGTCGGGGTCGAGCCGGACCGCCGCCTCGAAGTGCCGCAGCGCGTTCTCCCGCTCACCGCGCTCCCAGGCGAGCTGCCCGCCCCGCTCCAGCCAGGCCGCCTGCTCGGCCGGGGACGGCGCGGCCGCGGCCGCGTCCGCCAGCGCCGCCTGCGCGTCCTCGCGCCGGCCCCGGTCCCAGTAGACGCCCGCCGCCCGCGCCCGCGCGACGGGCCCGGGGTGCAGCGCCGTCAGCCGGTCCAGGGCCCGGCGGGCCTTCTTGTGGTCGCCGAGCCCGGTGTGGGCGTCGATCAGCTGCGCGTACGTCGTCCAGCGCTTCGGCGCCAGCCTGTGCGCGGCCTCGCCCCAGGCCAGCGCCGCCCGGAAGTCACGGCGCGCGTTGGCCAGCGCCGCCAGGCCGTCGAGGGCCTCGGGGTTGTTCTTCGGCCGCGTCTTCAGAGAGGTCCGCAGCGCCCGCTCCGCCTTGGGGTACAGCACGGCCACGTCCGCGGTGCGCCGGCCCTGCTCGACGTAGGCCGTGCCGAGCACCGCCCAGGACCGGGCGTCCTTCGGATGCGCCCGCACCCGGCGCTCGCGCTCCTCGATCAGCACCGCGAGGTCCGACAGCGCGGCCGGCGACCCCGCACGGACCGCGGCGCCCGCCTGCGCCCCCGGAGCGGGCCCGGGAGCCCCGGACGGCTCCTCACCGGGCAGACACACCAGCATCCCGCCGCCCAGCACGAGACACCCCACGAGCGAGCCCACCAGCGGCCGCAGACGAAACCGAGAGACCTTCTCCATGGCGCTCACTGTGCGCCAGTACGACGACCGCATGACGTCGCGGGAAGGGCCGGGCGGGCGGGGTTCACACCGATGGCCCCGGGTGCGAACCTGTGATCATGAGCCGTTTGGAAGCGCCGCGTGACGAGGTGACGGGCAACCTCCTCGACCGTCTGCTGGCCGGCCTGCCCGCCGAGGCCGTCCTCACCGACCCGGACGTCACGGGGTCCTACGCCAACGACATGGCCAGTTTCTGCCCGGCCGGGGCCCCGGCCGTCGTCGTGCTGCCGCGCACGGTCGAAGAGGTCCAGCACGTCATGCGCACGGCGACCGAGCTGCGCGTCCCGGTCGTCCCGCAGGGCGCCCGCACCGGCCTGTCCGGCGCCGCCAACGCCACCGAGGGCTGCATCGTCCTGTCCCTGACGAAGATGGACCGGGTCATCGAGATCAACCCGGTCGACCGCATCGCCGTCGTCGAACCGGGCGTCGTCAACGCGGTCCTGTCCCGGGCGGTGGGCGAACACGGCCTGTACTACCCGCCCGACCCCTCGAGCTGGGAGACGTGCACGATCGGCGGCAACATCGGCACCGCCTCGGGCGGCCTGTGCTGCGTGAAGTACGGGGTGACGGCCGAGTACGTCCTCGGACTGGACGTGGTGCTCGCCGACGGACGACTGATGTCCACCGGCCGCCGTACGGCCAAGGGCGTCGCCGGCTACGACCTCACCCGCCTGTTCGTCGGCTCGGAGGGCTCGCTGGGCGTCGTCGTGCGGGCGATCCTGGCGCTGAAGCCGCAGCCGCCGCAGCAGTTGGTGCTGGCCGCCGAGTTCGCGTCCGGGGCCGCCGCCTGCGACGCGGTGTGCCGCATCATGGCGGGCGGACACGTGCCGTCCCTCCTCGAACTGATGGACCGCACGACCGTCCGGGCCGTCAACGAGCTGACCCGCATGGGCCTGCCCGAGACCACCGAGGCGCTGCTCCTCGCCGCCTTCGACACCCCCGACCCGGCCGCGGACCTCGCCGCCGTCGCCGCGCTGTGCGAGGCGGCCGGCGCCACGCAGGTGGTCCCCGCCGACGACTTCGCCGAGTCCGAACTCCTGCTCCAGGCACGGAGGTCGTCGCTCGTCGCGCTGGAGGCCGTCAAGGGCACCACGATGATCGACGACGTGTGCGTGCCCCGGTCGAGGCTCGGCGAGATGCTCGAAGGCGTCGAACGCATCGCGGACAAGCACCGGCTGACCATCGGGGTCGTCGCCCACGCCGGGGACGGCAACACCCACCCCACGGTCTGCTTCGACGCGGCCGACCCCGACGAGTGCCGGCGCGCCCGCGAGTCCTTCGACGAGATCATGGGCCTCGGCCTGGAACTCGGCGGCACCATCACCGGCGAGCACGGCGTCGGCGTGCTGAAGAAGGAGTGGCTGGCGCGCGAGATCGGCCCGGTGGGCGTGGAGATGCAGCGCGCGGTCAAGGCGGCGTTCGACCCGCTGGGCATCCTCAACCCGGGCAAGCTGTTCTGACCGTGCGCCGCGGCCGGGCCGCCGCCGCCCCCGCGGGGGCGGGCGCCCGCCGCCGTGGTCGCCCGGCCGACGGTCGCGGCCCCCGGCCGTTCCCGCTCACCGGCTCACTCACTTCCCTCTCCGCAGTCGTCGCCCGGCCACGGGTGGGGCAGCGACAGGTCGTCCGCGGGAGTGGGGGCGAGCAGTTCGGCCAGAGCGTCGTCGATGCCGAGCCGCTCGCCCTCGGTCCCCGGCGGCACCGCCCGCAGCGTCCGCTCCAGCCAGGCCGAGACCTGGGCCGCCGGCGCCTCCAGAAGGGCGTCGCCGTCCGGCGAGCTCAGCGCCATCAGCACGACGCTGCGACCGTCCGCCTTCGTCGGCCACACCCGCACGTCCCCCTGTCCGCACGGCCGGAACACGCCCTCGACCAGCAGCTCGCGGGCGAACGTCCAGGCCACCGGTTGCTCGGAGTTGATGTGGAAGGTGACACGGACGGCGAACGGGTCGTCGCCGCGGTAGCCGAGCCGGGCCGGGACCCGGATGCTGCGCTCGGGCGACAGGATGAGCTTCAGCTCCAGCTCGCGCTCCACCACGGTGTGATGCATGTCGTTCTCCTCTCGGTACGGCTGTCGTACGTGCCTTCGGGCGGGCTCTCGGACGGGCCCGTACGAGTGGAGAGGGCGTGGACCCGGAACCATTACGCGGATTCGGAGAACTTTTTCGGCGGGCCCCGCGGCGGGCCCCCACCGCGGGGCCCGGGGGGCGGTCCGGCGGGCGGTCCGGGACGTGTGAAGAGCGTGCACGGGGTTGCCCGGAAAGGTGGCCGTATGGCCAGAGCCGCCCGGGCCCACGCGCGCGTCTGATAAATGTGGACCCCCCATCCCACCCCCGAGCAGATACGGGACGACGGACATGAGCGCCCCAACCCCGGCACCCGGCGACGACAGGCCCCGCGAGGGGTACTACCCGGACCCTTCCATCCCTGGATACGTCCGGTACTGGAACGGTGCCTCCTGGGTACCGGGCACCAGCCGGCCTGCGCCGTCCGACGGCCGGCCGCTCACGCCCCCGCCCGGCGGGCCCGCGCCCTCCGTGGAGGAGACCGGGCCGCACTTCTTCGACGAGGACCCCGCGCCCGCCGACCCGTACGGCGGCCGTTCCGAGCCGTCCTCCGCGTGGGGCGCCGACCGCTCCCGCCAGTCCGGCTTCGGCGGCGACCAGGACCGCCGGGTCTCCTGGGGCGCCCCGCAGGGCTCCGACCCGAGGGCGCCCGCGCCCGCCCCGGCGCAGCCCGAGGGCCGGTCGACGAGCACGGACGGCATGGCGACGATCCCGCCCGCGGAGCCGGAGGACGGCGCGGGCGCGGGGGGCGGGGTCCCCGGGGGCACGTTCGTGTTCCGGCGGCCGACGGCGGGCGGCCCCGCCGCCGGGTCGCCGTCCGGCGCGGCTCATGCCGGTCCCGCCGGCACTGCCGGTCCTGTTCCCGACGAGGGCACCGTGACCTTCCGTGCGCCGGCCCCGCGCACGGGTCACCAGGACGCCCCCGCCGCGCCCTTCGCCCCCGCCGCCCAGGGCCCGACGACCGCCCCGCAGGGCCCGGCGGGCGCGTCGGCGTTTCCGGACGCGGCGGGCGCCCAGGGGCCGGGCCGGGCCCAGGCGGCGGTCGGCGGAACCGCTCCCGCCAAGCCGGGGTTCGGCGCGGGCATGGCGGCCGCCGAGCGTGCGGTGGCCGTGCAGCCGGCCGTTCCGGCTCCGCAGGGCGGCCCCGCGCAGCCCGCACCGGCCGCCGCGCCCGCCCCCGCCCCGCAGGGGCCCTCGGGGTTCCCGGCCGCCGCGCCCGCCCCCGCCACCCCCCAGCCGCCCGCTCCGGCCGTACCGCAGCAGCCCTCGGGCCCCGTCGGAGCCCAGCCGCAGCCCGCCGCGCCCGCAGGGGCCGCCGCTCAGGCGGCGGTGCCCGGGGCCGCCCCGATGGCCGCGGGCCCCGGTGGCGGGCAGCCCTCCTGGGCGCAGCAGGTGCACCGGCTCGCGGGGGCCGAGGACGGGCCCGTCGCGCCCTGGAAGCCGCCGGTGGAGGACATCTTCCAGGCGGCGGCCCGGCGTCAGGCCTCGGCCCGTCCCGCCGGTCTCGGCAAGCGGCTGGCCGCCCGCCTCGTCGACACGCTCGTCCTCGCGGCCGTCACCGGAGCGGTCGCGGTGCCGCTGGGCGTGAAGGCGCTCGACCACGTCAACGAGAAGATCGACGCGGCCAAGCTCACCGGGGAGACCGTCACCGTCTGGCTGCTCGACGGCACCACGTCGGTGTACCTGGGGATCGTCGTCGCAGTCCTGCTGGTCTTCGGGATCGTCTACGAGGCCCTGCCGACCGCCAAGTGGGGTCGCACGCTGGGCAAGAAGCTGCTCGGGCTCGAGGTGCGGGACATCGAGGGCGGCGAGCCCCCGTCCTACGGGGCGGCCGTGCGCCGCTGGCTCGTCTACAGCGTGCCCGGTCTGCTCGTGGTGGGCGTCGTGGGCGTCGTCTGGGGTCTGTTCGACAGGCCGTGGCGGCAGTGCTGGCACGACAAGGCGGCGCACACCTTCGTGGCGGGCTGACCGCGCCCGGCGCCCCCGGGGCCCGGACTCCCGTACTCCGTACGGACCCTCGCCGGATGCGGGGGGTGGCCGATCGCGGTCGACTCGGGGGCATGAGCACCGAACCGCCCCCCGGGTCCGGCGGCGGCGAGCCGCCGGAGGACGACCCGTTCAGGAAACGGCCCGAGCAGCCCCCGCCGCCCCCGCAGGACGGGGAGCAGCCTCCGTACGGCCAGGGGCAGGGTTCGCCGTACGACGGCCCGCACGGGCCCCAGGACCCGCAGGGTCCGTACGGCGGCGGGGCCGGACAGCCTCCGCCCCACGGCGGCGGCCCCTACGGCGGCGGCCCGTACGGCGGCGGCCCCTATGGCGGTTATCCGGCCGACCCGCTAGCCGGGATGCCCCCGCTCGCCGACAGCGCCAGGCGCACGCTGGCGCGGATCATCGACATGATCCTGGTCTTCATCGTGGTGACTCTGCTGGCGTGGGCCTTCGGGGTCGCGCAGTACACGGTGGACGCGGACCGGATCGAGTTCGGCAAGACCTTCGGCCGGGAGGTCGTCACCGCGATCCTGTACGTCGCGTACGACACGATCCTGATCGCCAAGTCGGGCCAGACGCTGGGCAAGAAGTGGCTCGGCATGCGGGTGGCCAACCTCGACGACGGGGCCACGCCCTCGGCGCAGACGTCGCTGGTCCGCGCCCTGGTGCTGTGGGTGCCGTTCGCGTTCTGCTGCGCCTGTGTGTGGACGGCGATCTGTGGCGGCTGGAGCTACTTCGACAAGCCCTACAAGCAGGGCCTGCACGACAAGGCGGCCAAGACGGTGGTGGTCAGCACCGCCTGACGGACCGTCAGGCGCACGCACGACGAGGGGCCCGCACGTGAGGTGCGGGCCCCTCGTCGTGGCGGTGCGGGTCAGGGGGCCGTGGGCTCCCTGACGGGCTCGGACGCCGAGGCGACCGAAGCCGCCGCGTGCGCCTTCACGGGCGCGTGCGCGGCGACGGTGACGGGAACCGTGACGGGCTGGGGCCGGCTCGCGGACTCGCTCGCGGCGGAACGGGCCACGGGAGTCCTGGAGGGCTTCGGCGTGGGCACCGTCATGGCGACGAGCACGCCGAGCGCGACCGCGGCGACGACGATGACGGCGATCCCGGGGCCCGAACTCGTCTGTGACAGCAGCAGCATGGCGAGCGTCGAGAAGATGACGGTGCAGGAACCGTATGTGAGCTGTGCGACAGTCGGACGAGGCATGGCAATCGTGTCCTCGGAAGCGGGGGCGGTCTCGACTCTATTCGCCTGCATGCCCGAGTGGAACGAACGGTAAGCGTGACCTAACCCACGGTGCCGGTGCACAGGGGGCGCACGGAGTCATGGCGTCCACCAAGTGGACTGTCCTGCGCGCCCGTCACGTTGCCGTCATATGTCCGCAATGCGAACACCGGCTCCCGATAATGCAATTGACTTGTCCAAGTCAAGGTCTGTCTTTTCTCGCAAACCAGTAGTCAAATGGCGTCACTTGACTACACGCGTATAACAGCGCGCGGACCTTCCTTGACAGGGGACCCCCCTTTCCGCGCGCACGGGCGCGTGCGTGGGAGGACATCAAGTGAGCAGTAGATCCTGGACGTATCGGACAGCCGCGACGGTCGTCGCACTCGCGGCGGCCTCGGCGACGTTCACGACGTTCGCCGTGGCGCAGGCCGCCGAGAACGGCTCGGCGAAGGCCCCGGCGGCGGACCGGCACGACCCGCAGCCGGCGAAGGCCAAGGAGCACGACTTCGACGGCCCGCTCAGCAAGACACAGGACGCCCAGCGCGAGGAGGCACTCAAGCAGGTCATATCCGGCAAGGCGTCGGTCAAGGACCGCTCGGGCTCCAAGGTCGTCCAGCTCAAGAGCCGCAAGGGCGACAGCAAGTACGTCGAACTCGGCCGGGAGAAGACCGACAAGATCTTCACGATCCTCGTCGAGTTCGGCGACCAGGTCGACTCGCGCTACGGCGGCACGGCCGGCCCGCTGCACAACCAGATAGCCGCGCCGGACCGCACCAAGGACAACTCCACGGCCTGGCAGGCGGACTACAACCAGAAGCACTTCCAGGACCTGTACTTCGGCACCGGCAACAAGACCGAGTCGCTGAAGAAGTACTACGAGAAGCAGTCCTCGGGCCGCTACTCGGTCGAGGGCAAGGTCACCGACTGGGTCAAGGTCCCCTACAACGAGGCCCGTTACGGCTCCAACAAGGCCTCCACCGGCGCCTGGTACGCGGTCCAGGACGGCGTCAACGCCTGGGTCGCTCAGCGCAAGGCGGCCGGCGCCACCCCCGCCCAGATCAAGGCGGAGCTGGCCCAGTTCGACCAGTGGGACCGCTACGACTTCGACGGCGACGGCAACTTCAACGAGCCCGACGGCTACATCGACCACTTCCAGATCGTGCACGCCGGCGAGGACGAGTCCGCGGGCGGCGGCGCGCAGGGCGAGGACGCCATCTGGGCCCACCGCTGGTACGCCTTCGGCACCGACGCCGGAGCCACCGGCCCGGACGCCAACAAGCTCGGCGGCACCCAGGTCGGCGACACCGGCATCTGGGTCGGCGACTACACCATCCAGCCGGAGAACGGCGGACTCGGCGTCTACGCGCACGAGTACGGCCACGACCTCGGCCTGCCGGACGAGTACGACACCTCCGGCGGCGGTGAGAACTCCACCGGCTTCTGGACGCTGATGTCCTCCGGTTCCTGGCTCGGCACCGGCAAGGAGGCCATCGGCGACCTGCCCGGCGACATGAACGCCTGGGACAAGCTGCAGTTGGGCTGGCTGGACTACGACGTGGCCAAGGCGGGCGTGAAGTCCACCCACACGCTCGGGGTCGCGGAGTACAACACCAAGAACGCCCAGGCCCTGGTGGTCCAGCTGCCGGACAAGAAGGTCACCACCGAGGTGGTCGCCCCGGCCGAGGGCGCCACGCAGTGGTGGAGCGGCAGCGGCGACGACCTGCGCAACACCCTCACCCGTGACGTCGACCTGACCGGCAGGACCTCCGCCGCCCTTTCCCTGGACGGCTGGTGGGACATCGAGAAGGACTACGACTACCTGTACACCGAGGTCTCCACCGACGGCGGCGCCAGCTACACGCCCGTCGACGGCACGCTGGCCGACGGCACCGCGATCCCGCGCGACGGCAGCGGCAAGCCCGCGCTCACCGGCACGGTCGCGGCCTACCAGAAGCTGACGTTCCCGCTGGACGCCTACGCCGGCAAGAAGATCAGCCTGCGCTTCCGCTACGCCACCGACGGCGGCGTGGCCCAGAAGGGCTTCGCGGCCGACGAGATCAAGGTGACGGCGGACGGCGCCACGCTCTTCTCGGACAACGCCGAGACGGCCGACGCGGCCTGGAAGGCGACCGGCTTCTCGCGCATCGGCGCGTCCATCACGGACGACTACGCGCAGTACTACATCGCCGAGAACCGCCAGTACGTCTCGTACGACAAGACCCTCAAGGTCGGCCCGTACAACTTCGGCTTCTCGACCACCCGTCCCAGCTGGGTGGAGCACTACCCGTACCAGAACGGCCTGCTGATCTGGAAGTGGGACACCTCCCAGGCGGACGACAACACCAGCGTCCACCCGGGCCAGGGCCTGATCCTTCCGATCGACTCGCACCCGACCCCGCTGAAGTGGGCCGACGGCACCGCGATGAACGCCCGTCTGCAGAGCTTCGACTCGCCGTTCAGCCGGTACCGCACGGACGCGATCACCCTCCACAAGGCGGATGTCGCGGTCAAGATCAAGTCCCGCCCGGGCGTGCCGGTCTTCGACGACGGCAAGTCGACGTACTACGACGCGTCGACCCCGCTCGCGGGCGTCAAGGTCACTGACACCAACACCTCGATCAAGATCGTCAGCGAGCCCGTCAGCGGCTCCACGATCAAGGTGAAGGTCGGTCCGTCGGCGAAGTAGCCGACGTTTTCGCAGGTCAGACAAGTATCGGCGGCAACCCCCTGGCGGGTTGCCGCCGATCGTGTTTAGGTGCCTCCTGTGCTTCCCTTATTGACACATGGACCGACGCCGGCGCGGACGCCGGCCTCGACACCGACGCGCACGGGGGTGTGACCGCATGGCCGCAGGAGGCTTCTGCAAGCTGCCCAACGGCATGGTGGTGGTGGCGCTGAACCTGCCCAGCCCCGCCGCCCGAGAGGGCCTGCCAGGCCCCGCCACGGACGTCCGCGTGCTCGTCCACGCCCACAACCGGGCGCGCGCCCTGACCAGGCTGCGCAACCTGGGCCTGCGCGCCGTCTACCTGCGCGGCAACGCGGCCCCGCCCACTCCGGACGAGATCACGGCGGTCCTGCACCACCCGGACGGCCTGATATGGCGGACCACACCTGACAACGGTGTCGCGGCGGGCGTCGTGGTGGTCCCGGAGCTGTGGCGGCCCATCAGGGCACTGCTGCGGGGGGCGGTGGCGTAGCGGGGGCCCGGCCGCGGGCGCGGCGTGGCCCCGGCCGGGCTCAGTACGCCTCGACCACCTTCACGTCCTCCTCCGTGACCACGCCGTCCACGATGCGGAACGAGCGGAACTGGAACTCGCCCAGGCCGTCGGTGTCCGCCGTGGAGACCAGGACGTAGTGCGCGCCGGGCTCGTTGGCGTAGGAGATGTCCGTGCGGGAGGGATAGGCCTCCGTCGCCGTGTGGGAGTGGTAGACGACCACCGGCTCCTCGTCCCGGTCGTCCATCTCGCGGTACAGCTTGAGCAGGTCGCCCGAGTCGAACTCGTAGAACGTGGGCGACATGGCCGCGTTCAGCATCGGGATGAAGCGCTCGGGGCGGTCCGTGCCCTCCGGGCCCGCGACCACGCCGCAGGCCTCGTCGGGGTGGTCCTGGCGCGCGTGGGCGACGATCCGGTCGTGCAGGTCCTGGGTGATGGTCAGCATGGTCGCCAGGATAAGCAAAGGGGCCGTCCCGTACCGAGGAGTGGTACGGGACGGCCCACATCGCGGACGTCCTGAGCGGCGGCCGAAGGGGGCGCCACGAGAGCTCCCTGCGACCGGACGTCCCGGGGGTGGTCGACCGGTCGGTCAGCCGACCTTCTCGAGCTCCGGCTCGCGCCGTGCCGTGATGTTCGGGTTGCGGCTCTTCAGCACCATCCAGCCGACGCCGAGGGCGGCGGCCCAGCCCGCCATCACGTACAGGCAGACGCGCGAGTCGGCGTCGTACGCGATCAGGCCGGTGACGAAGAGCAGGAACACGATGGCCACCCAGCTGAACGCCGAGCCGCCCGGGGCCGGGAAGCTGGACGCGGGCAGGCGGCCCGCGACGACCGCGCGGCGGTAGAGGACGTGGCTGATCAGGATCATCAGCCAGGTCCAGATGCCGGCCGCGGTGGCCACCGAGGTGACGTAGCCGAAGGCCTTCTCCGGGACGACGTAGTTCAGGACCACGCCGATGCCCATGAACAGGACCGACACCGTGATGCCCAGGGCGGGCGTCTTGGTCGACGACAGCTTCCTGAAGGCCGCCGGGGCCTCGCCGCTGTCGGCCAGGTTGCGCAGCATGCGGCCGGTGGAGTACATGCCCGAGTTGCAGGAGGACAGGGCCGCGGTCAGCACGACGAAGTTGACGATGCCCGCGCCGGCCGGGATGCCGATCACCGCGAAGGCCTTGACGAAGGGGCTGACGCCCTCCGCGAACTCGGTCCACTTGACCACGCAGAGGATGACGGTGAGCGCGCCGACGTAGAACAGCGCGATCCGCCACGGCAGCGTGTTGATGGCCTTCGGGAGGGTCTTCTCCGGGTTCTCCGACTCGCCGGCCGTGACGCCGACCAGCTCGACGGCCAGGTAGGCGAACATGACGCCCTGCAGGGTCATCAGGGACGAGCCGACGCCCTTGGGGAAGAAGCCGTCGAAGGCCCACAGGTTGGAGACCGCGGCCGTGTCGCCGGCGCTGCTGAAGCCGAAGGTGAGCACGCCCAGACCGATGACGATCATGCCGATGAGCGCGGTGACCTTCACCATGGAGAACCAGAACTCCAGCTCGCCGAAGAGCTTCACGGAGATCAGGTTGACCCCGAAGAGGATCACCAGGAAGACCAGTGCCGTCACCCACTGGGGGACGGCCGGGAACCAGTAGTTGACGTAGATCGCGGCGGCCGTCAGCTCGGCCATGCCGGTGACGACCCACATCAGCCAGTACGTCCAGCCGGTGAAGTAGCCGAAGAACGGGCCGAGGAACTCGCGGGAGTACTCCGCGAAGGAGCCCGAGACCGGACGGTAGAGCAGCAGTTCGCCGAGCGCTCGCATGATGAAGAAGACGATCGCGCCCGCGAGGGCGTACATCAGGATGAGACTGGGGCCGGCCTTGGCGATGTTCGCCCCGGCGCCCAGGAAGAGGCCGACGCCGATGGCGCCGCCGATCGCGATCATCTGGACCTGGCGGCTGCCGAGTCCGCGCTCGTACCCCTCTTCGGGAGTGTCAGTGACAGCGGTGTCAGTGACCTTCTCGGAGGTCATGTGTGGTGCGCCTTTCTCCATGCCGAACCGGGCCTCTCGTCGGCCGCGGATCGGGTTTCGATCCCCCCGGATTGATGGAGCGATGCCTGGCCGGCGATCAACCGGCTCGGTGGCGCACCCGGCGGAACATACGGGTGGTGTTTCGCCGGGCGGTCGTGAAGATTTATCACGCCCGCAATATTGATCACCCGGCCGCCGTGTGGCGCACGACACAAGAAGAAGCGGATGAACGCGACACAAAGAGGACACTCCCGGCCGTCGCGGTAACGCGATCGTTATCCGGATTTGAGCGTCCTCTGAGCGAACGAAAAAAGGCTGACGAACTACGGCATAAGGGTGGTGACAAGGGTTTCCTGGAGCCCGCCCAGCCACAGATACGCCATCACCATCGGCTTGCGCGGGTCGTCGTCCGGCAGCCGGTACAGGAGGTCGGTGTCGTCCTCGTCGGTGATCTCCAGCCGGGAGCCGATCGCGAGGCGCAGGTCGTTGAGCGCGCGCAGCCACTGCTGCGACTCCGGCGGCGTCAGCTTCAGCACCGCCCCGCCCTCGCCGGCCGCCTCCGAGGCGAGCGCGTCCAGCGAGCGGACCACCGTGAGGGCGTTCTCGCGCTTGCCGGCCCGCAGGTCGTTCTCCGTGTAGCGGCGGAACTCCGCGGAGTGCGCCTTCTGCTCGTCCGCGCCCTTGGGGCCCGGGGCGCCCTCCGGATCGGTGTAGGCGTCCGGGAAGAGCCTTCTGAGGACCGGGTCGGCGGGCGGCTCGCTGGGCCCGTCGGCGAAGAGCTCGGCGAGCGGGTCGTCGGGGGCGTCCTCGGCGGGGCCGGGGCCGATCAGCTCCAGGAGCTGCACGGCCAGCGACCGGATGATGGAGATCTCGACGTCGTCGAGTGCGACGGCCGCGCCGCCGCCGGGGAGCGGTTCGAAGTGTCCAGGCATTGGGGGAAGGCTACTTCCGGTCCTGCTGGAGGGTGGCCCACAGGCCGTACCCGTGCATGGCCTGCACGTCGCGTTCCATCTCCTCGCGGGAGCCGCTGGAGACGACCGCCCGCCCCTTGTGATGGACGTCGAGCATGAGCTTGGTGGCCTTGTCCTTGGAGTAGCCGAAGTACGTCTGGAAGACGTACGTCACGTAGCTCATGAGGTTGACCGGGTCGTTGTGGACGATCGTCACCCAGGGGACGTCCGGCTCGGGGACGGCGAAGGTCTCCTCCGCCGACTCGGTGCGTTCGATCTCAAGGGGAGCGGGTGACGTCACAAGGCCCATGCTGCCACGCCGCACTGAAATCGTCACACCGACGAAAAGGGGGTAGCATCTGTCGTCATGAACACAGCGGACCTTGGGCTGCCGATAGACGAAGAGCGCGAAGCGCTTCCTCGGAAGGATGGTGGTGCGCGTCGGGTGGGCGTTCCCTCCACGGCGCTCTTCACGGACCAGTACGAGCTGACGATGCTGCAGGCCGCGTTGAAGGCGGGCACCGCCGAACGGCGCAGCGTGTTCGAGGTCTTCACCCGCCGGCTGCCGGACGGCCGGCGCTACGGCGTCGTCGCGGGCACCGGGCGCGTCCTGGACGCGGTGGAGAACTTCCGCTTCGACGCGGACGTCCTCGGCTTCCTGCGCGAGCGGAACATCGTCGACGAGCAGACCCTGGACTGGCTCGCCCGATACCGCTTCTCGGGTGACGTCCGGGGCTACCCGGAGGGCGAGGTCTACTTCCCGGGCTCCCCGATCCTGCGGGTCGAGGGCTCCTTCGCCGAGTGCGTCCTGCTGGAGACCGTGATCCTCTCCATCCTCAACCACGACTCCGCCATCGCCGCCGCCGCCTCCCGCATGTCCTCCGCCGCGGGAGAGCGCCCCCTGATCGAGATGGGCGCCCGCCGCACCCACGAACTCGCCGCGGTCGCCGCCTCCCGCGCCGCCTACGTCGGCGGCTTCACCACCACCTCCGACCTGGCCGCCGGCTTCCGCTACGGCATCCCCACCGTGGGCACCAGCGCCCACGCCTTCACCCTGCTCCACGACAGCGAACGGGACGCCTTCCGGGCCCAGGTCGACTCCCTCGGCCGGGGCACCACCCTCCTCGTGGACACCTACGACGTCACCGAGGCCGTCCGCCTGGCCGTCGAGGTGGCCGGCCCCGAGCTCGGCGCCGTCCGCATCGACTCCGGCGACCTGCTCCTCGTCGCCCACCGGGTACGCCAGCAGCTCGACGAGCTCGGCGCGACGGACACCCGCATCATCGTCACCTCCGACCTCGACGAGTACGCCATCGCCTCCCTGGCCGCGGCCCCCGTGGACGCCTACGGCGTCGGCACCCAGCTGGTCACCGGCTCCGGGCACCCGACGGCCTCCATGGTCTACAAACTCGTCGCCCGCGCCGAGTCCGACGACCCGCAGGCGCCGCTGGTGTCGGTCGCGAAGAAGTCGTCCGGCGGCAAGACCTCCATCGGCGGCCGCAAGTGGGCGGCACGCCGGCCGGACGCGCACGGCGTCGCGGAGGCCGAGGTCGTCGGCACCGGCGCCGTCCCCGCCGAACTGGCCGACCGCCTCCTGCTCGTCGATCTGGTCAAGGGCGGCGAGGTCGTCGCCCGCGAACCCCTGGACGTCGTCCGCGACCGCCACATCGCCGCCCGCGCCGGCCTGCCCCTGTCCGCGACCCAGCTCTCGCGCGGCGAACCCGTCATTCCCACGGAGTATGTACACACCGGGTCGGGTAACTAGGGCGTGTGCCCGGCGACCGCCGGGCGCCGCCCCCTCCCGCACGACCGGCAAAGTCTCTAGGCTCAATTACTTCACCCTCCCCCGGGCTCGGCGGAGCCGGGGGACCCCCATCGAAGGACACCGACCATGCGCCGCGCCTTGATCGTCGTAGACGTGCAGAACGACTTCTGCGAAGGGGGCAGTCTCGCCGTGACCGGCGGCGCCGACGTGGCCGCCGCGATCACCGAGCTGATCGGTCAGGCCCCCGCCGGATACCGGCACGTCGTCGCCACGCGCGACCACCACATCGCGCCCGGCGGCCACTTCGCCGACAACCCCGACTACGTCCACTCCTGGCCCGCGCACTGCGTCGCCGGCACGGAGGGCGTCGGCTTCCACCCCAACTTCGCCCCGGCCGTCGCCTCCGGCGCCGTCGACGCCGTCTTCAGCAAGGGCGACTACGCCGCCGCCTACAGCGGCTTCGAGGGCGCCGACGAGAACGGCGTCAGCCTGGGCGACTGGCTGCGGGGCCGGCAGATCGACGAGGTCGACGTCGTGGGCATCGCCACCGACCACTGCGTCAGGGCCACCGCCCTGGACGCCGTCCGGGAAGGCTTCCGCACCCAGGTCCTGCTGGACCTGACCGCGGGCGTCGCCGAGGAGACCACCGGCCGGGCCCTGGAGGAAATGCGCGCGGCAGGCGTGGAGCTGACGGGAAAACCCGTCGTCTGAGCCACCCCCGCGCCGGTTACCGTTTCCGCAAGGTGCACGCACAACTCGCCCCCACGGAGATGGTGTTGACGCAACGCTCGCACGTACGGCGCCCCACGCTCGACGACGTCGCCCGGCAGTCGGGAGTCTCGAAGTCGACCGTCTCACGGGTGATCAACGGGGAGGACAAGGTGCGGGCGGAGGTCGCCGACCGGGTCCGCCGCGTCGTCTCCGACCTGGGATACGTCCCCAACCAGGCCGCCCGCGGACTGGTCACCCACCGCACCGACGCCGTCGCCGTGGTCGCCGCCCAGCCCGAGGACCGGCTCTTCCTCGACCCCTTCTTCGACCTCCTCCTGCGCGGCATCCGCCGCGAACTCGGCCGCCACGGAGCGCAGGCCGTCCTGCTGTTCCTGGACGAGCCCGACGACTACGCCCGCGTCGCCGACTACCTCGGCGGCGGCCACGTCGACGGCGCGATCCTGTTCTCCCTGCGCCCCGGCGACCGGCTGCACGAGATGATCGGCCGCCTCGGCCTGCCCGCCGTCTTCGGCGGCCGACCGCTGCTGCCGGCCGGCGACACCGTCCCGCGCCACGCCTACGTCGACGGCGACAACCGCGGCGGAGCCCGGCAGGCCGTGCGGCACCTGGTCTCGCTCGGACGCAGCCGGATCGCGACCGTCACCGGACCCTTCGACCAGGAGAACTCCGCCGCCGACCGCCTCGCCGGCTACCGGGACGTACTGCCCGACGCCCCCGCGGCCCTCGTCGAACGGGCCGACTACACCCGGCAGGGCGGCGCCGACGCCATGGCCGCACTGCTCGACCGCCGCCCCGACCTGGACGCCGTCTTCGTCGCCTCCGACCTCATGGCCTCCGGCGCGCTGCAGGTCCTGCGCGAGCGCGGCCGACGGGTGCCGCAGGACGTCGCCGTCGTCGGCTTCGACGACCTCGTCTCCATCGCCGGGTCGACCGACCCGCCCCTGACCACCGTCCACCAGGACGTCACCGGGATGGGCCGGCTGATGGCCCGCCTGCTCATGGAGGGCGCCGCCGCGGAACCGCCCACGGCGATCGTCCCGACCCGCCTGGTGCACCGCGCGTCGGCCTAGGCGCTCTCGTTCCGATCAGGCCGGGGTCGCGGGCCCTGGCACCTGATCCGGCCTGATCCGAACGAAAGACCCCTGGGGCCCGTCGTCCCGCAGGACCGGAAGGCGACATCCCGGTGACATCTCACTCCCCGGCCGGATCACGTCCATCATGTGGGATCACATCCCGGAGGCCGGACCGGGAATCGATACGATGAGCCCATGGTTCTGAACGACGTGAGCATGAAGACGCCGGGCGCACTGCTCGTGGCGCGGCTGCACGTCGACCTGTGCAGGCTCGCCAGCGCCATCTGTTGACGCCCGCATAGCTCCGCCGCCCCACGGCTGCGAGCCCGGCGCGCCCCGCGGGCGGAGCCGAGCGCGGGGGAGCCCCACACGACGTATCCGCGCTGCCCACACCTTCCGACAGGAGCCCACAGCCATGGCCATCGAGGTCCGCATCCCGACCATCCTCCGCCAGTACACCGACGGTCAGAAGGCGGTGGAGGGCAGCGGTGACACCCTCGCCGACCTGTTCACCGACCTCGAGACCCGGCACGCGGGCATCCACGCCCGCATCGTGGACGACGGCAAGCTGCGCCGCTTCGTCAACGTGTACCTGAACGACGAGGACGTCCGTTTCGTCGACGGCATCGACACCAAGCTGACCGACGGCGACACCGTGACGATCCTGCCGGCCGTGGCCGGCGGCATGGCCTGATCGGCCACCGGTCCCCATGCGCTACGACTCCCCGCTGGCCGCGGTGGGCAACACCCCCCTGGTGCGCCTGCCGCGGCTCTCGCCGTCCCCCGACGTCCGCATCTGGGCGAAGCTGGAGGACCGCAACCCCACCGGCTCGGTCAAGGACCGGCCCGCCCTGCACATGGTCGAGCAGGCGGAGAAGGACGGCCGCCTCACCCCCGGCTGCACCATCCTGGAGCCGACGAGCGGCAACACCGGCATCTCCCTCGCCATGGCGGCCAAGCTCAAGGGCTACCGCATCGTCTGCGTGATGCCGGAGAACACCTCGCAGGAACGCCGGGACCTGCTCGCCATGTGGGGCGCCGAGATCATCTCCTCCCCGGCCGCGGGCGGCTCCAACACCGCCGTGCGCGTCGCCAAGGAACTCGCCGCCGAGCACCCCGACTGGGTGATGCTCTACCAGTACGGCAACCCCGACAACGCGGGCGCCCACTACGCCACCACCGGCCCCGAGATCCTCGCCGACCTGCCCTCGGTCACCCACTTCGTCGCAGGCCTCGGCACCACGGGAACGCTGATGGGCGTCGGCCGCTACCTCCGCGAGAACAAGCCGGACGTGAAGATCGTCGCCGCCGAGCCGCGCTACGACGACCTGGTCTACGGCCTGCGCAACCTCGACGAGGGATTCGTGCCCGAGCTGTACGACGCCTCCGTCCTGACCACCCGCTTCTCGGTCGGCTCGGCGGACGCCGTGACCCGCACCAGGGAACTCCTCCAGCAGGAGGGCATCTTCGCGGGCGTCTCCACGGGCGCGGCCCTGCACGCCGCGATCGGCGTCGGCAGGAAGGCCCTGAAGGCGGGGGAGAGCGCCGACATCGTCTTCGTCGTGGCCGACGGCGGCTGGAAGTACCTGTCGACGGGCGTCTACACCGCAGCCACGACCGAGGAAGCGATCGAGACCCTGCAGGGCCAGCTCTGGGCCTGAGGCCACGGCCTCCGGATCACCTGGAAAGGTGCCGGACCTGGTCCCACAGGGCCGGGTCCACCACACCCACCCGGCGCCGGAAGTCCCGCACCGGGACCTGGCGCAGCTCGTCCGTCTCCAGGAAGCTCGGCCGTCCCCGCGCGTCCCCGACGGACCCCGGCGGCAGCGGGATCACCCCGGGCCGCTCGTCGCGGTACCTGCTGGTGATCTTCGCGACGGTCACCCGGTTGCCGCGCACCGTCAGCACCAGACACGGCCGGTCCTTGGCCCCCGGTCCGTCCTCGAACGGCACGTCCGCCCACCAGATCTCCGCGGGCCGGGGCCGCCCCGGCCGGGCGTCGCCCCGGGCCGGCCGGCCCGTCGAGCGTCCCGTTGGCCGCCCCGGCGGCCGGGCCCCGCGCTTCGGCGGCCGAGGACCCCGCCCCCAGCCGTCCACGAGCGTGGCCACCAGCGCCAGCAGTACGAGCGCCGCGAGCGCGAGCCACCAGGACGTGTCCATGCGACGACGTTACCGGCGCACGATCCCCCACGCGCGCCCTTCTCGCACCTCACACGCCTCTGGTCCAGCCGAACCGGTGACACCACAGGTGAGTTCGCCCACAACAGCCCCTGGTGGAGGAGCGACCCAAGGTTTTGCGCCTTACGCTCGACGGACCGCACGACCCCTGTCGCCCCATTTGACGATCATTCGTTCCACGGTCCGCCCCACGGATCCCTTCCGGTAATTCTCGGTTACCCGCCAGCGGAGGTTTCTGCTTTATGAAGCTCACCGTCGTCGGCTGCTCGGGGTCGTTCCCGTCCGCGGAATCGGCCTGCTCGAGCTACCTCGTCGAGGCCGACGGCTTCCGGCTGCTTCTCGACATGGGCAACGGCGCCCTGGGCGAGCTGCAGCGCCACTGCGGTCTCTACGACCTCGACGCGATCTTCCTGAGCCATCTGCACGCCGACCACTGCATCGACATGTGCGCGTACTTCGTCGCACGCTACTACCGGCACGACGGCGGGCGCTGCGACCCGCTCCCGGTCTACGGCCCGGAGGGCACGGAGCACCGCCTCACCACCGCCTACGCCGACACCCCGTCGGCCTCCTCGATGAGCGAGGTCTTCGACTTCCACACGGTCAAGCCGTCCACCTTCGAGGTCGGCCCCTTCACCGTGCACACCGAACGCGTCGCCCACCCGGTCGAGGCCTACGGCATCCGCGTCGAACACGGCGGCCGGTCGCTGGCCTACTCCGGGGACACCGGCGTGAGCCCCGCGCTGGAGGAACTCGCCCGCGACAGCGACCTGTTCCTGTGCGAGGCCGCCTTCACCCACGGCAAGGAGAACATCCCCGACCTGCACCTCAACGGCCGCGAAGCCGGCGAGGCGGCGAGCCGGGCGGGTGCGCGCAAGCTCGTGCTGACCCACATCCCGCCGTGGACGGACCCCCAGACCAACCTGGCCGACGCTCGCGAGGTGTTCGACGGCCCGGTGGAACTGGCCGTGCCGCGCGCGACGTACGAGATCTAGATCCAGGTCCTGCCATGCGCAAGGCCCCCGGAGCGGTTCAGGGCTCCGGGGGCCTTGCGCATGCACGCGACGCCTACGCCTTGGTGAGGTCCTCCAGCTCCTCCTCGGGCTCACGGCCCGGGGTGGGGAGGTTCCACTTGGTGATCGCGAAGCGGAAGACCGCGTAGTAGATCGCCGCGAAGACCAGTCCGATCGGGATGATCATCCACGGCTTGGTGGCGAGGTTCCAGTTGAGGAAGTAGTCGATCGCACCGGCCGAGAAACTGAACCCGTGGTGGACGCCCAGGGCCCAGGTGACCGCCATGGACAGAGCCGTCAGGACCGCGTGGATGACGTACAGCACCGGCGCGATGAACATGAACGCGAACTCGATCGGCTCGGTGATGCCGGTGACGAACGAGGTCAGCGCGAGCGACAGCATCATCCCGCCGACGGCCTTGCGGCGCTCGGGACGGGCGGTGTGCGTGATGGCGAGGGCGGCGGCCGGAAGGGCGAACATCATGATCGGGAAGAAGCCCGTCATGAACTGACCGGCGGTCGGGTCACCGTGGAAGAAGCGCGGCAGGTCACCGTGCCACACGGCGCCGGACGGGTCCTTGAAGGAGCCGATCTCCTGCCAGGCCACCGTGTTGACGAACTGGTGCATGCCCACCGGGAGCAGCGCGCGGTTGACGGCTCCGAAGATGCCCGCGCCGACCGAGCCGAGCCCGGTCATCCACTCGCCGAAGTTGGTGATGACGTCACCGATGGGCTCCCACACCAGGCCGAAGAAGACGCCGACACCCGTGCCGATGAAGGCCATCAGGATCGGGACCAGCCGACGGCCGTTGAAGAAGCCCAGCCAGTCCGGCAGCTTGGTGCGGTGGAAGCGCTGCCAGGTGACGGCGGCTATCAGACCCATGATGATGCCGCCGAAGACCTTGGGGTCGTTGTACGTGGCGGCCACGTCCGCGCCCTTGGTGATCTGCGCGTCGGTGATCGGGAACGCGGTCAGCACGTTCTTGTACACGAGGAAGCCCACGAGCGCGGCGAGGGCGGTCGAGCCGTCGGCCTTCTTGGCGAAGCCGATGGCGATGCCGACGCAGAACAGCAGCGGCAGGTTGGCGAAGACGGCGTCCCCGGCGGTCGCGAAGACCTTGGCGACCTTGTCCCAGCCGAGACCGTCCTTGCCGAACACGTCGTCCTGGCCGAGACGGAGCAGGATGCCCGCCGCCGGCAGCACGGCGATAGGCAGCTGCAGGCTGCGGCCGACCTTCTGCAGGCCCTGGAACAGGCCGGATCCCCACTTCTTCGAGGGGGCCGCCGTGGGCGCGGTGGCGGTGCTCATAGACTTCCTCCATCGGTGATGGTCTACACCACTCAGTGGTGTAGACCATGTTGTAGCACGGTGAAGGCGATATAAGGAACCCGTCAAACCTGCAACCGGAGCGCTACGCGCCGTACCGGATCACGAACGTCCGCCGGCCCCGCGCGGGCCATGCGAAAGGGCCCCCGGAACCGAGTTCCGAGAGCCCCACGCGCCATACGGCGACAGGCCGCCGCAGGCGCCCGCTCACGCCTTGGTGACGTCCTCCCGCTCCTCCTCCGGCTCCCGCCCCGGCGTCTTCAGATCGAACCGCGTGATCGCGAAACGGAAGATCACGTAGTAGACGACCGCGAAACACAGACCGATCGGGATCATCGCCCACGGCCGCGTCGCCAGATTCCAGTTGATGACGTAGTCGATCAACCCGGCCGAGAAACTGAAGCCGTCATGCACCCCCAGCCCCCACGTCACCGCCATCGACGCACCCGTCAACACCGCGTGCACCGCGTACAGCAACGGCGCCACGAACAGGAACGAGTACTCGATCGGCTCCGTGATCCCCGTGACGAACGACGTCAGCGCCACCGACAGCATCAGACCGCCGACCTCCTTGCGCCGCCCCGGCCGCGCACAGTGCGTGATCGCCAGCGCCGCCGCCGGAAGCGCGAACATCATGATCGGGAAGAACCCCGACGTGAACTGACCCGCGTCCGGATCACCCGCCAGGAACATGTTGATGTCACCATGCACCTGTGTCCCGTCCGGCTTCGTGTAACTGCCGAACTGGAACCAGATGGGCACGTTCAGGAACTGGTGCAACCCGATCACCAGCAGCGCACGGTTCGCGAGACCGAAGATGCCCGCCCCCCACGAACCCAGCCCGCTCAACCAGTCGCTGAAGCTCTCCAGACCGTCCCCGATGGGCGGCCACACCCACAGACACAACGAGGCGAACGCAATCGCCACGAACGCCATGATGATCGGCACCAGACGACGACCGTTGAAGAACCCGAGCCAGTCCACCAGCTTCGTCCGGTGATACCGCTGCCACAGATAAGCCGTCAGCAGGCCCATCACGATCCCGCCGAACACCCCCGGATTCTGATACGTGAAGGCCCCCACCGTGTTGTCCGTCGCCTGACACCCGATGTTCGGGACCACCTTCGAACCCGGCGCACAGTCCTCCGGGAACTGCCGCAGCACGTTGTAGTAGACGAGGAACCCGGCCACCGCCGCCAGCGCCGTCGAACCGTCCGCCTTCCGCGCCATCCCGATCGCCACACCGACACAGAACAGCATCGGCAACCCCAGCGAACCGTCGAGCAGCGCCCCACCCGCACCCGCCATCACCCGGGACACGTCCGTCCAGCCCAGCCCGTCGTCCCCGAACACATCAGGCTGACCAAGCCGGTTGAGAATGCCGGCAGCCGGCAGAACGGCGATCGGGAGCTGCAGACTGCGCCCCATCCTCTGCAAACCCTGGAACGCTCCCTGCCACCGCCGCCGCGCAGGGCTCACCTCGCTCTCGGCACTCATCGTTTGGCGACCGCCTGTCAGGTGGTGTAGACCAGCTACGGACGATTGGGCTGCTGTGACGACATCCTCGGCCACAGACCAAACAATCGCTCGCGAAGTTGGGCCAACTGTGGGTTACTGCGACAAAGCGGTTCACCAGCGAATTGCGGCGCGCATCAGGGAATTCAGGGAGACGGAACATGGCCACCAAGGCTGAGAAGATCGTCGCCGGACTCGGCGGCCTCGACAACATCGAAGAGATCGAAGGCTGCATCACCCGGCTCCGCACCGAGGTCAACGACCCCTCACTCGTCGACGAAGCCGCCCTGAAAGCCGCCGGCGCCCACGGCGTCGTCAAGATGGGCACCGCCATCCAGGTCGTCATCGGCACCGACGCCGACCCCATCGCAGCGGAGATCGAAGACATGATGTGAGCAAGCCCCCACGCTCACACCCAGGGGCTCCTCCCACCACGGGAGGAGCCCCTTCCGCACCTACGGCTAGGCTCAGCGCCATGTCTCGAATCGACGGCCGCACCCCCGAACAGCTCCGCCCCGTCACCATCGAACGCGGCTGGAGCAAGCACGCCGAAGGCTCCGTCCTCGTCTCCTTCGGCGACACCAAGGTCTTCTGCACCGCCTCCGTCACCGAAGGCGTCCCCCGCTGGCGCAAAGGCAGCGGCGAAGGCTGGGTCACCGCCGAATACTCCATGCTCCCCCGCGCCACCAACACCCGCGGCGACCGCGAGTCCGTCCGGGGCAAGATCGGCGGCCGCACCCACGAGATCTCCCGCCTCATCGGCCGCTCCCTGCGCGCCGTCATCGACTACAAGGCACTCGGCGAGAACACCATCGTCCTCGACTGCGACGTCCTCCAGGCCGACGGCGGCACCAGGACGGCCGCCATCACCGGCGCCTACGTCGCACTGGCCGACGCCATCACCTGGGCCCAGGGCAGGAAACTCATCAAGGCCGGCCGCCAGCCGCTCACCGGCACCGTCAGCGCCGTCTCCGTCGGCATCGTCGGCGGCGTCCCCCTCCTCGACCTCCGCTACGAGGAAGACGTGCGCGCCGAGACCGACATGAACGTCGTCTGCACCGGCGACGGCCGCTTCGTCGAGGTCCAAGGCACCGCCGAAGCCGAACCCTTCGCCCGCGAAGAGCTCAACTCCCTCCTCGACCTGGCCGTCACCGGCTGCGCGGAACTCACCGTCCTGCAGCGCACGGCACTCGATACGGTCCTGGAAAAGTAAAGGGAACACCAAGAACGGCGGCGGGACCGGGCAACCGGCCCGCCCGCCGACGCGTCTAGGCCAGTAACCGACGGGGGCCTTCCTGGGCCTGACAAGGGGAGGAACACAACTATGTCCACGGCCAGCCGACGCCCAACCCGGCGCCGCCGCACCGCCATCGCCGCCACCACGGCGGCCGTCGCCCTCACCATCGGGCTCACGGCCACCGGCTGCGACGCAGTCAACAAGGCCCTGGACTGCGTCCAGACCGCCGACTCCATCGCCGACAGCGTCACCGACCTCCAGCAGGCCGTGCAGAACGCCGCCAACGACCCCACCCAGACCGAGGAGTCGCTGACCTCCATCGAGAACAACCTCGACAAGATAGGCGACAAGACCGACAACGCCGACGTCAACAAGGCCGTCGACGACCTCCAGACAGCCGTCGCCAACGTCCGCACGGCCGTCGAGAACGGCGACAACACCCCCGACCTCAGCCCCGTCACCGACGCGGCCGGCGAACTGACCAAGGTCTGCACGCCGTAGCGGACGGACGCACACGCCTCGCGAAACCGGGAACGCGCAACTGGGGATACTGGGCCCATGACCCGCCTGATCCTCGCCACCCGCAACGCCGGAAAGATCACCGAACTCAGGTCGATCCTCGCCGACGCAGGACTGCCCCACGACCTCGTCGGCGCGGACGCCTACCCCGACATCCCCGACGTCAAGGAAACCGGCGTCACCTTCGCCGAGAACGCCCTGCTCAAGGCCCACGCCCTCGCCCGGGCCACCGGCCACCCGGCCGTCGCCGACGACTCCGGCCTCTGCGTCGACGTCCTCAACGGCGCCCCCGGCATCTTCTCGGCCCGCTGGTCCGGCAAGCACGGCGACGACCGGGCCAACCTGGACCTCCTCCTGGCCCAGCTGTCCGACATCGCGGAGGAACACCGCGGCGCCCACTTCGCCTGCGCGGCGGCCCTCGCCCTCCCGGACGGCACCGAACGCGTCGTCGAGGGCCGACTGAGGGGCATGCTGCGCTTCGCGCCCGAGGGCACGAACGGCTTCGGCTACGACCCGATCCTCCAGCCGGACGGCGAGACGCGCACCTGCGCGGAACTGACGGCCTCGGAAAAGAACGCGATCAGCCACCGCGGGCAGGCCTTCCGGGCGCTGGTCCCGGCGGTGCGGGAACTGCTGGGCTGAAGGCAGTTCGTGGACAAACATGGAAGGGCGCGGCGCCTTGGGCACCGCGCCCTGAATGTGGGGCCGACGAGACTCGAACTCGCACTGTCCACTACCTAAAAGTGGTGCCTCCTGCCAAATTGGGCTACGGCCCCACCTACACCTTACTGGTCGTCGGCGAGTGGTTGTGGCGGGATGGTGAGTCGGCGCGATCGATTGGAGAACGTGCTTGTCTGGCTGTGGCAGGACGGGCACAGATAGCGCAGGTTCCCCCGACGGTTGTCCAGACGATCCCCGTTGACGTGGTCTATCTCCAGAACGAGTTTCCTGCCCTGCCAGCTGTCTCCGATGCCGCATTCATCGCAGACATGCGGTACGCCGAGGTCGTCAAGGGCTCTCCGGAGCAACAGCGTTTTGGTACGAGGGCTTCCCTGCGCGAGTAGCACCAAGATCTCGTCCGCTGGTTTGCGATGCGGGGAACTGGCACCGCGAAAGTGGCCCTGTCCTGTGAAGTGGGCCGTCGACAACCCGTGGAACTCGATACCGCGCTTCACGAACGCCCGGGATGCCGCTGTGTTCTTCCGGCGCAGGGCGGCCACGACTCCGGCCAGGCTTGTCGCGGCCTTGACCGCAGGTGCCAGTTCGTCACGGGGAGGGACCCCGGGGCCATACCTGCGTCCTCCTGTGAAGTGCGAGGTATCGATCCCGAACTTGTCCAGCTGCTTTCGGATGTGACCGTACGGGCTGTCGCGCGGAGGGAAGCCCATGTACTCCAGCATCTCCTTGATGCTGTGTGAACGGGCGGCAGCTTCCCGCAGCAGGGTTTCCGGGTAGCTGCGGCGCTCACGTTCCGGCAGTGGTTCCTCGCGGAAATGGGAGATGTCGATGCCGTAGTGCTGGAGCCGTTGGTTCAGATAGCGGCGAGGGCCGCTGCCCATCGGCGTACCCAGCTCACGCATGAGCTCGACCATGCTCGTGGCCTTGGCGGCGGACCGTGCCAGCACGTCCCGCGTGAACTCCGGCCGGCTCATGCGACCGTCCTCCGCTTGCGCCCCCGGTACGTGTCTGTCACCGCATGGCAATTGGGGCAGAGCAGCTGCAGGTTCTCCGGTCGGTTGTCCCACCAATCGCCGTTGACGTGATCGACTTCCAGCTGAAGAGGCTTGCCGTTCCATTCGGGACCTGTGCCGCACATCGTGCAGACTTCCTCGACTCCGCTTCGCAGGAGTTGGCGCCGTAGGCGGCTGCCGGGGGTCCTCCCGGAGTCTGGTGATCCCAGGGTCAGCGGATTGCCGCGTGAACCCTTCGGTCCACCTCGTCGCACGGTGAAGTGGGACGTGTCGATGCCCAGCGTCGCGATGCGGCGGCTGATGTGGGTGTGGTTGCCGCCCACTGGGCTGATGCCCAGGCGGCGCACCACTTCCTTGACGCTGCTCGATGCGGCCACCACCTCTCGAAGCAGCGCTTCGCTGTGGCGTGCCCATCGGGTCGGAAAATGAGAGACGTCCACACACGCGTCCGCCATTTTCTGCCGCAGATAGCGTCTGCGGCCGGGAGTGGGCGTGCCTCCGCACCACCGTACGGCGTCGTCCCAGTTCGTCGTCGCCCGAGCCGCCTCTTCGAGTAGCTCGCGGGTGTATCTGACGCCCATTGTCCCTCCGTCCCCGACCACCCGTTCGTGGTCTCGTACGGAGTAACGAACCGTTTATCGGACAGTCACGCCCGGGATGTGAAGCGGCCTGCGCCGGGGGTGTCCGGTGCAGGCCGCGGAGACGGGAGGCTCAGATGTCCAGGTCCTTGATGATCTTCGCTACGTGGCCCGTGGCGCGGACGTTGTAGAGGGCTCGTTCGACCTTGCCCTCCTCGTCGACCACGATCGTGGAGCGGATGACGCCCATGTACGTCTTGCCGTAGTTCTTCTTCTCCCCGTACGCGGCGTACGCCTCGGTGACGGTCTTCTCCGGGTCGGCCAGGAGGGTGACCTTGAGGGACTCCTTCTCGCGGAACTTGCCCAGCTTCTCGGGGCTGTCCGGGGAGATGCCGATGACGTCGTAGCCGGCGCCGGCCAGCAGGTCGAGGTTGTCGGTGAAGTCGCAGGCCTGCTTCGTGCAGCCGGGGGTAAGGGCGGCCGGGTAGAAGTAGACGATGACCTTGCGGCCCTTGTGGTCCGACAGGGACACCTGGTTGCCGTCGGCGTCGGGGAGGGTGAAGGCGGGGGCCACGTCCCCGGGCTGGAGTCGCTCGCTCATCGGTCCAGCGTAACCGGGGGTCCTGACAGTGCGGCCGCGGGCGGAGCTGACAGACTGTCCAGAACAAGAATCGGCTGACTTCGGAGGCCTTACCGTGGCGGAGACGTCGGACACCAGAACCCCGGCGCAGATCGAGGCGGACATCAGGGCCCGCCGCGAGGTGCTGGCGGAGACGCTGGACGAGATCGGGGTGCGGGTGCACCCGAAGACCATCGTCGGGGACGCCAGGGCCAAGGTCGTCGCCAACGTCGATCACACCCTGGGGAGGGCCTATGTGCAGGTCAACCGGGTGGTGAGTGAGGTGCGGGCGCAGTTCGTGGACGAGGAGGGCGCGCCGCGGCTGGAGCGGGTGGTGCCGGTGGCGCTGGTCGTCGTCGGCGTCGTGGGGCTGCTGGCCCTGAGCACCCGTCGTCGCAGGGGCTGACGCGGCTCGGACCCGCCCGCTCACGGATTCGCTCCGGGCAGGTAGGTTCAGTGGTGTGAGCGCCAAGAGAGACGACCTCGATCCCCAGCACGACAAGCTGCCCATCCGGATGCTGCACGACCGTGTGCTCGTGCGGCAGGAGACCGGCGAGGGCGAGCGGCGTTCCGGTGGCGGCATCCTGATTCCCGCCACCGCGGCCGTCGGTCGCCGGCTGGCGTGGGCGGAGGTGGTCGCGGTGGGGCAGAACGTGCGGACCGTGGAGCCGGGTGATCGGGTGCTGTACGACCCGGAGGACCGGGCGGAGGTGGAGGTGCGCGGTGTGGCGTATGTGCTGATGCGTGAGCGCGATCTGCACGCCGTGGCCGCGGACCGGTTCGAGGGGTCGGAGGACTCGACGGGCCTGTACCTCTGATACGACGGTGGGGAAGGGCTGGTGACCATGGTCACCAGCCCTTTTTGCTGTGTTTTTGCTACCTTCGGAGGTGCCCGACGAGACGCGCCGTACCGGGAAGCCGCCGTATGACCGGCGGGAGCAGGCAAGGACGACGCATCGCTGTTGTTGTGTTCGCGTCTCGGAGGTGCCTGTCATGGCCTGGGTTCTGCTCGTCGTCGCCGGCCTGCTGGAGGTCGGCTGGTCGGTGGGGATGAAGTACACGGACGGGTTCACGCGGCTGGTGCCGAGTGTGTTCACCGGGGCCGGCATCGTCGCGAGCATGGTGTTGCTGTCGTATGCGGCCCGTTCTCTGCCCATCGGCACGGCGTACGGCGTGTGGGTGGGGATCGGGGCGGCCGGGGCGGCGGTGGTGGGGATGGCGGTGCTGGGGGAGCCGGTGACCGCCGCCCGGATCTTCTTCGTGTGTCTGCTGCTGGTCGCCGTGGTGGGGCTGAAGGCGACCGGTGGTCATTGAGCGGCGGTCATTGAGCGGCGGTCGTCGAGCGGGGGCGTCGGAGGGTCTCAGTCGCGGCGGGTGGCCGTGAGCTGGGGGCCGACGGTCGTGCCCTCCGAGTTGCCGGGGTCTCCGGTGGTGCCGTCGGTGGTTCCGCCGGATGTGGTGCCGTCGGTGCTGCCTGAGCTGGTGCCCGAGGTGTTTCCGCCGGTCGTCGTGGTGCCGTCGGTGGTGCCGGTGGAGGTGCCGCCGGTGGTCGTGCCGCCGTCGGTGGTGGTGCCGGAGGTGGTGTTGCCGGTGGCGCCGCCGGTGTTCGTGCCGCCGCCGGTCTGTCCCTGGGTCTGGCCCTGCGTCTGGCCCTTGGTGCCGTCGCCGGGCGGGGTGCTGCTGCCGCTCTCGTCGTCGCTGGGCTCGTCCTCGGAGGGCTCGGTCGACGGGTAGGCGGATTCGTCGCCGCCGTCCTGGATCTCCAGGTTGAACTCGGTGGCGGGGGTGCCCTTGAGGGCGTTCCTGGTGAACTGGGCCCAGATCTGGGTGGGTGCGCCGCCGCCGTTGATCCGGGGCAGGCCCATGGCGCCCTTGAGGGACTTGTGGTGGGCGGTCTCGGGGTCCTGGCCCATGACGGCGACGACGGTGGCGAGGTCGGGGGTGTAGCCGGCGAACCAGGCGGCCTGGTCCTCCTCGGCGGTGCCGGTCTTGCCGGCGGCGGGGCGGCCGGCGGCCAGGGCCTCGGTGGCGGTGCCGTTCTGGACGACGCTGCGCAGGATCGAGGTGGTGGTGTCGGCGGCTTCGCGGCTGACGACGCGGGAGGCCTTGGGCTTGGGCAGCTCCATCACGTCGGCGCCGTCCTTGGTGACCTTGTCGATCAGGGTGTAGACGCCGTGCTTGCCGTGGTTGGCGAGGGTGGCGTAGGCCTCGGCCATGTTCAGGACGCTGGCGTTGGCGGTGCCGAGGGCGATGGAGGGGTAGGGCTGGAGTTCGGGGGTCGCGGTGGGCAGGCCGAGGTCGATCGCGGTCTGCTTGACCTTGGCGGGGCCGACGTCGACGGCCATCTGCGCGTACACCGAGTTGACCGACTTGTCGGTGGCGGTGCGCACGTTGATGTTGCCGTAGTTGACGTAGTCCTCGTTCTCGGGGGCGTAGACGGGGCCGGACCAGCCCTGGACGGCGCGCTTGTTGGTGCCGTCGTAGACGGTGTTCGGGGTGATCTGGCGGCCGTCCTGGGTGGTGGAGTCGTTCTGGACGGCCGAGGTGAAGACGAACGGCTTGAAGGTGGAGCCGACCTGGAAGTCCTGGCGGGTGGCGTTGTTGGTGTACTGCTTGACGTAGTCGATGCCGCCGTACATGGCGACGATCCGGCCGGTCTTGGGGTCGACGGCGGCGCCGCCGGCGCGGACGTAGGAGTCGACCTTGCGCTTCTTCGGGTCGAGCTTGGACAGGAGCTTGTCGTTGACGGCGTCGACGAAGGCGTTCTGCTTGCGCTTGTCGAGGGTGGTGGTGATGCGGTAGCCGCCGCCGTCGAGCTCGTCCGAGGTGACGATCTTGTTGTTCTTGAGGTAGTCCTTGATCGCGTTGACGAGGTAGCCGCGCTGTCCGGACATGCCGTTGTCGGCGCCGGAGGTCTCCTTGGGGTTGGGGAACTTCATGCCGGTGCGCCGGGCCTCGGTGAGCCAGCCCTTGGTGACCATGCCGTCGAGGACGTAGTTCCAGCGGGCCTCGGCGGCGGCCTTGTTCTCGGGGTGGGCGATGACGTCGTACTCGCTGGGCGCGTTGACCAGTGCGGCGAGGTAGGCGCCCTGGGCGGCGGTGAGGTGGGCGGCGTCGATGCCGTAGTAGGCCTTGGCGGCGGCCTGCATGCCGTAGGCGTTGCGGCCGAAGTAGCTGGTGTTGAGGTAGCCCTCGAGGATGTGGTCCTTGGACTTCTCGCGGTCGAGCTTGATCGAGATGAAGAATTCCTTGACCTTGCGGGTGACGGTCTGTTCCTGCGCGAGGTAGTAGTTCTTCACGTACTGCTGGGTGATGGTGGAGCCGGACTGCTTGCCCTTGCCGGTGGCGGTGTTCCAGCCGGCGCGGAGCATCGCCTTGGGGTCGATGGCGGACTCGGTGTAGAAGTCGCGGTCCTCGGCGGCCAGGACGGCGTGCTGGGCGTCCTTGGAGATCTGGGCGAGGCTGACGTTCTCGCGGTTGACGGTGCCGTCGCGGGCGATCTCGGTGCCGTCGGCGTAGAGGTAGACGTTGGACTGCTTGGTGGCGAGGGCGTTGGCCGGCGGGATCTTGACCATCGAGTAGCCGAGGAAGAAGAGGCCGACGACGAGCAGGACGCCGATGACGAGGGTGCCGAGCACCATCCGCCAGGTGGGCAGGAGGCGTCGCCATCCGGTGCGCTTGGGTCGCTTCACCTTCTGTTCGCTCCCTCCGTCACCCGCCTCGGGCTTTCCCGGTGCCAAGCCTTCGTTCGGCTGCTGCGGCTGCGGCTCGTCACTCATGTGTTGCAGGACTCCTGTTTCGCGTCGCACGTTCCCGTACGCCTCGTAAGCCTCGTACGCCTTTTGCGCCCCCTGTTGAAGACTCTCGCACCAAGCGTTCCGTTCCCGACAATCGGCGCGTGTTGTGCCGGAAAACGCGTGGCACGCGACGGGACCGGCGCACTAGGCTCCTGCGCTTCGGTGCCGACGGGGGCACCAGGGGTGACTCGTGGGCGAGGAGGACGGTTGCCTTGGGATCGGCGCGGTTGTACGCGGCCGTCGCGGTGGGGAGTTTCCGAAGGTACGCGACCTATCGGGTGGCCACGGCCGCGGGGGTGTTCACCAACACGGTTTTCGGCCTGATCCTCGTCTACACATACCTGGCGTTGTGGGACGAGCGGCCGCACCTGGGGGGTTACGACCAGGCGCAGGCGGTCACGTACGTGTGGCTGGGGCAGGCGTTGTTCGCGACGCTGGCGATCCAGGGCGGCGGTTTCGAGACGGATCTCATGGAGCGTGTCCGCACGGGGGAGGTGGCGGTCGACCTGTACCGGCCGGCCGATCTTCAGTTGTGGTGGCTGGCGGTGGACGTGGGGCGGGCGTCGTTCCAGTTGCTGGGGCGTGGGGTGATCCCGTTCGTGTTCGGTGCGCTGTTCTTCCCGACGGCGCTGCCGGACGGTCCGGTGGTCTGGGCGGCGTTCCTGGTCACGGTCGTGCTGGCGATGGTGGTGAGTTTCGGGATCCGGTTCCTGGTGGCGTTGAGCGGGTTCTGGCTGCTGGACGGCACGGGTGCGTTGCAGGCGCTGATGGTGACGGGGATGTTCTGTTCGGGGATGGCGTTGCCGTTGAACGCGTTTCCGCAGCCGCTGGGTGACGTCGTGGCGTTGTTGCCGTGGGCGGCGCTGTTGCAGATGCCGGCCGATGTGCTGATGGGCGAGGCCGATCCGTGGTCGGCGTTCGCGTTCCAGGCGGTGTGGGCGGTGGTGCTGCTGACGGTGGGGCGGCTGGTGCAGCGGGCGGCGACGCGTCGGGTGGTGGTGCAGGGTGGGTGAGGGCGGCCGGGTGGCGGACGGGCTGCGGGCGTATCGGCTGATCGCCGGGATGTGGATCCGTTCCACGCTGGCGTACCGGGTGTCGTTCGTGATGACGGTGCTGGGCGGTCTGCTGGTGACGGGGCTGGACTTTGTCGCGATCTTGCTGATGTTCTCGCAGGTCGACGCGCTCGGCGGATACACGTTGCCGGAGATCGCGTTTCTGTACGGGGCGTCGGCGATGTCGTTCGGGTTCGCGGATCTGGCGATCGGCTCGGCGGGCCGGCTGGGCACGCGGGTGCGTGACGGGACGCTGGACACGCTGTTGGTGCGGCCCGCGCCGGTGCTGGCCCAGGTCGCCGCGGATCGTTTCGCGCTGCGTCGTGTGAGCCGGATCGTCCAGGGGACGGCGGTGCTGGGTTACGGGCTGGCGGCGACGGACGTGGTGTGGACGGTGCCGAAGATGCTGCTGGTGCCGGTGATGCTGGTGAGCGGCGGGGTGATCTTCTCGTCGGTGTTCGTGGCGGGGGCGGCGTTCCAGTTCGCGGCGCAGGACGCGGCGGAGGTGCAGGCGGCTTTCACGTACGGCGGTCAGACGTTGTTGCAGTATCCGCCGACGGTGTTCGGCAGGGAGCTGGTGCGCGGGGTGACGTTCGTGTTCCCGCTGGCGTTCGTCAACTGGGTGCCCGCGTCGTATGTGCTGGGGCGGCCCTACCCGCTGGGTCTGCCGGAGTGGGCGGCGTTCGCTCCGCCGCTGGTGGCGGCGGTGTGCTGTGCGGCGGCGGGGCTGGCGTGGCGGGTCGGGCTGAGGTCGTATCGGAGCACGGGGAGTTGAGCGTGACGGTGTCGGAGAGTGCGTTCATCGAGGTGGACCGGGTGGAGAAGGTCTTCGACGTGCGCAGGAGGACCGGTTTTCTGAAACGGGAGCTGCGGCGGGTGCGGGCGGTCGACGCGATCTCCTTCCGGGTGGCGCGCGGTGAGATGGTCGGCTACATCGGGCCGAACGGGGCCGGGAAGTCGACGACGATCAAGATGCTGACGGGGATCCTGACGCCGAGCGGGGGCCGGCTGCGGGTCGCCGGGATCGATCCGTCGCGGGAGCGGACGCGGCTGGCGCACCGGATAGGGGTGGTGTTCGGGCAGCGTACGACGCTGTGGTGGGACCTTCCGCTGATCGACTCCTACCGGCTGATGCACCGCATGTACCGCATCCCGGACGGGCGGTATCGCGAGAACCTTGACCGTCTGGTCGAACTGCTGGATCTGTCGGCTCTGTTGGACGTGCCGGTGCGGCAGCTCTCGCTCGGTCAGCGGATGCGCGGCGACATCGCGGCGGCGCTGCTGCACGAGCCCGAGGTGCTGTATCTGGACGAGCCGACGATCGGCTTGGACGTGGTCTCCAAGGCGCGGGTGCGGGAGTTCCTGCGGGAGCTGAACGCGGAGCGGGGCACGACGGTGCTGCTCACCACGCACGATCTGCAGGACATCGAGCAGTTGTGTTCCCGGGTGATGGTCATCGATCACGGGCGGCTGGTCTACGACGGTGCGCTGGCCGGGCTGCACGAGGTGGGCGAGAGCGAGCGGACGCTGGTGGTGGACCTGGAGCGGGAGCTGCCGCCGATCGCGGTGGGGGCGGCGGCGCGGGTGGTGCGGGTGGAGGGGCCGCGCCAGTGGCTGGCGTTCCCGGCGGCGGCGTCGGCGGCTCCGCTGGTGGCGCGGATCGCGGCGGAGTATCCGCTGGTGGACCTGTCGGTGCGGGAGCCGGACATCGAGGCGGTGATCGCGAAGATGCTGTACTCGACGCGGGGCGCCCCCGAGAGCCCGCCGGGGTCGGAGCCGGAGCCGGGGCCGGGGCAGGAGCCGCAGACCATAGTGCCGGGGGCCGGGAACTCGTAGTCTGCTGGCATGACCGACGACGCAGTGCCGGACCTGCCGGACCTCCGCGCCTCCGACGCCGATCGTGAGCGGGTCGCCGAGGTGCTGCGGGACGCCCTCGCCGAGGGCCGTCTCGACATGGAGGAGTTCGAGGAGCGGCTCGATCACACGTACAAGGCGCGCACGTACGGGGAGTTGGCGCCGATCACCCGGGATCTGCCGGTCGCCGGAGTCACCCCGCCGCCCGCTGTCTCGCTGAGCAAGGAGCCGTCGGCGGACGGGAGTTGGTCCGGGCGGATCGTGGGCGGTGAGGGCTCGTCGACCTGGGCCGTGGCGGTGATGTCCGGCTTCCAGCGCAAGGGCCGCTGGACGGTGCCCCGGCGCTTCAACTGCTTCGCCTTCTGGGGCGGCGGTGAGATCGACCTGCGCGAGGCCGACTTCTCGGCCCAGGAGGTCGAGATCAACTGCGTCGCGATCATGGGCGGGGTGCAGATCGTCGTGCCGCCGGGCGTCGAGGTCGTCGTCCGCGGCATCGGCGTGATGGGCGGCTTCGACCAGCGCGGGAGCGGGGAGCCGGGGGAGCCGGGCGCGCCGCGGGTGGTCGTCACCGGGTTCGCCTTCTGGGGCGGCGTCGGCGTAGAGCGGAAGAAGACGCGGGCCGCCCGGCGGCAGGAGAAGCTGGACCGCAAGGCGGCGGTGCACGAGCTGCGCTCCTCCGTCCGGGACGACGTCCACGGGGCCCACCGGCGTGTGCTGGAGGGCCACAAGGACCTCCTGCACGACCACGGCGGACGGCGCGAGCGTCAGGAGCGGGCGGAAGGCCGGGAACGGCACTACGACGACTGACGACTGGCGGCCTGACGACCCGACGCCCCCGCCGGATTGTGGTTTCGGTGGGGGCGCTCGGAGCCGGTGGGGGCGTTACAGGCGGGCGGGTGCCGTGCTGATCAGTTCGTCCAGGTCGAGGGTCTGGGCCATCTTCCGGTAGCCGCGGTCGCTGGGGTGCAGATGGTCCCCGGAGTCGTACTCGGCGCGCAGGCTGCGCGGGTCGTACGGGTCGCGCAGCGCCTTGTCGAAGTCGACGACCTCGTCGAACAGCCCGTCCGTGCGGATCGCCCGGTTGACCTGCTGCCGTACGTCCTCGCGGGCCTCGCTGTAGCCGCGGTGGCCGCGGAACGGGGTGAGGGTGGCGCCGACGACCTTGACGCCGTGGGCGTGGGCGCGGTCGGCGAGGGTGCGCAGGCCGGTCACGATGGCCTGCGGGTCGGCGAGCGTCCTGCTGCGCAGGATGTCGTTGATGCCGAGGTCGATGACGACGGCCTTCACGTTCGGGCGGTCGAGGACGTCCCGTTCGAAGCGCTTCAGGCCGGCGGCGCCGCGGCGCGGGTCGTCGGCGAGGAGCCGGTTGCCGCTGATGCCGGCGTTGACGACGGCGTAGCGGGGCGTGGAGCCGTCGGCGGCCCGCAGCCGCTCGGCGAGGACGTCGGGCCAGCGGCGGTTCGCGCAGGGTGTGGAGGTGACGCCGTCGGTGATGGAGTCGCCGAGCGCGACGACGGTGCCGTCGGCCTCGTTGCCCAGCACGTCCAGGGCGGTCAGGTAACGCCAGTACGGGCTGGTCTCGGTGAACGCGGCGCCGGTGGTGTCCGCGGTGGACTCGCCCTCGGCGACGTAGCTGGTCTGGCGGGCGCGGGGGTGGTAGGTGACGGGCCCGGCGGAGGTGGGGGAGTAGGTGCTGACCAGGACGTCGGCGTCGGCCGGGACGGGCACGGCGACGGCGTCGCTGACGGCCTGCCCGCCGGCCGGGACGACGACGGTGGTGGCGCCGCCGAAGGTGAGGCGGCGCAGGGTGCCGGGGTCGGCGGCCGCGCTGTCGTCGCGGGCGGCGACGGCGAGCGTGGCGTGGGTGACGGTGAGGGGGCCGCTGCCGTAGAGGTTGGACAGCGTGACGCGGGCGCTGCTCCCGCCGACGCTGGTGTGCACGACGTTGCGGACCGTGCGGCCCGCCATGCCGTCGGCCTCGGTGTCCCGTTCGGCGCCGGCCGGGGCCGCGGCCCAGGTGCCGACCCACACGCCGGTGGACACGGGGGCGGCGTTGTGCGGACCGGGGGCCGCGGCGACGGTGTCCCCGAAGGGGCGGCTGCCGGGGCCGTGGTCGGCGGCGGTCGTGACGTATATGGCTGCGGACAGGCCGACGATCAGGGCGGTGATCGCGGACAGCAGTGCGCCGTGCCGTGTGGGGAGCGACCCCACACGCTCGGTGTGACGCCTGGTCATGCGGGCGCGTGTCTCCTCGTGCGCGGGGAGCTCGAGGCTCCGGAACAGTGCAGGAGTTTCACCCTTGATCCCCCGGTCATACAGACGCCGGGAACTCTTGTTCCGTTCCAGGAGTCGGTCGGGAAGGGACAATGTGTGCGGGATCACCGAACGGGTGGAGCAAATGGAACGTACCGAAGCGACAGCACCGGACGCGGCCTCGTCCTATCGGGCCATGACCTCCTTCACTCCTGCGGACGAGGAGAAGCAGCGCGGGGTGCGCCAGATGAAGCTCACCGCGGCCGGGCTGCTGCTGTTCGTGGCGGTGGTGTACGTCCTCGCCGAGTGGGCCTCGCACCGGGGCGCGGGAGCCTGGGCGGGCTATGTGGCGGCGGCCGCGGAGGCGGGCATGGTCGGCGCGCTCGCCGACTGGTTCGCGGTCACGGCGCTCTTCCGTCACCCGCTCGGCCTGCCCATCCCGCACACGGCGATCATCCCGAACAAGAAGGATCAGCTGGGCGTCTCGCTGGGCGAGTTCGTGGGCGAGAACTTCCTCTCCGAGGACGTGGTGCGCCAGCGGCTGCGTTCGGTGGGCATCGGCACCCGGCTGGGGGCCTGGCTGGCGGAGCCGGAGCACGCCGACCGGGTGACGGCGGAGCTGGCGACGGCGTTGCGCGGCGCGCTGACGGTGCTGCGCGACTCGGACGTCCAGGCGGTGGTCGGGGAGGCGATCACGCGGCGGGCGGAAGCCCAGGAGATCGCACCGGGCATGGGGAAGCTGCTGGAGCGGGTCGTCGTCGACGGCGGCCACCGGCGGGCCGTCGACCTGGTGGTGTCACGGGCGCACGACTGGCTGGTGCTGCACGCCGACTCGGTGATGGACGCCGTGCAGGGCGGGGCGCCCGGCTGGACCCCGCGGTTCGTCGACAGGAAGGTCGGCGAGCGCGTCTACAAGGAGCTGTTGCGCTTCTGCGCGGAGATGCGGGACATGCCGTCCCATCCGGCCCGGGGCGCCCTGGACCGGTTCCTCACGGACTTCGCCGCCGACCTGCAGTCCGACACGGACACCCGGGCGCGGGTGGAGCGGCTCAAGGGCGAGGTGCTGGGCCGGGGCGAGGTCCAGGATCTGATCGCGTCCGCCTGGACCGCCGTCCGCTCCATGATCGTCGCGGCTGCGGAGGACGAGCGCAGCGAGCTGCGGCTGCGCGTGCGGGCCTCGCTGCTGTCCCTGGGCACCCGGATGGCCACCGAGCCGAAGGTCCAGGAGAAGGTCGACAGCTGGGTCGAGGGCGCGGCGGTGCACGTGGTGACGACGTATCGCAAGGAGATCACCTCGTTGATCACCGACACGGTGGCGAGCTGGGACGCCGAGCACACGACTCGCAAGATCGAGGCGAACATCGGCCGTGACCTGCAGTTCATCCGCATCAACGGCACGGTGGTGGGCTCGCTGGCCGGTTTGCTGATCTACACCGTGGCGCGGGCACTCGGGGCTTGAATCCACTGGTCGCGGGAACACGACCGGCGTTCCGCTCGATGAGGAGCGCGCCGAGGAGGGAGCCCATGACCAGCGCCGAAGCTGCCGTGCCGGCCGAGAGAGACCGCACGATCACCACTGACATCCCCGCCCGCCTCGACCGGCTGCCCTGGTCGCGCTGGCACTGGACCATCGTCTTCGGACTCGGCACGGTGTGGATTCTGGACGGCCTGGAGGTCACGGTCGTCGGGAACATCGCGAGCCGGTTGTCCGAGCCGGGCAGCGGCCTGCCGATCACCTCCGGTCAGGTCACCGGCATCGCGGCCGCGCTGTACGTGGCCGGCGCCTGCGTCGGCGCCCTGTTCTGGGGCCGGCTGACCGACAAGTGGGGCCGCAAGAAGCTGTTCATGATCACCCTCGCGGTGTACCTGGCGGCCACGGCCCTGACCGCCGTCTCCTTCGACACCTGGTGGTTCCTGCTCTTCCGCTTCCTCACCGGCTTCGGCATCGGCGGCGAGTACGCGGCCATCAACTCCGCGATCGACGAGCTGATCCCGGCGCAGTACCGGGGGCGCGTCGACCTGATCATCAACGGCAGCTTCTGGCTGGGCGCGGTCGGCGGTTCGCTCCTGTCGATCGTCGCGCTGAACACCGACGTCTTCGCGGCCGACGTGGGCTGGCGGCTGACGTTCGCGCTGGGCGCCGTCCTGGCCCTGGTGATCCTGCTCGTGCGCAGGCACGTCCCGGAGAGCCCGCGCTGGCTGCTGATCCACGGCCGGGACGGGGAGGCCGAGGAGATCGTCACCTCGATCGAACGGCAGATCGAGGAGGAGAGGGGGGAGCGGCTGCCGCGGGCCGAGGGCGAGCTCACCATCCACCAGCGCCGCAGCGTCTCCTTCGTCGAGATCGCCCGCACGGTGTTCTCCGACTACCGCCGCCGCTCGATCCTCGGCTTCTCCCTCTTCATCGGCCAGGCCTTCCTCTACAACGCGATCACCTTCGGCTTCGGCGCGATCCTGACGAAGTTCTTCGACGTGCCGAGCGGCAACACCGGCTACTACTTCGCCGTCATCGCGATCGGCAACTTCTGCGGCCCGCTGCTGCTGGGCAAGCTGTTCGACACGGTGGGCCGCCGGGTGATGATCTCCTCGACGTATCTGCTCTCCGGTGCGCTGCTGTTCGGCACGGCCTGGCTGTTCGACCAGGGCTCGCTGAACGCGACCACGATGACGGCCTGCTGGTGCGCGGTGCTGTTCTTCGCTTCGGCGGGCGCGTCGAGCGCCTACCTGACGGTGTCCGAGGTCTTCCCGATGGAGACCCGTGCGATGTCCATCGCCTTCTTCTACGCCCTCGGCACCGCAGCCGGCGGCATCAGCGGCCCCCTGCTGTTCGCCGACCTCACCGAGACGGGCAAGGTCGGCGACACGGTCCTCGCCTTCTGCATCGGCGCGACCCTGATGTGCGCGGCGGGACTGGTGGCGGCGTTCCTCGCGGTCAAGGCCGAGCGACGCTCCCTGGAGGACATCGCCAAGCCCCTGACGGCGGCGGCGTCGAAGGCGAAGAGCATGACCAGGTCCACCCCCCAACCACCGACGTCCACCCCGACGTCCCCCCGCCCCCCGATCAAGCCGGCGTAGCGCCCGTTGAGCTGCGGGCTGTCGGGCGGCGGGGCGGCCGGCGGCCGGGGCCGCTCAGCCCACTGAGCCGACCAGGTCCGGGCAGTCGTGCCGCTGGGGCGGCGGCACAGGCGGGAGCAGCGGCCCCCCTCGGCGGGCGGCTGCTCCCGCCCGCCCCGGCCGGCGTCGGCGAGGGGCGCCCTGTGCGGTGGGCGGAGCAGCGGCACCGCCTCGGCGGTCGGCCGATCTGCCCACCCCCGTCGGCGAGCCGCGCGTCACTCCGCCTCCGGCCTCCCCCGCCCCCGGCGCCGCAGCAGAAGCAGGCCGCCGGCCAGGGCGGTGACCCCGGTCGCGGCGGTCCAGGCGGCGAGTTCACCGGATCCGGTGGCCGCGAGATCACGATTCCCACCGGAGGCCGCCGCCGCCCCCGCGGACGACGCCCCGGCGGACGAGCCCCCACCGGCGGCCGCACCGCCCGCCCCGGCGGAGCGCGGATCGGCCCCGCCCGCGGCTCCGGACGCCCCCGACGACGAACCCGCCGCCCCCGACGACGAACCCTCAGCAGCAGCCGAGGGCACCGCAGAAGCACCGCCCGCCGAGACCTTGTCCCGCGTGAACGCCAGCGTCCCGAAGCCGAGTTGGTCGTAGCCGCCGCTGTTGGGTCCGTAGTCACCGCCGCCGCCCTCGGGCGAGGCCTTCGCGGCGGCGCGGGTGAGGTAGGGCGCGGACAGCCCCCGCCGCTTGGTGTAGTGGTTGGAGATCATCGCCCAGATCGGCCGGGTCATCGCCGGGTCGACGCCCGCCGCGCCCGAGGCGGTCTCCGTCCCCGACCAGCCCCCGATCGCCCCCTTCCTGCGGGTGTTGGCGGTGTAGGACACCTCGCCGCCGAGGCTCCACTTGGCCACGTACTGGGCGCCCTTGAGGAAACGGCTGTCGTCGTAGCCGTACAGGTCGATGCCCTGGTTCCAGGCCATTTCGCAGAAGGTGCCCATCAGGCCGACGCCGAGCAGCGCGTGCCCCTGGTCGCGGCCGGCCTCCAGCCACTCGGCGAGGCCGTCGTCGTGCACGACGGGGATGGCGTTCCTGACCGCGCCGAGCCCGGCGCCGTGTTTGAAGTACTCGACGGCCTGCTCCACCTTCGCGCCGTCGTCGCAGAAGACGCCGGTGGCGAGGACGCAGGCCATGGCGGCGAGGTCCCAGTTGGGCCAGTAGTTGGTGACGACGGCGTTGTTGTGGTGCGTGAGGAAGCCCTCGCTGAGCGGGAGGAAGACGGTCGTCAGCATCGCCCGGAAGCGTTCGAGCTCGAAACCGGGGTGGTCACGGACGAGTTCGGCGGCGTTGGCGGCCTGGTAGCCGTACAGCCCGGCCGCGAGGAACCGGTCGGCGGAGCCTGCGAGCGAAGTGAGCTTCGCGGACCAGGCGTTGAGGATCGCGACGGCGGTGTCGGCGTACGCGCTCTCCCCGCTGACGTGGAAACGCAGACCGTTCTGGTAGGCGGCGTGGATGTCGTTGTAGAGGACCGAGTAGTTCTGGGGCGATCCCGAGCCCCGGTACACGGTCGCCTGCGGGTTGGCCGTCCAGCCGCTCTGCGCGTGCCGGTTGGCGGTGAGTCTGGCGTACCCGGCCGTGTGAGGCGCGGCGCCGGCCTTCACCTTGGCGGCCATGCGGGCCAGATCGGCGCCCGTGTGCAGCAGGCCGGGGTGGGCGAAGCCGGCCGCGGTCGCCGACGGGGCAGCGGTGACGCCGACGGCGGTGGCCCCGGCGGCCACCCCCGCGGCCTTCAGCACGCTCCGGCGGCTGACGCTGATCTGTCGAGGTCGGTTCAGGTGCATGCACGGGAGACGGGCGCCGGCGCGGCCGATAACGAAAACCCGACCGCCTGCTCCGCGGCCCGGGCTCGGGCGCCCCATGCCCGGATGGCTTCCGCCCGAGTCGCTTACGCCCGGGTCGCCTACGCGCCGGTCGTCGACCCCGGCCTGACGATCATCAGGATCGTCACGGTCGCCCACAGCAGGTTGAACACCCCGGTGAACATGGCGAGTCGGACGGTCGTCTCGGGCGCGCCCCGTCCCTCGACGAGCACCTCCTGCCGCGGTAGCACGAGGACCAGAAGGACGCCCGCGGCCATCACGGTCAGCACGATCGACGCGATCAGCCAGGGGTCGCCCATGACTCCCATCGCCCCCGCGGTGGCGAACCCGAAGACTGGGACGGCGATGCCGACGACCGCGTACACCTGGCAGATGCGGTGCAGCAGCCGCACGGTCTCGGCCGCGCGCGCGTCGTCGGGCGCGGCCAGGGCCCGGCGCGCGGCGGGCGGGAACATGCTGGCGGCGACGGTCACGGGCCCGACGGCGACGATCGCGGCGAGGACGTGGACGGCGAGGAGGAACTTGGTCACGGCCCGACGCTAGAAGGCCCGTGGATCTTGCGGAAGCGGCGCGAATGCCACAGGCCAACGGATTTCCGCCAGGCCGCCGAACCTGTCACCGTGGCCCAGCAGCCACCGTCCCCCGGGCTCTGACCAGCCCGCCGGCCGCCTCACTCGGGTTGGCGGAAACCCGTCGTATGCCTAGGCTCTCGCCATGCACACCGTCGCCGTACTGGTACTGGACGGGGTCGTCCCGTTCGATCTGTCCGCCCCGATCGACGCCTTCGGCTGGGCGCGGCTGCCCGACGGCCGTCAGGCGTACCGGGTGCGGGTCTGCTCGCCGTCCGCCTCCGGGGAGGTGAGCGCGGGGGCGTTCACCGTGCGCGCGCCGTACGGGCTGGAGGCCCTGGCCGATGCGGACACGATCATCCTGCCGGGCGTCGGTAACCCGCCGCGGGAGCTGCCGCCCGGAGTCGCCGAGGCGTTGCGCGACGCGGCGGCGAACGGCACCCGCATCGCCTCCGTGTGCGTCGGCGCGTTCCTGTTCGCCGCCACGGGCCTGCTGGACGGACTGCGCGCCACCACGCACTGGTTCGCGGCACGGGAGCTGGCCGAGCGCTATCCGAAGGTGGAGGTGGACCCGAACGTCCTCTACGTCGACCACGGCCAGTTCCTCACCTCGGCGGGCGCGGCGGCGGCCCTGGACATGTGCCTGCACATGATCCGCAAGGACTACGGCTCGGCGATCGCCGCGCAGGCGGCCCGGATGTCGGTGATGCCGCTCGAACGGGAGGGCGGTCAGGCCCAGTTCATCGTCCACGACCTGTCGCCCGCCCCGGCCGGCGCCACCCTCGAACCCCTGCTGGTCTGGCTGGAGGACAACTGCGGCAGCGACCTGACGCTGGACCGGATCGCCGAACGCGCCGGCATGAGCACCCGCACCCTCAACCGCCGCTTCCGCGAGCAGACCGGCACGACGCCGCTGCGCTGGCTGCACCGGGCGCGGGTGCGACGCGCGCAGTACCTGCTGGAGGCGACGGCACATCCGGTGGAACGGATCGCCGCCCAGGCGGGTTTCGGCTCCCCGACGGCCTTCAGGGAGTGCTTCCGCAAGGTCGTCGGCACGAGCCCGCAGGGCTATCGGCGTGCGTTCCGCTCGAAGACGGGCGCCGGCCTCCCGGGCGACGGGAGCACGCCGGTCGGCGCCGAAGTCCGCGAGATGAAGGTCGTATAAGGTGATCGGCCGGACGTGACGAGGTGACGACGCGACGTCATCGTCAACAACGACGGCAGGGCAGGGATCCGAACCGTATGTTCCGCACTCTTCGCGAGTTCGCAGAGATCGGCGCCAGGGCCGCCGACCCGCGCCCGGACCAGATCCAGGACCGCGTCATCGACCGGCTCCAGTCCGGCCGTACGGTCGTCGGACTGGCGGCTACGGGATGGATGCTGGCGTCCTACCCGCTCGCCGAGGGACGCGCGGAGTTCGCCCTGGGCAAGCTGGTGGACCTGGTGGTCGGCTTCGTGGTCCTCTGCGTGGCCGGCCTGATCGCCGTGACGGTGTTCATCGCCGCCGCCCGCCCCCACCTGCGCCGTGTCTACCTCCGACGCCTCAAGGCGCCGGGGGAGACCCTGCTCGCCCTGCTGTTCGGCTCGACCATGGCGGGCGGCGGCGGCACCCTGCTGGCAGGACTGCTGCAGGGGGAGATCATCCCGTGGAGCGACATCCACTCCGCCGGCATCCTCGCCACGCTGGTCGTGGGCATCCCGTTCGTCCTCCTGGTCCTCCCCATGCTGGCCGTCCTGGTGCTCATGGGGGCCTTCTCGGTTCTCAGCTCCGTCTGGTACTCGTTCAACTCCTGCTTCCGCCTCGGAGACGTCCACGAGTCGCTGCCCGCGCTGGTCTCCCCGGTACTGGTGTGGTCCCTGTTCGTCCTGAGCTGCCTCGACGGCCCCGACGTGGCCGCCCCGCCGCTCGTCCTCTACCCGTTCCTGCTGGGCGGCCCCCTGTCGGTGACGGCCCTGTCGGTATGGGAGATACGACGACTGGACCGCCGGCACGGCGTGACGTTCAGGTCCGCCCTGGGCAGGGAGCCGGAGCCGGGGCTGGAACCGGAGCCGGGGCCGGAACCCGAGTGGGAGCCGGTGCCGGTGCCTGGGGCCGGGCATGGACACGGGCCTGCGCATGGGCATGGGCATGTGCCTGGGCCGCAATGGGGCCCGGAGCCGGCGTGGGCCCCGACGCCCTCGGTATCGGGCCGGTCGCCCCTGCCCGTGCCCGGCTACGGCACACAGCCCCCGCCGTACGCCGAGCCCGCACCGACCGGGACGCCCCCCTCGCCCTACCCCGCGCCCCCGTACCCGCCGCACTCCTCGTGAGGCGAACGGCCGCCACCCGCGGGCCTGCCCGAGCCGGCTGCCCGTCCGCCTGCCGGTCCTCCTGTCCGCCCGCCGCCTGTGGACAGCCGCTGTGGACCCCGGTCGGCGGGGGCCGGCGCGGCGCCTCAGGAACGCCGGTCGGCGACCGCCCATGAGGCCAGCGCGACGGCCCCCGCCACACCGAAGACCGACGGCCAGGCGCCCACCTTCTTGGCCAGCGGATGCGACCCCGCGAACGCGGCGACGTATGCGGCGCTCAGCGCCCCCGCGGCTTTCCCGCCGGCCTGCCGTCGCCACTGCTGCGCGGCCGCGGCCCCCGCGACGGCGAGGACGACCCCGCCCAGCGGCCGCTGCCTCGTCCACCGGGCCACGCCGTACCCGCCGACCAGCCCGCCCGCGGCGATCACCGCACTGGGAACCTTCGCCATGTCTGCCTCCTCCTGGATCTCGTCAGCCGCTACGAGGCTAACGCGCCCGATTTGCGGGCGGCGGCCCCGGGGAAGAGGAGAGCCTGGGCGGCACGACGGCCCACCCGACACCAGGACGGACGACCCGAGTTGCCCACACTCACCACCTCAGACGGCACCACCCTCGCCTACCGCGACGAGAACCCGCCCCACCCCTCGGCGGCGCCCCCCGTCCTGCTTCTGCACGGCCTCGCGGGCCACCTCGGCGAGTGGGACGACCTGACCCCTCGTCTCCTCGCCGACGGCCACCGCGTGGTGCGGTACGACGCCCGAGGCCACGGCGGGAGCGCCCGCACCCCGCCGGACATGACCAGAGCGGCGGCCGTCCGGGACGCCGTCGCGCTGATGGACGCGCTCTCCCTGCCCCCGGCGATCCTCCTGGGCCAGTCCCTGGGCGGCCTGACGGCCCTGCTGACGGCGGCCGCCCACCCCTCCCGCGTCACCGCCCTGATCCTGGTGGAGGCGGGGCCGGCGGGCCGCAGCCCGCAACTCCCCGGGCAGACAGGGACGTGGCTGGACAGCCGGCCCACCCCGTTCACCAGCTTCGACGAGGCCGCCGCCTTCCTCGGCCACGAGGCATGGGCGCGAGGCCTGGACTGGCGGGAGGACGGCAGCGGCCACGCCCGGGTGGACCGCGACACGATGGTCGCGGCGGTGGCCGAACTCGCCACGGAGGACTACTGGGAGCAGTGGTCCCGGGTGACCTGCCCCACCCTGGTGATCCGGGGCGAGCGCGGGACGATGCCGGCGGAGGAGGCGACGGAGATGGCGGCCCGGGTCCACCGCGCGGCCGGCACCCGGTTCACGGTCGTCGCGGACGCGGCCCACGACGTCCACCTGGACCGCCCGCAGGCCCTGCACGAAGCGGTGAAGGCCTTCCTGCGCGACACCGGTGCCGGAGCCGGTGCCGATGCCGAACCCCCGGAACACCGGCGATTCACGGAGCACTTGCGCGCCCTGGCGTCGGCCCCACCGGCCGAGGAGACGGCGCTGATCCGCCGCGTCCTCGCCGACGAGGACCGCCAAATGGCCCGCTCGGCGGTGATCAGGCACCTGGACCGAAGGGCGCCGGCACTGCACCGCGCCGCAGACGAAGAAGCCTGGCGGACCTGGGCGGAAGCGATGGAAGAGGCCGTGCAGGAGGACCCCTTCCTGACCACCCGCCTCAAGGAATGGACCTTGCTCCACACCCTCACCACCCCGCCCCGCCCAGGCACCCCGGCGACTCCCGCCGATGCGGCCGCCCTAACCGCCGCCTCGGACTGGCTGCAACGCAAACTCGCCGAGACCCCGGACACCCCCGCACCCGTACTCGCCTTCCTGGCCGACCACGCCCGAACGAAGAGGGTCCGCGCGGCCGCGGCAAAACACACAACCTGACTCCATCCTGGCGAGCACATTGGCCAACTCCGCCCGACGCGGCGGAGCTCGCCGGGCTCCTGGCCACGCTCGTCCACGACAGCGGGCTCTGGCACGGCAATGGTGTCGTGGACCGCCCTGGCCTTGGCCCGCGCGGTGTCCTGGTGAAGACGTAAGGAGTGATCGGACACCTTTGAGACAGTATGGGAGCGCCGTCCCGCAGGACGAATAGGGGATCCACCGACAGAAAGGCCACGGTGTCGCTGTGCGTGGCCGAGGCGAAGTGCATCAGACACGGTCATCGGCGCCCCTTGATCTGGCAGGGATGGCCCTGCATCAGGGCGACATAGCCATTGCTCGCTGCGCTACCAAAGTGGCGGGCGGGTGATCGTCCATTGAGGCGGTTCGTTGAAGCACGGAACAGCCCGTTCACCAGGTGGGGTTCACAAGCGAGAGGTTTGCGGTCAAAGCCCTGCAGGAACGGCCCAGTTGCGACAAACAGCGCGGAATTTCGATCATGGCGCGCGGAAAGCTCGTGCAGGAGCCCTCTTGGTTCGAAGCCAACACTGGCCAGCAATATGCTCTGGCCTATCTCATTGGCGAACTTGTTGCCGATTTTGTTGACGAAGAAGAGGATACGGTCGGAACGGCACGTAACTCCCTCGTATGGGAAGCCGGAAGTAACGCTGCTCTGTTGGAGTGGGGCAAACGGCAGGTCAATAGGGTGTCCCGCGACTGGTCACAGAAGCGACGCTACGACAACCTTCGTCAGCTCGAGGACGCCCCGATCTATCAAGAATTTGTTAAAGCAACCGAAGGATCCGAGCACAAGAGGGCGCGTCGTGTCGTCGACAGGCTCATCCAAGCGGCAGTCGGAAATAATTTGGTCGGACGGGACGAAGAGGCGCAAAATATCCTGAAATCGTGTATTGATTTTTTGGAGTTCGATGCCTTCTGGGAGATAGCCGAGGAAGTCGGTGAGGCCGAGTTGAAGGACCCGGCGCAGCTGATCGCGCTGTTTCGGGAATGGGAGATCGTGGAAGCAAAGGAGATGGCAAAAGTTACGAGAGGGCGGATTGCCACGATCGAGAAACTAGAAAAGATGATTGCGAACAATGCTCTCGAAGTGCCAGACCTCCATAACTTCTTCAAGGAGTTTCCCTGGGCTCTTGATCCGAGGTGGCATCTGGTCGCGGACGAGATTCGATACAGCCAGCTACTGCGCGAGCATTTTCCGGAGGCCGAGGCGCCGGAGACGGACAGGAGGATCGATTTCCTCTGTGTCGCAGAGGGAGACACGCTGGTGGTCGTCGAAATAAAGCGACCTCATTCTGTCGCGAGACGCAAAGAGTTGGAACAGATCCGGGAGTACATCGTTTACCTCCGTGGGCTCGTGCGGCGATCCACTGATGATGCGTATCGACCGAGCCATGTCATTGGCTATCTCTTCTGTGGGTCGATCAGCGATGACCCGATGGTGGCTGAAGAAATGGAGATGCTCCGTGCGACCCAAGTCTATGTCCGCCAGTATTCGGACCTTCTCGGCATGGTCAAAAAGAGCCATGGAGAGTTTCTGGAGCGATACGAAGACCTGAAGCGGGTACCACGAGCATAGCCGGCAGCCACCCGGAATCCGGAGCTGGAGGGCATTCCCTTCCGGCTCCGATGAACCCCAGCCGGTTCCTGACTCGAGTAAATCCGGCGAAATGTTCGAATCGGATCAGTCCCGCAAATAGGCGTGAATTGCCGCCGCAATGGCCTTTCCCAGGGAAATCGGTACGGCATTTCCGATCTGGGTGGCGATCTCTGTCTTCGTGCCACACCATCGAAAGTCCACGGGGAAGCCTTGGATGCGAGCCGCCTCGAAGTGTGTGATGGGGCGATCCTCTGACGGGTGAAGGTAGCGACCCTTCTCGGGCTTGAAGAATTCCGTGCGGATGGTAACCGATGGTTCGCCGAGGCGGAGCCTGCCCATGACGTCGCCGGTTCCGGAGTTGTGCTTGTCCCAACTGTCGGTCGAGAGGTATTCGACAGCAGTCCTCACGCCGGGCGGATTCTTTGTATTGAAATACTTGAATTCGCCAAATTCATCCTGGGTGTACCACCGGTTACTGAGGTGCTTGCGGTTTCCGCCGGCAGGGATGGCGCCATATCGGGCAAGGGAGAGGGGCTCCGGATTCCGGCCGAAGTGAAGATTTTCGGTGCTGAAGATACCGGGAAGCTCGGTGTTCAACTCGGGCACGAATTTCTTTATGCCTGGAAGGTCTCCCAGGGTGCGCTTGGAGGACTCGCGGAAGATGTCATCCACGGTCTCCCAGTATGAAATCCCGGCGTCGACACCGTCGATCGGCCGACTTGCTGGAGCGGATCCATTTTTCGGCCGACGGAAGTGCGACTTTGCTGGATACATCATCGTGCGGCCGTTTTCGACATCGCGCCGAACCCCGATGACGATGGCTCTGCGGCGTGCCTGTGCGGCCCCATAGTCGGCAGCGTTGAGGAGATAGCGCTTGTTCTTCTCCTCCTCCGAGTCGGTCGGCTCATGCCCGGGGGGATCGACAAGTCGGTACTCGGCGAGCTTGCCGCCCTCCTTCACCTCGTTGAGGAGGTTCCGAAATTCGTCCGATTTGAGGAAGCGGTCCACATTTTCGATGACGAAGACCTTTGGGCGGATTTCCGCCACGATGCGAACGTACTCTTCCCACAAGCGGTTGCGTTCGGTGCCCTTTTTTGCGCGGTTCAGGGCCGAGAAGCCCTGGCATGGAGGCCCGCCGACGACGACGTCCGCGTGGAGCGCATCCGGAGTCGGCTCCCAGGCCTCGATGTCTCCGACATGCACACGAGCCGCCGGCACCCTCCTGTCCTTGCGAAGCTCCCCGAAGTTCACCGCGTACGTGGCCGCCGCGGCACGGTTGTGTTCGACGGCTGCGATGCTGTGGAAGAGGGGCCCTGCACCCTGCTTCCCGGCGGGGCGGTACTCGTGGAACCCCTGGGTGAAACCCCCGCAGCCGCTGAAGAGATCGACGACGGTGATGGGTTCGGGGGTGACGGAATGGGGCGTGAGCATAGGGGGATCTTAGCTTCGGAGTGCGGTTGCGAGGGCCTGGCCGACGGCGGTTGCCAGCGGAGGCGGCATCGCGTGGCCCACTTGACGATACCTGGAGGTCTTGCCGCCGAAGAGCTTCCAATGATCGGGGAAGGCCTGGATCGTCGCCGCCTGTTCGACGGTCAGCTTGGGGGATTCATTCACGGGGAAGTCGACCCCCGGCGGCTCGTCCCCGATGCTGTTGCCGTTGACTCCGAGCGCGGCCCACGCCTTCTTGCTGCCCGTCGGGCCGAGGTCGGCTCCACCTCTGCGGTCGGAGCCACCGACGAGGGCAGGGGCGACCCGGTCGGCGTTCTTGATCCAACGTGCGGCACCGGGCCAACCCCCAGCAGACATGGAAGTGCCGAGGGCCTCTCCCACTGAGGGCGGTGGTTCGTCATTCGGTAGAGGCCACGAGAACCGCCCGAAATACGGCTCTCGTAGAGCGACCAGAAAACCGCTCTTCCGGTTTTGAGGGACACCGAAGTCCGCGGCGTTGAGGATCTTCCAACTGGTGCGGTAGCCGGTCTGGTACAGCTCGTGGTCGATCCATGCTCGATCGGCGGAAAACTCCGGGCCGTCGACGAGATCCGGGACGTTTTCCAAGAGAACGGCCTTCGGTGCCATGACGCATGCCAGGCTGATGGCGGCGCGCAGGACCCGGCGTTCTTCCGTGTCTTCCGCCCGCCCGACCGTCGCCGACGACTTTACGCGTGGCAGTCCACCACTGATGAGATCGAGGTCAGTGGCGTCGGGGCGCATGTGCGGGCTGAATTGGGCTACGTCCATGCACACGACGTCCCAAGCCGGTCGGTTGAGGTCGATCGAGAAACAGGCGTCCGCCTTGCTGTCGATGAGCAGTACCGGGTCGAATCCGGCGCGTTCGAGGCCGAGGGCCTGTCCTCCCGCTCCCGCACAGATCTCCATGGACCTGAATCGTCGAATTTCGGGGGAAGTCGGAGTTTTTCTCCGGGAGAGCGGCGATCCCTCGTTCCGGGAGACAGGTATGGGAGTGGGCTCGACTGAGTCTGCGGAAGCCGCCGGCTCTGGACCGACTCGGATTGCATCCGAGGCGGATGCGGAGCGCTGGGCGTACACCGACTCCTGGGCGACGGCACGCAACTCGCCGTCGAGAGCGTGTCCCTCGATTCCGTCGAACAGCACGAACGGCGCGAGGCGGAGCAGTCGTTTGAGGAAGTCGCGGAGGGTTTCGCGCTCGTTCAGACCGGTCAGGTCGAGTTTTTTCCAGACGCGCAGGATCGCCCTCACCAAGTGAGGACTTCCGCCCAGTGCGGCGCGGCGCGCGTAAATCTGGTCGAACGCAGCCTCACCGAGGATCTCGAGGGCGCGGTACGGCTCCGTCTCCTCGGGCGCTCGTACGAGCTGTGCCCGCCACCAGAGACGACCGAACACGTGCCGGGTGAGGTCGGTGCCGAGGACTCGGTCCTTGGGGGGTTGCGGGTAGCGCCAGAAGGCGACATCAGGAAGAACGACGAGAGCCAGGAAGGCCCAGACGTCCCGGGAAGCGGCTTCGGCGGGCACCATGCCCATCTCTGCGTGCAGCAGCGCGGCCAGTCGAAGGTCGAACTCGGCATTGCGCGCGCGGTCGGACTCGTCGGGGAAACCGGCACGCTTCGCAAGCTCCAGCACGCCTTCGCGCAGTTCACGGAGCTGACCGGAAGGGACTCGGTCTCCGCCCGTGGCCACGTACACCGCAGAGTCGTGCGTGAGGGCGACGCGTCGGGACAGTTCGGCCGGCGTGAGGTGCCGGTACTCCTCGAAGAGGGGTCGCGCCTGTTCGCCGAGAAGTCGAGGGTAGAGAAAACTCATCATGACACCTCGAAGATCTTGACGGCGGCCTGCAGATCCGACGAGAACAGGGCCGGTGACTGCCGGTGGCGGAGGCGTATGTCGGTGATCGATTGTCCTGGGAAGAGCTGGTCGAACAAACTCAGCAGGGTGGCGCCCAGCGAACCGTCGGGGAAGTCCGCGTCCTCGACGAATTCTTCATGTGCCAGCGCGTGCTCGACCATGACCCGGGCGGCATCCGCGTACACCGCCGACAGAACGATCCGATCCACGGGGCGAGGCTTGCCCGCGTTCTGAAATGCCGTGGCGGTCACCGTGTTCTGCTCGTTGACGAGGAGCAGGAGGGCACCCATGGTGGCGGTCTCCAGGCCTCCACTGATTTGCAGATGCCAGGCGGCATCCTCCGGGAACGACGTTCGGGCGAAGTCGATCACGGCCATGGGGAACTGTGGAGCGTCGCCCTGCAGACGAAGGGCCTCACGATCGCTCCACAGCACGGATCCCGCTCGCCTTGGGGAGGAAGGCCGGGCGTCGCTGATGCGCTCGGCGAGCACGAGTGCGGTGTCCAGGAGCAACAGGCCGCCGAGGTCGGCACCACGCAACCGGACATCGACTTCGACTGCCCTCGTACCGGCCTCGGACAGGCGCACATGTTTGGCGGGGCCGCTGAGGTTGGAGCCGGTGGCAGTCCAGACCACCGAGAGCATGAGTGCGGCGTGCGCCGGCAATCCCGTTTGTTGCCGGACCCGGTCCAGATCGACACGGAGAGATCTACGTACGTGCACGTCCATTTGGTAGTCCCAGTCGGGCAGGGCCTCGGGCAGGGCCACCTCGCCGTCCTCGACCACCAGGCGCCAGGGGCCCGGTGCCACGACGTCCTCGGTCGGGGCGCGGTAGGGAAGAACGCGTCGCGTCACGAAGCCCTCACCGCCTCGACCTTGATGCCGATCTCGGTCATGGTGTCCGGGGCAGGCCGTACCACGGCACGCCAGACGGACTCGCCGCCTTCGACCACCTGTGGATCTGAGGTGTGCAGCCGTCCGGTGGCGTCCTTCCAACCGATCAGTACGGGCATGCTCGCCCCGATCGGAGGATCGGTCTCTCGCCCGCCGGTGCCGGGCAGCGTGACCGCAAGGTCGATGCGAACGCGCTGAGGCCCGGGCACAGGCAGTCGGAACTCCTGGACCAGCACGGAGGTGTCTCCGCTGTCGTCGTAATAGGGGTCGCCGACGTACTGCACTCGGGGACGACGACGTGGAGCGTCGAGGCCACTGTCCGATGTTCCTGCGGCCGGCCGGTAGTCGTGGCCGAAGCTCTCGGTGGGGTGTGTGCCGCCGAGGTCCGTCCGGTCCGCGAGCCCTGCGAGGGGACGTCGAGCGCCGGCAGCCTCGTGCGTTGCGGTGTCCTCGGCATCGGACGACCTGGACGCACTCGTAAGGGTGCTGCCCGGTTTGGAGTAGGCGGTGGCTCCGCCGATGCCCCAGGCTCCCCCGACCAATCCCGAAAAAAGCGAACTGGCCGCTCCCAGCGTGACATTGCTGGCGCCGGGGCGAGCGGTGCCGCTCAGGGAGAGCAACTGCTCCAAGCTTTCGCTGATGCGCCGGAACGTCGTCTGTACGTAGGTGCTTTCGGGTCTGTCGAGGGAGTGCGGGTTCCAGGCGTCATGAGTCGGTGGCTCGGCCTTGGCGTACACCTCGTCCATGGCTTCGTCGGCCCTGAACACCCCGGCATAGCCTTGGTTTGCGCTCGGCGGCCTGGGTCCGGCGTGATACGTGACGACCAATTCCGCAGGGCGCATCAGGCAGACGTGATGGATCAGGTCCTCGATGTCCAGCATGCGGGAGGCCCGCGTGGGCTCCAGCGAGGGCATGATGCGCTTCACGAGGCCGAGACGTCCGAGGTGTTTCTTGGGCTTATGACACTCCAGGTCGCTGCCGGTCGGACCGGCCATGGCCTCGTATGCCGCGACGAACATGTTGAGAGGCCGCAGGGTGCGCGGATCGGGTACGGGTTGCTGGACTCCGTCGTAGGCGACGGAGAACCGCATGGCAGGTGGGTTGTCCTCGGTGGAGATCATTTTGGGCCACAGGTGCCAGGCGATGGTGTCGCCCAGATAGTCGGCCGCCTCCGCAGGTTCGAGGTCGTCCAGGTTCGGATCCACGACGACGACCGTCGTTCCGGTCTCGTCCGGCCCGAACGCCTTGAGGCCGAGGCGTTGTGCCACGGCCTCTGCCTCCGCGTCCACCAGTGGCTCGACCACTTTTCCCGACGTGTCGCCCCACCAGTGTCTACCGGTGTAGCGACGGCCGCCGTCGGATTCCGCCGCAACGTGGCTCTTCCAGAGGGTGCAGCCGATGAGACGTGTCTCGTGTCCGCCCGCAGCGGTTCGGCAGCGGGAATGGACGATGACGGTCCCGGGCCTGGACAACAGGTAGAAAATGCCTTTGCCGAAGCCGTAGGTGCCGCCGCCCAGCGCCGTATCGCGTGGTTCGCCGATGTTGCGTATGAAGGAGACGAAGTCACGGTCGGGGCCCACAGCATTGTCCGCTCGTGTCGGGCCGCCCAGCCCCCGGGTGCCACGATCGGATACGGACAGAACTCGGACCGGGCCCCGCTTGAGCGTATCGCGAAGGGGAAAGTGCTCGGTGTTGTTCGGGGCCCCCGCCAGCAGGAGCTCTCGCCATGCACCGGCGTGGGCCGGTCCGACGGTCCACATGTCGATGCGGTAGTCCACCGGCGCCGAGGACCGCTCGAGCCGGGCATCCCAACTGTTCTGGGCCGACTCCCGAACCAGGATGGTGAGCAGATCCAGCTCGGGCCGGCCGAGCTGATTGCGAATGCCCTCGGCGGCGCTCGCACCTTCCGGAGGGTAGGGCTGGGAGTACCAGCGGGGTTCCGTCACGCGGACTCCTGGATCATGCGGTCGATGGTCCGGGACACCGCGTCGGGCGTCATGGGGACCGGCGCCCCACCGGACAGGTCGATGGTGTACTCGACGTCGAGAACGGAAATCGGTACGCCTGCCGCGACGAGTGCCCGGCCGGTCAACGACGGGAAGTCCGCGGTGACCTCGTACCATCGCTCCTCATCGACGGCGAAGCGCACAGCGCGATACCGCTCGGCATCGACGGATCGGTAACCGGCTTGGGCGAGAAGTTCGAGGAGGGTGCTTTCGTCATCACAGGATCGAAGCGTCCGTTCGAGCAAATCCAGGAAGCCGATCCCCGAACTGCCGCCGATGGTGCGGTGCAGGCGGAACCAGGCCAGGCAGAGAGTCCCGCCCTCCGGGGCATCGAGTTGGTCGAGCCCGTGAACGCGCGGCCTTCGACCTTCTCCTTTCGCGCTCGTCTTGACCTCGACAGCGAGTTTGCCGGTGGTGAAGTCGTGGTGGTGACCTTCCGGGCCGTGCCAGAGACGATGCGCACTGGAGTCGGACTGCAGGAGTCGGTCGAGTACCAGCAGTTCCCCGAAAAGGCCCGCGAGCTGTTCGGGACCCAGCGCGGCTCCCTGCGGTTGGAACAGGGCCTTCCAGCGGTCGAGGACCCGATAGAGCGCCTTGACAGAGTTGTTCGGCAGCTCCTCTGTCGCATCCAATATGTCCGCACACAACTCTGTGAACAGGTCGTTCAGGTCCGTGCGCAAGCAGGCGAGATCGGCGTACATCTGGTACGTCTCTTCGTCTTCCAGGGGGCGCTTACGCAAGTGGAGGACGGGACCGTCGAGGCCGGAACGAATCTTCACATGAGAGTGCACAGGCACGAGCACGTGGCGGAATCCGTCGTGATCCACCGCTGCCACCAAGGCACCTTGCTCAGTCACCACCGGAAGCTGTGAGACGCGGAGACGACGCTCGCCACTGGTCGGCGCGGCTTCGAGTGCGGCCCAGTGCTCCTCGACAACGTCACGGAAGTCGTCGTCGCTCATGCGTCGTCACCCTCGAGGAGGCTGAGGTCCTCGTCCTCCAATCGCACACCCGACAGGTCCGCCGAGATGTACTTCTCCACCGTACTGTCCCCTTGTTGCGGTTCCGGAAAGACGAGTCCGACGCCGATCACGTCTTCCTCCGCGTTCAGAGGGGCACGCAGCTTCTTCCCCGGGCCGGGCTCGGACGTCTTGTCGATCGGATACAGAACCAGCAGGCCTGTGTCCGGAAACTGGACACGACGTTCGTCGATGATGCCCTTCTCGGTGAGCCTCGCCGTGTCTCCCGCCAGGTCCACGGCGGCATCACGGCGGCTCATGAGAGTCTTGATGTCGGCGAAGTCCGGATCGGGGTTGGTCGTGGCAACGCGGCTACGGAGGTTGCGCCCGACGGATATACCGGGCGCAAACTCGAACGGCTCTCCCGCGGAGCTTCCGACGATCGCGATGTTCCAACGCCGGAGCGAGCCGGCTGCGACGCGCTTCCGGACATAGCCGCTGATCAGGTCCGCATCGTTCTCGGGTGACTTCTCGTGGAACTTGTAGGAGGCCAGGAAGTCGGTCACGACGTCGTACGGCACGTCACGGAAGATGTACCGGCTCTCTGACGAGCGGTTCTCGACTCTGACGGCGTTCGAGAGTGCCGCAGTGACCAACTCACGTGCAGCGGCGGCGTTTCCACGAAGCCAGTCGGCGTTCGTGTGGAAGTAGTGGGTCTGAACCCGCTTGCCTCCGTAGGAGGAGGCAGCCGTGACGGCTCCGCGCATTTTGGCGGCTGCGGTCACACGCAGAGCAGGATGCGTGCGCAGGCGGACGGCGAAGGTGAGGGGCGTCTCGGACTCGGTTATGTAGATGTCGATGTCGCGACGCATCTCGGTCTCGACCGTGGCCAGGTGCCGGAACCACTCGGCCAGTTCGTCGGTCATCCAGATGCGGGGCAGGTCGGCGTAGCCGTTCCGGAAGCCGAACCAACGACCCATCTGCAGCAGAGTGTCGTATGCGGAGACGGCACGCACGAAATAGCTGACCGACAGGCCTTCGAGGGTGAGCCCGCGCGAGAGCGTGTTGCCTCCCACGGCGATCGCCACGACTGGACCGTTCTCGTAGTCGAGACGAGCCTCGCTACTGGAGTTGTCCATGACGATGCGGCAGCTCCGGAGAACCCCGGGCAGTTCGCCGACCAGATCGTCGAACGGCACCTTCGTCTCACCGAAATCCTCGGCTGCGACACGTGCGGTCTCCTGATCCCAGAGCTCACGCAACCGCACGAGGAAGGAAGCGTCGGCGAGCGACCGTCCGGCCCGGCTCAGCAGATGTCTCAGCGGCGCCTCGAAGCTGTTGTGCACGGAGGTGTTGACGCTTGTGTGGATCAGCATCGTGTTGTGCGGATTGCCGGTACGACGCACACGGCGAGCGGCTGTCACGAGCCAGAAGTACTCGACGGCTCTGCGGAGTGTGTCGGTGATGACGGGCTCGAAGCCTTCGACATCCGCCTTTGTCTCGGGGCGCACGCACGGTACGTCGTCCTCGGGCACGGATCGGATCATGTCGTGGCCGTCGTCGACCTGGCCGGGATCCTCGCCGTCGAGCGCATAACGCCCGAACAGCACCTCGGTACCGAAGTGTCCTTCCGGCTTGGGAAGGTTGACGACGAAGTCCCGCGGATAGAGGTCCTCGGCGCTCGGATCGATCAACAGGTTGGCGAACGGCGACGCCGTGTATCCCACGTACGCGGAACGCGGCAGGCTCTTCATCATGCTCAGGATCAGCGGATTGATGGACTTCGTCGCAACAGTGGCCTGGTCCGCCTCGTCATCAATGATCAGCGCCGGGCAGTCCTTCAGGTAGTCCGCCGCCTTGTCCAACCACACGGCCAGCTTGCGCAGTACGGTCGCGTTCTTCTTCACCACGCACAGAACATGCGTCTTGTTGCTCTTCCCGAAGTACGAGGCCGGATTCGCCGTCGGGGTGAAGTCCTTTTCAAGGTCGGTGAGTTGGGACCACAAGGAGGGGTTGGGTTCCACGAGCTGCTGAACCAGACGCGCCTGTGTCTGGCGGCGAAGGCCGTTGTGGATGCCCGCGAGGACAATGAACAGCTTGTAGCCGCGGTCTGCGGCCTTGGCCATGACCGACGTGAAGTTGGTCGTCTTGCCCGACTGGACGTAGCCGACCACGAGACCCCGGGTGGAGAACGCTCTTTCCTTCGGGTGGTTCAGCAGCGAGACGACTCGGGTGGAGGATTCGTCGAGGTTCCGGATGGCGGTGTCCTTGGGCCACCCATCCTTGAGCAGTAGGTCCTCGATCGCGGGCCAGCACTTGTCCTTGGGCTGTGGGCCTGTGTACCAGGTGTCGCGGTTGCCCAGAACGACGGCGTGCGGCTCTTCGAGCTCCTTGATGCGTATCGTCTGCTGTTCGTGACGATCACGGATCTGCTGGATGGCCTCGAAGGGGACGCCCATCTGCTCCAGCCGCTTCACGGCCTCTGATGGCGTGAAGGCGTCCAAGAGCGCCTTGAACGTCTCATACATGACATCGGATTCGCCGGTCACAGGACTGGACCGCCCCCGCTCTCGTTCGTCACGCCGACCGACCGTGGAGCCCTGCCGGCACGGCAGGCCACCTTGAGGCGCAGGTCGGCAACCCATTTGCGCAACCCCTACACATTATTGGTCGAGGGGGTTGTTGATAAGCGGAACAGAGTCACGACTGGTTGTCGGGCCCGCCACTCCCGATGAGTCGGCCTTGGGACCGGCCTCCGTGCGGGGTGGCCGCTTGGCCGCCAGCGTGGCGACGATGCGGTCGGCAACGTCTGCAGGCGACTCGTGTTCCCAGAAGCGCAGCACGGTCCACCCCTGGGCGGTCAGGTGCTCAGTCGTTTCAATATCGCGCGCCATGTTCTTGTCCAGCTTGGCTCGCCACCACTCCGCGTTCGCCTTGGGGTGCGTTGCGTGTTCGGGGCAGCCGTGCCAGAAGCAACCGTCCAGAAAGATCGCGATCCTGGCTTTGCCGAAGACGATGTCCATGGTTCGGCGGGGCATACCGGGCACGGGCACGTTGACCCGGTAGCGAAGACCCGAGCCGTGAAGCAGACGTCGCACAGCGACCTCTGGGGCCGTATCGCGGGAGCCTTGGCGGCTCATTCGGGCGGAGACGGAGGCGGAGGACGGAATTGCACCGGACACGGAAGTATTCTGCCGGCGCGCTTGAGGCACTGCGCGGGTCCTGACCCCAGGAGCCGCCTCGCCCGTCCCGACTCGCGGCTGGACGAACGCGACAAACCCGTCTCATCCATCGAAGCTGGGTTGTCCCGCACGTCGGGCGCTCGATGAGGATCAGCTCTCCTCCCTTCCCGGCAAGGTCGTAGTAACCGGCCCGGCCCCAGGCCAAGGTGCCGCCGAAGCCAGGTCCTCACCCAGTCCAAGTGATCACCACCGACACCCGCGCGGAAGGCGACCGTCGGCGTCCCGACGTCGCCGGCGAGGCGAGTGGGCCCGGCTTGCCGCTGAGCTTCGGGAGACGTACGGGCACATCCACCGCTTGGCCAACAACGCGTGCGTCATCCTCGGGCTCGGCTCGGGAGGTGCGTCCGGAGGATTTCGGGAGGGGCACGCGGTGGGCGACCGGTCCTCCTTCATCGCAGGAGCCGAGATCCCGGTCGCCGGAGTCATCAGCGCGCACGGCGGCCGCACAGGGTGTTAAAGAAGCGGGGCTATGTCGGATCGCGGTGAAGGGCCGACCTGCTACGCCCCCACCCCGTGGCACCCTTCATAAACCCGCCCCGACCCGCACCAGCACCCCGCCCCCCGCTCCGGTGGCCACCCCACCGCTCGTCCCCGGGCTGCCAGGGTCGTCGCGTACTGCGGGAGCAGGTCCGCGTCGGCCGGGGAGGCGCCCTCCGAGGCTGCGAAGGCCTCGTAGGAGGGGACCGTGCCGGTCACGATGCCGAGGTTGGCGGTCCCGGACGCCGCCAGTTCCCTCAGCGACGCCTCTATCGTCGCGAGGTGCTCCTCGTGCGAGGGGTACTCCGCCTCGAGCGTCGGGTACGCGGCGAGCAGCTCTGCCAGTTCGCCCGTCGGCCAGTGCAGGACCGCCACCGGGAACGGGCGGGACAGGGCCTCGCGGTAGGCGCCCAGTTCCGCGCGGAGGCGGGAGATCTCCGCCTCCAGTTCCGCCGGGTTGTCCGAGCCCAGGGACCAGACCCGCTTGGGGTCGTGGAGTTCGTCCAGGGAGACGGGGGAGGAGTGGAGGGTGTCCGCCAGGACGTCCCAGTCGTCGTGGGCCGCTCCGAGCATCCTGCGGACGCGGTGGCGGCCGAACAGGAGCGAGTGGGAGGCGTGCGGGGGCTCCGGGGCGTCCGCCAGGAGCAGGGTCACGCCCTCCGTGAACGTCTTCTGCGCCGCTTCGAGCTCGTCGTGGGACTCCAGTGACTCCGCGACGATCACCCAGGGGGCCGGGTCGCGCGGGGCCGCGGCGCGGATGCCGTCGATGATGGCTCGCGCCTCGGCCTCGTGACCGTACTCCCACAGGTTGGAGGCCTTGAGGGCACGGATCAGGTGGGGGTTCTCCAGGCTGTCCGAAGACGACAGGAGGCGGTCGTACAGGGTCGTCGCGGCGGGGCGGTCGCCGGCCAGTTCCAGGTGGGCCGCGGCCTGCAGCAGCAGGGCCTCCGCGTCCTCGGGATACAGGCCGGCGGTCCGCTCCAGGCGTGCCGCTTCTGCAGTGTGGTCGACGTTCTCGGCAGGCGTGTCGGGGCGCATGCACGACACCGTACTGCCCGGCGATGACAAAAAGGAGATAGCTGCAGGCCAGGGGCCGGCCTCTGGCTCGCGCTCCTCAGATCGTCACCCCGTCCACCTGGAGTGTCTGCACCGCGCCCGCCGCGAACGGCACGCTGATCGTCCTGCCGCTCAGGTAGGTGTCCGAGCGGGGTGTGTAGAGGTCGCCGGAGCCGTTCGTCACGGTGTTCCAGCGGGGGACCAGACCGGACGTCCCACCCGTCACCGTGGTGAAGCGGGACAGGTCGAAGGTCAGGGTCTGGGCCGAGGAGGAGGTGTTGGCGGCCACGATCACCAGGCGTCCGGCCGTCCTGTCGATCGCCGCCGCGGCGTAGCTCACACCCGTGTCGAGGATCGTCATGCCGGGGCGGATGTGACGGCTGAACTGGGCCATCACGTAGTACTTCGTGGTGACCGCGCCCGCCGCCAGCGTGTTCGGGTCGTAGGCGATCATCGCCCAGCCCGACGACGGGTCCATGACCTGCCAGTAGACCCACGCCGTCGGGTGCAGCCAGCGGAAGTCGTAGAGCAGGTTGCTCGCCATGGTCAGACCGGTGCCGTCCTTGTCGCCGGTCTCGGAGTTCCACAGCGCCTTGCGGGCGGTCGTCACCACGTCCGTGTACAGCAGGTCCCTGCGGCCGCCCGAGCCCTGGTAGCCGTGGACGTTGACCCGGTTCACATACCCCTTCGTCGTCGACGTGAAGGAGTTCCAGGTGGTCCGGGCGAGGTCGTAGTTCGTCTCGTCCGACGCCGAGATCTTCGTCGCCGTCAGCCCGCGCTTGTCCAACTCGCTGCGCATGTGGGGGAGTACGGCCGACTGGACGGCAGCGTCCATGTGACAGCCCTCCTGTGTGCCGGTCGCCGTCCACCAGGACGACGACGGCTCGTTGAAGGGGTCGACCGTCGCGAAGTTCACGCCCCAGTTCGACTTCGCGTAGAGCGCGACCGCCGCAAGGTGGGAGGCGTGCTGGCGGTAGTTCCAGGACTGGAGGTTGTTGCCGCCGTCCGAGGCACCGGAGGGGTTGTGGTTCAGGCACATCCACCACATGGGGGAGTTGGCGAACAGCTCCGTCGTCGCGCCCCGCGAGACCGCCTTCTGCAGCATCGCCCGCTGGTTGGCGTCCGCGGTCCAGTCCCAGGCGGATGACGTGGGGTCCTCGTTGTTCCAGTCCTGCCAGTAGCCCTCGATCTGCTTGAAGCCGGGGATGTTGGGGGAGACCGCCATCGAGGCGCCGCCCACCGTGTTCCAGCTGCATGCGCCCAGGTTGTAGCGGGCGATGTTGAGGCCGAGGCCGGGAAGCGTCCTGCCGTTGTAGGAAACCGACTTGGTCGTGAAGAAGATGTCGGCGAAGTCCTCCCGGGCGCCGAAGACGTTCGCCCACCAGGCCAGGGAGGTGCCCCAGCCCTCCCATGTGCCGTACGTCGTGGAGGGGTTGACGGCGATCGTCGCGTCGGCCCGCGCGGTGCCCGTCGTGAGGGCGCCGGTGAGGAGCGCGCCGCCGGTGGCCGCGAGCAGTGTCCTGCGTCGGATCATGGCTTCTCCACTTCATGTTCATGACAGCGAACGGCGGCCGGTCGTCCCGAGCGGCGTCGTCGGATGCGTCAGCACATCGAGCTCTGGGGCGGTGCGGAGCGGGGCGGGCCGCGGCGCGGGTCAACTGGGCATTGGGACATCGGTTCTTCGGCGGTGCGGTGATGCGGCGGTGCGGTCGGGCAGTGGTGCGGTGGTGCGGTTCGGGCGGCAGTGCCTCAGTGCCTGAATGCAGCAGTGCCCCAGTGCCCCCAGTGCAGCCCTGCCCCAGTGGCCGAGTGCCACGGTGCGGCAGTGCGTGAGTGCGTGAGTGCGTGAGTGCGTCACGAAGCATCGGGCGCGGTCCGTGGTGTTGTCGAGAGTTCTGACAGCCCTTTCTCAAACCTGTGGAGGAAGGAGGCGGACGGGTTCGGGGAGGCGAACGGTCTTCAGACCTCGTCCCCCGCCGCCTATCGTGCCCGCGTGCGGATTCCCCTCGTACAGCACAGCACCCGGCGGCGGCGCGCCCGGTACCGGCGGGTGCTCTGGACCGGCGCCGAACTGCTCGTCACCGCCGGGGTGTTGGTGCTGCTCCTCGTCGTGCACCAGCTGTGGTGGACCAACCGGGAGGCCAAGGACGGCGCCGAGCGCAGGGTGGAGGCGCTGGAGCGGGAGTGGGGGATCGCCGACGGCGAGGGCGGCGCCAGGGACGGCGGCTCCGGTCCCGACTCCGGCTCGGACTCGGACCGCGGGGCAGGCGCGGACGCGGGCTCCGGCGACGGTTCTCAGGGCGGCGGCGGTGCGGCCGCGGGGTCCGGCGGAGGCGCGGGGCAGGGGCCGTCCGCGGAATCGCCGCGGGCCTCACAGGCCTACGCCGTGCTGCGCATCCCGCGCCTCGGCCTCCGGGTCCCCGTCGCCGAGGGCACGAGCAAGCGCGACGTCCTCAACAAGGGGTACGCCGGCCACTACGCGGGCAGTCAGCAGCCGGGCCAGGCCGGCAACTTCGCGGTCGCCGGGCATCGCAACACCCACGGCGAGCCCTTCCGGTACCTGAACCGTCTGCGGAAGGGCGACAAGGTGGAGGTGGCGACCCGGAACGCGACCTACACCTACGTCGTCGACGGGATCCTCCCGCAGACCTCACCGCGCGACGCGGGCGTCATCCGGCCCGTGCCCCGGTCCCTCACCCGGCCCGCCTACGGCTACGACACCCCCGGCCGATACCTCACCCTCACCACCTGCACGCCCGAGTACACCTCCCGGTACCGACTGGTCGTGTGGGGCAAGCTGGCCGCGGCCCTTCCTCGCGGATAGGGCTCCGTCGCGTCGACGGGCCCCGCAGATGACGAACGTGACGCTGATCAGAAGGGCCCAGGAGACCCACTTGGACACCGGGACCGGTTCCCAGCCGTGGAGCTGGGACGGGTAGGCCCAGGCCCCGAGGTAGGTGGCGACGTTCTCGGCCAGCCAGAGGAAGAAGCCGATCAGCGCGAAGGCGAGCGCCAGCGGCATGCGGTGGCGCAGTCTCCCGACCGTGAAGTGGACCCACGTCCCCGCCGTCGCGGCGAGCAGCAGGGCGCCGAGGGGCAGGCGCAGGTCGGGCAGCCAGTGGTGGCTCAGGAAGTTGACGTACAGGCCGACGGCGGTCGCTGCGGTGACGCGGGCGCGGTAGCCGGTCAGGGACAGGTCGAGCAGACGCCAGGACCGGCAGACGTAGCTGCCGACGGCCGCGTACATGAACCCGCCGTACAGCGGGACCCCGGCGATCCTGGTCAGCCCGGACTCGGGGTAGCTCCACGACCCCACCCGCACCTTGACCAGCTCGAAGGCGAGCCCGAGGACATGGCAGGCGGCAACGACGGCGACCTCCCGCCGGGTCTCCCAGCCGAGCAGGTAGCCCACCGCGGTGAGCAGCACGCCGTAGACGAGCAGGAGGTCGTAGCGGGCCACCGGGAGGGACGGCGCCAGCTTGGAGGCCGCCATGCCGCCGAACAACGCGACCGCGAACGCGCAGCACCGCGCCTGCACCCAGGCGAAGCGCGTCAGCTGCCGGACGACGACGGCGAGAGCGCGGCCGACGACGGCAAGAGCGCGGCCGACGACGGCAAGAGCGCGGGCGACGGCTGCCGCGGCACGGTGTGTGATCCCGCGCTGGATGTGCGTGTGCATGGTCAGGAAGAGCCGCCGAACATGGTCGGCGGTTGCGGTCCGTCCCGCGGTTTCCGGCCGGGGGTGCGGCGGGCCGGCGTCTACGTCCCCTCCTCCAGGGCCTCCCGGACGGCGGTCAGGACGGCCTCGGTGTCGGCGCCCAGGGCACGGGCGGAGGCGGTGAAGTCGCGTGCCAGCATGGCCAGTCGACCGGGGTCGGGGTGGGCGGGTTCGGCAGGGGGCGCCGCCACCCGGGTGCCCGCGCCGCGACGGGTGCGGATGAGCTCGGCGGCCTCCAGCTCGCGGTAGGCGCGGGCCACGGTGCCCGGCGCCAGGCCCAGGTCGGCGGCGAGCTGGCGTACGGTCGGCAGCCGTTCGCCCTCGGTCAGCCGGCCGGTGACGATCAGGGCGGCGAGCTGGGCGCGGATCTGCTCGAACGGCGGCACCTGGCTGGTGGTGTCCACGCGGACGGCCGGTTCACTCATCGCCGACGGCCCGGGGCACGACGATGGTGAACAGGCACCATCCCAGGGAGAACAGGGTCACCAGGCTCAGCGGGTAGATCACCAGCGCGGTGATGTTGCCCAGCATGCCGGCGCAGGTCGTGCGGGACAGCACCCTGCCGATCATCCCGAGGACGATCAGCAGCTGGCTGGAGACCAGGAGCCCCCAGGCGGCGGTGATCGCCCACGAGCGGTCGTGGCGCTGCTGGTTGTCGCCGGGGCGGTGGGCGATGCGGCGCAGGGCCCAGACGCAGGCGGCGGTGCCGACGGCGAGGGAGGCCAGGAGGGGGGTGGCGTAGTAGAGCCCGGGCCAGGGCCCCAGGGGTCTGGTCACGCTCCGGCAGGTGACGGTGATCGCCCGGCCCGTGCGCCCGGCGGCGTCGGGGGAGGCGACGAACGTGCCGATCGCCAGGAGGACGAGGAGGCACGCCGTCTGGAAGAGCAGCAGCGGGGCCATCCGGGGCGGCACGTGGTCGCGGACGCGGCGCGGCGCGAGGCCGGCGGTGCGGACCGCCTCCTGGGGCGCCGGGGTGAGGGAGTCCCCGAGCAGGACGCCGCCGACCGCGCACAGACCGAACGCGGTGATCGCGCTGAGGAAGCGCATGGCGAGGTCGTCACTGTCCCAGGCCCCCAGCCGTTGGGCGACCACGGCGCCCAGTGCCAGCCCGGCCCAGCGGGCGCAGAGGTCGGCGCGGGCCAGCAGGCGTTCTGGCGAGACGGTGTCGAGCATTTCTGGTCCCCCGGCGAGTGCTTGTATCAAGCGGTGAGTACAAGAGGTGAGTACAAGATGCCGTGGGCGGGATCTTGTGTCAAACACTTGATACAAGCTGCTCCGGGCTGCCGAAGTGAGGTATAAACCGTGAGGTACACGCCGCGAGGCGTACGTGAGGCACAACCGAGTACCGACGACGTACGAAGGGGGAGTGGGAAGCGTGTTCCGTGACCGGTTCGGCTCGCGTTCCGCGCCGCTCCTCCTGCTGCTCGTCATGGACGTCCTCCTTCTGGACGCCGGCGGCCTCTCGGCCGTCTCGGCCGCCGTCGCGCTCGCCGCGACCGCCGCGGCCGGTTCCGCGCTCGCCGTCTGCACTCTCGTCGCCGCGCGCAGCGCCCCCGCCGTGCCGCCCACCCGGGTGCGTACGGCCATCAGGGACCGGGCCCGCCGTACGGCCTTCCTGCCGCAGCGCGATCCCGACGCCTCCGGCCGGCCCCGCCCCAGGGCCCCCGGCCACGCCCTCCCGACGACCGTCGCGTAGGGCGCACACACCGCTTGATCCCTGTGACCCCGCGCGGGTCGTCATGCCGCATTCCTGAACTGCCGGCACGACGAGACCCACGGAGGGCTCCTCACCCATGTCCGTTTTCGCCAGCCTGGTCGAGCACCTCGCCGACCTGCTCCAGCCCCTGTTCGGCACGGCCGCTGCGGCCGCCGCCATCGTCCTGTTCACCGCACTCGTGCGACTCCTCGTCCACCCCCTGTCCCGCGCGGCCGCCCGTGGGCAGAAGGCCCGCACGGCCCTGCAGCCGAAGATCGCCGAGCTGCGGAAGAAGCACGCCGCGAACCCCGAGAAGCTCCAGCGGGCGGTACTGGAACTGCACGCCGAGGAGAAGGTCTCGCCGCTCTCCGGCTGCCTGCCCAGCCTGCTCCAGCTCCCCGCGTTCTTCGTGCTCTACCACGTCTTCTCCAGCTCTTCGATCGGCGGCGCGGCCAACGGGCTGCTCGGCCACCGGCTGTTCGCCGCGCCCCTCGGTGACCGCTGGACGGACGCGCTGGCCGGGGACGGGGTGTTCGGCGGGGCTGGGCTGGTCTATCTCGGGCTGTTCGCCCTCGTGGCCGCCGTCGCCTCCTTCAACTACCGGCGCACCAAGCGGATGCCGCTGCCCGAGACCGGCGGGCAGGACGTCCCCGGAGCCGCCGCCCTCACCAGGGTCATGCCGTTCATGTCCTTCTTCACCCTGGTCACCGTGGCCGTCGTACCGCTGGCCGCCGCGCTCTACGTGATCACCTCCACGACCTGGAGCGCGGTCGAACGAGCGGTCCTGTACCGCTGAGGGTCGGGCGCGGGTGAGAGGCCGGGCCTGGTGACGGTCCAGTACGTGAACCAGGTATTGCGGAGTGGACGCCCAGTCTGGAGGATCGACCAGTCATCCGATGGCTGCACCCGTCGGCGGACGCCCAGCGATCCGAGGGAGACAGTCACCATGAAGCTGCTGCGAGTCGGTACGGCGGGATCGGAGCGACCCGCGCTGCTCGACTCCGAGGGGGTCCTGCGGGACCTCTCCGGGGTCGTCCCGGACATCGACGGGGCGCTGCTCGCCGACGACGGGGCGCTCGGCCGGGTCCGCGCCGCCGCCGAGTCCGGGGAACTGCCGGCGCTGGACGCGACCGGACTGCGGATCGGACCGCCGCTGGCCCGGATCGGCAAGATCGTGTGCATCGGGCTGAACTACCACGACCACGCCCGCGAGACGGGGGCCGAGGCACCCGCCGAGCCCGTGATCTTCTTCAAGGCGGCGGACACGGTCGTGGGGCCCTACGACACCGTCCTGGTGCCGCGCGGCTCGGCCAAGACCGACTGGGAAGTGGAGCTGGCGGTCGTCATCGGGCACACGGCCCGCTATCTGGAGTCGGCGCAGGACGGGCTCGCCCACGTCGCCGGGTACGCCGTCGCGCACGACGTGTCCGAGCGGGAGTTCCAGATCGAGCGCGGCGGCACCTGGGACAAGGGGAAGAACTGCGAGACGTTCAACCCGCTGGGGCCGTGGCTGGTGACGGCCGACGAGGTCGCCGACCCGCAGGACCTCTCCCTGCGGCTCTGGGTCAACGGGGTGCTGAAGCAGGACGGGACCACGGCCGAGCAGATCTTCCCCGTGGGAGAGGTCGTGCGGTACGTCAGCCAGTTCATGACCCTGTACCCCGGTGACGTCATCAACACCGGGACGCCGGCGGGGGTGGCCCTCGGGGAGCCCGAGCCGAAGCCGTTCCTGCGGGCCGGGGACGTCGTCGAGCTGGAGATCGAGGGGCTCGGCCGCCAGCGCCAGGAGTTCAAGGACGCATAGGCGCTCCTCAGCGGCCGGGGCCCGACCCCTGGTGCCTCGGCCCCACCCCCGGACGATGCGCCCCCGCCTCCCTCAGCCCAGCAGGGCGGCGAGGGTGCGCCAGGCCTCCCTCGGGAGGCCGTCGCGCGATCCCTCGTCGATCACCTGCAGTGCCACGTGATCCGCGCCCGCCTCCTGGAAGGCGGTGATCCGGGCGAGGACGCCGTCCTCGTCGCCCCAGGCGAACAGCGCGTCGACCAGGCGGTCGCTGCCGCCGTCGGCCAGGTCGTCCTCGGTGAAGCCGTGCCGGAGGAAGTTGCCGGTGTAGTTCGGCAGGGAGAGGTAGAGGGCGAGGAACTCGCGGGCCAGCGTGCGGGCGCGGGTCGGATCCTTCTCCAGGACGACCCCCAGCTCGGGTGCGAGGAGCGGGCCTTCGCCGAGTATCCCGCGGGCGTGCGCGGTGTGCTCCGGGGTGACCAGGTAGGGGATCGCGCCGCCGGCCCGGTCCCGGGTCAGCTCCAGCGACCGGGGGCCGAGGGCCGCCAGCACCCGGCGGTCCGCGGGCATGCCCGCCGCGTCCTGCGCGTCGAGGTAGGAGACCAGGGCCGAGTAGGGCCGGCGGTACTGCTCCGCACGCTGGGCGTGGCTCACCCCGAGTCCCAGGACGAAGCGGCCGGGGTGGGCGGCTTCCAGGTCGGCGAAAGCGGCGGCGCTGTCGGCGGGCCCGTACTGCCAGATGCTCTGGATGCTGGTGCCGACGGCCATGCGCGAGGTCGCCCCCACGAGCGGGACGGCGTGGTGGGTCGCGCTGCTGCCGCCGAGCCAGAGGGCGCCGTAACCGAGTTCCTCCAGCTCCGCGGCGGCCTCGGCGAGTTCGCCGCGCCGGGCCGGGTCCTCGGAGCGCAGGCCGACGCTCCACACGCCGTACCGCCCGACTGTCTCCTTCAACGCCTTGCTCATCGGTGACCGGTCCCTCCGGAAGGGGGCGCTGCGCCCGTGATCATCACGTGTACAGCAGGTGCCAACCGGAGGGGGCCCGACCGTCATTCCCCGAGCGGCCCCGGATTCATCAGACCTTCAGGAACTGCTCCAGGGCCGCCACCACGAACCTGTGGTCCTCGAGCTGGGGCAGGCCCGACACCGTCACCGCGCCCACCACGCCCACGCCCTCCACGTTGATCGGGAAGGAGCCGCCGTGGGCCGCGTACTCGTCCGGGTCCAGCCGGGAGGACTCCTCGAACGTCGTGCCCTTGGCGCGGCAGCGGGAGCCGACCAGGTAGGAGGAGGCGCCGAAGCGTTCCACCACCCGGCGCTTGCGGGCGATCCAGGCGTCGTTGTCGGGCGCCGAGCCGGGCAGGGCCGCGTGGAAGAGCTGCTGGCCGGCGCGATGGATGTCGACGGCGACCGGCGCCTGGCGCTCGCGGGCCAGTTCCACCAGGAGGGAGCCGAGGGCCCACGCGTCGTCGTGCGTGAACTGGCGGAAGACCAGTCGCCGTTCCTGCGCCTGCAGCTCCTCCAGGGTCGGGGTGATCTCCGGGGTGAACTTCGGGGTGATCTCGTGGGAGCCCATTACAGCGTCACCGCCACCTTGTCTCGTGCCGAGCGGCGGGCCGCCTCCAGGACGTCGAGGGCGGCGGCCGCCTCGAGGGCGGTCACCGGGTTGGGGCCGCCGTCGATCAGTGCCTTGGCCACCGCAGCGTAGTAGGCCGGGTAGTCGCCGGGGAGGGTCCGAACGGGTCGTCCGCCGCCGGTCAGCGGGGACTCGCCGGAGCCCAGTCGGCCCCACAGCTCCTCGGGCTCCGTGCCCCAGTCCGCCGTCGTGCCCGGCCGCTCGCCCTCCCGCAGGGCCGCCTCCTGCGGGTCCAGGCCGTACTTCGCATAGCCCGCCTTCGAGCCCAGCACCCGCAGACGCGGGCCGAGTTGGGCGGTCGTCGCCGAGACGTAGAGGTGGGAGCGGACGCCGTTCGCGTGGGTCAGCGCGACGAAGGTGTCGTCGTCGGTCTCCGCGCCCGGCCGGCGGACGTCCGCCTCGGCGTACACGCCGACGACGGGGCCGAAGAGGACCAGCGCCTGGTCGACGACGTGACTGCCGAGGTCGAAGAGGAGACCTCCGATCTCTGCGGGGTCACCGGACTCCCGCCAGCCGCCCTTGGGCTGCGGCCGCCACCGCTCGAACCGGGACTCGAAGCGCCACACGTCGCCCAGCTCGCCCTCGTCCAGCAGGCGGCGGAGGGTCAGGAAGTCGTTGTCCCAGCGGCGGTTCTGGAAGACCGAGAGCAGCAGCCCGCGCTCCTCGGCGAGGGCTGCCAGCTCGCGGGCCTCGGCGGCCGTGCCCGCCACCGGCTTGTCGACGACCACCGGCAGACCGGCCTCCAGGGCGGCGGTCGCGAGCGGGACGTGCGTCTTGTTCGGGGACGCGATGACGACCAGGTCCAGCTCGTCGGCGCGGGCGAGGAGGTCGTCGGCGGTGGCGGCGACGCGCACGTCCGGGAACTCGGCGCGGGCCTGCTCCTGCCGCTCGGGGTTCGAGGTGACCACCGTGTCCAGGGCGAGGCCCTCGGTGGCGGCGATCAGCGGGGCGTGGAAGACCGAGCCGGCGAGGCCGTAGCCGACCAGGCCCACGCGGAGAGGAGTACCTGTCATGGTCCCCACTTTCGCAACGCTGTTGCCAAAGTGCAAGCAGGGGGGAGAATGGGGTCGTGAACAGGACGGACGGAGGCGTCAACCTTCTGGCTCTGCGCAGCCACAACACCGCGCTCGTGCTCGACCTGCTGCGCACGGCGGGACCGGACGGCATCAGCCGGCTGGAACTCGCCGAGCGCACCGGGCTCACCCCGCAGGCGGTCAGCAAGATCACCGCCAGGCTGCGGCAGGAGGGGCTGGCGGCGGAGGCGGGGCACCGCGCGTCGACCGGCGGCAAACCGCGCACGGTGCTGCGGCTGGTGCCGGAGGCGGGCCACGCGGTCGGCGTCCACCTCGACCGGGACGAGCTGCGGGTGGTGCTGGCCGATCTCGACGGGCGGGCGGTGGGCGAGCGGTGTGTGCCGCTGTCGCTGGGGGCGGGCGCGGAGGCGGTCCTGGGGGCGGTGGTGCGGGAGGTCGCGGAGGTCCTCGGCGACGTTCCCGCCGACCACCCCCGCACTCCGGCGGGCCCCGCGGCGGCCAGCGCGCCGGCCCTGCTCGGCGTCGGCGTGGCCCTCCCCGGCCCGCTCGACCATGCCCACGGGGTGCTGCACCGGGTCACCGGCTTCCCCGAGTGGGACGGGTTCCCGCTGCGGGACGCGCTGGCGGAGCGACTCGGGGCGCCGGTGGTCGTCGACAAGGACACCAACGCGGCCGCGCTCGGTCTCGCCGTCGGCGGTGAGCGCGGCTCCTTCGCCTGCCTGTACCTGGGCACCGGCCTCGGCGCGGGCCTCGTCATCGGCGGGACCCTGCACCGGGGTGCCCGCACCGGCGCGGGCGAGTTCGGACACCAGGTCATCCAGCTGGACGGGCCGCCCTGCTCCTGCGGCAACCGGGGCTGCGTCGAGGCGCTGTGCCTGGCGGCCATCGGCCGGGGCGACGTCGGCGAGGCGGCGCGTGTCCTCGGGGAGGGCGCCGCGAACCTGGCCGGGCTGCTCGACATCGACGCCGTGCTGCTGGGCGGCCGCACGATCGCGGCCGCCCCCGAGCCCTTCCTCCAGGGGGTCAGGGCCGTCCTCGACGCCCGAGCCCGCCGCGAGGGCTCCCCGCAGGACGCCGTCCAGGTGCGCCTCGCCCCCCACGGAACCCGAGCCGTGGCGCTCGGCGCGGCCCAACTGCTCCTGGCCCCCTTGTTCGGCCGCGGATCCGGCTGACGCCACCCACCATCCAGCCCGCCACGGCCCACCACCGCCCGGAGGAGCACAGCCCGCCACCGTCCCCTGCTCGGTGCCGCCCGCTGATCGTTGGCGGCACGCCGTTCCGAGTGTCGGATGCTCGTCCGAACGAGGGGGTTCGGACGGTCGTGCGGTGTGTTGTCGGGGGGCGGGGCCGGGTGTCGGGCAGGCTCACGTGTTCATGCGACTGTGCCCGCCTGTCTCCCTCTGCCTCGCCGCGGCCGCCGCCCTCCTCCCCGCGCCCGCCCACGCGGAAGCCGGCCCGAGTTGTGCGGGCCCCGCCGCCGGTGCGTTCCCCCTGACCACCCGCCTGCACGGCGGCCCCGACTCGTACCGGGCCGGCGGCGGATTCGGCGTCTGGTACCTCGACCTCACCAACACCACCCGCCGCGCATGCGACGCGATCCACCCGGTGGTCGTCCTGGTCGACGCCGGACGCGCCCTGAAGCCGTCCCAGCCGCGGCTGGAGTTCTTCGCGGGCGGGCAGCCGCACCCCGTCCGCTTCGAGGCCACGGACGACGACGAACTCGTCGGCGTCTTCACCGGCGGCCCCGCCGACGGTCCCGGCGGCTTCCCCGGGTTCACCGTCGGCCCCGGCCGGACCCTCACCGTCAAGCTGCGCCTCGCCCTCACCTCGGACGCCGTCCCCAACGCCGTCACCGCCAACGCGGCGGTCGTCCAGCGGCACGGCGACGACGGCGACTGGATCGGGCAGTCGAACGACTACCGCTTCGCGGTCGAAGCCGGTTCCGGCCCCGACACGGACGATCCCGCGGCCGATCCCTCGGCCGGTTCCGCGGCCGATCCCACGACCGGTTCCGCGGCCGATCCCACAGCCGCCCCCACAGCCGCCCCCTCGGCCGCCCCCACCCCGCGGCCCGACGCCTCCGCCGGCGACACCGGCCGTCTCTCCCTCGCCGACGAAGCCGAGGAACTCGCCCGCACCGGACTCAGCTCGCCCGCCGTGCTCGCCGCCGCCACCGCCGTCCTCCTCGCCGCCGGGGCCGCGCTGCTGCTGGCGCGCCGACGTCGCTGAACCGTGCCGGCGTCCCAGTCAGTGGACGGTCCGGAACCGGCCATTCCCTCAAGATCGGGCCTGTGACTAGGCTGGGGCGCGCGCAGCGACCGCGTGCACGCACAGCAACCGCGTACTCGCGTACGGCAGGGAGACCCCGCACATGGCAGACCGCAGGCCCATCGAGTCGTGGCTCACCGACATGGACGGTGTGCTCATCCACGAGGGTGTACCGATCCCCGGCGCCGACGCGTTCCTGAAGAAGCTGCGCGAGTCCGGAAAGCCGTTCCTGGTCCTCACCAACAACTCGATCTACACCCCGCGCGACCTGCACGCCCGCCTGCGGCGGATGGGCCTGGACGTGCCGATCGAGAACATCTGGACCTCCGCGCTGGCCACCGCCCAGTTCCTGGACGACCAGCGGCCCGAGGGCACGGCGTACGTCATCGGCGAGGCGGGTCTGACCACCGCGCTGCACGACATCGGTTACATCCTCACCGACCACGAGCCCGACTACGTCGTCCTCGGCGAGACCCGCACCTACTCGTTCGAGGCCATGACCAAGGCCGTCCGGCTCATCAACGACGGCGCCCGTTTCATCTGCACCAACCCCGACGAGACCGGCCCCTCCGCCGAGGGCGCGCTGCCGGCCACCGGGGCCGTCGCCGCGCTGATCACCAAGGCGACCGGCAAGAGCCCGTACTTCGCGGGCAAGCCCAACCCGCTGATGATGCGCACCGGGCTGAACACGATCGGCGCCCACTCCGAGACCAGCGCGATGATCGGCGACCGCATGGACACCGATGTGCTGGCGGGCATGGAGGCCGGGATGCAGACCTTCCTGGTCCTCACCGGTCTGACCCGGCCCGAGCAGGTCGAGGACTTCCCCTACCGTCCGTCGAAGGTCGTGGACTCGATCGCGGATCTCGTCGACCGGATCTGAAACGCCTGACGACGCGCAACCCACCCGTACGGAGCAGTGACACCCCGCCAGCGGATGCGCCCCGGGGCGCGGCGGGGGAGTCTCCAGAGAGCTGGAGGTTCACGATGGGCTCACTGAAGGTCACTGTCTGTGCGGGGGTCGCGGTCGTCGCCGCGGTGCTCATTCCCACGGCGTACGCGTCGGGCGAAGGCGGCCCGGGCGGCGGCAGCGTCTCGGTCACGCCGTCCACGCCCTCGCCGGGCTCCGACGTCACGCTGAAGGTCAGCGGCTGCGGCGGCAGGACGGCCACGGCGGCTTCGGCCGCCTTCGTCGCGGACGCGCGGCTCGTCGTCGCGGGCGGCGCGCTCGTCGGCGACACCCGGGTCCGCTCCTCGATCGCGGCGGGCTCCTACGACGTGCAGATCACCTGCGTCGACTTCAAGGTGAAGGGCCGGATCCAGGTCGTCGGGCCGTCGTCCGACGACTCGTCGCGGCAGCCGTCGGACGTGGAGCCGCTGGCCTCGGACGGTTCGTCCGCCGCGGCGGTCCCCGCCTCTCCCGTCGCTCCGGTCCGCGCGGGCGGCGGCGGCACCGCGCCGCTGGCCTCGGTCGAGGAGGTTCGGGTGGACGGCCGCGGCCCCGGCACCGTGCAGGCGGTCGTCGGCCTGGTGCTGGCGGGCGTCGCCGCTGCCGCCGTCGTGTACCGCGGAACGCGCCGGAGACATGGGACGGACTGACCCATGCCGGACCGCGAACGCCTCTCGGGCCGGTTCCTCACCGGCGTGGCCTGGACGGTGCTGCTGTGCGGCCTGTGGCTGTGGGGGCGTGAGGTGACGGACGTGCGGCACGGCACGGCCGCCCCGGCCACCGGTGACATGGCCGCGGTGGGCCGTCCGCCGGACGCCGCCCTCCCGCCAGCGGCGAAGCCGTTGGGTCAGGCGCTGCCGCGGCGCGTCGACATCCCGGAACTGGGCGTGCAGGCCCCGGTCGTCGCCCGCGGCCTGGACGCCGAGGGAGCGGTCGATCCGCCGCCCTTCGACCAGCCGGGCGTCGTCGGCTGGTACGCCGAGGGCGCGAAACCCGGCGCCAGGGGCGCCGCCCTGCTGGTGGGACACGTCGACACCGAGACCCGGCCCGCGGTCTTCTACAAGCTCAGCACGCTCAAGGGCGGTGAGACGGTTCGCGTGGTCCGCGACGACGGGAAGGTAGCCGAGTTCACCGTGGACGACGTCGAGGTCGTCCGGCGCGATCGCTTCGACGCCCGGCAGGCCTACGGCTCCCGAAGGCCGGACCGCGCCGAGCTGCGCCTGATCACCTGCGGCGGCGCCTTCGACCCGGCCAGCCGCAGCTACACCGCCAACGTGATCGTGTCGGCCTACCTGACGGGCATCGCCGTCTGACGGGATGTCACCCGGGGCCTCGTCCGGGTCGCGCCGCAGGCGGCGGACCCTGGCCCGGTCGGCGGCACGCTCCCCCGAAACCGCCGACCGGACCGGTCCTCGACCGCGCGCGCTCGGGTTGCGGGAATGACCCGGCGTCGGCGCGGGAGGCTGCGAGGCGCGGAGAGTCAAGAGATGGCCAGGGCTCTGCAGTAGGCCTACCCCGTGAAGGGTGCGTTGACGACTGCTTGCCGCCGCTCTCGGGAACGGCCCCGGTCCCCTCCCGTCAAAGGCCGGCCGGAACGGACGAAGGCCCCTCGCTCTCGCGAGAGGCCTTCGGTGTCTGTGCGCCGCCAGGGACTCGAACCCCGGACCCGCTGATTAAGAGTCAGCTGCTCTAACCAACTGAGCTAGCGGCGCCTGCTGACGGGACAACTCTACAGGACCCATGAGGGTGCCCCGGACCACCCGCACCGTCCGCCCGGGGCCGACGGGCCCGCGAATGGGCCGGCCGCGCCCGGCGTACATCGTTCGGACCGTCAGCATGCGCGTCCGGAGGACAGTTGAGAAACTGCGAGCGTGCGCAGGCGCGGACATTTTCATCTGGAGTGTGAGAGGAATCGCATGGAGACTCCGGTATTCGAGGAATTCGATCCCGAGAGCGACTGCGACTGCCCCGGATGTGTGACGCGGCGACGGATGATCCGCCCCTGTCCGCCCGCCTCGTCCGGCGGTCACCCGTCCGCCCACCGCGCCCTGGTCGTCGCCACAGCGACGGCCGCAGCGCTCGGCGCCGCTCATGCGGCGCCCGCCCTCGCGGCCCCGCCTGCGCCCGACCGGCCGGGCGTTCCCGCAGGTGACGAACCCGCGACTCCGCAGGGCCGCAGGGCGCCGCTGCACGGACCGGCCGGGCAGTCGGCGCATCCCGGAAACGTGGCGGGGCCGGTCAGGACGCCCCCGACGACCCGGGCGGACATCATCAGACGGGCCAAGCAATGGGTCTCGGCGGAAGTGCCCTACAGCATGAGCGCCTACTGGTCCGACGGTTACCGGCAGGACTGCTCGGGCTTCGTCTCCATGGCCTGGAACCTGCCGGGCAACGAGTGGACGGGCAGCCTTCACCAGTACGGGACGAGGATTTCCAAGGAGGAACTCCAGCCCGGCGACATTCTGCTCTTCCATAATTCGTCCGACCCCGAGAAAGGCTCGCACGTAGTCGTTTTCGGCGGCTGGACGGACTACACGCACAGCTACTACATCGCCTACGAGCAGACCCGCCCGACCACTCGCCGTCAGTCCACCCCGTACGCCTACTGGAGCCATTCCGGCCTTTACGTCCCCTATCGCTACAAGGGGCTCACCGCGCCCGCTCCGGGCAGCACCGGGGAACAGGCCGCCGCCGCCGGCGGCGGGAGGGAATCCCTCGGCGGGAGCGCGGCGGCGACGCCGTTCCCGGGGCGGGCGGCCTTCGGACCGGGCGCGAACAACCGGTTCGTCACCCTGCTGGGCCAACTCCTCGTCGAGCGCGGCGCCGGCCGCTTCTACAGCACGGGCCCCGGCCCCCGCTGGTCGGCCGCCGACGGCAGGGCCACCCAGGCCTTCCAGCGGGCCCAGGGCTGGAGCGGCGCCGCCGCCGACGGGCTGCCCGGTCCGAGGACCTGGTCGCTGCTCGTCACCGGCCAGGGCAGGAACATCGGGGACCCGGCCGGACCGGGGGGTGGGACCGGGGCCGGAGCAGGATCAGGATCAGGCGTCTCCGGCTCGGGGAACGGGACGGGACCCGGAAGCGCGCCGGGCACCGGGAGCGGGACCGGCTCCCCGTCCGGGAACGGCCGGCCCCCCGCGCCCGGCACAGACAGCGGGACCGGCACCGGCCCCGGCACAGGTACCGGCAGTGGGACGGGCACAGGGGCCGGTGCGGCCGGGCCGCCCGTCGCTCCCTCGGCGTCGCGCGTTCCCCCGTATCCGGGCCGGGCGGCCTTCCGCCCCGGGGCGCAGAGCGCGTACGTCACGCAGTTGGGGAGGCAGCTGGTGAAGAAAGGGTTCGGCAGGTACTACACGTCGGGGCCGGGACCGCGCTGGGGCGAGGCGGACCGGCGAGGAGTCGAGGCCTTCCAGCGCGCCCAGGGCTGGCGCGGCGGCGCGGCGGACGGCTACCCGGGCCCGGAGACCTGGCGGCGGCTCTTCTCGTAGACCGGCTCCGGGAGCGGCCCGGGGGCCCGCACGCTGCCGGGGCCCACTCACTGTCATGGCGTATCTGGCGCGGAGGCTGGAGGCACGCAATGCACACGCCCACTTCACAGACACCCGAGCCCGAGGGGCCGACCAGGCCCACCCGGCTCATCCAGAACGAGGCGACCACCGAGATCCCCGTCCACCTGCTCTTCCGCGACGAGCCGGAACCGCGGTCGGTGCCGCTCGGGCCCGCCGTGGTGGGGAGCAGGGCGGGCACCGGGGAGCAGCCGCGGCTGCGCCGTCCGACGCCGGCCAAGCCCCGGCCGGCGGCGCAGGTGGACCCCGAGCTGGTGGAGCGGCCGGCCCGGGTGCTGCCCGGCGTCGCGGGCGTGTTCGCCGGGGTGTGCGGGGCGGCCGGCTGTGTGGCCGCCTCGTGGTGGGCCGGTGTGCTGCCGCCGCTGGCGGGGCAGGCGTTGCGGCTGCCGGAGCTCGCGGGCGCCGGGCTCGGTCCGGCGCAGTGGGCGGCGTACGCGGGCGCGGGCGGGCTGGGGCTGTTCGGCTTCGGCGGCCTCGCTCGGGGGCGGACCGGGCGGGCCTGGGTGCTCGGCCTGTTCGGCCGCTACCGGGGGACCGTGCGGCGCACCGGGCTGCTGTGGGTGAACCCGCTGCTGCTGCGCCGCCGGGTGGACGTGCGGCTGCGGCACTGGCGCAGCGAGCCGATGGCGGCCGCGGACGGCAGCGGGGTGGCCCTGCGGGTGGTGGCGCTGGTCGTGTGGCGGGTGCGGGACACCGCGCGGGCCACCCTCGGCGTCGAGGACCACGAGACGTACCTGCGCGAGTGCGTCGAGGCGGCGCTGGCCCGGATCCCGGTGGAGACGCCGGGGGCGGGACGCGGCTCGCTGGAGGCGACCGGGGAGGCGCTGACCAGGCTGGTGGCGCGGGAGGCGGGCGCGATCGGACTGGAGGTGTTCTCGGTGCAGCCGCTGCGGGTCGAGTACGCCCCCGAGGTGGCCGCCGCGATGCACCGCCGCCGGATCGCCGCGCTCGACGCCCAGCACCGGGCGACCGTGCTGACCTCGGTGGTCGACTCGGTGGAGGACACGGTGACCCGGTTGACCATGCGGGGGCTCGTGGAGCTCGACGACTACGAGCGCAAGGCGCTGGTGAAGGACCTGACGGTCGCCTTCTGCGCGGGCCGGCAGGAGCAGGCGTGATTGGTCTGGACATGACCAAGAAACGCCCATAGTCTCGAACTTGGTCTAGACCTGCACGGCACAGCTCACTGAACTCCTGAACTCCCCACGTTCTCCAGGAGCGCCAGCATGCGCAGAAAAGCCCACCCAGGGATCAGCGGAAAGACCAAGTGGTACGCCGCCGCGCTCGGGCTCGCCACGGCGGGAGCCTTCGTGCTCACCGCCGGGGGCGCGAGCGGTCACGGTTACACCGACCTCCCCGTCAGCCGGCAGAAGCTCTGCCAGAACGGCTCCGTCGCCAACTGCGGCGACATCCAGTGGGAGCCGCAGAGCGTCGAGGGGCCGAAGGGCTTCCCGGCCTCCGGCGCGGCGGACGGCCGGATCTGTTCCGGCAACAACACGCGCTTCGCCCAGCTCGACAGCCCGAGGACGCCCTCGGGCGGCGCGTGGCCGGCCACCAGGGTGACCGGCGGTCAGAGCTACACCTTCCGCTGGCAGTTCACCGCGATGCACGCCACGACCGACTTCACGTACTACGTCACCAGGCAGGGCTGGAACCAGAACCACAACCTGGCCCGCTCCGACCTCAACCTCACCCCGTTCCTGACCGTTCCCTACGGCGGTCAGCGGCCCCCCTCGACCCTCTCCCACAGCGGCACGCTGCCGTCCGGGCTCAGCGGACGTCACATGATCGTCGCGGTGTGGACGATCGCCGACACGGCCAACGCCTTCTACGCCTGCTCCGACGTCACGTTCTGAGCATCGCTTGAGCTCCCCCGGCCCCGTGTGGCGGTACGTTCCGTGCACGCCGGCAAGACCAGGCCGGCGCCGGGACATCGGGGGAGCTCATGGAAGCCTTGTTCTACGTCATTCCGACGATCATGATCGCCGGCGCGCTCTTCTTCCTCTACAAGGCCCTCGGCCGGAACCGGCAGCTCAGGGCGGCCTGGGACAGCGGGGTCACGGCCGAGGGCCGCTGTCTGCGCACGTACACCAGCACCAGCGGCGGGGGCGGCGACACCTCGGTGAGCACCACCCTGCACCACGTCTACGAGTTCACCGCGAGGGACGGCCGCGCCTTCCGCTTCGACGAGGGCGGCGGTCCGGGCACGACCATCGAGGGCGACATCGTCACCGTGTACTACACGCCGGAGCACCCCGAGGGGGCCACGGCCCACGCGCCGAGCCGGGGGAGGCTCGCCGCGGGCACGGGCTGTCTGGTGGCCTTCTTCGCCGTGTTCATCGTCTTCTGCGCCGGCTTCATGGTCATCGCCCACGCGGTCTTCTCCGAGACGGACGGCCTGATGCCCTGACGTCGGCTCCCCCGCCTCTCCACATCTGACGGCACGTCAACTACCGTGCGCGTCCATGGAGTCCACCAGGGGTACCGTCGCCGAACTCGTAGCGGCCCGGTGGGGCGACCACCGGCCGGGACTGTGGTGGGCGGACACCGTCCTCACCCACCACGAGGCCGCCGCCGGCGCCGCGGCCCGCGCGGCGCTGCTGGCCGACCTGCTGCCGCCGGGCGGACCGCCGCACCTCGGGGTGCTGCTGGACAACACCCCGGAGTTCCCGCTCTGGCTGTCGGCCGCCGCCCTCGCCGGGGCCGCCGTCGCCGGGATCAATCCCACCCGCCGCGGACCCGAGCTGGCCCGGGACGTCCTGCACACCGAATGCCGGCTGCTGATCACCGAGCACACCCACCTGCCCTTCCTCCGGGGTCTCGACCTGCCCGGAGTCCGTCTGCTGGTCACCGGCACGCCCGAGTACGACGACCTGCTCGCCCCGTACGCGGACGCCCGGCCCGACCCCTCCCGCGCCGCCCCCGCCGACCGGTTCCTGCTGTACTTCACCTCCGGCTCGGCCGGCGCCCCGAAGGCCGCGATCTGCACCCAGGGCCGGCTGACCGCCGCCGGACGGTCCCTGGCCGGGCAGTTCCGCGTCGGCCCGGACGACGTGCACTACGTCTGCATGCCGATGTTCCACGGCAACGCGGTGATCGCCGACTGGGCGCCCGCGCTGGCGGCCGGCGCCGGCGTCGCGCTGCGCCGTCGCTTCTCGGCCTCGGGGTTCCTGGCGGACGTGCGGCGCTACCGGGCCACGTACTTCACCTATGTGGGCCGGGCGATCCAGTACGTCCTGGCCACCGAGCCGCGTCCCGACGACCGGGAGCACGTCCTGCGGCTGGGCTTCGGCACGGAGGCGGGCGCGGTGGACGCGGCGGCCTTCGAGCGGCGGTTCGGCGTCCGGCTGGTGGAGGGCTACGGCTCGTCGGAGGGCGGGGCGGCGGTGCAGTGGTCGCCGGGGACGCCGGCGGGGGCCGTGGGACGGGCGGGGCCCGGACTCGTCGTTCTCGACCCGCGGACGCGCGCCGAGTGTCCGCCGGCCGTGTTCGACGCGGCCGGCCGGCTGCTCAACGGCGACGAGGCGATCGGGGAACTGGTCAACCGGGGGCCGAACCCCTTCGAGGGCTACTGGCGCAACCCGGCGGCGGAGGCGGAGCGGCGCCGCGCGGACGGCGAGTACTGGACCGGCGACCTCTTCTGCCGTGACGGCGACGGCTTCCTCTACTTCGCCGGCCGCACCGACGACCGGCTCCGGGTCGACGGCGAGAACCTGGCCGCAGCGATGATCGAGAACATCCTCGCCCGTTACGAGGGGGCGGCCGCCGTAGCCGTCTACGCGGTGCCGGACCCGGTGACCGGGGACCAGGTGATGGCGGCGCTGGCCGGGACCTTCGATCCGCTCGGCTTCGCCGACTTCCTGCTCGCCCAGCCCGACCTGGGGACGAAGATGGCGCCCCGGTTCGTGCGGGTGGTCGAGCGGATGCCCGTCACCGCCACGAACAAGATCCACCGGGCGCTGCTGCGGAGGGAGGGCGTGCGGTGCGCCGATCCGGTGTGGTGGCGGCCACCGGGGGAGGCGGGCTACCGGAGGCTGTCGGAACAGGAGGCGGCGGGGCAAGCGGAAGGGCCCCTCGTGTGCACGAGAGGCCCTTCGTCTGTGCGCCGCCAGGGACTCGAACCCCGGACCCGCTGATTAAGAGTCAGCTGCTCTAACCAACTGAGCTAGCGGCGCATGACTCTCGCCCTCCGCCTTCGGCGGCCTGCGACGAAGAAAATAATACCTGGTCCCCGAGGGTGCTTCGGACCACCCGACGGCACCCCCGGGACGGCGCTCAGATCGCGAGGGACAGCAGCACGGGCGCCGCGTTCCTGTTCAGGGTCTCGGCGGCCTGCCGGAGCCGGTGGGCGTGGGCTATGGGCAGGGACAGGGCCAGGCAGCCGGCCGTGGAGCCGGCGGTGATCGGGACGGCCGCGCAGACCGTGCCGATCGCGTACTCCTGGAGGTCGAGCACCGGGACCGTGGGCGGCTGCGCCTCCAGACGGGAGAGCAGCAGTTTGTCGCTGGTGATGGTGCGCGAGGTGAGCCGGGCCATCTTGTGCCGGGAGAGGTGGTCGCGCCGGCCGTTGTGGTCGAGCTGGCCCAGCAGGCTCTTGCCGAGCGCGGTGGCGTGCGCCGAGGAGCGGAAGTCGAACCACTCGTTGACGGACGGCGTGGCCGGGCCGTCGGCGTACTGGGTGATCGTGACCTCGCCGTCGACGTACCGGCTGATGTAGACCGCGGCGCCGACGGAGTCGCGGAGCCGGTCGAGGGTGTGCTGGAGTTTGTCGCGCAGGGCCTGCTCGTGGTGGTGCGCGGAGCCCAGGCGGGCCAGGGCGTCCCCGGTGACGTAGGCCCCGTCGGCGATCTGCTCGATGTAGCCCTCGCGGCGCAGCATGCGCAGGAGCGTGGTCAGTCGCTCTGCGGGAAGGCCGCTTTCGCGGGCGAGTTCGGCGTCGGTGACACCGGTGGAGTGCCGTGCCATCGTGTCCAGGACGCGTAGCGCCTCCTGGGCCGAGTGGTACGGCGCGGTCGGCTCGTGCTTCAGCGCCACGGTTCCCCCTGCGCCAGCTGTGTCTGGCTGCGCTTGCTGTAGTGGGCCGCAATCCGGTCAGTGAACCGCTTCCACCATAACGGGCAACAGGCCTGTGGGGAGGGGGTCGAGGGGATTGCACCCCCCTCAGCAGCGCGATCGTTCCGAAGGCATATGCCGGTGGCGGATCCGGGCCTCGCAGCCGAGACCCGGACCGGGCGCGCCGGGCACGGCCGAACCGGCCGCCACGGCTCGTGGCACCCGAACGCGGGCCCGACCGCGGTGCGCGGCGCCCCCCGGCGGTGGTGGGCGACGAGGGTGGGCCGAGGTGCGCGGCGGCCTCGGCCGCGTTGGGTGTCGGCGGCGGGCGCGGTGCGCGACGACCCGGGCGGTGGTGGGCGTCGAGGGTGGCCGAGGTGCGCGGCGGCCTCGGCCGCGTTGGGTGTCGGCGGCGGGCGCGGTGCGCGGCGCCCCCGGGCGGTGGTGGGCGTCGAGGGTGGGCGCGGTGTGCGGCGGCCTCGGCCGCGTTGGGTGTCGGCGGCGGGCGCGGTGCGCGACGACCCGGGCGGTGGTGGGCGTCGAGGGTGGGCGCGGTGTGCGGCGGCCTCGGCCGCGTTGGGTGTCGGCGGCGGGCGCGGTGCGCGGCGGGGCCGGCCGGGGTGCGCGGCCACGGCGGGCGCGGGGCGCGACGACCCCGGCCGTGATGGGCGACGAGGGTGGGCGCGGTGTGCGGCGCCCGCGGCCGCGTTGGGTGTCGGCGGGCGGGCGCGGGGCGCGACGACCCCGGCCGTGATGGGCGTCGACGGCGGCCGCGGTGGGCGATGGCCCCGGACGCCGTACCCGTCGACGGTGGCCGAGGGACGCCGCCCCGAGCTCACAGCACGGCGCTGAGGAACTCCCGGGTCCGCTCCTGCTCCGGGTCGCTGAAGATCTTCTCCGGCGGGCCCGACTCGATGACGCGGCCCGCGTCGAACATCAGGACCTGGTCCGAGATGTCCCGGGCGAAGCTCATCTCGTGGGTCACGCAGAGCATCGTGATGTCGGTGGTGCGGGCGATGTCCCGCAGCACGTCCAGGACGCCGACCACCAGCTCCGGGTCCAGCGCGGAGGTCACCTCGTCCAGCAGCAGGACCTGCGGCCGCATCGCCAGCGCCCGGGCGATCGCCACCCGCTGCTGCTGGCCGCCGGACAACTGGGTGGGGTACTTGTCGATGTGCTCGCTCAGGCCCACCAGTTCGAGCAGCTCGCGGGCGCGCTGCTCGGCCTCGTCCTTGGACAGGCCGAGGACGGTCACCGGAGCCTCGGTGATGTTGCGCAGCACCTTCATGTTCGGGAAGAGGTTGAACTGCTGGAAGACCATCCCGATGTTCTTGCGGACCTCGCGGACGTGCTTCTCGCCGGCCCGGACGAGCTTGCCGCCCCGCTCCTCGTGGGTCAGGTAGTCGCCGCCCACCCTGATCGTGCCCTCGTCGGGCGTGGCCAGGGTCATCAGCAGCCGCAGGATCGTCGTCTTGCCGGATCCGGACGGGCCGATCAGCGTGACGTGCTTGCCCGAGTCGACGGAGAAGTCGAGCCGGTCGAGGACGGTGTTGTCACCGAAGCGCTTGGTGACCTGGTCGAAGCGGATCAGTTCGCTGCCGTCCACCGGCGGATTGGCGAGGGCGTCGGTGGTCTGTGCGGGATTGGTGTCAGCGGACAAGGCGTCGCTCCAGGACTCGGATCAGGAGGGAGGCGGGGTAGGCGATGACGATGAAGGCCACGCCCACGACGGTGAGCGCCTCGGTGGTGAAGGTCTCGTTGCTGAAGGTCTGGGCCTCGCCGAGCATGTCGAAGGCGCCGATGGTCGCGATCATCGGGGAGTCCTTGAGCATGGCGATGACGTAGTTGCCCAGCGGCGGGACGACGCGGCGGATCGCCTGCGGCAGGATCACCACCCGCCAGGTGCGGCCCTTGGACAGGCTCAGCGCGGTGGCCGCCTCCCACTGGCCGGCCGGGACGCCGTCGATGCCCGCGCGGTAGACCTCCGCGGTGTAGGTGGAGTAGTGCAGCCCGAGGCCGACGATGCCGGTGGTCAGAGGCGACATCGACGGGCCGAAGTTCGGCACCACGTAGAAGAGGAAGAAGAGCTGCACCAGCAGCGGTGTGTTGCGGATGAACTCGGTCACGGCGACGACCGGCCAGCGCACCCAGGCCCGCGCCGACCGCTGGGCCAGCGCCCACACCAGGCCCAGCGCGAAGGCGATCAGCGTGCCGATGGCCAGGGCCTGCAGGGTGACGAGCACGCCGTCCCAGAACCGCGGCATGAAGTCGTCCACGACGTTCCAGTCCCAGTTCATCCCGTACCTCCCGCGGACTGCGTGCCGGCCCGCAGGCTCTCGCCGCGGGCGCCGGGCTTCCTGCCGATGCCGCCGGACTTCTGCGGCCGCTGCCCGATCCCGGCCTTCGCCCTGCGCTCCAGCAGCCGCATACCGCGGGTGATGAGGAAGGCGAGGACGAAGTAGAGGACCAGCAGCAGGGTGTAGACCGGGGTGGTCTCGTTGGTGCCGAGCCGCACCAGATTCCCGGCGAAGGTCATGTCGGCCACGGTGATGACCGAGACCAGGGCGGTGCCCTTCAGCAGCTCGATCAGCAGGTTGTTGAACGGCGGCACCATCTCGGGCCAGGCCTGGGGCAGTTCGATCAGCCGCAGCCGCTGCAGGCGGGTGAAGTTGAGCGCGACGCCCGCTTCCTTCTGCGCCGCGGGAACGGCCGCCAGGGAACCGCGGACGATCTCCGAGCCGTAGGCGCCGTAGGTCAGGCCCAGCGCGCTGACGCCGGCCCACATGGGCACCAGCTGCCAGCCGAAGAGGGGTAGCGCGAAGAACATCCAGAACATCAGCACCAGCGCCGACATCCCGCGGAAGACCTCGAAGTAGACGCCGGCGAGGAAGCGGACGATCCAGTACTGCGAGCCCCGGGCGAGGCCGATGCCGAACGAGATGGCGGCGCCGAGCGCCGCGGCGTACACGGTCACCTGGACGGTGACCCAGATGCCCGGAAGGAACCAGGTGGTGAAGAACTGTGAACTCATCATCAGCCGCACAGCTCCTTCGCCGTGAGGTCCGTCATGTCGGTCTTGGTGAAACCGAAGGGGCCGACGATCTCGAGGAGTTCCCTGTAGTCGTTCTGCTTGAGCTTCAGCAGTTCCCTGTTGAACGCGTCGCGGAAGTTCTTCTCGGACTGACGGAAGGCGAATCCGCCCGCGCCGTAGGCGGGCTTGCCGTCGACCACGGGCTGGAACGGCTCGGTCGCCGACACACGCCCCGAACCCTCCACCGCCGACCTGACCGTGATGCGGGTGCCCGCGAAGGCGTCCACCCGGCCCTGGGCCACCGCGTCGAGGCCGGCCACCTGGTCCGGCAGGACCAGGACGTCGCCGATGCCCGCGGCCTTGGCGTAGTCGATCTGCGCGTACGCCTTGCCGGAGGCGAGCCTGAGGCCCTTCTTCTTGACGTCCTCGTACGTCTTGATGCCGTGCGGATTGCCCTTCTTGACGATGAAGGAGTCCAGCATCAGGTAGTCCGGGTCGGCGAACAGCACCTGTTCGCAGCGGATCGGATTGATGTACATCCCGGCGGACACCACGTCGAACTGCCGGGCCTTCAGCCCGGGTATGAGGGCGCCGAAGTCCACCGGCACCGGCGTGACGTCGTCGATGCCGAGCCTCTTGAAGATCACCTTCGCGATCGCGGGCGCCTCTCCGGTGGCCTGTCCGTCGTCCCCGACGTATCCGAAGGGCGGCTCGCTGGCGATGCCGATCTTCACGGATCCCTGACGCCGCAAGGTGTCCAGGAGGCTTCCTCCCAGCACCTTTCCGCCGTCCGGGACACGGCTGCAGCCGACCGCCCCGAGACTTCCCGCCACGCCCAGCGACACCGCTCCCGCGAGCAGGGAGCGGCGGCTTGGGTCGCGGTGGGATCTGTTGTCGGTTCCTGATCGGTTTGCGTGTGGTCGAGCCATGGGCGCGCGGCTACCCGACTTCATGCGAGTCATGCGGATCGCTTTCGGCCCCGCTCGCCGCCGAGGTCCCCTTGACCGCGGGGGGACCATGGAACGCATGGCCGACCGATACATCGAAGTCTCGCTGGTCAAGCGCGGAATCACCGCCACGGCAAAGCTGCTCGACGAGCGTGCGCCGATCACCTGCGCGGCCGTCTGGGATTCCCTTCCGCTCGCCGGGGACGTCTATCACGCCAAATATGCCAGAAACGAGATCTACGCCCTTTTCCCGCCCTTCGCGGCATCGGAACCACCACTGGAGAACCCGACCGTCACCCCCATACCGGGCGATCTCTGCTATTTCTCCTTCGCCGGAACCGAGTTGGGCACCCGGGCCTACGGCTACGACCGCGACGTCCGGCCCGGCACGACGGTCGTCGACCTGGCCCTGTTCTACGAGCGCAACAACCTGCTCCTCAACGGCGACGTCGGCTGGGTCCCCGGCATCGTCTGGGGGCGGATCGTGGAGGGGCTGGAGGAGATGGCGGACGCCTGCAACGACCTGTGGCGAACGGGCGCGGCGGGCGAGACGCTCGGCTTCCGGCGCAGGGGCTCCGGTCCAAAGCGGTGAACGGCGGCCGGAATTGACCCATGAAGACGGCCCTCGAATGAACCCTTCGAGGGGTCTTTCGAACGCCTAGGTTCGGTGGTGTGCCGGTCCGGCGGTCTCCGCCGCGGACCACCGACCGACCTATGGGAGTCCTCATGAGCAGCAGCCCCCTTCTCGTCCGCGCAGACCGGTCCGAGACCCTGCAGGACGGCGCCCTCAGCCGGATCACCCTGCTCGCCGACGCGGGCGCCACCGGCGGGGCCCTCACCGCCAACAGGGCCTCCTTCGCCAAGGGTTCGCCCGGCGCGCCCGCCCACTTCCACACCCGGGCTACCGAGGTGTTCCACGTCCTCGACGGCACCATGCGCTTCCTGGTCGGCGACGAGCTGCACACCCTGGGCCGGGGCGACTTCCTGACCGTCCCGCCGACCGTCCCGCACGCCTTCGCGCCGGCCCCCGGCAGCACCGCCGAACTGCTCGTCCTCTTCACGCCCGGCCTGCACCGCTTCGACTACTACCGGCTGCTGGAGCGGGTGTACCGCGGTGAGGCGGACGTCGAGGAGATCCGCGCGAGCTCCGAGCACTTCGACAACCACTACGTCGACAGCCCGCTCTGGCGGCAGGCGCTGCGTCAGACGGCCCCGGACGAGGACGTCATGGCCGGGGCCGTCCCGGACAGCGCCTGAGCCGCCCGCAGCACCAGGGCGTCCGCGTGCCGGGCGGCCACGATCTGCAGGCCCACCGGCAGCCCGTCCCCGTCCGTGCCCACCGGGACGGTCACGGCGGGCTGCTGGGTGAGGTTGAACGGGTAGGTGAAGGGGGTCCAGCCGGTCCAGCGCCGGTGGCCGGAGCCCTTCGGCGTCTCCGCCCCCGCCTCGAACGCCGTGATCGGCAGGGTCGGGGTGACGAGGAGGTCGTGGACGTCGTGGAAGCGGCCCATGCGGCGGCCGAGTTCCATGCGGACGTCCACCGCGGCCAGATAGTCGAGGGCGGTGAAGCGCGAGCCCCGGGCGCTGATCTCGCGCAGCCCCGGGTCGAGCGACTCCCGCTGGTCCGGTCGCAGATGCTGGGTCACCCGGGCCGCCCCCGCGAACCACAGGGTGTGGAAGGCGTCCACCGGGTCGCTGAAGTCCGGGTCGGCCTCCTCGACGTACGCGCCGAGCCCGGCCAGCCGCTCCACGGCCCGCCGCACCGCCGACGCGACGTCCGCCCGTACCGCGACCTGCCCGCCCAGCGAGGGCGAGTACGCCACCCGCAGCCCGCGCACCCCCGCGTCGAGACCCGCCGTGAACGACCCGGGCGCCGGCCCCGACGCCGACCAGTCCCGCGAGTCCGGCGCGCCGATCACGTCCAGCAGCAGCGCCGCGTCCGCCGCGTCCCGGGTCATCGGGCCCACGTGCGCGAGCGTCCCGAAGGCGCTCGCCGGATACAGCGGCACCCGGCCGTACGTCGGTTTCAGGGCGAGGATCCCGCAGAACGCGGCCGGGATGCGCAGGCTGCCCCCGCCGTCCGTGCCGAGCGACAGCGGGCCCGCGCCGAGCGCCACGGCGGCCGCGCTCCCGCCGCTGGAGCCGCCCGCCGTGCGGGAGGGATCGTGCGGGTTGCGGGTGACGCCGGACAGCGGGGAGTCCGTCACGCCCTTCCAGCCGAACTCGGGGGTCGTCGTCTTGCCCAGGAAGACCGCTCCCGCCTCGCGCAGCCGGGCGACGGAGGGGGCGTCCTCGTCCCAAGAGCCTTCGGGGTCGATCGACTTGGAGCCCTTCAGCGTCGGATGGCCCTTCAGCAGCAGGATGTCCTTGACCGTCACCGGCACCCCGTCCAACGGCCCCGCCGGCGACCCGCGCCGCCATCGCTCCTCAGAGGCCCGTGCCTGCGCGAGCGCCTCGTCGGCGAGGATCCGCACGAACGCGTTCACCACGGGCTGGATCGACTCGGCCCGGTCCAGTGCCGCGCGGGTCGCCTCCACGGGGCTGAATGCGCCCTTGCGGTAGCCGTCGAGGAGTTGTACCGCGGTGAGTCGCGCGAGGTCGTCGGTCATGCACCCTCCCAGGGGCGGGGACGTCAGTGTCCGGGCACGTATCCGCGCTGTTTGTCGACCACGTTCCGCAGTGGTCGGCCCGCCGCCCACCGCTCGAACAACTCCACGAACTGCTCGCCGAGTTCGTCGCGCCAGCCGACCGTGTCGCCGCTCATGTGGGGCGAGATCAGCAGGCCCGGGACGTGCCACAGCGGGCTGTCGGGGGCCAGGGGCTCGGCGGTGAGGACGTCCACGGCGGCGCCCGCGATCCAGCGCCGTTCCAGCGCCCGCACCAGCGCCTCCTCGACGACCAGCTGGCCGCGGCCGACGTTCACGAACCGGGCGGAGGGCTGCATCACGCCGAACCGCCGGGTGTCGAACATGCCGTGCGTCTGCTCGGTGAGCGGGGCGGCCGCGATCACCCAGTCGGCGCGGGCGAGGAGCCGGTCCAGGTCCTGGGGGCCGTGGATGCCGGTGCGCGGGACCCGGCCGACGACCGCGGCGGTCATGCCGAGCGCCTTCAGCGTGCGGGCGATCGCCCGCCCGATCGGCCCGGACCCGACGACCACGGCCCGGCTCCCGGCGACCCGGCGGCTCTCCCGGTGCAGCCACTCGCCGCGCCGCTGGAGCTCCCAGGTGCGCGGCAGGTCCTTGGCCATCGCCAGGACCAGGGCGGCGACGTACTCGGCGATCGGCTCGTCGAAGATCCCGCGCGCGTTCGTCACCACGGTGTCCGACGCGGCCAGCTCCGGGCACATCAGATGGTCCACCCCGGCGCTCGCGGTGTGCACCCAGCGGGGCCGTGGTCCCTCGCCCGGCCAGGCGGCGCGCACCGCGTGCGAGGTGAAGTCCCACACCAGCAGCACGTCCGCGGACGGCAGCAGCTCGGCGAGCGAGGTCTCGTCGGCGTGCACCACCCGGGCCCGACCGGTGAGCCGCCCCAGACGGGGGAGGGGATCGGCGTCGAGGACGACAAGCGTGGGGAGAGCCGCGGGGACGACGGTCATCCGGTGCCCCCTCCCGTCCGTGACCAAGTGCCTGACGTGCGCGGATTGACCACGTTCGCACCCGAACCTACCGTCGTCAACACGACGGTCTGCGCGGTCCGTTGCCCGTCGGCTCCTCCCTGGCTCCTCTCCGGCTCCTCCCTGGCCCTTCTCCGTGAGGCGGGTGCCCGCGATGGACATCACCTTTCTCGGCGGTCCCCGAGCCCAGCGCGGCCTCGGCGTCGTCGCCCCCTTCGACTTCGCGCTCGACCGGGAGCTGTGGCGCTGGACGCCGGACGGCGTCTCGCTCCATCTGACCCGTACGCCGTACGTCCCCGTCGAGGTCAGCCTGGACCTCGCCCGGCGGGTGAGCGAGCACGAGACCCTCGGGAACGCCGTGCGCACGCTGATCGCCGTCGCCCCCGAGGCCGTCGCCTACGCCTGCGCCTCGGGCAGCTTCGTCGCCGGTCCGGCGGGGGAGCGGGCGATGTGCGAGGCCATGACGAGGGCCGGTGCGATGCCGTCCGTGACCACGTCGGGCGCCCTGGTCGAGGCGCTGGCGGAGCTGGGCGCCCGCCGGGTGGCCCTGGTGACGCCCTACACCGAGTCGGTGACGCGGGCGCTGGAGGAGTTCGTGGCCGAGGCGGGCGGCACGGTCGTCGGACGCGCCTTCATGGGCCTGACCCGGCACATCTGGCGGGTGCCGTACCGGGCCGTGGTGGAGATGGCCCGACAGGCCGTGCCTCGGCCCGGCTCCGCCGACGCGCTCTTCCTCTCCTGCACCAACCTTCCGACCTACGACGTCATCCCCCAACTGGAGGCCGAACTACGCATACCGGTCATCTCGGCCAACCAGGTGACCATGTGGGCGGCGTTGCGCCGACTGGGTACCCGGGCGGTGGGACCGTATCAAGCGCTGTTGTGGGGGCGCCCCCCACGCCGTTCGGGAAGTGGGGGAGTCTCGGCGCGGGTGTGGCCCACCGAACTGCCGGACACCCGTGTGCTGCGGGAACTCCCCGTACCGCCGGAACCCCCGGTACTGCCGGAAGAAGAGCAGCAGCAGGAAGGCTGGACATGACCGCACTCGGTTTCCTCTACCCGGGCCACTCGGCCGAGGACGACTACCCCCGCATCGAGCAGCTGCTGGGCAGCGACATCCGGGTGGACCTCGTCCACACGGACATAGGAGAGGACGCGCACCGGGTCGACGCGCTACGGCAGATGGGCGCGCCGGAGCGGCTGGCGAAGGGCGTCGAGCAGTTGCGGCTCGCCGGCGCCGAGGCGGTCGTGTGGGCCTGTACCAGCGGCGGGTTCGTGCACGGCTGGGAAGGCGCCCAGGAGCAGGTGCGCACCCTGGCCGCGACCGCCGGGATGCCGGCCTCCTCCACCTCCTTCGCCTTCGTCCACGCGGCCCGTGAGGTCGGGGCCGCGCGGGTTGCCGTCGCCGCGACCTATCCGGACGACGTGGCCGGGCTCTTCGCCGGCTTCCTGCGGACGGGCGGGTTGGAGGTGACCGGGGTGCGCAGCGCCGGGATCGTCACCGCGGCCGAGGTCGGCTCCTGGGGCGAGACGGAGGTCCTGGCCCTCGCGCGCGCGGCCGACTCGCCCGACGCGCAGGCGGTCCTGCTGCCCGACACCGCCCTGCACACGGCCGCGTGCCTGCCCGCGCTGGAGGAGGAGCTCGGCAAGCCGGTCCTGACCGCCAACCAGGTCACGGTCTGGGAGGCGCTGCGGCTCACGGACCGCCGTGTGAACGCGCCGGGGCTCGGCACGCTGTTCGTCCGGGAGCCGATCGTGCAGGTCTGACCGGCCGGCGCCCGGGAATAAGCGGGGACACCCTCCTGTTAGTGCGGCGAGGACGGACACACGGCCGAAAACAGGAGGACCCCGTGGCGCCAGACGAGACGGCGGCAGACCGGACGGCGAACGACGCCACGGCGACCGATGCGGCGGCGGACGACGTCACGGCCGGCGCGGCGACGGCGGCGGACGGGATCCGAGGGGTGGCCCGGGGCAGCGCCCCGACCCCCCTGTCCGTGCTGGACCTGGTCACCGTCGGCTCCGGCCGCACCGCCACCGACGCCCTGCGCACCAGCGTCGACCTCGCGCGGTTCACCGAGTCGCGCGGCTTCCACCGGTACTGGGTCGCCGAGCACCACTCGATGCCGGGCGTCGCCTCCTCCTCGCCCGCGGTGATCCTCGCCCACCTCGCCGCCCACACCGACCGCATCCGGCTCGGCTCGGGCGGCGTCATGCTGCCCAACCACGCGCCGCTGGTCATCGCCGAGCAGTTCGGCACCCTGGAGGCGCTGGCCCCGCACCGCGTCGACCTCGGCCTCGGCCGCGCCCCGGGCACCGACGGCGCGACGGCGGCCGCCCTGCGCCGCACCGACCGCCTGAACGAGGGCGCCGACGACTTCCCCGAGCAGCTCGCCGAGCTCACCCGCTTCCTGGACGACGACTTCCCCGACGGCCACCCCTACCGGCGGATCCACGCCATCCCCGGCCCGGTCCAGGGCACGTCCCCCGGCGGAGTGCAGTCCGCGCACCGGCCGCCGATCTGGCTTCTCGGCTCCTCCGGCTTCAGCGCCCGGCTGGCCGGACTGCTCGGTCTGCCCTTCGCGTTCGCCCACCACTTCTCCGCGCAGAACACCGTCCCGGCCCTCGACCTGTACCGGGCGTCCTTCCGCCCGTCCGAGGCGCTCGCCGAGCCCTACGCGCTGATCGGCGTGTCCGTGCTCGCCGCCGACGACGAGCGTGAAGCCCGCCGTCAGGTGCTGGCCACCGGCGTCAACATGGTCCGGCTGCGCAGCGGCCACCCCGGTCTGTTCCCCTCCCCCGAGGAGGCGGAGGCGTACCGGTTCAGCCCGCTGGAGCGGGAGTTCGTCGACTCCTGGACCGCGAACATCATCCACGGCGCCGCGGACGAGGTCCGCGCCGGCCTCGACGACCTGCACAAGCGCACCGGCGCCGACGAGCTGATGCTCACCAGCCACGCCCACCGCGGCGAACTGCGCCTGCGTTCCTACGAACTGGTCGCGGACGCCTACGGGTTGCCCACGGCGTAGGACTCGGTACCGGACTCCGTTCCGGAGGCCGTCTCGGACCCGGTCCGCAGCAGCTCGGAGATGCGGTCCGGCGACACCGGACGGGAGTACAGCCACCCCTGCCCGGTGTCGCAGCCGATGCTGCGCAGCCGGGTCGCCTGCGCGGAGGTCTCCACGCACTCGGCGGTCACGGTGAGTCCCAGCCGGTGCGCCAGGTCGATCATCGCCTCCACGACGACCTGGTCGGCCGGGTTCGGCGGGGCGCCCGCACCCTCGTACTGGAAGCCCCGTACGAAGGACCCGTCCAGCTTGAGCACCGACACCGGCAGCCGGCTCAGATAGGCGAGGTTGGAGTAGCCGGTGCCGAAGTCGTCGATGGCGATCCCCACGCCCATCTCGCTCAGCGCCTGCAGTGCCTGCAACGGCCGTCCCGCCGAGCCCATCACCGCGGACTCGGTCAGCTCCAGCTGGAGCAGGTGCGGCGCGAGCCCGGTCTCGGCGAGGATCTCCGCCACGTCCGCCACCAGGTCGGAGTCCCACACCTGACGGACCGCCACGTTGACGCTCACGAACAGCGGCGGCTCGTCCGGGTTGTCCAGCTGCCACTGCCGGGCCTGCCGGCACGCGGTGGCCAGAACCCATCGCCCGAGCGGGACGATCGAGCCGTCCTCCTCGGCCAGCGCGACGAACCGATTCGGCGGCAGCAGCCCGAACCGGGGGTGGTCCCAGCGCACCAGCGCCTCCACCCCGCGCAGCCGGCCGTCCGACATGCCGACCAGCGGCTGGTAGTCGAGGCGGAACTCGCCGCGCTCGATGGCGGGACGCAGCGTGGAGGCCAGGGCCTGCCGGGTCATCAGATGCGCGTTGCGCTCCGGGTCGAACAGCGTCCAGCGGCCCTTGCCGTCCACCTTCGCCCAGTACAGGGTCGTGTCGGCGGCCTGCATCAGACCCGTCGCGGTGGTGCCCGCCGCGTGCCGCTCCACGACGCCGATCGACGCGGAGACGTTCAGCCGGTGTCCGGCCAGGTCGAAGGGGACCTGCAGTGCCTTCAGCACGGACTCGGCCAGGTCGGCGAGCTGGTCGGTGCCCGTGGAGTCCTCGACCAGCAGGGCGAACTCGTCGCCGCCCAGGCGGGCCACCAGCGGCACGCTCGGCCGGGTCTGCCCCGCCTCGGCGGCGCACTCCGTCAGCCGCTGTGCGACGGCGGCCAGCAGCCGGTCGCCCACGCGGTGACCGAGGGTGTCGTTGACGGCCTTGAAGCCGTCCAGGTCCAGGTAGCACAGGCCGATCCGGCCGGTCCCGCTCTCCTCGTAGGCCTCCGCCTCCAACGCGGCCGACACCCGCTCGAAGAAGAGGGTGCGGTTGGCCAGCCGGGTCACCGGATCGTGCATCTGCAGATGGCGAAGTCTGGCCTGCAGGTCACGCTGCGCGCTGACGTCCGCGACGGACAGCAGCACGCCGGGCGGTCCCGCGTCGAGCGGGCAGACCGTCACCTGAGCCCACAGCGAGCGCCCGTCGGGCTGCTTGAGCCGCCGGGTGCAGCGCAGTTTCGCCCGCCGGCCGCTCAGCACCTCGCGGTAGGCGTGCCAGGTCCGGGCGTCGGAGGCCAAGTCCAGCAGGTCGGAGGCGACGCGCCCGACCAGCCCCGCGCCGCCGTGGCCGAGCAGCGCGCCGAGCGCGTCGTTGGCGTCGACGATCCGACCCTCGCGGCCGACGACGGCCATGGCGAGGGGAGCCGCCGTGAACACGGAACGGTAGGCCGCCGGCTGATAGGCCGCAGGACCGCCTTCCGTACTGTCGATGTCACTCTCTGTGACGGCTGACCGGTCGAGGTCTGCCGCAGGCGTCGGCCCTTCGGACGTTCCGCTCACCGCTCGCTCCCGCAGTGCACTCGATCTCTGTCCGTGCAGGAAAGTCTGCCGATCATAGAGGCTGCCCCCGGACCCGCGCAGCCACTGCCCAGTGTCCCGGAACAACCCGCTCTTCTGACAGATCGTTTCTGCCCGCACCTGGCCCCGTTCTGAGGGTGGACGACCGCTTGTGACGTTCCGTGAGAATTCCGGGGGTGTCGGGGTGATGCCCGCTTTCCGCCGTCTCACTCGTCTGGGGCAGGCAAACAGGGCGTAGTACGACAAATTCACACAGGCTGGATGGCGGTGTCCCGTGAACCGCCCCCCGGAGGTCTCTGTGCCGCGACTGCCGCGACCCGTGCGACTGTTCCCGCGCCCCCGACTGCGCAGTACCGGGGCCTTGTTCACCACCTTGTCGGCGCTCGCCGCCACCTCCCTGATCGGCGGCCCCTCGGTCGCCGAACCCTTCTCCCCCGCCCCCTGCACCCTGGCCCGCACCGCCGCCCACCACTCGGAGGGCCTGGACACCTGGAACGCGGCGTACCCCCGCCCGAGTCGCTCGCTCGACGCGGTCATGGTCTTCCTGTCCTTCCCCGACCGGGCCCCCCTGACCTCCCCGGCCGAGCTGGCGGCCGACCACTTCCCGGCCACCAGCCGCTTCTTCCGGCAGGCGTCCTACGGCAGGTTCACCCTGCGCCCGCATCCGCTGACACGCTGGATCCGCATGCCGAAGCCGTCCACCGCGTACGCCATACGGCGCGACTGGAGCCCGGCGGGCCGCGCCGCCTACCTGCACGACGCGCTGGCCGCGGCCGATCCCCACGTCGACTTCTCCCGCTACGACCTCGTCTACTTCGTGGCCGACCCGGACGCGCCCGGCGTCGACTCGGACGCGACGAAGGTCGTCAACCTGGAAGCCCCGCTGCACGCCGACGGCACGGACATCCGCCGGGTCGTCACCGTCTTCGAGAAGCATCCCCCGGACCGGCTCGTCCTGGCCCACGAGACCGGCCATGTCTTCGACCTGCCCGACCTCTACCACCGCCCCGTCGACGGCAAGGGCGACTGGGACACCTATGTCGGCGACTGGGACCTGATGGGCAGCCAGTTCGGTCTCGCACCCGACCTGTTCGCCTGGCACAAGTGGAAGCTGGGCTGGCTCGAGGAGCGTCAGGTGGTGTGCGTGCCGGGCCCCGGGCCGACCCGGCTGACGCTGGAACCGCTGGCCGCCGGACCCGGCGTGGCGGTCGCCCGCCCGTCCGGGGCGCCGGCCTTCGGACTCGGCGGCGGCGTCAAGCTCGCGGTGGTGCGCACCGGCCCCGACAGCGTGCTCGCCTTCGAGGCGCGCGGCCCGCTCGGCAACGACCGCGGGGCCTGCCGCGCCGGGATCCTCGTCTACCGCGTCAGCAGCGGCGCCCGCTCCGGCCGCGGGCCTGTGGAGGTGCTCGACGCCCACCCGGGCACCGAGGCCTGCTGGGAGAACTCCGTCTACCCGCCCCTCGCGGACGCGCCGGTCGGCCCCGGCGAGAGCTTCACGGTCCCCGGGAACGGCGTTCGCGTCGACGTGGAGGGGCGCACGGTCTCGGGGGAGTGGACGGTGAAGATCACGCCGGGCGTGCATCTCTGAGCCGGCGGTCGCACCGAGCGGCGCCCGGGCGGTTAGACGGACATGCGAAAGGCCCCTCGCTGCTGCGAGGGGCCTCTGCTGTCGGTGCGCCGCCAGGGACTCGAACCCCGGACCCGCTGATTAAGAGTCAGCTGCTCTAACCAACTGAGCTAGCGGCGCCTGCTGACGTCGTAGACCTTAGCATCCTGGTCGGGGGGAGGAGAAATCGATATGCGCACGGCCGAGCGGGCCGCCCGGACGGCCGCCCACAGCAGGATTTCGGGCCCCGGCAGCCAGGGGTGACGGGTGTCCGGGGCCACCACCCAGCGAGTGGTGCACCCGGTGCCGGACGGTGTGAGCGCGGGCACGGTCACCGCGTCGCCGGTGCCGTGGCACAGTAGCGGCGGCACGGTCGCGGTGCGGCCGTCACGGCGGCCTTCGGCGCTCCACTCCTCCCACTCCAGCAGTGAGGGCAGCCGCTGGGCGGTGCCCGGCGCGGCGAACAGCAGCGTCCGTCCGCGGAACGCGGCGACCGGTCCGGAGCCCGGCCCCTCGCCCCACAGGCGGTCGAGCATCAGCCGGCCGAACATCGCCGGCGCGCTCACGACGTCGAACACCGAGCCGCACGGCAGCACCACCGGGGCGTGCGGTCGCTCCTCCCAGAGGGCGAGCGTGCTGCGCGGATACGTTCCGGCGGAGGCCAGCCAGGCGGCGCCGTCCGGGGTGACACCGAGGGGTTCGTCGTATGCGCTGCTCATGCGCCCAGGTCTACCCGGGGTGAGCGTCCCATTTCACAGGGTTGCGGGAAACCGGGACGCAATGACCGCAGAGGGGGTATCTTGCCCGCCCGGCATATGCCATCCGGCGCGTGCCGGACGCACTGCCGACGCCCGGCAACTCCCGTCCTGCACTTCAGCAATCCGGCGGCCCGGCCCGCGACGGCCAGAGCGGGGGCAGGGGTGGCCCGGACGGCGTGTCCCCCCGGACGGGGCGGGCTCGGACGGTGCGTCCCCCGGACAGGGGGCGGCTCCGGACGGGGTCGGGCTCGGGATCGGGCTCGGGCGGTGCCGGCCGGTGCGGGGGGTCGGGCGTGCCGGCGGGCGCGGGGGGCGGGCGTGCCGGCGGGCGCGGGGGGCAGGGTGGCTCAGACGGGGTCGGCGTGCCCTCGTCCCTCGGAGTCCCCTCGCAGCAGATCGCGGCCGAACTCGACCATCTTCTTCGTGTAGTCCTCGGTCCACTCGGCCCGCTCGGCGATGTCCGCCGCCGTCAGCCGGTCGAATCGGCGCGGGTCGGCGAGCTGCGCCGCCGCCATGGCCTGGAACTCCACCGCCCGGTCGGCCGCCGCCCGGAACGCGAGCGTCAGCTCCGTCGCCCGCGCCAGCAGCGCCCCCGGATCGTCTATCGACTCCAGGTCGAAGAAGTGCTCCGGATCACCGGCCGCCTCGGCGGGCTCGAAGAGCAGGGGCGCGGGGCGTAGCCGCGGTTCGTTCCGACGCGGCGTGGGCTCCGCCATGTCTCGGCCTCCTCGTACGGTTCGGATGACACCACAGGTGGACGGCACCGGTGGAGTGGACCACCTTCCATTGTCCCCCGGCGACGCAAGAGCCATTCGGCCCGCAACTCTCAAGCCGCTGAAGCCCCGCGATGTTCCCGCGATGTTCCCGGGACGGGACGGGACGGGACGGGTCGGGTCGGGACGGAGGGCCGGGCTTCACGGTCTCCAGGGGACGCGGTGTTCGGCGAGGTGGGCCAGGACGGCGTGGTTGGCCTCCCAGCCGTCCGGGAACTTCACCAGCGTGCCCAGCTGGACCGGTTCCGTCGACGGGTACTCGTCCAGCAGGTCGCCCACCCCCGCCCGGCACACCACCACGCACGCGTGCCGGTGGCGGGACGCCAGGACGCACAGACGGCCCGTCTCCAGGTGGAAGGCGGTGGCGTCGGGGCGGCCGGAAAGCGGGTGCAGGATCACCGTGACGTCGAACTCCATGCCCTGCAGCCGGTTCGCCGTGTCCACGGTCACGTCCGCGACGCCCAGCTCGGCCAGCGCCGCCCGCACCGCCGCCGCCTGGTCACGGTGTGCCGTGCCGACGGCGACCCGGCCGGCCGTCAGCGGGGCCGGGTCGGGGGAGCCTTCCGAAGTGGCCGCGCCGCCCCGGTCCAGCAGGCGCCGCACGACCGTGGCGACCGCCCGCACCGCCTCCGGGTCGGTCCGCGGAGTGTGCCGGGCGGGAAGTTCCAGCAGGCCCCAGCCGGACGCCGCCGCCTCGTCGATCACCCGGTCGGCGCCGGAGCCGTCCGACGGTACGGCGAACGAGAGCCGACGGTCGCCGTGGTCCGTCCCGCTGCGGAACGGGGTGTACGGGTAGAACGCGTCCGAGACCAACGGCGCGGCGGACGCCGGGAGCCGCCAGGACACCGGCAGGCGGTGCTGCGGCAGCTGCGGGTTGTGGGCGAGGAGGGTCGACACCGCCGAGGCCGACGGGTCGTAGGACAGGCCCGCCCACTGCTCGCCGCCCACGATCGAGAACGGGTCCAGCTGCCCCGGGTCGCCCACGAACAGCGCCCGCTCGAACAGCCCGGCCACGGCGAGGAGCCCGTCCGACCGCATCTGGTACGCCTCGTCCACGATCGCGTGCCGCCACGGCTCGTCGGTCTTCACGTGCGCCCACTTGGCCGCGGTGGAGATCACCACCGGCAGCCCGGCCAGCTCCCCCGCCTTCGCCGACTTCCGCACGTTGGCCAGATCCTCAAGCGCCTTGTCGTACGGGTCGGCGTCGCTGCTGTGCAGCCGGCCCACCGGCAGCTCGGGGTTCTTCTTCGCGAGCCGCACGACCAGGTCGTCCACCTGGGCGTTGGTCTGCGCCACCACCATCAACGACCGGCCCGCCTCGGCGAGTTCGAGCGCGGCGCGGACGACGAGCGTGGACTTGCCGGCGCCGGGCGGGGAGTCGACGACCACCCCGCGCGCGGTGCCGTGCAGCGTGTCGCGCAGGATCGCGTCGGTGGCGCGGGTCGCCGCGGTACCGGGGTCGAAAGCGGCCTCGGTGGTCACAGAAGGTCCTCCTGGGTGACGGAGTCGGGGGCCTCGGGCGCCTGTTCCCCGGGCGGCCCGCCGTGTGTCCACGGCGTCTCCTCCGGGTCGGGCAGCTTGGCGCCTCCGCGCTGCTCGTGCTCGAAGAGCGTGAAGCAGAGCAGGTCGCCCTTCTCCGGCACGGACCCCGCCTCGGGCTCCTTGCCACGGCCCATCTTGTCGACGATCCGCAGCACCAGCAGGCCGTCCTCCTCCTCGCCGTCCCGCCGTACGAACTCCGCCGCCTGCGGCTTGCCGCCCAGCGACCGGTACACCTTCGTCCGCTCCCCGAGATGCGGCCGGTCCTCCGTGCGGACGGTGACCAGCGGGCGCGGGCTCGGCCGTCTGCCCTCGCCGTACGCCATGACGACGTCGACGACCTCGCCCGCGAAGGCCTCGCCGGCCAGCCGCCGCGCCGCCATCACCAGCGGATCGTCGAGCGCCTCCTGGGCCTCCAGACGGGCCTGCTCGCGCTCGCGCGTGGCCAGCTTGTTGGCGGCGGTGACCGCGTCGTCGCGACGCGGCTGCGGGGGTTCGCCGGCGACGACCCGGTCGCGGTGGCCGGTGAACGACCAGCGGTCGCGCGTCCACCGCTCCTCGACGTGCGCGCCCTCCGGCAGCGTCCGCAGCAGATCCAGGCCGCGCCACACCGCGTCCCAGGTGGGCTGAGTGCGGCTCCGCACCAGCTCGCGGATCTCCTGCTCGGCGGCGGTGAGCGCGGCCAGCCGGTCGTCGGCCTGCAGCCCGTCCTCGGCGGCGGCCAGGGCGGTGCGCGCCCGGTCGTAGCGCTCGATGGCCGGGGCGAGCAGTTTGTTGTCGAACGCCGGGTCCGTCGCCGGACCGGCCGGCGGGCACAGCAGCTGCCCGGCCGCGTCCCGCGCGAGTTCCGCCCGCAGCGCCGCCCGGGCGCCCGTCGCTTCCACCCGGACATCTCCCCGGTCGGGCGAATCCGGGACCGGGGGAGGGTCGATCCAGGCGAGCAGCGCGCCCAGGTGCTGGTCCTCCAGGCTCGACTGCCCGGTGGCCCAGTGCCGGCCCAACAGCTCGGTGAGAGCCACCAGCAGCGAGGATCCGGGCACCCGGGAGCGCTCCCCGAAGTGGGTCAGCCACCGCCCGAGCAGCGGCACGCGCGGAGGCGCGGGATGCGGCGTCTCCGGATCCTGCTCCGCCGTCCGCCGGAACCGCGTGGAGCGGCCCAGGAGGCGTACGTAGTCGACGCCCGCGCGGCTCGGGACGATCAGCTGGGGCGCGTCCGCGCACAGCTCGACCTCGACCTTGGCGCGTTTGCCGGTCTCCGGGTCGGTCTCGTTGCGTTCCGCGGCCTCCACGGCGTCGGCGTAGGAGTCGATGTAGGGCAGGACGACGTCGGCCAGTTCGGCGAGGAACGCGAACCTCAGGTCGCGGTCGCGCGGCTGCGCCACGACGAGCAGGCGCGGCGCGTCCCGGTCGGTGCCGACCAGTGCGCCCAGCGGGGCGCCGGCCTCACCGGCGGTGGTCAGCGGGACGAAGACCAGCGGCCGCTCGGACAGATGCCGGTGGCGGACGGTGGCGGTGGGCTGCGCGCGGCCGGTGGCGACGGCCTCGAGCCGGGCGAGGGTGGCGATCAGCGACACGCGGGCACCGCCCCGGCGGCAGGCGCCCACCCGTCCCGCGGCTCGGCGGCAGGCGGGAGCGCGCCGAGGGCCTCGGCCCGCAGCGCGGCCGCTCTGCGCAGCGCGGCCACCGCCGGGTCCCGTGGGTCGCCGGCCTCTCCGCGGGCGGCCGCCAGGACGTCCTCGACGGTCGTCAGACCGCCCAGTTCGGCCCGCACGGACCGGCCCAGGGACGTGACCGCGCCCGCCGCGCGGGAGCGGTCACGGCAGTGGAAGGCCAGCTCGCAGGCGGCCAGGCACTCGGGCGCGTACGTCGCCGGAACCGACTCGACGGCGGCCGTCAGCTCCTCGGCGGGCAGCTCGGGGGAGAAGCAGACGCCTTCGGGGAGCGCGTCGGCGATGTCCTGGACGCGGGTGAGGCGGGCCAGCTGGCGGCTGGTGACCGCGCGCTGTTTACGCACGTCCACCGCGGACGCGGTGGGCAGGTTGGAGAAGTCCTTGGGGCAGACCAGCAGCACCCGGTGACGCACGCGCGGGGGCGGGTCGAGCCGGGCGGCGACCTCCTCGAGGGCCAGCACGTAGACCGCGGCCTGCCGGGCGGCGGCGCCGACCTTCGCCGGGTCCGCCGAGCCGTCCAACATGGGGAAGGACTTGATCTCCACGACCGTCCAGCTGCCGTCCGGGTGCACCACCACGGCGTCCGGTTCCAGGAAGGCGGGGGAGCCCGCGACGTCGAGCGCGATCATCGGGTGGTCCAGGAGCGTCCAGGTGCCGGTCGCGCCGGTGGCCTCGCGCAGCGCCAGCGCCGTGCGCGCGGCGCGGCCCTCGGGGCCGATCGCGGCCAGGTCGGGCACGGCCGCGTCGACGGGCGGCGCGGCGGCCGGGTCCAGCCGCTCGTGCACCAGCCGCAGCAGCTCCGCGCCGCTGTCCGCCTTCACCTTCGCCTCGAAGGCGTTGCCGCGGGTGAGGGCGAACTGGGACTGGCCGAAGGCCGACGGCGATCCCAGCGCGCCCGCCAGCGCCGCCTTGTCCACCCCGGCCCCGTCGAGGATCGCGCGCCGCTTGCAGCCCGGGTTCGCGGCGAGCGCGGCGAGGGCCCGGGCGTCCAGCGCCTTGGCGGGTACGTCGGGACCGCGCAGCTCAGCGAGCCGCTGCCGGAGCGCCGTCCCCCGCGTCCGAGGGAGAGGCACCCGGGTCGGCTCCGGGCCGAGGCCGTGACTCGCGCTGCCGTGGAATTCGCTCACCCGTCGAAGTCTGGCATCCGCCACTGACAATCGAGGCCGATGTGCCGGTAGAGGTCGCCGCGGCGAGCGGGGCGCGGGCCGTGAACCACACCCGGGCGCGGTCCGCCCCGCGCATCACCAACGGGGTCAGCAGCAGTCCGACGCCCATCACGGCCGCGCCCGCGACGGCGTCGAGGAAGTAGTGGTTGGCGGTGCCCATCACCACGATCGTCGTCACCACGGGGTAGACGACCGCGGCCGTCCTCGCCGTGCGCGTGCGGCCGTGGCGCCAGAGTATGACGCCGCACCACAGGGCCCAGCCCACGTGCAGGCTCGGCATGGCCGCGTACTGGTTGGTCATGCCGCCCATGCCGCGTGGCGCGCTGGCCTCTCCGCCCCACCAGCCGTACGAGCTGTACTGGGCCATGGTGTCCACGAAGCCGTGGCTCGCCGACAGCAGCCGGGGCGGGCAGGTGGGCATCAGGGTGAAGCCGATCAGACCCATGAAGGTGGACGTCATCAGCCAGGTGCGGGCCGCCCGGTAGTGCAGGGCCCGCGACCGGAACAGCCAGACCAGGATCACGGGCGTGACGAGGTAGTGCAGCGACGCGTACCAGAAGTCGGCCGGCACGCCGATCCAGGCCTCGGTCCTGAACAGCCGGTTCAGCGGGTGCTCGGCGTTGATGTGCAGGAACTTCTCGACCCGCAGGATCGCCAGGCCGTGGTCGACGGCGGTGGTGACGTCGCCGCGCGCGAGCAGCCGGCCCCCCGAGTAGCAGGCGTACACCAGCAGGATCAGGGGCAGCTCGGTCCACCAGCGCAGCCGTGTCCGCGAGGCCGCCTCGGTGCCTGGTGTCTCGGTCTGCGGCATCCGATCGCCTCCCCCTTCGTCTCTGTGTGGTCGCTGCGGCGCCGGTGGCGCGGGACAGGCCACTTTACGGCGCGTGCGCGCCGCCGTAGTCAGGTGCCCCGGCTCTCAAAGACGCTGAGATCGCCCACCGGGTTGCCCCTGTTCAGGGTGAGCGATGATGGAGGGGATCCGCCCCCGCGTCCTCCCCTGGTTCCTCCCAGGGTTTCCCCGGAAAGGTCCCCCATGGCACCGCGCATCCTGCTGGCCCGGCACGGACAGACGGAGTGGTCGCTGTCCGGCAAGCACACCGGCAGGACCGACGTGCCGCTTCTGGAGGAGGGCCGCCGGGGCGCGAAACTGCTGGGCGAGCGGCTGCACCGGGCGCCCCACGACGGCCTCGCGGACGTGGAGATACGCACCAGCCCGCTGTCCCGCGCGCGGGAGACGTGCGAACTCGCCGGCTTCGGCGAGCGCGCGGTGACCTGGGACACCCTCGTGGAGTGGCACTACGGCTCCTACGAGGGCATGACGCCCGCCGAGATCCAGGCGGTCCGCCCCGGCTGGCTCATCTGGCGCGACGGCGTCCCCGAGGGCGAGACCCTCGCCGAGGTGACCGCCCGTGCGGACGAGGTCGTCGCCTGGGCCCGCTCGGCCGACCGGGACGTGCTGGTCTTCGCGCACGGTCACATCCTTCGCTCCATCGGGGCGCGCTGGCTGGGTCTGCCGCTGGACTTCGCGGCGCGGATCCGTCTGAACCCGACGTCGCTGTCGGTCCTGGGCTGGGCCTACGGCGAACCGGCGATCGAGAGCTGGAACGACCTCGGGCACCTCGCGTAGCGGCCCCTGCGGGCCGGCCCGGACGCCGTCCCTCACACCGTCCGCGGCGTCGAGGCGTGCCGCTCCAGGAACGCCGACACGCCTCCCGCGCGCCGGTGCGGGAGCAGCACCCGCGCCGTTCCCGCCAGCATCGTCTGGATCCGGGACGACTGGACCTGGTCCAGGAGGTCCAGGACGCGCAGCCCCGCCACCGCGGCCTCGTCGGGACGGCCCCCGCGCGCGAGGTCGTCCGCGAGCTCGGCCGTGTACAGCGCGATGTTCCGGGTGAAGTGCGGATCCTGCAGGTCCGCCGCCCGTTTCGCGTGCCGGGCCGCGCGCGGCCAGTCGCCCAGCGTGGACCAGCATTGCGCGGTGAGCCCCTCCAGCTCGGCCTCGCCGTAGAAGCTCATCCACTCGGGGTCCTGGTCGCACGGACCCCGGTCGTAGAGGGCCTGCGCGCGGACCAGTGCCTGCACGCACCCGGTGCGGTCGGCGAGCCCGGCCCAGCCGCCCGCCTCGCGCAGGGCGAGCAGCGACATCAGGCGGGGCGAGCCCAGCGGGCGGGCGACGCGCTGGGCGGCCTGGGCGGCGCGGACGGCCTCGCGGGGCCGTCCCGCGTCCCGTGCGAGGAACGCGGTGTTGCAGAAGGCGTGCGCCTCCAGCGCGTGGTCCCCGTTCATCCGGGCGGTCGCCAGGGCTTCGGCGTAGTGCGAGCGGGCGTCGTCGAACCGGCCCGAGTCGTGCGCCAGCCAGCCCACGGAGATGGCGAGCTCCCCGGCGCCCGAGTGGAGCCGGTCGGCGGCCGTCTGCCGGGTGGTTCCGGCGTCCAGCAGCGCGTAGGCGGCGCGCAGGGGAGCGGCCGCGCGCCGGTAGAGGCCGTCCGCCCCGTGCCGGTCGTCCAGCAGCCGGATTCTGCGGACCGCCTCTTCCAGCGCGCCCGCCTCGCTCGTCCCCGCGCGGCGGGGACGAGCCGCCGTGGACGCGTCGGGGGCGAGCGCCAGGGGGCCCAGGGTGGCGACGGCCATCGTGGCGCCTCCGCCGGTCATGAATGCGCGACGCAGCACGTCGCTCTCCTCGTGGTCGTGGTGCGGGTCGTACGGGTCCTGCATGTCATACGGCTCGTGCGCTCCATCCGTGTCACCCGTGTCGCGCTCGTCACTCGTCGTGCGTGCCGGGCTCATGGGGTGCGGGCAGGGCGCTTCCTCGGCGGTACGCGCCCCCCGTCCGCGCACGGCCGAGCGGGGCGCGAAGCCCAGGTCGGTGAGCGTGCGACCGGGGAACATGTGCAGGAACACCCGCTCGTACGCGTAGTTGGGGCAGCGGATCTCCCCGGCCTCGACCCGCCCGATGTAGCGCGCGTCGCAGCTGACCCGCTCGCCGATCTCGCCTCCGGCCCGCCGCACGAGCGCGGCGAACTCGGCCGGCGAGCGTGGTCCGCGCAGATGCCGGAAGGCGAGGTTGGGCCGTGGTGGCCGGTCGGGCCGAGGTGGGGTCACCGTTGACGACGCCATGGCCGGGTCCTCTCGTGCGAACCGTCGAACCATGCCGGACCAGGGGTGAGTTGTCCGTGTGGCACCCTTGTGCCCGGCGGGCAAGAACGTACCTGCTGCGGTCGGGCCGTCATGTGGTGTTTGGCTACAAAACCGGATATCTCATCCGCGATCTGCCATGAACTGCCATCCTTTGCGGCGGACTTCCGCCGTAGCCCTTGACGACGTGAGACGTTGAGCCCTGTGGACGACAGGCGGGCTGCGCGGTGGAGGCCGGGATGGAGACGACCAGCCAGAGCAACGATCGTCGTGTGCCGTCGGTGGCGGCGTGCGACCTGGTGACGGTGCCGACCCGTCAGGGGCTGGAGGCGGTCGACATCCTGCGAAGGGGGTCGCCGGCCGGCGACGGGATGGGGCCCGTCCTGCACGACGACGGCGACGACACCCTCGCCTTCGTGGTGCCGGCCGGCACGGCGGCGGCATGGGACGTACCGGGCAGCACCTGCACCCGGACCGACGGCCGGGGCCTGAGACTCGACCCCCGGCCGCCGGCCGAGGGCTCGGACTGGCTGGTGCCGCCCGGCGAGGCGGACCTCGCGACGGATCCGGCGGTGCTGCGGCGGGCGTTGGGCGAGGCGGCCCGGCTCATCGAGGCGGCCGACAGCTGCCGGTGAGGACGCCGGTCACGGCGAGAGCGGGCCTCGCCGAAGGCCGGCGCGAGCGGCGCACCGCCACCCACCCGCGTGCGTGCGCGGCCGACGTCGGCCGGGCGCGCGGAGAGCTCCCACGGCCTGCGAAAATGCTGTCATGGGAAAGTCCAGGAACACCCGGCGTGAGCGGGAGGCCGACGCCGCCGTCGTCGAGACCGTCGACGGCGGACTCGCCCAGCTCATACCCGACCGGGACCGGGCACGGGCCTGGACGCTGCTGATCGACGGAGCCCCCCAGTCGCACGTCGACCTCGACGACCCCGCCCACCTCTCGTTCGAGTACCAGCGGCGGCTGGGCCACGTCATCGACCTCGCCTCCCCGCCCGGCAGGCCGCTGCACGTCGTGCACCTAGGCGGCGGCGCCTTCACCCTCGCGCGGTACGTCGCCGCCACCCGCCCCCGCTCCACCCAGCAGGTCGTCGAACGCGACGCGGCCCTCGTCCAACTGGTCCGCCGGGCGCTGCCGTTGGACCCGGGTGCCAGGATCAGGGTCAGGTCCGTCGACGCGCGGGAGGGGCTCGCCAAGGTGCCCGACGGCTGGGCCGACCTCGTCATAGCCGACGTGTTCAGCGGCGCCCGCACACCCGCCCACCTCACCTCGACCGAGTTCCTCGACGAGGTGCGCAGGGCGCTGAAGCCCGGCGGGTGGTACGCCGCCAACCTCGCCGACGGTCCGCCGCTGGCCCACCTGCGCGGCCAGATCGCCACCGCCGCCGCCCGCTTCGGGGAACTCGCGCTGGTCGCCGACCCGACCGTGCTGCGGGGCAAACGGTTCGGCAACGCGGTGCTCGTCGCCTGCGACCTGCCCCTGCCGGTCGCCGAACTGACCCGCCGGGCCGCCTCCGATCCGCACCCCGGCCGGGTCGAGCACGGCCGCACGCTCACCGACTTCACCGGCGGGGCGGCGCCGGTCGTCGACGCGTCGGCGGTGGCCTCGCCGGCGCCCCCGCCCTCGGTGTTCCGCTAGCTGCCGCCGTCGGCCCTCAGTACGTGCCGATCTCCACCCGGGGCGGCCCGTCGTGCCAGGTGCAGAAAACCGACACGCGGTCGGCGCCGGAGCCGAACTCCACCCGGATCCACGACTCCGTCTTCCACACCTGCATCGACCAGCCCGCGCCCGGGGTGGCCGAGACGAGCGTCGCCGAGGTACGGCCGAGGTCGAAGACGACCCGCCCGCCGTCGGTGTCGTAGCTCTTGACGGTGCTCGCCGCCGAGGTGGAGGGGCCGGGGGAGGGGCTCGACGTCGCCGTCCGCGAGGGAACGGGCGTGAGCGGTGTGCGGCTCGGGCTCGGGGAGGCGCTCGCCGACGGCCCGGGCCGACTCGTGGACGGGGCCAGGGGCTTCGACTCCTGCGTGGTCGCGTCGGCCGCGGTGAGCGGCAGGGCGCGCGGCGGGTCGTAGGCCGTGCCCGCCAGCACCGTGTGGACGCCCCACCACGACAGCGTGACCGCCGCGCCGGTGGCGAGCGACCAGGCCAGTACGTGTACGAGTGCTCTGCGCATCGCGGCCATCTTGCCCCACCCGCCTCACCCGTGTCGCACGGATGTGTCCTCGTTCTCACCCGTCCGCCTCACCGGTCCTCCACAGAGGACGAGTTGTCCACAGGCCCGGATGACGCTCGCCCGCATGGCGTAGGTTGCGGCGCATGGCAAGTGTGCTCGTGGTCGAGGACGACCAGTTCGTACGCTCGGCGCTCATCCGGCAGCTGACCGACGCCTCGCACACCGTGCGCAGCGTCGGAACGGCACTGGAGGCGCTGCGCGAGGTCGCCCATTTCCGCTTCGACGTGGTCGTCCTCGACCTCGGACTGCCCGATCTGGACGGCTCCGAGGCGCTGAAGATGCTGCGCGGCATCACGGACGTGCCGGTCATCGTCGCCACCGCACGCGACGACGAGACGGAGATCGTCCGGCTGCTGAACGCGGGCGCGGACGACTACCTGACCAAGCCGTTCTCGGTGGAGCACCTGTCGGCGCGGATGGCGGCCGTGCTGCGGCGGGCCCGGTCCGGCGCCGGAGAGGCCGCGCCCTCCAGCGTCCTGCGGGTCGGCGGCCTGACCGTCGACCCGTTGCGCCGCCAGGCCGAACTGGACGGCGCACGGCTCGACCTCACCCGTCGCGAGTTCGACCTGCTGGCCTTCCTCGCGGGCCGGCCAGGAGTCGTCGTCCCCCGCCGTGAACTGCTCGCCGAGGTGTGGCAGCAGTCCTACGGGGACGACCAGACCATCGACGTCCATCTGTCCTGGCTGCGGCGGAAGCTGGGCGAGACGGCGGCGAGGCCGCGCTATCTGCACACCCTGCGGGGCGTCGGAGTGAAGCTCGAGCCACCGGGGGAAGGGGTCGCGGCGCGATGAGATGGGCCCTGGTCAAGGTCTGCCTGGCGGTCACCACCATGGTCGTGGTCGCCTTCGCCGTCCCGCTCGGTCTGGTCGTCAAGGAGATGGCCCGCGACCGCGCGTTCTCCAACGCGGAGCGCGAGGCCGCGGTCGTGGTCCCGGCCCTGTCCATCACCACCGACCGCGACCAGTTGGAGCGGGTGGTCGCCTCCGCCGGCTCCGACGACGGCATGGCCGTGCACCTGCCGGCGGGCGGCGGCCGGGCAGCCGTCGACCTCGGCCGGCAGCGGGCCGCCGCCTCGGACATCGCGGCCGTGCGGAAGCTGGGCCGCGCCTCCACGGCGGAGGTCCCGGGCGGCTCCGCGCTGCTCCAGCCCGTCGCACTGGGCCTGGGGACCGTGGTGATCGAGGTGTACGTCCCCGAGTCCGAGGTGAGCAACGGCGTCGGCACGGCCTGGGCCGTGCTGGCGGCCGTCGGGGTCGCGCTGGTCGTCGGCTCGGTCGCGGTCGCCGACCGGCTGGGCGTACGGATGGTGCAGCCGGCCAGGCGGCTGGTCGAGGGGGCGCACGAACTGGGGGAGGGCAAGCTCGGGGCGAGGGTGCCGGAGGAGGGGCCGAACGAACTGCGCCTGGCCGCGGCGGCGTTCAACTCCATGGCGGACCAGGTGGTGCAACTGCTGGCGAACGAGCGGGAGCTGGCGGCCGACCTGTCCCACCGTCTGCGCACCCCGCTCACCGTCCTGCGGCTCAACGCCGCCTCCCTCGGCGACTCCCCGGCCGCGGAGCAGACCCGGACGGCGGTGGCCCAGCTGGAGCGCGAGGTCGACACGATCATCCGCACGGCCCGGGAGGCGAAACCGCAGACGGCGGCCCTCGGCCCCGGCGCCGGTTGCGACGCGGCCGAGGTGGTGCGCGAGCGGATGGCGTTCTGGTCGGCGCTCGCGGAGGACGAGGGCCGCAAGGTGCGCACGGCCGGCGTGGACCGACCGGTCCGCATACCCGTGGCCCGCGCCGACCTGGCCGCCGCCCTCGACGCCCTCCTCGGCAACGTCTTCCGGCACACCCCGGAGGGCACGGCCTTCGCGGTCGACGTCCACAACGGCGAGGACGCCGTGATCGTCCTCGTCTCGGACGCGGGCCCCGGCATACCCGACCCCGAGGCGGCGATGGCCCGCGGCCGCGGCTCGGGCACGGCCGGCTCCACGGGCCTCGGCCTGGACATCGTCCGCCGGCTCGCGGAGTCGACGGGCGGCGACGTCCGCATCGGCTCGTCCGTGCTGGGCGGCACCGAGGTGCGCATCTGGATCCAGCTGAACAGCCACGAACCGGCGCGCAGAGGACACCGGGGGGCTGTGCGGCGGCGCCGACGCGTGACCGTCGGGCGCCGGTGAGCACCTGATTGGTCTCGACCTTTAATCGGTCCCGATGCCTTCCTTAAGCGCGTCCTAAGATCCTCCCGCTCAGTCCGGGTTAGTCGTTTTGCCCGTTTCGTGATCGCTAGCGTGCTGCCGCACCCCACCTCCGGGACTCCCGTGAACAGTGAAGGCAGGCACGTCATGAGCACGCACCGGCGCAAGGTCAGTGGCAGGAACAAGGTCATCGGGGGCGCCGTCGCCGCGGCCGCGGTGGGCGGCGCGGTCGTCCTTGTCACCGGCACCGCCCAGGCCGCCGGGGTCGCAGCCGCCTACACCAGGACCAGTGACTGGTCGACGGGTTACACCGCGCAGTACGTCGTGACCAACAACAGCGGTGGGGCGAAGGCCGGCTGGAAGCTGGAGTTCGACCTGCCGGCCGGCGCGAAGCTCGGTTCGCTCTGGAACGGGGAGGCGAGCACCGGCGGGCAGCACGTCACCGTGACGCCCCCGAAGTGGGACTCCGACGGGCTCGCCGCCGGGGAGTCGGTCACCGTCGGGTTCGTGGTGAACGGGACCGGGGATCCGGTCGGCTGTCTCGTCGACGGGGCCAGGTGCTCCGCCGACGGGGGCGCCACGCCCGAGCCGAGCGGGCGGCCGACGCAGTCCGCCGTTCCCACCGCCTCCGCCTCCCCCTCCACCGCGCCTACGGCCACCTCCGTCCCGACCGCCACCGCCCCGGCCTCCACCGCTCCCCCCTCCCCGGGTGCGAGCGGCGGCTCCGGCGCCGGCACCCCCTCCTCCGCCGGCTTCGCCCCTTACGTCGACACCTCCCTCTATCCCGCCTTCGACCTGCTCGGAAGCGTGCGCGCGACCGGCGTCAAGGACTACAACCTCGCCTTCGTGACCGACGGCGGCGGCTGTACGCCCAAGTGGGGCGGGGTGACCGACCTCGCGAGCGACGGCGTGGCCGCGCAGATCGGCGCGCTGCGCGCCGAGGGCGGCGACGTGCGGGTCTCCTTCGGCGGGGCGTCCGGCTCCGAACTGGCCACCACCTGCTCCTCGCCGGACGCGCTGGCGGACGCGTACGGGAAGGTGGTCGACGCGTACCGGCTGACCAAGGTCGACTTCGACGTCGAGGGCGGGGCGCTGCCGAACGCCGCCGCCAACACCCGCCGCGCCCGGGCCATAGCCGAACTCCAGCGCAGGCACCCGGGCCTGAACGTGTCGTTCACCCTGCCGGTCATGCCCGAGGGGCTGACTCAGGACGGTGTGAGTCTCATCGCCGACGCGAAGGCCAACGGCGTGAGCATCGCCACGGTCAACGTCATGGCGATGGACTACGGTCCGGCGTACAGCGGTGACATGGGCGACTATGCCGAGCAGGCCGCCACCGCCACCCAGGCCCAGGTCAAGAGCGTGCTCGGACTGAGCGACAGTGCCGCGTGGAAGACGGTCGCCGTCACTCCGATGATCGGTGTGAACGACGTCGCCTCCGAGATCTTCAAGGTCGAGGACGCCGCACAGCTCGTCGCCTTCGCGAAGTCGAAGGGGCTGGGATGGCTGTCGATGTGGTCGGCGACCCGGGACAAGCAGTGCCCGGGCGGCGCCAAGGGCGCCGCGGACGCGACCTGCAGCTCGATCGTCCAGGGCGAGTCCGCGTTCTCGAAGGCCTTCGCCGCCTTCAAGTGATCTTCTCGGGGCCCGTCGGGATCAAGGAAACGGGCAAAAGATGATCAAGGTGTGTCGATTACGTTTCGACAAATGAAGTCAGCGGCTCTTGACGCATGAGCGGACATACGGCTGTTATTGCGCCACCCAGTGTTCGGTCAAGTTGATTTCTGGTCGATTGCGACCGGCTTTCAGTCATACCTCATGACCGAACCTCGCGTCAGGAGCCGCTCATGCACGACCTCACCCCCTCCGGCCGCCTCTCCCTCCCCTCCCCGAGCCGACGCACACTGTTGCGCGGCATAGGCGGGGCGGCCGCCCTGGGCGCCGGAATGCCGCTGCTGTCCGCGTGCGGCAGCAGCGGCGCAGCCGCCGACCCGAAGACCGTCACCCTCGGCTCCAACGCCTCCGACGCCGTCCCGAAGAAGGCCTTCGCCGAGATCTACGCAGCCTTCAAGAAGCAGTCCGGGATCACGGTCGACGTGAACACCAAGGACCACAACACGTTCCAGGAGCAGATCAACTCCTACCTCCAGGGCACCCCGGACGACGTGTTCAACTGGTTCGCCGGCTACCGCATGCAGTTCTTCGCGGCCAAGAAGCTCGCCACCCCCATCGACGACGTGTGGCAGAAGATCGGCGGCAACTTCCCCGACGCGATGAAGGCCCTCAGCAAGGGCGAGGACGGCAAGTACTACTTCGTGCCGCTGTACACGTACCCGTGGGCGCTCTTCTACCGCAAGAGCGTGTTCCAGCAGCACGGCTACACCGTCCCCACCACCTGGGACCAGCTGGTCGCGCTGTGCAAGCAGATGAAGAAGGACGGCCTGGTCCCGATCGCCTTCGGCGACAAGGACGCCTGGCCGGCGCTGGGCACCTTCGACCAGATCAACTTCCGCGCCAACGGCTACGACTTCCACGTCGAGCTGATGGCGGGCAAGGCCTCCTGGACCGACGCGAAGGTCCGCAAGACCTTCGACCACTGGGCCGAGCTCCTCCCCTACCACCAGGACGGCGCCGTCGGCCGCACCTGGCAGGACGCCGCCCAGACCCTCGTCTCCAAGAAGGCGGGCATGTACCTGCTGGGCACCTTCGTGGCGCAGCAGTTCACCAACCCGGCCGACGCCGACGACCTCGACTTCTTCGCCTTCCCGGAGATCGACCCGGCCTACGGCCAGGACACCGTCGAGGCGCCCACCGACGGCTTCATGCTCTCCAAGGCCCCGAAGAGCAAGGCCTCCGCCGTCAAGCTCCTGGAGTACCTGGGCACCCCGGAGGCCGAGGCGATCTACCTCAAGGCCGACCCGAGCGTCGTCGCCGCCTCCTCCAAGGCCGACACCTCCTCGTACACCGCGCTGCAGAAGAAGGCGTACGAAATGATCAGCGGCGCCAAGCACCTCACGCAGTTCATGGACCGCGACAGCCGGCCCGACTTCACCTCGACGGTGATGCAGCCCGCGCTGCAGAAGTTCGTCCGCGACCCCAAGGGAGTCGACAGCCTGCTGAGCTCGATCGAGCGCCAGAAGAAGACGATCTTCGCGTCCGGCTGACCCTCCTGCTGAAGCGGATGAGCACCACACCATGACCGTGGACACCACGAAGTCCCCGGAGGCGGCCGCCGTGCCGCCTCCGGGCACCGCATCCCCCGAGAAGCGGGCCCCGCAGGGCCACCGCCGCCTGCTGACCCGCCGTGACCGGCTCACCCTCGGCCTGATGGCCGGGGTGCCGACGATCCTGCACGTGGCCCTCGTCTGGGTCACCGCCCTCGCCTCCATCGCGCTGGCCTTCACCACCTGGGACGGCATCGGCTTCGACTCCATCAAGTGGGTCGGGCTGGACAACTTCCGTGAACTGTTCAGCAACAACCCGCAGTTCTGGCCCGCCGTCGAGCACAACGTCATCTGGTTCGTCGTGCTCATCCTGATCCCGACCCCGATGGGCCTGTTCCTGGCGGTCCAGCTGGACAAGAAGATCCGGTTCAGCCGGGTCTACCAGACGGCGTTCTTCCTGCCGGTCGTGGTGTCCATGGCCGTCATCGGATTCGTCTGGCAGCTGGTCTACAACCCGGACACGGGCCTGATCAACAGCCTCATCGGGGCGAACACGCCCGGGCACTACATCGACTGGATCGGCGACCCGGACCTCAACCTGTGGGCCATCCTCATCGCCGCCTCCTGGCGCCACGCCGGCTACATGATGATCCTGTACCTGGCCGGCCTGAAGAGCGTCGACCCCGCCCTGCGCGAGGCCTCCTCGCTGGACGGCGCGAACGAGTGGCAGACGTTCAAGAACGTCATCTTCCCAACCCTGCGGCCCACCAACACGGTCGTCCTCGTGGTGACGATCATCGAGGCGTTGCGCGCCTTCGACCTGGTCTTCGTCTTCAACAAGGGCGCCCAGGGCACCGAACTGCTGTCGATCCTGGTGACCAACAACATCATCGGCGAGTCCAGCCGCATCGGATACGGCTCGGCGATCGCCGTCGTCCTGCTGGTGATCTCCCTCGCGGTGATCATCCCGTATCTGATCGCGACCTTCCGCAAGGAGCGGCGAGCATGAGCGCGACCCTCGCGACCAAGCAGCGCACCCCCGTCCGCCCCGCCCGGATCCTGCTGCACACGTTCCTCGTCGTCACCGCCCTGGCCTGGCTCGCGCCCCTGCTCTGGGCGCTGTTCGCGGCCCTGCGCCCGTACGCGGAGACCAGCGAGAAGGGCTATGTGTCCTGGCCCGACAAGCTGAGCCTGGACAACTTCACCAACGCCTTCCAGCAGTCGGACATGCTGCACTACTTCGGCAACACGCTGCTGATCGCGGTCCCGGCCGTGCTGCTGACCCTGTTCCTGTCCTCGTGCGTGGCGTTCTACGTCAGCCGCTTCGACTTCCGGGTCAACCTCTTCCTGCTGCTGGTGTTCACGGCCGGCAACCTCCTGCCCCAGCAGGTGATCATCACCCCGCTGTACCGCCTGTACCTGCTGGTGAACCTGCCGGGGATCACCGTCAGCGGCAAGCTCTACGACTCCGCGCTCGGTCTGGTCCTCATCCACGTGGCCTTCCAGTCCGGCTTCTGCGCCTTCGTGCTGAGCAACTACATGCGCTCCCTGCCGCACGAGCTGACCGAGGCCGCCCTCGTCGACGGCGCCTCCGTGTGGCGCCTGTACTGGCAGATCGTGCTGCCCCTGTGCAAGCCCGCGATGGCCGCGCTGGCGACGCTGCTGTCCATCTGGATCTACAACGACTTCTTCTGGGCCATCGTGCTGATCTCCACCGGCGAGAACATGCCGATCACCTCGGCCCTGAACAACCTCTCCGGCCAGTACTTCACCGACCCCAACCTGGTCGCCGCCGGCGCCCTGCTCACCGCGATCCCCACGCTGATCGTCTACTTCGTGCTCCAGCGCCAGTTCGTCAGCGGCCTGACCCTCGGCGCCAACAAGGGCTGAGCCCCTTCCCCCGTGAAAGAGACCCCCGTGCACGACCCCTTCACCCCGGTGGCCACCGTCCCCGTGGATCCGCGCCGCGCCCGCGTCCACGAGGAGGGCTGGCAGTCCTGGAGCCCGAGCGGCGCGTACGCCCTCGACGCGCGCCCCCACCGTCCGACGAACGCCAACTGGGCGACCGTCTGCTACCGGCCCGGGGTCACCGTCCCCGCCGGAGCCTTCCAGGGGGAGGGACTGCTGGCCCTCGACCCCGGCGACGGCTCACCGGTACGCCTGTGGGCGGCGACGGACCCGACCCGCGAGGTCCCCTCGATCCGGCTGACCGTCCGGGCTGGCCGGGCCGAGGTCACCGCCGACGGGCCCGTGAAGGAGTACGCGGGGACGGAGGGCGCCGACGTCCAGGCCGCCCTGGCCGACTGGGCCGCGGCCCTCGGCCTCGCCGCGCCCCGCCCGGCGCCCACCGTCTGGTGCTCCTGGTACGAGTACTTCACCGCCGTCACCGAGGACGACGTCCACGAGAACCTGCGTGCCATGGACACCCTCGACCTGCCCGTCGACGTCGTCCAGATCGACGACGGCTACCAGCGCGCCCTCGGCGACTGGCTCACCCTCTCCGGCCGCTTCCGCTCGCGCGCCGGCATCGCGGACGCCATCCGGGCCCGGGGCCGCCGGGCCGGCATCTGGACGGCGCCCTTCCTCGTCGACCCGAGCAGCGAGCTCGCCGCCGAGCACCCCGACTGGCTGGTCGCCTCCGCCGACGGCGGCTTCGCGCACGCCGGCCGCAACTGGGGGCACGACCTGCGGGTCCTCGACACCACCCACCCCGGGGCGGCGGCCTACCTGACGGACGTCTTCCGGACCCTGCGCGCCGAGGGCTACGACTACTTCAAGGTCGACTTCCTGTACGCGGGCGCCCTGGACGGCGTCCGGCACGAGCGGTCCACGGGTCCCCTGGCGGCCTACCGTTCGGGCATCGAACTCATCCGGTCGGCGATCGGACCGGAGTCCTACCTCCTGGGCTGCGGCGCGCCGATGCTGCCCTCCCTCGGCCTGTTCGACGCGATGCGGGTCAGCCCCGACACGGCGCCGCACCGCCGCCCCGAGGCCGACGACTACAGTCAGCCCGGTCAGGACCCGGCCGAGTTCACCGGCGTCGGCCGCCAGTGGCAGCACGGCCGTCTCTGGACCAACGACCCCGACTGTCTGATGGCCCGCCCGGCGGTGGAGACCCGGGAGCGGTGGGCCGCGCACGTGGAGGCGACGGGCGGCCTGATGGCGTCCAGCGACCGGCTGCTGTCCCTCGACGCGTGGGGCGTGAACACCACCCGCCGCCTGCTGTCGGGAGGCGAGTGATGGAGCGCGCGCTGAACGTCCCCGGCATCGCCTACGGCGGCGACTACAACCCCGAGCAGTGGCCGCAGGAGGTCTGGGCCGAGGACATGCGGCTCATGGTCGAGGCCGGCGTGAACATGGTCAGCGTCAACATCTTCTCGTGGGCGCTGCTGGAACCGTCCGAGGGCGTGTACGACTTCTCGCGCCTGGACCGCGTCCTCGACCTGCTCCACGCCCACGGCATCGCCGCCGACCTGGCCACCCCGACGGCCGCGCCGCCGGCGTGGTTCTTCCGGGCCCACCCCGAGGCGCTGCCGGTGGACCCGGACGGCCGGAGGCTGTCGTACGGCAGCCGTCAGACGTTCTGCCCGAGCAGCCCGGCCTACCGGGAGGCGGCGCTGCGGATGGCCCGCGCGCTGGGGGAGCGGTACGCCGGCCATCCCGCGGTGGTCATGTGGCACGTCCACAACGAGTACGGCTGCCACAACGCCGAGTGCTTCTGCGACACGAGCGCGGAGGCGTTCCGCGGCTGGCTGCGCGACAGATACGGCGACGACCTGGCCGCGCTCAACGACGCCTGGGGCACCGCCTTCTGGAGCCAGTGGTACTACGACTGGGACGAGATCCTGCCGCCGCGCGCGACGGGCGCGGTCCCCAACCCCACCCACCGGCTGGACTGGCGCCGCTTCTGCAGCGACGCGCTGCTGTCCCTGTGCACGGCGGAACGCGAGGCGCTGGCACAGGCCGCCCCCGACGTCCCCGCCACCACCAACTTCATGGTGATGTACAACTTCGACGCGCTGGACTACTGGCGCTGGGCGCCCGAACTGGACGTCGTCTCCAACGACCACTACCTCCGGTCCACCGACCCCGAGTCCGAGATCGACATCGCGATGAGCGGCGATCTGGTGCGTTCGCTCGGGGGCGGCCGCCCGTGGCTGCTGATGGAGCACTCGACCGGAGCCGTGAACTGGCAGCCCGTCAACAGGGCCAAGAACGCGGGGGAGTTGCGTCGCAACGCCCTCGCCCACGTGGCGCGCGGCGCCGACGGCATCGCCTACTTCCAGTGGCGGGCCGCGAAGGCGGGCGCCGAGCAGTGGCACTCGGCGATGCTGCCGCACGCGGGCACGGACAGTGCGATCTGGCGGGACGTCGTGGCGCTCGGCGCGGACCTGAAGGCGCTCGCGGAGGTGCGCGGCAGCACGGGCACGGCCGAGACGGCGATCGTCTGGGACTGGGACGCCCGCTGGGCGCTGGAACTTCCCTCGCAGCCCAGCGAGGAGGTCCGCTTCCTGGACGTGACCAGGTCCTGGTACGAGCACCTGTGGCGGGCCGGCGTCGCCGTGGACTTCGTCCGCCCCGACGCGGACCTGTCGGCGTACCGCCTGGTCCTGGCGCCGAGCCTGTACCTGGTCGACGATGCGGGCGCGGCGAACCTGACCGCCTTCGCCGAGCGCGGCGGCACCCTGGCGGTCGGCTTCCACAGCGGGGCGGTCGACGAGAACTGCCATGTGCGGCTGGGCGGTTACCCGGGCGCCTTCCGCGAGGCCCTCGGCGTGCGCACGGACGAACTGTTCCCGTTGCTGCCCGGGCAGACGGTGGGGCTGAGCGGGGGCGGCACGGCGTCCCTGTGGTCGGAGCGGGCCCGCACGGCCGGAGCGGAGACGGTGACCTCGTACACGGACGGCCCGCTGACCGGCGTCCCCGCGGTCACCCGGCACGGGTACGGCGCCGGCACGGCCTGGTACGTGGCCACGCTTCCCGACCCGGACACGCTGGCGGCGTTGCTGGCCCGGATCCGCGAGGAAGCGGGCGTGCGGCCGGTGCTGCGGGACGTGCCTGCGGGCGTGGAGGCGGTACGGCGGCGCGGCGCCACGGCCGACTACGTGTTCCTCGTCGACCACGGCGGGACGGGAGCCGAGGTGGCCGTCGCCGCCGGCGCGGTCGAACTCCTCACCGGCACGCCGGCGCCGGACGGCTCGGTGACGGTCCCGCCGGGCGGTGTCGCCGTCGTACGGGAGCCGCGCGGGACGTGACCGGGGGCTGACTCCCCGACGTTCGGCTCCGCGTCCCCCGGGCCCACGGGCCCGGGGGACGCGGAGCCGTGGGGGGGGGGGGGGGGAAAACACCCGCGCGGCTCCCCCTCCCCCCCCCCCAAAGGAAGGGGGGAGGTGGGTGG